>JBBEWH010000133.1:0-44628 GCA_037414955.1 Actinomycetes bacterium KLBMP 9797
GGGTCTACCCGGTGCTGTTCATCGACGCCATCTACGTGAAGATCCGCGACGGGCAGGTGGCCAACCGGCCCATCTACGTCGCCCTCGCGGTCACCGTCGACGGTCACCGCGACATCCTCGGCCTGTGGGCCGGTGAACACGGCGACGGGGAGGGCGCCAAGTTCTGGCTCCGTGTACTGACCGACATCAAGAACCGGGGCACCCAGGACGTGTGCATCGTCGTCTGCGACGGCCTCAAAGGGCTACCCGACGCAGTAGCCACCGTGTGGCCCAAGACCGTCGTGCAGACCTGCATCGTGCACCTGCTGCGTAACAGCTTCCGCTACGCCTCCCGCAAAGACTGGGCCGCCATCGCCCGCGACCTCAAACCCGTCTACACCGCCGCGACCGAACAGGCAGCCCTCGACAGGTTCGCCGAGTTCGCCACCACCTGGGAGAACAGATACCCGGCCATCGTCCGGCTGTGGACCAACGCCTGGGCCGAACTGGTGCCGTTCCTGGCCTTCGACACCGAGATCCGCTCCATCATCTGCACTACCAACGCCATCGAGAGCCTGAACTCCCGGTTCCGCCGCGCCGTCAACGCCCGCGGACACTTCCCCAACGAACAGGCCGCGCTCAAGGTGCTCTACCTGACCGTCATCAGCCTGGACCCCACCGGCCGCGGCCGGCAACGCTGGTCCAACCGGTGGAAGAAGGCGTTGAACGCTTTCGAGATCACCTTCGACGGGCGCCTGTCCACACACCGTCCATAGAAGACCCTCGACAACATCAACCTACGACACGAAAGACCTTTCCACCGTTAACTTGACAGCCCCGGCTCCTGGCCCTGGGTGTACCACTTGGCCCGCCAGTTCCGGCCCTTGTGGGAGACTTGGTCGCCAGTGTTGTAGATGGTCGATGCGAGGTAGGCCGGGTTGACACATGCCGACGGCGCCGGGAAGGTGCCGGGCAGGGTGAGAGAGCTGACGCCGAACTGCACCGCGAGCTCGGCGGCGCTGTAGTCCGGCTCGATGTAGTCCCAGTTGTTGGCCGAGACGATCAGCCCGAGCCGGCTGCCGGCCGGGAAGGTGTAGTCCCGGGGCTCCAGGACGACGGTCGGGGTGTACTGCTGCCCCGGGGTCAACGGCACGTCGCTGGTGAGCGAGAGCCGGTTCTTCACGTCGATGGCGCCCCGCGTGACGATCCGGGTGCGGGTCGTAGGCTTGGTCGTTGGCCCGGTCCTCGCGTACTCAACCGTGATGCCGGGCCGGTGATCAGCCGCAGTGTCGCGTCGCTGCCTTGCGTGACGGTGCTGCGCGGCGTGGTGCCGGCCTCGTGCACCATCGTCGTGTCCATGAACGAGGCCGGATGCAGGGAGTTGACGGTGACCTCGCCGCGTAGTTCGTCGGCCAGGTCGAAGCTGGACATGATCTGTGCGAGCTTGCTGCGCCGGTAGGCCGTCACCCCGTCGTAGTGGTGTTCGAGCATCGGGTCGGCGAAGTCGATGGGGTGCTGGCCGGCCGAGGCCACGTTCACGATCCTGTCAGTGCTCGAGGACCGCAGCAGCGGCAGCAGCAACCGGGCGAGCCGGTATCCGGCCAGGTGGTTGACCTAGGTCGGCGAGCAGGACGAGGCCGCCGGCGGCCAGGATCTGTGACCGCACGAGCTCGGCGCGGAAGGCGTCGCGTCCATGCACGAGGACACGCGCGCCCGCCGCGCCCAACCGCACGGCGAGGTGACGGCCGAGGCCGTCGGTCGACCCAGCGATCGGGACTGTCTCGCCGTTCACCTCGGTCCCTACTTCCGGGTCAGCACGAGACCGATGTCGGCACCCATGCCCTTGCCATAGGCGATCTGGATGAGCAGTTCGATGACCGGCTCCATGTATCGGGCGTTGGCCAACGGGCCGACGTCCACCGCGTCGAAACCGAGCTGCGCGCCCAGCTCGACGACGGTTTTCCTGGCCGCCTCGTCGTCGCCGGCAACCGGCAGGAACAGCGTGCCGCCGACGCTGTCGGGCTCGCCGAGCCGCCCGGCGAACACGCTGTTGAACGCCTTCACCACGGTCGCGCCGGGCAGCGCGGCGGCGACCTGCTCCCCACCCGAGGTGGTGTGGCCGACGGTCAATGACATGAAGTCCGCGGCCAGCGGGTTCGTCGCGTCGACCACGATCTTGCCGGCCAGCGCCGCCTTGACCGCCTCGTCGAGACCGGCCACCGCGGCAAAGGGCACGGCCAGCACGACGAGCTCGGCGGCACTGACCTGCGCGACGACCTTGGCCACCGGGGTGGCGGTGTTGGCGGTAGCGACGTCATGGCCGGTTTCGGTGAGGCGCCGAGCCAGCACAGAGCCGACGTTGCCGGCGCCGATGACGCTGATTCTCATCTGGGTTCTCCTCGAAGATGACATGTGGTTCCAATTGGAACTACTAGGGGCGAACGTACAGGTGATTCCAATTGGAAGCAAGCGGGGTATGATGTGCGTCATGAGCGAGACCCGCTGGCTGAGCGAGATCGAGATGCGTGCCTGGTCCGGCTTCCTGGAGACCTACGAACTCCTTGACCGGCACGTGGACCAGCAGCTACGCAAGGACGGCGGGCTCACCAAGGTTCAATACGAGGTCCTACACCACCTCAACGAGAGCGCGACCGGACACCTGTGCATGTCCGAACTGGCCGAGCGGATGATCTGCTCCCGCAACGGCCTGACCTACCAGGCCACCCAACTGGAGAAGGCAGGCTTGCTCCGACGCGAGTCCAACCCCGCCGACGAGCGCGGCGTCCTCGCCGTCATCACCGACGAAGGACGCCGAACCCTCTACCAGGCCGCGCCCGGACACGTGAATACGGTGCGAGAGGGTTTGATCGACCTGCTCACCGACGACCAGATCACCCAACTGGCCACGATCATGGACATCACCCGCCGCCACCTCCGCGGCCTCGTGCAACTGCCCCCACCACGCAAACGCGCAGCAGGGACGACACACTGACCGATCGCGGCGATGCGCTCGAGCCGGACGGGCCGACCGCCGACCGTACCGAGGAACGCCAGTGCGGCTCCTACGTGGCGTCCGGCGCGATCGGCTGGTGCGGCCCGCCGTCCATCACGGCGGGCAGGCGCATGCCGTGCCAGTGCACGGTGCTGGTCTCGCCCAGCCGGTTGACCACCGAAATCCGCACCCGGTCCTCGCGGCGGCGTCTACGCCGACGGTGCACGCAGGCGGCCAGCCTTCCGACAGCACAAAGCTAGAGAAATCAAGAAACTGTCTCAGTTGACTTGACACGTTCCGCGAAGGCGATCATTCACGAGCCACGCTGAGTTCAGCGTGCTCGGCGTGGCTCACGTTCCGCTCTACCGGGTGGAGGGTGTGCCGAACCAGGCGCGGAGTGCGTGTCGCAGTGCGGGCGCGGCGGTGTCGGCGGGTTCGTCGAGGGTTGCGGCCCAGGCGATGTGGGCGTCCGGGCGGATCAGCAGGATGTCGGCTGGTCGCTTGTCGGTTTTGGCGGCGTGGACGTCGATGCGATCTTGCCAGTCCCGGGCGGTCCGGCGAAGGTCTGGGCGGTCGGCGAGGTCGAGGAGGATGGGCCGTGCGGTGTACAGGAGTTCCGCGACGCTGGTGGTGCCGTGCTCGGTGTGCAGGGTGAGGTTGGGTGCGAAGGTGCCGGCCAACGCATGGTGCTGGGAGCCGGGCATCGGGTAGCGGACGTCGGTGCCGGCGACAAGCGCTCCCATACGGCGCAGCGGCTGCTCGTCGACGAGCAGTTCCTGGAAGACCTTCCGGAGTGCTTCGGCGGCCGGGTCGTGCCCGCGCCGTAGTGCTACCTGAGCTCGGGTGTGCAGCATGGTGCGGCTGCCGGCGAGGTGGCGTTCGTCGTGGTAGGTGTCCAGCAGGCCGGCCGGCGCCTGGCCGTGGATGTCGGCGGCCAGTTTCCAGGCCAGGTTGACCGCGTCGAGCATGCCGGCGTTGAGCGCGACACCGGTGGCGGGGAACAGATGCGCCGCGTCACCGGCCAGCAGGATGCGGCCGGCACGGTATCGCTGGGCGTGCCGAGCCGTGAAGGTGAACCGCGACAGCCGGATCGGTTCCCCCACGGGCAGATCCGCACCGAGTATCCGGCGGATGCTGTCCTGGAGCTCGGTTACGGTCATCGGTGTGTCGTCGTCGTATTCGGTGGTCTCGTCTTCGATGGTGTAGAGCGAGACGACCTTGGAGGCGGGTGATGAGCCGACTCCGAGAAGGCCATGATCGGTCCGGGTGAAACCTGCGCGGACCGTGCCGAAGCCGGGGACGTCGAGATCGCCGTTTCCGAGCACGCTCACCGTTTCCGGCAGGGTGACTTGGGCCAGCCGGTTGACCTCCGGATAGGTGGTGCCGGGAAATGGGATGCCGGCCCAGTCACGGACCCGGCTGCGTGCGCCGTCGCAACCCACGAGGTAGCGGGCGATCACCCGGTACGGCCCGTCTGGGCCCCGCACGTCCACGGTCACTGCGGCATCGTCCTGGCCCACTGCGACGACTTCGTGTCCGCGGCGGATGTCGACACCGAGTTCGTCGGCGCGTTCGTCGAGTAGCCGCTCGAGCAACTGTTGCGGCAGTGGCAGGGCGTGCATCGGGGGATCGGCCAGCTGGGTGAAGTCCAGATGCACGCCGCCGAACGGGAATCGGGGCTCCGGAACGGGGCCGGGGCAGGCGGCTTCGAATCGCTCCAGCACTCCTCGGTAGCGCAGCAGTTCGAGGATCTGGCCGCCGAGACCACCGGCTTTCGGGATGTCCCGGCGCTGCGGGCGCCGCTCCAGTACCAGCGGTCGCACACCGGCCAAACGCAGTTCAGCGGCCAGCATGAGACCTGTCGGGCCAGCGCCCACAATGATCACGTCGGCTTCTGTCACTTGCCACTTCGTTCGCGGTCGTTGGTCGCCTGACGAGGCTGCGCGCCGCAGAACACCTGCTTGACAAGGTTGTCCACCAGCGTCGGGAAGTGCTGTGCCGGGCCCCTTGTGGCCTCGTCCACCCAGGTCACCGAGGCGGTCAGGGTGGTGCTGCCGTCGGGTGAGCTGTACATCAGCGCCCCGTATCCGTGCGGGGGGCTGCCGTTGTGTTGGTAGACGGTGCCGCAGTTCGGGCCAAGGTCCTGCACGAACAGCCCGAATCCGTAGTTGTACATCCCGTACGGCGTGCGCATCTGTGCCAGCAGCGGGGCCGGCAGGAGGTTGCCGCGATTCAGGGCGGAGATGAACGTGTGGAGGTCCTGGGTGGTCGAGATCAGGTCGCCGGCGCCGGCCAGCAGGGAGAGGTTCTGGCGGGAGATGTCGACCACCTTCGGCTGGCCGGCGTCCTGGTAGCGGTAATAGCCGTGGGCGTGCGGCCCGGGCAGCTGTGTCCGGTTGCCCGGCACCAGGGTGCCCTTCAGGTTCAGCGGTCGCAGGATCCGCCGCTGCATTTCGTCGGCGTACGAGTGGCCGGTGATTTTCTCGATCAGCAGCAGGGCCAGCGTGTAGTTGGTGTTGGTGTAGTTCTGGTCCGTGCCCGGCGCGAACCGTGCCGACTTGGACAGCGCCAGCCGTATCAGTTCTTCTGGCCGGTAGCGGTGGAACCGGTTGTCCAGCCACTCGTCGCCGGTGGCGGGGATCCCCGGTATGACCGTCCCGTCGGCGTCGTACTCGCCGGTGTAGTTGAACAGCCCGCTGGTGTGCTGCAGGATCATCCGCACGGTGATCCGCCGGTCCAGCCCGAGCGTGGGCAGGTAGCCGGCCACCGGGGCGTCCAGGGCGATCTTGCCCTCGGCGACCAGTTGGAGCACGAGGGTCGCGGTGAAGGTCTTGGTGACGCTGCCCGCCCAGAACCGCCCGTTCGTCGGCGGCTTGGCGCTCTGGCCCAACTCGCGTACCCCGGCACTGCCGACCCACTGGCCCCGCTGGTCGTGCACGCGCAGCTGTATCCCGGCGAAGCCGGCATCGACGAAGTCCTGGATGGCCTGCCGCAGCTCTGGGCGATCCTGCTCGGCAGCGGCCCTCGGCACGGTCACGCCGCTGCCCGCGTTCGCGGTCCCGGGCGTGGCGGCCGCGGCCAGAAGCGCGGCTGCCAGCGCGGTGACCGCCACCCGCCGCAAGACCTTGCCGCGGACGCGTGCCCCGGTCTTCGTGGTCGCTGGTCGGGATCGGTTTCTCATTCCTCGTCCTTGGTGTCGTGCTCAGGCGAACAGCTCGCCGAGCGATTCCGGGTCGATGGGGATGGGCCGGGACGGTTGGCCGGCAGCAGCGGGCCCGTCAGCTCGCCGACCAGGAAGTCCCAGGCGCTTGCTGTAGGCGCGCGGGTCGATGTCCCCTCACGCGGCGTCGAGAGCTGCGGTGATCTTGCGGGTCATCTCGACCATGGTGGGGCTGGGCTCGCCCTCGCGGGCCTGGGTGGCGGCTTCGATCGCGATGGCGACGATGCCGCGGAAGTTGTCGGCTTCTACCGGGTCCTGCTTGTTGAGCAGGGTGGTGGCCGCGGTGAGGGCGGGCAGCACGTGGTCGGCGATTTCGGCTACGGACTTGCCGTCGAAAGTGTTCAGCTTCGACTTCTCGGCCAGTACGTGTCCGATGGGGCCGGTCGCGGAGGCCAGGGCGATGGAGCCGTTGGTGGCGATTTTGTGGGGTGAGCCGGCGGCGTCAGCGGCGGCCAGGAGGGTGACGGCGCCGTACGCGGCGGTCCGCAGGGTGAGCTTGTCCTGGCCGGTCAGGGTGATGGACATGGTTGGGTGCTCCTTTGTGTGAACGCAGGGATGGTGTATCGACTGCTGGGTGGTCAGTCGTCGATTGCCTGGTAGACCGTGGTCCAGAAGTCGTGAATGGCCCGTGCCGGATTCGGCACGGACATCCCGACCTGAGTGAAGAGGACTCCGGTGAGCTGGTTTTCCGGGTCGGCGTACGCCGAGGTGCCGGTGCCGCCGTCCCAGCCGAACTGGCCGATGGGCGCGTAGTCGCCGCGGTAGGTGCGCACCGCCATGCCGAAGCCCCAGCCACCGTGCTGCCCTTGGCCGTGCGACAGGTGGACGGCGTTGCGGGCTATGGTGTCGCGGGCGGCCTGCTGCTCCGGCGTGAGGCGGTTGGTGGTCATCAGCCGCACGGCGGCCCGGGACAGGATCCGCTCACCGTTGTGCACTCCGCCGTTGAGCAGCATCCGGAAGTAGGTGTGATAGTCGTCGACGGTGGAGACCAGCCCGCTACCTCCGGACTGGAACGCCGGCGGCTGGCTGTACTGGCCGCCCGCGGCCTCGTCCCACACGATGAACTCTCCGGTCTGCGGATCGGGCGCATAGCTGACCGGCAGCCGGTCGATCTTGTCGGCGGGCACGTAGAAGCCGGTGTCGTTCATTCCCAACGGATCGAGGATGCGCTCGCGCAGGAAAGACTCGAACGACTGACCCGTGACTTTGGCCACGAGCACGCCGAGCACGTCGTGGCTGATGTGGTACTGCCAGCGCTCGCCGGGCTGGTACATCAGCGGAAGCTGGCCAAGGCGGCGCATCCACTCGTCCGGCTCTGGGTAATCCGTCATCCGCTGCGGATATATCGCCTGCTCGAAGAGGGCGCCGATGATCGGAGTGCCCAGCGCCGTCATGTCCATGCCGAGCCCGAACGTGGAGGTCAGCAGGTCCCGCACGGTGATCGGCCGCCGTGCTGGCACGGTGTCGTCCAGTCGGGCGTCGATGCGGGTCAGGACCTGCCGGTTTGCCAACTCCGGCAGCCACTGCTCGACCGAGTCGTCCAGCCGCAGCCGGCACTCATCCAGCAGGACCATCGCCGCCGCCATCGCGACCGGCTTGGACGTGGACGCCATCCGGAAGATCGTGTCCCGCCGCATCGGCGCGCCACCGTCATGGCGCAACGTCCCGGCCGCCTCGACGTGCGTCTGACCACCCCGGCTGACCAGGGCGACAAGCCCGGGAATCTTCTTGGACTCGACATGCCCCGCCAGCACCTCGCGCAGCCTGCGCAGCCCGGCCTCGGAGAAGCCGCTGTTACCAGTTCCCATCATGAAACTCCCTATTGATAGTTTTCGATCTATGTAACCGCCCCGTGGCTGGAACAAGCCGTCACGGACGCCAAGGCGTCCCTGGCGACAGCGCAGGCACATGGCCGTAGAAGTCACCTATGGGCCGCTGTACCACGCCTGGCTCCTGCGCGTCCGGCCGCTGCCGGACGGGTACATCAAGGAGATCTTGACCTTGGTCTTCGACGGCCTGAAGCCGGCGACGCAGAATGGCCTTTGATAGGCGGCACTCATTGTCACGACGCCAACAGGTGTCGCCGGTGGGCCTGCTCGAAGGCCGCCCACTGAGCTGCGGGGAGGACCCGCTCGATGAGTGGCACCACTGCTGCCTCCTCGTGCGTGAGATGCCCACCCAGGCCGGTGACCAGGGAGTCGGTGAGGTCGCCGAGCCGGAGCAGATCGGCTTCGGGGTCGGCCAACAGCTCATCGATCATCGCGATGAACTGGTCGATGGCGGCGTGTTCGGCCTCCAGCGCCTCCAGCAGCACCAGCTCGTCCGGCCGGTCGGCCAATTGCTGGCGCAGCGCCGGCCAGAGCAGGCCATCCTCGGCACGGTGATGGGCCCGCAAGGTTTCCTTGAACTGGCGCCAGCCGGCCGCCGTCCGCAGGACGTGCCTGGGGTCGCTGCCGACGCGGACGGTGACGCGGGCGACGAGTTCAACTTCCCGACGTAGCGCGCCGTGTACGGCGTACATCGCCGTCATGTCCAAGGGCATGCTCACACCTTGCTGGGACGACGGCCCGCTATCAATGACGACTTCGCGGGCCTTGTGATAACGCGCGAGTTATCAAAAGGCAGGGCCCGGGCGCGACACCGCGGCGTCATGACCGCATCTCGTATGCTGTCGACTGATGGGCCGGCTGAAGCGCAGATCGAGGCATACGTGGAGCTACGCGAGATCGAGATCTTCCTGATCCTGGCCGAAGAGCTCCACTTCGGCCGGGCCGCGCAGCGGCTGTACGTCTCGCAGGCACGGGTCAGCCAGGCGATCAGCCAGCAGGAACGCCGCCTGGGCGGTGCCCTGTTCGACCGCGCCAATCGCCGCCAGATCCGTCTCACGCCGCTCGGTCGCCAACTCCGCGACGACCTGCGACCGGTCTACGCGGGCCTGCGCGACAGCCTCGAACGCGCGCAGCTCGCCGCCCAGGGCATCACCAACGTCCTACGCGTCGGGCTGCACCCCATCAACGCCTATGATCTGCGCGCCTACTGGGACACCTTCCGCACCCGCCATCCACAGTGGAAGCTGCGATTCCAGCACGCGCCCTTCGTTGAGCCGTTCGCCGCGCTCCGCAACGGTGAGCTCGATGTGCTACTCACCTGGCTGCCGGTCGAGGAACCCGACCTCACCGTCGGCCCGATCCTGTTCGCCGAACCCCGCGTCCTGGCTGTCACCGTCGACCACGAGCTCACCCGGCGCACGTCGGTCTCGCTGGAGCAGGTCAGCGACTTTCAACACGTCCATGCCGCGTCGACACCGGACTACTGGTACGACACCTACGCGCCAACCCATAGCCGGGAAGGCCGCATGATCGAACGCGGCCCGGTTGTGCGTACCCTCGACGAGATTCTCACGCTAACCAGCGTCGGCGAGGTCGTGACGCTGTTCCCGAGCCACATGACCCGGTACTGGGTCCGACCAGACGTCGTCTACCTGCCCGTGCGGGACATGGGCGCGCTGCCGTACGCATTTGTATGGCGCACTGATTCGGAAAATGACCTCGTGCGAGCACTGGCCCGCACCGCACGCGATCTGGGCCAGATCGTGACGTAACAATGACCTTCCTCACTTAGAGTTCCTAACGGTCTCCGGGGGCGGGTGACACCCGTCCCGCTAGTGCGACACCGCGGCATCACGATCGCTTCTCGTATGCTGTCGGTGATCGGCCGGCTCAACTGCGATCGAGGCATGCATGGAGTTACGTGACATCGAGATCTTTCTGATCCTGGCTGAAGAGCTCCACTTCGGCCGGGCCGCGCAGCGGTTACACGTCTCACAAGCACGCGTCAGCCAGTCGATCAAACAGCAGGAACGCCGCCTCGGCGGCACCCTGTTCGACCGCTCCAACCGCCGTCAGATCCACCTCACACCGCTCGGTCGCCAACTCGACAACGAGCTCCGACCGGCGTACGTGGGCCTGCGCGACACCCTGGAACGCGCCCGCCTCGCCGCTCGGGGAATCACCGGCGTGCTGCGGGTCGGCATGCTTCCCAGCAACGCCCACGACCTACGCCCATGCTGGGATGCCTTCCGCACCCGTCATCCCCACTGGGCACTACAGATCCGTCACAACCCATACGTCGACGCGTTCGCCCCGCTCCGCAACGGCGACATCGATGTGCTGGTCGCCTGGCTGCCTATCGACGAGCCGGACCTTACGGTAGGGCCAGAGATCTTCACCGAGAGCATGGTGATGTTGGTGCCACCGGGCCACCGGCTGGCAGACCGTGACTCGGTCTCGGTCGAGGACCTCGGCGACTACACCATTCCCAAGGTTCCGGGCATGCCCGACTACTGGGAGGAGGGCTTTGCCCCTTTCCAGACGCCCCGCGGTCGTCGGATCGAGCGCGACACCAGTTTTCACACAGCGTTGGACGACATTTTCACCCTCGTCGGCACCGGCGAGTCGGTGTCGCTGCTCGCATCCCATGCCGCCCGCTACCATGCCCGTCCCGACATCGTCTATCTACCGCTGCGCGATTCCTGGACACTGCGCTGGGCACTGGTATGGCACAGCGATACAGAGAACGACCTCATCCGGGCGCTGGCCCAGACCATCCGAGATCTAGGCCCCGTGGCAACGCCATGAATAGGGCACCGCGACGCGCGTCGCGGGCTTTGCCGTCGCTCATTGGGGAACATGGGTGGGGTGTCGCGACCCGCGCCGGAGCGCGAGCCTTGTCGCGAGCTTCCCACCTCCGTCGCGGCGGGACCGGATCGTGGCCGAGCCGCCGGCGGTGCGGCATTTCATGGGCTGGCACAGGTGGGCGCCGGCGCTGGGTTGGTGCCCTGCCAGGTGCCGATCATCCCGAACACTGTGGACCGGCCGGGCGGGATCGCGCCGTTCCAGACCACGTTGTGGACGCTGACCGCGCCCGCCGCGCCGGTCGTCAGCGTCCCGTTCCACACCCGTTCGACCCGCTGGCCGGCCGTGTACGTCCAGGACGCGGTCCACGCGTTCATCATGGTCGTGCCCGTGTTGCGCACCGTCACCTCGGCGTGGAAGCCGCCCGGCCACTGCGAGACCACTCGGTACGCGGCCGTGCACGGCGCCGACTCGGCCGGCGGCGGCGTCACGTCGACGAACGGGGAGAGCGGGCCGCTCTGCCCGGCCGTGTCGACGGCGCGCACGGCGAACCCGTACGTCCAGCGCGGCGTCAGGCCGGCGACCGTCAACGTGGTCGCGCCGTTCGTGCTGCCCGCGCGGCTGACCACATCGCCGAGGACCATCACCACCTCGTACCCGACCACCCCGACGTCGTCGGTGGCCGGCGGCCAGGTAAGGGTGACGCTGGTCGGGGTCAGCGCCGACGCCACCGGCGTGCCCGGCGCGGTCGGTGGCGCGTCGTCGCTGAACGGCAGCTTCACCGGCCCGCCGGACCGTTCCCCCGAGTAAGTGCCGGCTGGGTCCTTGGCCCTGATGAAAAAGTGGTACGGCTCGCCGCGCATCAGCCCGGTGAACCGGTAGATCGAGGCCACGCTCGTGAACGTGCCGACCTCCACCTTGCCGTTCCACAGGCTGATCTCGTACTCGTCGACCCCGACGTTGTCACTCGACATCGGCCAGTCGATGGTGAACCCGGCCGAGTTGACGTCGCGCACCTCCGCCGGACCCGGCGTGGTCGGCGGCTCGGTGTCGCGGACCACGTCGGCCACGAACGTGGTGATGGAGTTCGCCGGGAACCGGCCCGCCAGCGTCGGGTCGACCGCGCCGCAGTCCACGCACGGCGGCCTGGGCATCGTCTGGAACGTCGTGCTTGTGATGGTGTCGAGGTCGGCGGCCGAGTACTGGTACGCGGTGGCCGCGCTGTTGAGGTCGCCGGCGGCGAGCCGGATCGCGCTGTTCAGGTCCTCGCCGGTCTTGTTGACGACGACGACGGTGAGCGGCTGGCCGGGCGTCTGCGCGGCGTACACGGAGAGCTTGTCCTGATCGCCGCTGACCGCCTTCACGCTGGTGTTGCCGAACTGACCACCCTGGCCGTCGTAGTCGCGGAACATGCGGAACGCGTACGCGCCGGGGTCGTCGGCGTCCGGGCCGGCCCACAGGGTGGCCAGGTCCAGCCCTTCGCGGCCGAAGATGCCGAGCACGTCGGCCTGGGCGAGCGCGCCGTTGATGTGGTCCAGCGCGCCCCAGTTGTACTCGGTGATGGCCGTCTTCGTGCCGGGGTAGTTCTCCGCCACCATCTCCCTCATCCGCGGGACGAGCCGGGTGGTGTCGTTGATCCAGCTCTCGTCGACGTACGCCGGGTCCCACAGGTTGCGGGTGGAGCGCAGCCGCAGCGCGTTGGTCGCGGGGTCGCTCCCGTTGCCGAACGCGACCCCGGAGCCCTGCGGGTACCAGTGGTTGTCGAAGTAGTCGAGTAGCCGCACGCCGTGCTCCTGCTCGTACGCCCGCAGCTGGGCAAGGTACCACTCGCCGAACGGCTCGCCGCCGTGCGCCGCCCGGTCCGGCGGGTTGCTCCAGCAGCTGCCGCCGAGCCGGTTGCAGGTCTCCTGGTCGTGGCCGGACATGAACAGCGAGTTCCAGCCCCAGCCGACCGGGCCTAGGGTCTGTGCGGAGGGGTCGGCGGCCTTGACGGCGCCGGCGATCTCGACCGTGCGGTCGCGAATCTCGTCGTACGATGCGCCGGCCGGGTGCACGTCGCGGTGCGTCGAGTGCCAGATGTCCGGCTCGTTGTCAAGGTTGTAGAAGCGCACGCCGCCCCCGTCGGCCGTGCCGTACTTGCCGGTCAGGTGCTCCAGCCAGTCGGTCACGTAGTCGGCGCCGGCCTCGACGCTGGTGTCGCGTGGGTCGTTCCCCGTCACGAACGTGCCGTCCGGCTTCATACCGTCGCCGCAGTCCGGCCGCCATTCGGCGTCGTTGCGCTGCTGCGGCCCGTACTTGGCGATGCTGAAACCGCAGCTGTAGTCGCTGCCCCTGTAGCAACGACGGAGGCCCCCACGCTTCGCGTGCGGGCCCGGCGTCCGCGTCTGGGCGCTGTTTGGTGCGGGCTGCGGGCCTGGGACATCGGCGACGGCTGTGGTCGTGCGCGATGTGGACTCCACGATCGTGTTGGCACAAAATCCCTGTTCTGCCGAGCAGAAGGCGTTGTCCCTGCGCCCGCGTCTCAGCGCACGTATGCGTATCGGTACAGGCCGCGGGAGCCGGTGACGATGAGCGCACGGCTGTCCGCCGCCCATGCACAGGACACCGGTAGTTGAGCGATCGCCTCGCCCAGCACCCGGATATGGTCGGTGACCGTGTTCGAGCCGGCGCTACCCGGTCGTAGCAGCATGGCCAGGCTTTCCGCGGTGTTGGCACACCCTGCCCCCAGCGGATGAAATCCCCAGCCCTTCTTGAAGGTGGCCGCCGCGCCCTGCTTGTCACTGTGGGCGGTGATCAGGGTGGCGTCCAGATCGATGACCACCCACCCGGTCAGCAGCTTCCCGGCCACGGTAAGCCACGGAAACCCGTGCGGCCGGCGGGCGAGCATTTCCCAGACCTGGGCACGGACCCTCGCCCTCGCCTTGCCGATCCGGCGCAGAGCAGCCTCGTCCAGCTCGTCCAAGGCGCGGCGGACCGTCGATTCCGACGGCGGATCAGCGAACACCAGGGCCTGATGCGCCAAGAGCCCAATGTCGGACATGCTCGTCGCGCCGAGCACGACCGCGGTCGCCAGACAGACCAGGACCGTGCCTCGATCCCACCACCCCGGCCCGCTGCCGCACGGCAGCACCGCGTTCAACGCCCTGGTCAGACCGGTCCGGTCCGCGCACTGCCGCAGCAGAACCGCACCCGCATGCCCGACCAGGCCCTTACCGCCCACGGCCACCTGCAACCGCGCAGCCCATCCCGTACTCTTACTCACCGGAAGGGGCACCCAATTCTACTGTGGATATGATCTAGGCAATCACAACCTTGCAGGTCGGGGGCACCTTTCCCTCACCACCCTCGATGAACCCAATTCCCGTCAGGCGGGGGAGGTTGACTGGGGAGGTCAAGAGGAAAGTTCAGCGATGCGGGCTGCTGCAGTAGCAGGACAAGGGCTGGTACATGGATTCCATCCGGTCGAGGGTTTCGGTCAGGTGATTTCGGCCGAGATCCCGGTACGCCCGCGCCCACAGCGGTTTCAGCTCAGCGAAGTAACAGGAAGGCGTGGCTTCGAAGGTGTCCCTGATTCCGAGCAACGCAGTGGCCGGGTATCCGGCGTCAAGGGCGCGCGCCGCGTCGGCCAGTGCCGGTTCCAGGTCCTCTCCGGACTCGACCCTCTGATAGGGGACAATCGGCTCCCGGCCGGAGAAGGCGTCGGAAGGGGCGAGCACCCCGATACCGTCCGCGCCCTCCGCGTGGTGCCACCCCTGGGGCACGTCGAACACGATCTCGTACTCCTCGTCCATGACAACCGTCGTGCCTTTCCAGGATGACCCGATGTACGCCTTGTCGGGGTCCGGATGCACACCAAGCTCGGCGGCGAGGCGGTCAACAAGCGGGCGCTCGCTTGCGATGGTGTCCGCCCAGTGTTTCGGGTCTTCCCGCCATCGGCGCAGCGTCCACGACAACATGACCTCCAGGCCGGTACGCGTGTCCGGGCCGAGCCAGGTAACGCCGCCGAAATGACCGCTGGCGAGGGCGACGGGCTGGTCCGGCCGCTGCAGTTCCGGCGCGGGCACCAGCCAGCCGACGCAGCTCCCGGTGCCCAGCGAGCCGAACGGCACGAACTCGGGCGTGGCGAACATCGGTGCCGACGGTTGCCGGCACTCCTCGGTGAACTCAGGATAGCCGGGATCCCAGCCATCGAGCGGTGCGGGAAACCGTTCGAGATCGAACATAAAGTCGAACCTGGTCGATAGTTCGATAAAGTCGTATGAGCCATTCTCCAGGTAAAACTCGTACTCGCGCTCCCAAGCGATGTCGATCAGGGTCCGGAACGCTTGCGGAGTGGGGAACGGGAAAAGGTCATCGACCCATCGCGGCGGCGACGATCCCAGGCCAGATACGGACATGACCCGACATCATATCCCGCCCCGTGCCACCTCATGTCGCTCGCCGCAGGACCTCGACGATCCACCGCTGGAACACCCTCAGCGTCACCCTTTCGCTGTTCAGGGAACTCGCGGGCGGTGCCTCCCGCGCCGAGGTCGGCCGGCGGCTCGGCCTGGATCCGCAGACGGTCCGCCGGTTCGCCGACGCCACCAGCGTCGATGAATTGCTGGCCAACACCCGCCGGGAAAGCCTCCTCGACCCGTACAAGTCTTACCTGCACCAACGGTGGAACGACGGCTGCGCCGACACAGCCGTGCTGTACGCCGAGATCCGCGAGCAAGGCTTCCGCGGCAGCATCCAGACCGTGCGCCGCTACCTGCAGCCGTTGCGACCCGTCGACGGCGGCATCCGCCGTCACCTGCGCGCGCCGCGCGTGCCGACACCACCGAAACCCCGCCGCGTCGCTAAATGGATCATGACCGATCCGGCGAAACTCAAGGCCGAGGAACAGCGCAAGCTCGACGCCATCCGCCGGCGCAGCACCGCCCTCGAAGCTCTCGCCAGTGTGGAACACCGCCGAAACCCGCTGCCGCCACTACGTCATCACCGACAGCCGGATCATCGTGCACAGCGGCCTGATCACCAGAAGGATCACCGACCTCCCTCTCACCTCCATCATCGATCTCACCTGCACGAGGCCACTGGCCGGGGCGATCTGGGACCACGGTGGCTTTGGAGGTCTCCACCAGCACCGCTTGTAGGTCAGTGCTGACACCACCCGGACCAGGAGGGCACCCTGGTGTTGGTGGGAGTTGACACCACCCTGGCGGGCGCGCAAGCGGAGCTCGTAGAGCAGGCCAAGTGGCGGGAGCACCCCAATCGGGACGCCCCCGAGCACGTCCGCGATCAGGCCGAACTGTGGGCGGGACACGCACGCACCGAACTGGAGTGGGCGAAGAGCCTGAGCAAACGGCTGTCTGAGGGCGCCTACGCCATGGCCGATGATCCGGGTTCGTGGCGAACGGTCCCCGATCACCTCAAGATGCGCCCCTAATCAACCTTGACTAGACGTTTCCTCCTCGCGTACTCTGGCCAAGTAGTCAAACTGGACTAGCTCAACCAATCCGTTCGCAACACCGAGAGAAGGAATCGAACCCATGGGAAAGCTCGCGATCGAGACAAGCAGATTGAGCGGAGGTGGGCGTATGTCGGCGACGAAGCTCCTGGTACTCGGTATCGTGCACCTCTCCGGCGGCGCGCATGGCTACCAGGTGCGGTCCGAACTGCAGAGCTGGGGTGCGGAGATTTGGGCCAAGATCAAGCCCGGCTCGATTTATCACGCGCTGAAGAAGGCGGCGACTGATGGCCTCCTCACCGAACACGCCGAGCCGGGCAACTCCGGGCCGGAGCGCGTTTTGTACCGCGCGACAGCTCGGGGACGTGACGAGATAGTCGAACTGGTCCGCGACGGTCTGCGGCGCACCCACGACCCGGCCATGCTCGACGCGGCCATCGCCATGTTGCCCATGCTGACCAGGACAGATGCCATCGCGCACATTAACGAGCGGGTCGCGCGCCTGGAAGCGGAGCTCGTAGAGCAGGCCAAGGGGTGGGAGAACCCGAACCCCGACATTCCCGAACACGTCCGCGATCAGGCCGAACTGTGGGCGGGACACGCACGCACCGAACTGGAGTGGGCGAAGAGCCTGAGCAAACGACTGTCTGAGGGCGCCTACACCATGGCCGATGATCCGGGTTCGTGGCGAACGGTCCACGATCCCCTCAAGATGCGCTTCTAATCAACCTTGACTAGACGTTTCCTCCTCGCGTACTCTGGCCAAGTAGTCAAACTTGACTAGCTCAACCAATCCGTTCGCAACACCGAGAGAAGGAATCGAACCCATGGGAAAGCTCGCGATCGAGACGAGAGGGTTGAAGAAGAGCTTCGGCAAGACCCACGCGGTCGCCGGTATGGACCTGGCCGTGAACGCCGGGGGCGTCTACGGCGTGCTCGGTCCGAACGGGGCGGGCAAGACCACCACGATCCGCATGCTGGCCACGCTCCTGCACCCCGACGCCGGAGAGGCGCAAGTGCTCGGCTACGACGTCGTGCGTGACGCCCAGGCGGTGCGAAGCAGGGTGGGCCTCACCGGGCAGTTCGCGTCGGTCGACGAGGACCTCACCGGGATGGAGAACCTGTTGCTGCTCGCCAGGCTGCTCGGCTACTCACGCCGCCGAGGCAGGCAGCGGGCGACCGACCTGCTCGACGCGTTCGGTCTTGCCGAGGCGGCCGACCGGCAGGTGAAGAAGTACTCCGGCGGGATGCGCAGGCGCATCGACATCGCGGCGACCCTGGTCGTCACCCCCGAACTGATCTTCCTCGACGAGCCCACGACCGGGCTCGACCCGCGCAGCAGGAACCAGGTCTGGGAGATCGTCAGGGGCATGGTCGCCGAGGGCACCACCGTGCTGCTGACCACGCAGTACCTCGACGAGGCCGACCAGCTGGCCGACCGGATAGCGGTGATCGACCACGGGAAGGTGATCGCCGAGGGCTCGAGCGGCCAGCTTAAGGCATCGGTCGGCGCCGGCTCGCTGCACGTACGGCTACGTGCGCCCGAGCAGCGGGCCGAGGCCGAACGGGTCCTCGCCGGCGTCCTCGAGGTGCCGGCCGAACCGTCCGCCGACCCGGCCGCGCTGTCTGCAAGGATCTCCGACCCCGATCGGGTCGCCCGCGCCCTGGCCGAGCTGTCCCGCAGCGGCATCGACGTCACCGAGTTCGCGCTCGGTCAGCCGAGCCTAGACGAGGTGTTCCTCACCCTGACCGGACACGCCGCCGAGGAGACACCCGAGGAGGATGCCGCATGAATGCCACGACCGTAGAACAGGCGTCGGCGCCGGTCACCGAGGACGCGCTGCGCAGTGTGCTGATGGCCGGCAAGCGGCCGTCTCGCCCCGGCCCGGTGCTCACCTCGTTGACATTCGGCTGGCGCGCTTTGCTGAAGATCAAGCACGTCCCGGAGCAGCTCGTCGACGTGACCATGTTCCCGATCATGTTCACGCTGATGTTCACCTACCTGTTCGGCGGCGCGCTCGCCGGGTCGACACAGGCGTACCTACAGTTCCTGCTGCCCGGCATCCTGGTGCAGGCGAACGTCATGATCACCATGAACACCGGCATAACGCTGAACACCGACATCCAGAAGGGGGTGTTCGACAGGTTCAGGTCACTTCCGGTGTGGCGACCGTCGCCGCTGGTCGGCGCCCTGCTCGGCGATGTGATGCGCTACTCGATCGGGTCGGCGATCGTGATCACGCTCGGCCTGATCCTAGGGTTCCGGCCGGAGGGTGGCGCCGTCGGCGTGGTGCTCTCGGTGGTGCTGCTGCTGGTGTTCTCGTTCTGCCTGTCGTGGCTGTGGACGATGCTCAGCCTGATCCTGCGCACGCCGAACTCGGTGGTGGGGGTCAGCATGATGGTGATGTTCCCACTGACGTTCGTGAGCAACATCTTCGTGGACCCGAAGACGATGCCCGGATGGCTTCAGGCGGTCGTCGAGGTCAACCCGATCACCCACCTGGCGACCGTGGTACGCGGCCTGATGCACGGCTCGGTGACCGCCGGGGAAATCGGCTGGGTGCTCGTCTCGTCCGTACTTCTCGTCGCGGTCTTCGGTCCCATCACCATGGTCCTCTACCGCAACAAGAAATAGATCCCGCTACCGCGAGCACTTGGTCGAAATCAACTCGGACAACCCGGCCCACTCGGCCAACGCCATCACCGGTACCAAGCCCGGACACGACAAGGAGAGACGAATGAGCACCATCCCCAAGAACAACTCGGAAACCGTTGCGCACACGCCCGGGCGGGCGAGCAGCATCGGCGTCTGGATTCTGCAAGTCGTCCTGGCGGCGATAATCGCCGGCGGCGGAATCTCGAAGCTCGCCGGCGACCCGGTCATGGTGGACATGTTCGCCGACATCGGGGCTGGCCAGTGGCTCCGGTACCTGGTCGGAGCGCTGGAGGTCGCGGGAGGGGTTGGACTTCTGATCCCGGCTCTGGCGGGCCTGGCCAGTCTCGGGTTGGCGGCATTGCTGACCGGTGCTGTCATCACCGATCAGTTCGTGCTCGAGCAGAGCCCTTGGCTGCCGCTCGCCTTACTCGTCGTGGCGGCCGTGATCGCAAGGGCGCGGTGGTCGCGCACCGAGGCCGTCGTCGGCACGCTGCTCAGGCGCTGAGACAAACCTCTCGAACGGAGATGTGAGATGAACGAGATGGCCTTTCGCGTGACATCAAACGATGGCACCACCATCGCCTACGACCGGAAGGGAAGCGGCCCGGCTGTCGTCCTGGTAGGCGGCGGACAGGACGACGGAGCCGAGAACGCTCCCTTGGTACCTGCTCTCGCCGAGCACTTCACGGTTTACAACTATGCCCGTCGGGGACGCGGCGCGAGCGGCTTCACCGAGCCCTACGCCGTGGAAAGGGAGATCGAAGACCTGGATGCGTTGATCGCGGAGGCGGGCGGCTCGGCACACCTGTTCGGGGCGTCCTCTGGTGGCGCGCTGGCGCTGGAAGCCGCCGCGGCCGGGTCAGCCATCGACACGATCGCCGTGTGGGAGGTGCCCTACGCGGTCGGAGACGACATACGCCCGCGATTCGAGGAGTACATCGCGGACACCCGACGCGCCTTCGACGCCGGGCGAGACGAGGAGGTTCTCGAACTGTTCATGCGCATGACCGGCGCCTCCGACGACAACATCGCGGCCAGGAAAGCGGCAGGCAAGCAGACGGCGCATTGGGCGCAATCGGTCGCCCTCGCGCCCACGCTGGTCCACGACAGCGTCTTCCTCAACCGCTACCAATTGCCGGCCGATCGACTGGCAACGGTCACCCAACCGGTCCTGGTCACCACCGGAGGACCGATCACGGTCCCCTACATGGCAGGCCTGCCCTCGGACTTCTTCGACCGCGCAGCCGACGAGCTCGCAGACCTACTACCCCACGCTCAACGGGAGACCCTCGAGGGGCCGGATCACGTCGTCGACCCACAGACCGTCGGCCCGCTGTTGCTACGGTTCTTCAGCAGCGAACACTGAGGGGCCCGCGAGGTGCTGCAGGAAGACCGATTAGGCACCGCGCAAGCAGATCTTCGTCGCGCCAGGGACACGGGGCGGACAGGTGGTGTCGAGGTTGATGTCGTCGGCGGCATCACAGGCCTGATCCTGGGCGTGCTCGTCACCAACGTCTTCGTCACCACGCAAGGCCAGGCCGTCGTACTGACCTGGGCTTCAGTGGGACTCGACCTGGCCTACTCGCTGCTCATCGGCTCCGTCGTCGGTCGTACCCCGCACTCCGGGCCGACTCAGTACCGCCCACCGAAGCCCTGCGCAGCACATGACCAGGCACCTCGGTAGGGCCAGTGATTCCAGGCTGTGGTCGCATGCGGTCACCGTTCCCGGGCGGTGGCCCGGTGCCTAAAGTCGTGCCCACGGCGTGCTCACGTCAGGAGTGCCACCGATGACGCAGCCGCGTTCCCGGGTCGACCTGTACGCGGCGATCCGACGGGATGCCCGATCTGGGATGTCCAACCGCGCGCTGCAGCGCAAGCACGGCGTCGGCTTCCGAACCGTGACAGCGGCGCTGGAATCTGCATGGCCGAAGGAGAGAAAGCAACCGCCCAAACGCGGCTCACGGCTTGACGCGTACCGAGTGGTGATCGACGACTGGCTGCGCTCGGACCTCGACGCGCCGCGGAAGCAGCGACACACGGCGAAGCGGATCTTCGATCGACTGCTTGACGAACATGACAGGGCCGGGGTGGTGTCGTACTGGATGGTCCGCGAGTACGTCGCCACCCGACGCCGTGAGATTCGCGACGAGGTCGGACGGGAACCTGCCAACGCGTTCATCCCGCAAGAGCACCTCCCGGGCCGCGAGGCCGAGGTTGACTTCGGCGACGTCGCCATCCGCCTGCGCGGCGAGTTCGTAACCTGCGCGCTGTTCAGCCTTCGGCTCTCCTACTCGGGCAAGGCCGTGCACAGGGTCAGTGCCTCGGCTGGGCAGGAAGCCTTCTTCGAGGGTCACGTCCACGCCTTCAACGTGCTCGGCGGGGTGCCGACCGGGAAGATCCGCTACGACAACCTCAAGGCCACCGTCGCGAGCGTGATCGGGTTCTCCCGCCAGCGGGTCGAGGCCGATAGGTGGACCGCCGTCCGTTCCCACTACGGCATCGAAGCCTTCTATTGCCAGCCCGGAATCCAAGGTGCGCACGAGAAGGGCGGCGTCGAGGGGCAGATCGGCTGGTTCCGACGCAACCACCTCGTCCCCATCCCTTCTCTGAACTACTCGTGAGGCTTGCGACGTGCGAAGAGAACCGCGTGTGAGACTTCCCCGTCCGGGTTGCTGAGCAGGAACTGGGCCTCGACCTCGAACCCGGTGTCACGCAGCCAGGCGGCAACCTTGTCTGGCTGGCGACGGTGAACGTAAACCTTCATCGGGTGGCCGCCGTAGCCTTCGGTCATCAGTCGCGACCTGTCGCCCGTGTGAAACAGAAGCTGCAACAGTCCACCTGGGCGCAGGACTCGATGAAAGTGCTCGAAGACGGTCGGTACCTCCTCGTCGGGTATGTGGATCAACGACTGCCATGCGAGCAGACCGGCCAGTGAGGCAGCCTGGAGGCTCAGGTTCGTCATCGAGCCCACCGCGAACCGGAGGTGCGGGTGGTCGCGCCGGGCGACGGCGATCATCCCTGGGGATAGGTCGACACCGAAGGCATCGAGACCGAGTTCGTGCAGGTGGGCGGTGATTTGTCCGGGCCCGCAGCCGATGTCTGCTACTGGGCCGCCACCCGCAGCACGCACACCGTCGGCGAACAACATGAGAGCCGCGCGTAGGTACTGGAGCTCGGAAAGGGCGTTGCGAACTTGGTTGGCATAGTTGACGGCGACCGTGTCGTAGGAGGTTCGGGTATCGGCCAACCAGTTGTCCGCGCTCATGACCGGCACGGTAGTCGATGATCATGTTGTAACGGTGCGTGCCACGACGTTGGGGAAGGCAGGCATACCGAGCTCGACGGCTGCGGCTCGGCGTTGAAGGGTGACGTCAGTCTGGGCCAGCTTTTCCTTGGCGGCGCCAAGGCTGACGCGGAGTCCTTCGGCTTCGCCGAGCCAGCCTTCGCGTTCTGCTTCGGCGATGCGGCCGGTGAGGTTGTCGCGGATGTCGATCAGGCGTTGCCGCTGGGCAGGATCGATGCGAAGAAGTGGGCAGCGAACGCAACTGTGCTCATGAATGCAGTTGGTCCCGTATGCGCGTCCGCTCCACCAGGAACGCAGTCAGCCGATCCTCGCTCAGATCGGCGACCTCGAGCCCCTCTCGGCGCAGCCACAGCCCGACCAGGCCGAGGTCTTTGAGCATGTTCCTGATCGTCAGGAGCGTATAGCCACGCTGCGCCAGCCATTCCCGATAGCCGTCGACCTGCCCGGCCAGAGCGCCGGCTTTCCTGCGCGGAGTCCCCATCATCGTCACCCCTCTCGCGGGGAGCGCGTGCTCCCTCCGATCAGGGCTGTGCCCATTCATAGAACTATCCCGATACCATCACGCCGCCTTTCACCCGATCGAGACACACGGTTCGGCATAGTCTCGGTCTCGGCATAGGTCGATCTATGAGGATGTCGTCATAGCTGGACGAACTCGGCTACATGCAACTCGACCGCCGCGGCGCGGAACTCCTCTTCCAGGTCCTCACCGAGCGTGAGGAGAAGGCCTCGGTCGCGATCGCGTCCAATGAGTCCTTCGGCGGCTGGACCAAGACCTTCACCGACCCCCGGCTATGCGCAGCCATCGTCGACCGACTCAACCTTCGGCGGCGTCACGGTGAAGTGACCGACCGGTCCGACGCTCGCCCCGGCGTCCACAAGCAAACCGACGACTTCCGGCCGGCCGCTGCGGGCAGCCTCGATGAGCACCGACCCCCGGAACCGGCCCACCGTCGCATCCGGGTTCGCTCCGTCGGCCAAGGCGCGCGCGACGGCTGCGCAGTCGCCGGCTTGCACCGCTTGAACCAGTTGCTGATCGGCGGAATGGGTCATCGTTCATCACCTCCTGTCATGTCGGTAAACGCGCCGAGACGCAGCCGCTGCCACGTCACCGGCAGGTAACTGTACGTGTCCGAGAGGTGATCGATACCGCGACCCCACCAGCCCGTCCACAGGAGAGTGAAGTCATCATCCGTGGCGCCGTGAGAAACCGACGCCCGACGTCGTCTCTGTCCGCAGTTACCAGCAGCCGCACGCCGGCGCCGGCCAGGCCGCGCAGGAGTGTCCAGGCCGCCGACGATGGCCGACACACCAGCGGCAGACAGGTCTGGCCGAGACGCTCTGCAGCAGCTTCCGCTACTGCCGGGTTTTCGGAAACCCGGACTTCCGCAGGGCGCTGACCACGGTGAAGGTCACGCCCAGTGAGGTCGTGACCAACGCCGCCCCCGCCTATACCAGGGTGTTGGACGACCTGGTCCCGTCGGCGTGGCACCACGTCGAACGGCACGCCAACAATCCGATCGAGGCCGACCACAGCCAGCTCAAGCACCGGCTCAGACCGATGCGCGGACTACGCACCGACCGCACCGCGCAGACAATCATCACCGGACACGCCTTCGTGCAGAACCTCCGACGTGGACACCACGAACTCGCCACCGACGCCCCACCCGCGACCCGGGCGGCCGCCGCGTTCACCGAACTCGCCCAAGCGATCTGACCGCAGCTCCCCGCCGAGTTCCGCATGTCCACCGATCGAACAACGCAACAGCGCACTATCGCAAGCGCGAAGCGAGAGCGTCCAGCGTCCGCCGGGCCGGCGCGAAGCCGACCAGGTCGAGGTGCCCGTGCGGCACGCCGGCTCGCGTCGTCTCGACGACGTCGACACCCGCGGCGCGCAGCCGCGCGCTGAAGAGCTCCCCGCTCGCACGAAACGCGTCGAACTCGCAGTTCTCCACGTACGTCGGCGGGAAGCCCTCCACGTCCGCCAGGCCCGGGAAGGCCTCGCCGTTCGCCACCTCGACGTCGTCGCCCAGTGTCGTGCGCCGTGTAGCGGCGATCATCCACGCCGGGAACTGCAGCGCCACCGGCACCGCGGCCACCGCCTCGGCCAGTTCCTCTCCCAGCTCCGGCACCGTGGGGTGCAGCATCGGGTAGACCAGCAGCGTCTGCCACGGCGGGCGTCCGTCGGCGACGGCCCGCAGGGTCACCGCCGCGGCGAGTGCCGCCCCCGCGCTCGCGCCGCCGATCGCGATTCGGCTCGCGTCGACGCCGAGCCGAGCCGAATCGTCGCGCACGGCGTCGAGCACCGCAGCGCAGTCGTCCTGCGGGACGGGGAACCGCACGGGCCTCCCCCGTTCGTCGACCCGTCTGTCGACGGTGCCGCCCAGCTCGGCCGGCACCGGGCACAGGCGGTAGTCGACAGACACGACGACGACGTCGGCCCGCCCGGCGATGCCGCGGGCGACCTCGTGCGCCTCGGCCATGTCCAGGTCGCCCCAGGCGAAGGCGCCCCCGTGCATCCACACCAGGCAGCCGCGGCCGCCGTCGGGCGCGGGACCCGTGGGCATGTAGACGCGCACGAGCACCGGGCCGTGCGGGCCCTCGATCGTCTGCTCGGCAACGCACAGGTCCCACTCCTCGGGCGGGCCGAACGGCGCCTTCCAAAGGTTCGTGACGTGCTCGGGGACGTCCGGGAACTGCGCGTACCCCTCAATGAGGTGCCGGCGCGCTTCGAGCTCGGGCACGAGCAGTCTGGTCATGGCCTCATCCCGCCTGGCTCGTCGCCAACCGATCCGGGCGCTGGCCGCCGGGGAGCGTCGGCGCGACCGAGGCGACCGCCCAGGCGGGCAGCGTTAGGTCGATGTCGAGGACGCCGTCGTCGCCGACGGTCAGCGTGCTGCGGTGGAGGCCGTCGGCGACGTGGCGCAGCTCGGCGGTCTGGTCCCGCGTGATGTTGAGCGGGGCGCCCATCTGGTACCAGGCCTCGGCGACGTTCCCGTGCTCCCAGTCGAGGATCTCCACGGTGAGCTCGGTGCCCGGGCGCAGCCCCTCGACCCGGTGCCGGACGCGGCGCTCGGGGCCCATCTCGGCGAGGGCTCGCGTCTCGGCGTAGCTGTTGCGGGACGCGAGCCCCGTCGTGCCCATCTCGGCGGGGTAGTTGTAGAAGATGGCCGAAACGTCACCCGTCGCGGACGAGCGGGTGATGGCGCCGTCGGGCAGCTCGGCCAGGAGGCGGTCACCGAGGCGGTGGAGCATGGCCATCGCGTGGAACGTCGGTTTGTGCAGGCCGTTTTCGTTGACGAACCCGAAGCCTCCGTGGAAGGGGCCAATGCCGCCGCCGCCCTCCTCGAACACGTCGGTGAAGGTCCAGTAGGAGATGGAGTCGGCCAGCGGCGCGCCCTTGAGGAACGCCCGGACGATGTACGCGGCGGCGAAGAGCGTGTCGTGGATCGCGTCGCGGCTCGACGGCGAGGTCGACCACTCGGTAATGTGCAACTCGGCGTCCGGGTAGGGGCTGTTATCGATGATCGTGCGCAGGACCTGCAGGTCGACGTACGTGGCGTCCTTCTGGCGGGTGATCGCGCTGACGTTGCCCAGGGAGTCCGCCGCGTAGTCGGTCGGGTACAGGTGGGTGGAGATGAAGTCGATCGGCAGCCCGCGCTGCGCGCAGTACTCGATCAGCTCGTGGATCCACACCGGCTGCCAGTCGAGCGCGTCGGGGTCGGTGGCCACCGCGGTCTCGACCTCGAGCGACGGGTCGTGGATCTCTCCGGAGTAGCGGGCGTCGGGGACGAACACGCTCGTCGACGGGCCGCCGACCCGCAGCCGGGGGTCGATGGCTTTGATCGCGCGCGCCGTGGCCTCGTACAGCTCGAAGTACTCGGTGCGCGTCCCGGTCCAGAAATTCGGCACGAGGTTCGGCTCGTTCCACACCTCGAACGGCCACTGCCGCACCTCGTCGATGCCGTACCGCTCGATCCAGTGCCGCACAGTGGCGTCGACCAGCGCGACCCAGCGGCCCATCTCCTTCGGAGGGCTGCAGTGCGCCTTCCACCAGAACAGCGTCTCGGTCTGGGTGGCGAGCTGGCGCGGCATGAACCCGAGCTCCACGAACGGGCGGGCGCCCGCGTCGAGGATCGCGTCGAACACCTTGTCGACATACGCGAACGTGTAGACCGGCTCGGGCAGCGGCTGGTTCGGGCCGAAGCCGCCGCCGTTGTCCGTCCGGTAGACGAACATGTCGTCGTGGAACAGGCCGTGGAAGCGCACGTGCCGGGCGCCCAGCACCTGGACGGCCTCGCGGAAGTGCGCCTGCCAGTCCGCCCGCAACGCCTCGTTCGCGCGGCCAGCACCGACGCACTCGCTCCACACGTGATGCAGCGGCACCTCGGCGGGTGCCTGTCCGTCGATCAGCAGGGCTGACGTCGCCTGCTCAGTCATGGACGGCTCCTTCGCTCTGTCGCTGAGTAGGGTTTGCGAGCCCGGTGGTGTCGCTGACACGGAACCAGTCCACGTCGACGTATCCCCCGGGTTCGGCAGTGGCGTAGTTGAAGAGGGCGAACCGGTACCCGGTGAAGTGCGCGAGGTCGTACCGCATCCGCAAGGTGTCGCCCAGCCACGTCCAGTCGCTGCCGTCGTACGAGTACGCGAACGACGCCGTATCGACGGCATCCCGGAAGTCGACGTCCGCGCGCAGGTAGACGACGTCCGCCCGCAGCGGCACCGGTGCGCTGGTGAAGGCGACGACGCCGTCGCCGCCTGCCCGGCGCATCACCAGGCTCTTGGTCCCGCCCTCCATCGTCACGGCGATGTATCCGTACTTGCGCTGGTAGGCGGAGATGCCTGCGACGTCCCCGTCCTTCATGTGCGAGACGTCCAGCGAGATGGCGCCGGAGCTCGTGGGTCCGAGCGTGCGTTGGGTGAGCGTGTTGCGCGCATCGAGGATGCTCGACGCGACGCTGCCCGTGGTCAGCCGCAGGTGTCCGGGCCGCTCGGTGAGCGACCAGAACCGGTTGTCCGGGTTGTGGTTCCACTGCCACTGGAGCCCCAGGTTCGACTCGTTCCATGCGTTCTCGGCGGACTCTGCCAGAAGGTCCGCGTTGGCCGTGTTCCAGTGGCCCGCGCGCTCAAGGAGGTTGTCGAAATCGTCCGAGGCGACGACGGCGGCCCCGTCACCGGCCGGCCGTGCGGCCGCCGCGGGCGCTTGCGGATTGAGAGCGAACACCGGCCACCCGTCGTCGTCCCAGGTCACGCCAACGAGCTGAGGCGAACGACCCAGCGGGCCCTCGTCCTGGAACAGCATGGCGTACCACTGCCCGTCGGACGTCTGGACGACTCCGCCCTGGGCCACGCCGGTTCCGGGGCGGCCCCCGACCGTCACGCCCTGGCTGAGCACGACCCGGCCCTCCCACACGCCGCCCGCCGACTGCGGCGTTAGTGACGTCGACCGCCACAGCACCTCCTGGCGGATGCCACCCGACGGCCACTCGATCATGAAGACGTAGTAGTAGTCCCCGATCTTGTACGCGTGAGCGCCCTCGGCGTTCAGACCGCTGACCTGGTCGACGTTGGCGTCCTCGACGAGCCGCGTCGCCGGGCCGTCCCACGCAAGGGCCCCGTCGTCGTGCCGCCGCAGCCTGCGCAGGTCGATCGACCCGCCACCGTAGACAAGCCAGATATCGTCGCCGTCGAACAGCAGCGACTGATCGTGGGCGTACCCGTCGAGCACCGACCTGCTCCACGGCCCGCGCTCGATGTTGGGAGTCGAGTAGACGTACGTCTGCTGCGTGGTGAGGCTGCCGACCGACACGTAGTAGGTCCCGTCATGGAACCTGATGCTCGCTGCCCAGCTGCCCTGGCCGTACGCGTGCTGGCCGTTGCGCAGCGCCAGCGCGTCCGCGTCGTCGAGGATCGCCGCGGTGTACCCGGCGATGGACCAGTGCACCAGGTCGCTCGAGCGCATGATCGGGACGCTCGGCGCGAAGTGCATCGTCGTGCTGACCATGTAGTAGTACCGGCCGTCGAAGACGACGTCCGGGTCGGGCACGTCCGCGAAGATGACAGGGTTGGTGAAGTCTGTCCCCGCCCCGCCGTCGCGGATGTTCAGGTTCGGTCGGTCCATCAGCGCAGCTCGAGCGCCACGGTGACGTAGGAGTGGGCTGGCAGGTCGACCTCGAGCCCCCTGGGGTGGGGGCGTACGCCGGCATGGTCGGTGGGGGCGACGGCGTCGGGCTGCTCGGGGGTGTTGTGCGCGTCGAGCGCGGTGGCGGTCAGCACCCGCGCGGTGTGCCCGACGACGTCGCGGCCGCGCAGGTCCAGGACGAGGGTGCGGTCCGTCTCGGTGTCGAGGTTGGACAGCGAGACCAGGGCGGTGTCGCCCTTGACCGACGCGGACGCCGAGACCAGCGGCAGCTCGGTCGCGTCGACGGCGCGAGTCTCGACGTCGCGCAGGTGCACCGCGATGGCGGCGGCGTCGTGGTGGCCGGTGTTCATGGCGAAGACGTGGTACGTCGGGGTGAGCACGAGCGCCCCGGTGTCGGGGTCGGTGAGGATCATGGCCTGCAACACGTTGACGGTCTGGGCGATGTTCGCCATGACCACGCGCTCGGCGTGACGGTGGAACGCGTCGAGGTGCACGGAGGCGACCAGGGCGTCGCGCAGCGTGTTCTGCTGGTACAGGAACCCGGGGTTGGTGCCCTTCTCCACGTTCCACCACGTGCCCCACTCGTCCACGACCAGGCCGACCTTGCGGTGCGGGTCGTAGCGGTCCATGACCGTGGAGTGCCGGGTGAGCAGCTCCTCCATGCGCCGGGCGCGGGCCATGGTCACGTACCACTGGTCGGTGCTGAACCCGGTGGCGTCGCCCTTGTCCGACCACGGCCCGGCCATCGTGTAGTAGTGCAGCGACACGGCCTGGAACGGGCCCGCCGAACCGGTCGGGTCCGCTGCCAGGTCGTCGAACGAGCGCATCAGCGTCTCGGTCCAGTGCAGGTCGACCTCGTTCGCGCCCGCCGCGATCCGGTACAGCAGGTTGCCGCCGTGGTTGCGGCAGTAGGTGGCGTACTGCCGGGCCAGAGACGCGAACTGCTCGGCGCGCAGGTTGCCGCCGCAGCCCCACGCCTCGTTGCCCAGGCCCCAGAACGGCACCCGCCACGGCTGCTCGCGCCCGTTCGCCCGCCGCAGCGCCGCCATCGGTGAGTCGTCCGCCCGGGTCAGGTACTCCACCCAGTCCGACATCTCCGCCACCGACCCGGACCCCACGTTCCCCGACACGTACGGGTCCGCACCGAGCAGCTCGCACAGGTCCATGAACTCGTGCGTGCCGAACGCGTTGTCCTCCACCACGTCGCCCCAGTGCGAGTTGACCATCCGCGGGCGGCTCTCGCGCGGGCCGATGCCGTCACGCCAGTGGTAGTCGTCGGCGAAGCAGCCGCCCGGCCAGCGCAGGTTCGGGATCGAGATCGCCCGCAACGCCTCGACTACGTCCGAGCGGATGCCCCGCACGTTCGCGACCGGCGAGTCCTCACCCACCCAGAACCCGCCGTAGATGCACCGCCCCAGGTGCTCGGCGAAGTGCCCGTACACGTGCCGGCTGATCGTGGCGCCGGGCAGGTCGAGGTCGATCACTGCGGTCGTGGTCGTCGTCATTGTCTTCCCATCAGTTGCCCTGTTCCGTCATTGCAGGACTCAGCGAGGAGCTCGCGGGAGCCAGACCCGCATCGGATCGGGGGCGCGGTTGCCCCAGGTCGAGAACGGGATCGCTGTCACGGTGTGCTCGTCGCCGAGCTCGGTGGCGGTGTCGGGGCCGTAGAGGCCGTCCGCGGCGTTGATCACGCGGCACCTCAGGACGAGCGTGTCGCGCTCGCCGACGGTGACGGCGCGGGCAGGACCGCGAGGTCGTCGACGTCGAACGGTGCATCCAGGTCCGCCTGCTCGACGCAGTAGACAACTGGTCCCCGTTCGACGGCCACCGCTCCGCGCAGCGCGTCGACGCGGTGATGGGCGGTGGTCAGCCGCGGCGTCAGGTCGAGGTCGAGCACGTAGCGGGCGCCCGGCTCCAGCGGCACCCGGGCGTAGCCGTCGCCATCGCGCTCGCGAGCGCCGTCGGGGCCCACCACGGTGGAGCGCGGCGACCATCCGGGGATGCGCACGGACAGCTCGGCGCCGGGGACGACGTCGCCCGCGACGCGGAGGACACCGGAGACCTCCAGCTGCTCGATGCAGTGCGGGATGGTGGCCTCGCCGTTCCGCTGCTGCCAGGCTGCCAGCGGACCACCGACAAGGCGACGGACGGGATCGGCAGCGGCCGGTGCCGCGTCCCGGCGATCGGGGATGCGGGGACGGCGCGCAAGGCGGAAGTGCGCGCAGGGGTGCTCACAGCATGGTTTCCTTCGACCGAAACGGGCTAGAGGGGGGCGCGCGGCGTTCCGCGCGCGAGTGCACGGCCCTACGCGCCACCGCGGGTGGAGCCACGCACCACGAGACGGACGGGCGCGACGACGTGCTCGGCCGGGCCGGTCCAGCCCGCCATCTGCCGGCGCAGCAGACCCACCGCGGTCTCGGCGACACCTTCATGGTTCGCGTCGACGGAGGTGAGGCCGGGCGGGACGAAGCTCGCCATGTCGAGGTTGTCGAACCCGGCGAGCTGGACATCGACGGGCACACGAAGCCCGCTCTCTGCCAGGGCCGCGACGGCGCCGAGCGCGATGACGTCGGTGACGGCGAAGACGCCGTCGAAGGGCAGACCGGACGCGATGACGTCGAGCAGGGCATCGCGTGCGGCCGCCGGCGCGTAGGCGGAGATGGGCACCACATAGCGTGCGTCGACGTCGAGGCCGGCATCGCGATGTGCGCGCTCCCAGCCAATGCGGCGGTCCGACGTCATCATGTGCGCGGTGTCGAACGTGCAGCCCAGCGCAAGGATGCGCCGCGAGCCGTGCTCGATCATGTGCGCCGTCGCGAGGCGGGCGCCCTCTTCGTTCGCCAGCCGCACATGGTTGAAGCGGTCGGGCACGTCACGCTCGCCGAGCAGCACGATCGGCTTGGAGGTGCGCACGCGGTCCAGCTGGTCGCGGTCGAGGCCGGCGACGGACAGCAGGACGCCGTCGTAGAGCTGGAGTCGCGCGACGCTCAGCGCCGCCATCTCATGCTCCGGGCTGCCACTCGTCCGCTCAAGAACGAGGTGCCGCCCCTCGGCCTCGATCAGCGGCGCGATCTTGTCGGCGACCTCACCGAAGTAGTCGTGGAAGCTGGGCACGATGAAGGCGACGGTGTCGGTCCGTCCCGCGCGCAGGTGTCGCGCGGTCAGGTTGACCTCGTACCCGAGAGCCTCGACGGCGGCCATGACACGGGCACGCGTCGGCTCGCCGACCGGGAGGCGCTCGTTGAGGACGTTCGACACGGTCATGACCGAGACGCCCGCCTCACGGGCGACGTCCGCCATCCTCACCATGTGCATCCTCCTATCCGCGACGTTCTGCCAGCCCAGCAACCTCTGACGAGACGCTCGCCGCCCGGCCACACCGCGGGGGCGCAGTCATATTATCGATAAAATGCGGCTTGGCAAATGCGTCCAACGAGCCTGATGGGGCGAATGTGTGGTGACCCAGTGACCGGGTCCGGCACCATCCCACGCCTGCGGCGCCACCACGGTCACCGTCTCACTGGCCTGCAGCGACACCCTGCGCCTGATGCGCACCTGCCCGTCTCCGGGCACCCGCTCTCGGCGGCGGCGGCGGCGAGGCGTCCGCCCCGCTCGTCCGCGACCCACGCCACGACGAGGGCGAACCCCATGCCGTCGTCGACGAGTCCGTCCTCGTCCGGAGCGTCGTCGGCGTAGATGACTGGCGTGTCGTCCGGCACGTAGTGCGGCAGGACGTTCGCGGGCGCACGTCCGACATGGTCACCCACGTGACCCCGGACCGTGTGGGCGACGTCGTGCGCACGGGGTGCGGGCTGCACAGAAGCGGCGCGGCGGTCGGCGCGGGCGACGAGCACGTAGTCGACAGCGGAGACGAAGGTCTCGAGCCGGACACCGGTGCCGGCGTCGGTGACCGCGACTACGGCGGACATGTCGAGGCTGCGCCGGTACGCCGCCGAGGTCTTACCGCTCTGGGCCCGATCATGCTCCCACTCGATCCATCCGAGGGGCTGGAACGCCTGCACCCAACGGTCCGACTGCAGCGCCCTGGCGAGTTCGTCGGCTCGCCGATGATCGCCCGCGACCACGGCCGCACGCAGCGGCGCCACGTATCCCGGGGGCGGCGGGCCCCGTGGACCGAAACGTCGTCGTCTCGATGCGTGCGCGGGGCTTGACGGCGCGCGATCCCATCCCTACTTTATCGCTAAAATCACAACGGGATTACGGCGGGATCAGGACGCGAAGCCCGATCTCACGTCCGCAGCGCACAGCTTCCGGCCAGCACCGCCCGGACAGTTCCCTCAAAGGAGAGACATGAAGCGTGACTTCAGACTCGGCGTCCTGCGCCGGACCGGGCGGTCGCTCACCGTGGCCGCCACGGCCACGGCACTCATCGCCCTGGCTGCCTGCTCGTCGGACAGCGCGGACAAGGGCGACTCGGCCCTCACGGACTCCGCAGCCATGACGAACTACGCGGCAGACACGACGTTCAAGGCGTCGGCGCCGGTGAAGTTCTCGATGCTCTGGACCGACTGGCCGGAGAACCCGATCAAGCCCTCGTGGCAGATCTTCGACGAGATCAAGAAGCGCACCAACGTCTCGCTGGACCTGACGAACATCCCGTTCAGCGACGCGACGGAGAAGCGCAACCTGCTGATCAGCGCGGGCGACGCGCCGCAGATCATCCCGCTGACCTACACCGGGGACGAGCAGCAGTTCGCGGCCACCGACTCCATCCTGCCGATGAGCGACTACGTGAAGTACATGCCCAACTTCCAGAAGTACGTGAAGGAGTGGAACCTCCAGCAAATGATCGACAACCTCCGCCAGGCGGACGGGAAGTACTACATGCTCCCCGGCCTGCAGGAGGTCTCCGTCCCGACCTTCACGCTCGTCATCCGCAAGGACATCTTCGAGCAGGTGGGCGCGAGCGTGCCGCAGACCTGGGACGAGCTGCGCAACGCCCTGGTGAAGATCAAGGCGAAGTACCCCGACTCCAAGCCGCTCGCAGACGGCTTCGAGGGTCAGTCGATGCTCAACTACGCGGCCCACGCGTTCGGCACCGTCGCCGGTTGGGGCTTCGGCAACGGCACCCAGTTCGACGAGACGAGCGGCAAGTTCATCTACGCCGCCACGTCGCCCGGCTACAAGGCCATGGTCGAGTACTTCCACGGCCTGGCCGCTGACGGTCTGCTCGACACCGAGTCGTTCACGGCTTCGAACGACGGTGCCGGCACCGTGACCGAGAAGTTCGCCCAGGGCAAGGTCTTCGCCGCGTCCGGCTCCAACGGCACAGTCAACGACTTCTCCACCGCGCTCGATGGGGCCGGCCAGAAGGGCAAGTACCAGGTCGTCGAGATCGCCCCGCCGGGCGGTCCTGCTGGCCAGGTCGTCGAGCCGCGCAACTTCTGGAACGGCTTCATGCTCACGTCCAATGCCAAGGAGGACCCGCACTTCCTCTCGATGCTGCAGTTCCTGGACTGGCTGTACTACAGCCCCGAGTCCCGTGACCTGTTGCGCTGGGGCGTGGAGGGCCAGACCTACACGAAGTCGGGCGACAAGTACACGCTCAAGCCCGAATACTCGCTGAAGTCCTTCAACATCAACCCCAACGGCAAGACGGACATCGGGACGGACCTCGGCTACTCCAACAACGTCCTGTCCGATTCGACCGAGTCCCGCGCGCTCAAGGTGAGCTACAACCCGCCCGCATACGTCGACTACATCAACTCCGTCCTGGAGACGCGCAAGCCGCGTGCCCCCTACCCGCCCGCTCCGCTCAACGCTGAGGAGCTCGAGCAGGCCTCGCTGCTCGCGACGCCCCTCAAGGACACGGTAGATACCAACACACTGAAGTTCATCCTCGGCGAGCGCCCTTTGAGCCAGTGGGACGACTACGTCAACGAGCTCAAGGGCAAGAATCTCCAGGGCTACCTGGACCTGATCAACGGCGCCTACGAGCGGTTCAAGAAAAACGGCTGAGGCCTCGACCTCGTCGGTCCGGCGGGGCGCCACCCGGCGCCCCGCCGGACCCTCCTCTTGAGGGGTAGGACATGGGAATCACAGACGAGGGCGCCGACGGCGTGCTGGTCGCCGACAAGACGGCGAGCCCTCCACGAGCTCGGACGGCACCGGCCCGATCCACGAGCTCACGCTTCCGGCGCCGTCGGGGCGCGCCCGCAAAGAAGGTGCCGTGGCGCGTGGCACTGCGACGAGACGGCGTGCTCTACCTGATGGCCGTAGTGCCGGTCGTGTTCCTGCTGGTGTTTCGGTACGGGCCGATGCTAGGCAACGTCATCGCGTTCCGGCGCTTCCGTCCCGGCGGGAGCATCTTCGGCGAGTACTGGGTCGGGCTGCGCTATGTGAAGTTGTTCATCAACGACCCGACGTTCTGGGACGTCTTCTGGAACACAGCCATTCTCGGCGGCCTGACACTGGTTGTCACGTTCCCGCTGCCGATCGTGCTGGCACTCATGCTCAACGAGGTGCGGGTCAGAAAGTTCAAGAAGGTCGTCCAGTCGATCACGTACCTACCGCACTTCCTGTCGGTCGTGATCGTGGCGGGCATGCTCATGCAGTTGTTGTCGCTGCAGGGCACCGTCAACCAGATCATCCAGGCGCTGGGCGGCGACCCGATCGCCTTCCTGGCCCGCGCAGAGTGGTTCCGCACCATCTATGTCGGGTCGGAGGTCTGGCAGACGGTGGGCTGGGGCACGATCCTCTACCTGGCCGCCCTGACCACCGTGGACTCCTCGCTGTACGAGGCTGCGCGCATCGACGGCGCCAACCTGTTGCGGCAGACGTGGCACGTCACCCTTCCCGGCATCCGCCCCACCATGATCACGCTGCTGATCCTCAACATCGGGTCGTTCCTCAACGTCGGCTTCGAGAAGGTCCTGCTGCTGTACACGCCGTTGACCTACTCCACGGCCGACGTCATCTCGACGTACCTGTACCGGGTCGGCCTGCAGTCCAACAACCTCAGCTATGCGGCGGCGATCGGCCTCTTCCAGGCCTGCATCGGCCTGGTCATGGTTCTGTCCGCGAACCTCATCTCGCGCCGAATGGTGGGAGCAAGCCTGTGGTGACGACGACGAACACCCTGCTGACGACAAAGCCGGCGGGTGCCGGGAAGCCGATCGGTCCGCGAGACTCGCGTGGGTACAAGGCGTTCACCGTCCTGAACATGACCGCCCTGGTTGTGATCTGCGTGGTGACGCTCTACCCGTTCATCACGCTGCTCGCGCAGTCGTTCTCCAGCCCCGGTGCCATCAAGGCAGGCCTGGTCAACGCAATCCCCGTCGGCTTCAATGTCCGCACCTACCAGGCGGTGATGCAGGACAGTCGCTTCTGGACCAGTTACGGCAACACCGTGCTCTACACCGTCGTGGGAACCGCTATCGCGATGGTGCTCACCACAACCTTCGCCTACGTGATCTCCAAGCGGCATCTGCGCGGGCGCAACGCCCTCATCGGCCTCGCCGTGTTCACCTTGTTCTTCAACGGCGGCATCATCCCGAACTACGTCCTGATCTCCTCGCTCGGGATGAAGAACACGATCTGGGCGGTCACGCTTCCCGGAGCGCTCTCCGTCTTCAACCTTCTGGTCATGAAGTCGTTCTTCGAGAACCTTCCCCACGAGCTTGAGGAAGCCGCCCAGATCGACGGGCTCGGTTCGTTCGGCATCTTCATCCGGATCGTGCTGCCGCTGTCGAAGGCCATCTTGGCGACAATGACCCTGTTCTACTCGGTCGGCTACTGGAATGACTGGTTCACTGCATTCCTCTACCTCGACAAGAACGACCTCTTCCCGCTGTCGCTCTTCCTGCGCAACCTCATCGCGGGCGCGTCGACCACCACCGCCGAGAGCGCCGCTGCCGCCGGCACGACCTCTGCCGCCATCTCCCCCAACATCCAGGCCGTGGCGATGATCCTGGCGATCATCCCGATTCTGTTCATCTACCCGTTCGTGCAGCGGCACTTCGTGTCGGGCGTGATGCTCGGCTCCGTCAAGGGGTAACCGTAGGCGCGGACAGCCGTGCGGCAGTCCGTCGTTGGCCTTCAGGCTCGGCTCGGTGATGGCGGCATTGACTGGACGGGACCCGGACCCATCGAGAGATAGTGGGTCCGAGTCCCGACAGTCCTGCCCGACGGCCCAACTGGCAGCGAAGACGCTGCGCACATCTGCCGGTCTCAACCCAGCGATGGCGTGCTCAATCGCGGCCACCGCCGGGTGCTACTTCGACACGGTCGTGGAAAGGACTAGCTGTGAAGCTCCTGAAGGACTACGTCCTCGGCGACACGATCGCCCGCTACATGCAGCCTGGTCCGGGCGGGCCTGTGGGAATGATGCTCTTCCCGGCCGCAATGGCAGGCCAGATCGCCGAGAAGTCGTCTGCCATCGACTCGCTCGTGCAGATCAAGACCGTCGGTGACACATACCCGGGCGGTTCGGCCGGTCGTTCGTTGCGGAACGGAAGCACTGTCGCCACGCTCACCGTCGAGTCGCAGCGCGAGGACACGACCGACGCCGGTGTCACGATCGTGACCCTCCTGCGCACGCACCAAGGGTGCCTCGTCGAACACCATCTGCGGTGGCAATCGGGCGAGGCCGCGCTGGACTCATTTGCTGTCCTTCGCAACGAGGGACCGGACACTGTGACGCTGGAGCTGCTCTCGTCGTTCTCGCTCACTGGTCTGACACCCTTCGCCGGGGGCGACGCCCCCGGCGATCTGATCCTGCACAGGCTGCGCAGCGCCTGGTCGGGCGAGGGGCGTCTGGTGTCTGACCACGTCGAGGACCTGAGCCTGGAGCCCGCCTGGGCCAGATGGGATCGGTGTCTGCGCTTCGGTCAGGTCGGATCCTGGCCGGTGCACGGGTTCTTCCCGACGGCGTTCGTCGAGGACAGCCACGCTGGCGTCTGCTGGGGCGTGCAGATTGCCCACCCGGCCTCGTGGCAGATCGAGCTGGGCCGGACGGACGCCGCCCTCAACCTGTCGGGCGGGCTAGCGGACCGTGAGCTGGGCCACTGGACGAAGAGCGTGGCTCCCGGGGAGGAGTTCCGTACCCCCGTCGCATACCTGACGGTCACGCAGGGTGGAGTGGACGACGCCGCCCACCGGTTGACGGCTCGCCACCAGCTCTTCCTGGATGTGCCCGCGGTCGAAGAGGCTCTGCCCGTCATCTTCAACGAATACTGCACCACCTGGGGTGCGCCGTCGCCGCAGAACCTTAGGGCGATCGTCGACCGGCTTGCGGGCAAAGGGATCCGATATCTCGTCATCGACAGCGGCTGGTACAAGGCCGAGGGCAGTGAATGGTTCAACGGTCACGGCGACTGGGAACTGGACCGCCGAACGTTCCCCGACGGGCTGACCGAGGCGCTTGATCACATGCGGTCCGCCGGGATGATCCCCGGCATCTGGTTCGAGTTCGAGACGGTCGGCTCCCGGGCCACGTCATTCACGCTGACCGACCACCTGCTCAAGCGCGACGGCGTCCCCGTCACCGTAGGCGACCGGCGCTTCTGGGACTTCCGCGACCCGTTCGTGATCGGGTACCTCAAAGAGCGGATGATCGACTTCCTCAAGGCCAACGGCTTCGGCTATCTCAAAGTCGACTACAACAACAGCATCGGAATCGGGTGCGACGGAGCAGAGTCCCTCGGTGAGGGGTTGCGACAGCAGATGGCCGCAGTTCAGGGCTTCTTCCGGATGATCCGCGAGGAGATGCCGGAGCTCGTGATTGAGAACTGCGCGTCCGGCGGCCACCGGCTGGAGCCCTCGATGCTGGCCCTCACCAGCATGTCGTCCTTCTCGGACGCCCACGAGTGCGCGGAGATCCCCATCATCGCCGCCAACGTGCAACGCGCACTGCTCCCGCGGCAGAGCCAGATCTGGGCAGTGCTGCGCACGCAGGACTCCCCACAGCGGCTTGCGTACTCGCTCACCGCGACCATGCTCGGCCGGATGTGCCTATCGGGCGAGATCCACGAACTGAGTGACGAGCAGTGGGCTGTGGTCTCCCGGGCAATCTCCTTCTACAGGTCGGCGGTCCCGGTGATCAAGAACGGTGTCAGTCACCGGTTCGGACCGAAGGTGAGGAGCTATCGGCACCCCGAAGGGTGGCAGGCAGTCCGGCGATTGTCCAACGACGGCGCCCAGATCCTGGTCGTCGCCCACCGGTTCGGAGCCGCTGAGCGAACTCCGATCGAGGTTCCTTTGCCACCGGGGAGGTACGAGGTCAGCGACCTCTACTCCCACCGCCGCGAGATCGTGGTCAAGCTGACCGAGGAACTAGTAGCCGTGGAGCTGGATGAGCCGTTCTCTGCCGCGGCATTGGTGCTCACGCAGATCGAGTGAGAAATGCCGGGAATCCCGGTCCGCGCCGGCTGCCGTACGGTTGGCCGCGCAACTTCGGAGTCGGATGCCGCGGCCCTCAGGTGGACTCCAAATGCAGAAGGAGTGGTGCACTGGGTGGGTGGCGACGGCAGGTTCTGATCGTTAGGCGACATCTACGTCACCGGCTCGGTGACGAACCGCAATGTGGTCGCCCGCTATTCCTACGGCGTCCCGACGTGGAACTGCCCAAGCGTGACGGTGGCAGTGAAGTACGCGTTCGACAACGGGGCCGCACCGGTCACCAACGGCGTATGGCTCGGAAAGATCGAGAAGGCGCTGTAGGACGCACCGGCCCAGCTAATAAGCGATTAAGCGTTTGGCGGACACCTCACCCCATGATCCTCCTGCGATCGACGATGGTCGTCCAGCCAGCTCAGCACCCCCCAGACGGCCTGGAACTGGGAACGTGCCAAGCTCTCGCTCTCAGGTCCCGACACGTAGGTAACCTCCAGCGTGACCTCAACCGGCTTAAGCGACCGCCCCCGCCGATCACCGCTTGCGTAGACCCCCTGCATAGCCTGTCCAACGCTCCGGCCGCCAGGCAGATGTTCACCCCTACAGAGGACCCGCTCGCATAGGCGACGCCAGCCGCTCTACCGGTGTCAGTTGCGACAAGGAGAGCGTCGTCGCGGCGTGCTTCGTCATGATCGTGACCCGGTAGCCATCAAAGCGCCACGACGACCCGATGCCGGGGCCATGCGAGCCAACCCCGCAGTCATGAGATGGCCCGCCGACGAACGATACGGCCACGCACGATCGAGACCACGAACGCGCCGGCGCCGGCGCCGGAACACCATCGCTGCTGGTGCTCCGATCAGGCTCCGCCTGTCACTGTCAACGGTAAACGCGATTTTCGTGTCCGCCGACAGGGGTGACCCGACCGTCGGCCGACGATTCGGAACCGTCGCCTTTGGCGACACCTGACGGACGCAGGCGACACGAGGAAGCCGTCCGGGTGAATCCCTCCCGGACGGCTTCCTCGGTGGCTACTGAAGGGGCATAGTCTTAGTTAGCCTTATGGCTTGTTGGGCATCGGTTTGTGTCGATCCTCGGACACGCAAATCCCCGCGAGGCATCTGTCTTAGACGATACCTCGCTTCTGTTTCCGCTGCCGCGGGATTCCTTCCCCCATTTCCGGGGCGTTGGCGGGCGACCTGACGATGATCGACATCTCGCGACCGGGCTCGAGCGAGATGTTCATGGCTCGGCATTCGACTACGACGTTGTGGGCGCGCAGGAACGCGATCAGGTTAGCCGCGTTCCGGTTCTCCTGTAGCCTCGCAATCTCCTCTCGGATGCCTGCGTCCCGGCTGGTAAGGGTGGGTAGCTGGGCAAGGATCCAGCCGAGGATGACGTTCTCGCGTAGGTAGAGGTTCCTGTCCTTGCGCATGGCGACGGTGTGGGCGCTGGTGTGGCCGTGGCGGCAGCGGTAGGCCGGGTTGCCGTGACTGGACTGGGACTCCATGCTGCGCCCACAGGTTCCGCAGCGCAGCAACCCAGCTAGCCGATAGGTACGGCTGGCACCGTCGACGGGTCGGCATTTGGCGCTGACATTCTGTGCGGCAATGAAGTCGGACTCGCTCACGAGGGCCTCGTGGGCCGGCTTGTCGGAGAGCGCCCACTGCTGGGACGGGGTCAGCTTCCGCACGCCCGTCACGCCGGGAACGAGCTCGGTGGGCCGTCGGTTGGTCTGCTGCCTGTTCCAAACCTGCCGGCCGCGGTGTACCGCGGGTTGGCCAGAATCGCCGCAACGGTACGAAGCCGCCACGCCTCACCGGGCCGGTGCCGGTTGCGCTCACGGTCGACCGCTGATGGGCACGGGATTACCCATCTCGTTGAGCATCCGGGCGATACTCGCGATACTGTGCCCCTCCAGCCTCCCCGCGAAGATCCACCGCACCCACGACGCGGTCTGCGGGTCCGGCTCCAGCCGGTGCAGGCGCCGACCCCAGACGGCGTGCGCGGAGTTAGGGTGTGGCCCGGCGTCAACAATGCGATAGCCGTAGGGTGGCCGTCCGCCCAGGTGGCGGCCTTGCTCCCGTGCTTGCGCCTGCATGGCCCCCGTGGTGCGGAACCGGGCTCGCTGCACCTCCTGCTTAGCTTGGGCGCCAAGCAGCATCAGCAGCGCCTGGTGCGTCGGATTGTCGAGATCGACCGGACCGCCGACCTCCGGCAGCCACAGCCGCACGCCGTGCTCACGCAGCAACGGTACAAGGTAGATCGCTTGACTGCCGTAGAACGCCCGCGCGTACTCCCCGACCACGATCGCGTCAAACCCACGATCCGGGTCCGTTATCGCAGCCAGGAGTCGGACGGCTTCAGGCCGGTCGGTCCAGGCGACCTCCCGCGAGTAGCCGACATCGAAGAACTGGGCTGTGATCCGACCATGGCCGGCCACCAACTCGGAGGCGAAGTCGAACTGCCACCGCCGCGACGACACCGGATCCTGACAGTCCTCCGTGGACACCCGCCCGTAGAACGCGAACCGCAACCCCGCCTCGACCGTCCGGCCGTGAAGACGGATCCGCTGCGTCCGCGTAGCAGCCCACAAGCCGAGCAAGTCGACATCAGGCAGGCCGATCAGCCCGCTCATCTCAGCCACCTCCACCGTCCAAGTTGCCTCATGAACGAAGACCGCAGACTCGCCCGCCAATGACGTATGAGCTCCCGATCTCACCTGAAGGGGCCGCCAAGGCGTACATCGAGAGGTAGACGGCGGAACCGTCCAGTGGAGGCCCTTCTTGGCGGCTGACGCCAGGATCTGCGGCAGCTTGGCTGCCGTGCCCTCCGAGGCTGCCGCCGGCTACCGGGCCGTCGGCATGCAGGACCAGGCATGATCGATGATCTCCTCGGCCGTCCGGGACCGGCCAGCAGGCCAATAGACCATGTCAGTGATGTGCGGGCATCCCGTACGGCGCGCAAGGCCGTCCAGCCGCCAGGAGACCGTTCGTTCGCTGCCGCCGCCGGTGGTCAGGAGCGTGCGTACCACCTCGGCCGTGGCGCCCTTGGTGAGCGGATCAGGCAGCCGACCGGACCTCACGTAGTCGAAGTAATCCTCAGCAGCGACACCATTATTCGCCCACCGCTCCCCCGCAGCGTCCGTCAGCCGTTCCGCGGTGTCGAGCGCTTCGACGGCGTCATCAACCTCGGCGAGGACTTCACCGTCATCTTCGGCGTCGGGATCCAGCGGCGGGAACTCCACCAGAGCACCGAAGTGCTCACCGCCGACGTCCTGGCTAAGGGTTCCGGGAGCCCGACTTCGCCGAACTATTGGACGCCGCCCACCGGCAGCTGAAGGCACCGATCGTGTTGATCTGGGACCGGATAGCCGGGCACAAATCCGCGCGGATGCGCGAACTGATCGCCGACCGGCCCTGGCTACGGGTCTACCTGCTACCCGGCTACGCCCCTGAACTCAACCCGGTCGAGAAGGTCTGGTCCGCGATGAAACGCAGCCTGGCCAACCTGCCCGCCACCACCGCGGCCGCCCTGACCACCGCGGTGAAGAACCGCCTCAAACGCATGCAATACCGCCCCGGCCTCATCGACAGCTACCTCACCGCCACCGGACTATCCCCACCCTGACCCCGAAAGGTCTCTAGTCAGTCACCCGGATCTTTCGCTCGGCCTACAGGTCCCGACGGCAGGCCCAGAGCCGCGTTGAATGGCTCTGCCGGCTCAGCATCCGGGCGGCCAAGCAAGGCAGACTCCCGGGCGCGGAGCAAGGCCCTTGTGACCTGACCGTACTGCCGCTCGTCGTCGGTGGAGAACAGCAGGACCGTTAGGCCGCGGAAGTCTCCCCACAACTCGTAGCTGCGGGGCCTCAGCCGGTGTCCGACCAGGACAAGGGCAAATGGGACGAAGGCCAGCGCGGTTAACAAAAGGTATGCTCGGGCGCTCAGACGGCTCAGCTCGACCGTCATACCCAGCAGCACTCCGATACCCGTCAGCACCCCCACGACAACCGCTACTGTGCGCATGCTCAGCGGGTCACGGGAACCGCGGACGGTGCGCAGGTCCGTTAGATCGCGGGTGGGAAACCGTCGGCCGGCCACAACGAACCATTCGCGCGTGACCAGGATGCCGGGCGCCCGGTAGTACGGTGTTTCCCGAGCGGAGCGGGCGAACGACGCCCGTTGAGTTGGCTTTGCATCGTCGCGGCTGGCTGTGGTGGTCGGCGCGGCGCCCCGAGCGGTTTGTGGTTGCACCGCACCCTCGTGGGGAAGATCAAAGAATCTTTCGCCTCCGAACTCCATGCGCAGCCGATCGGCCAGCTCGTCCGTGGCTCCCGCGATCGCCTCGATCGCAAGCCTCAGATGAGTTGCCTGAAAGTCGCGTCCAAACACGGGCACTGACACCCAAACGGTGTCGTGAGCGTGGAACAAGCGACCGATTGACATTCTGTCGGTCAGCTCCGACAGCCGCGTGTGTAGGAGTTCGTTCGGCCCGATCTTCGTGAGCACCGGTGAGTAGACCTCGACCCGTAGCGGGTCGTCGCGAACTCGGATGTAGATCATGGCTGTTCCGGCCCGGATGCCGATGTCGCCATCGATATCGACCTGCAGCGCTTGCGGGGCCGTGTTGAGCGTGTCCGCTACGGCGGTGGCAATCCGCTCCGTCAGGTCGACAATGCTTAGGTCAGCTCGCCAGTCGCGCGGTGCCGTTAGGTCGTCGGGGCCGTCGCCAGAATCGGCGGTAGAAGCAGCCAGCCGGTGGGATGTGGCCCAGGAAAGTGAGCTGCGGGTTGACCCTTCGACGGTGTAGGTGAGAAATGCTGGATGGGGAGTGCGGTAAACAGTCCGCATGGTTTGGCTGACGATCATGGCGAGACGGCTGACAGCGGTGGCGGGCAGCCGCAAACTGAAGAAGCCCTCGCTGCCTGAGACCGACGCCGGCGGTGACCACCCAAGCCCAACCAGTCCACCTACAGCGGCGCGGTCAAGGCGGTAGACGGCCGGCAGCATGGCGTTGCCCACCGCCGTCGCGCGGAGGGACCCGTCGGCTTCGACCAAGATCCGCACGACATACCTCGTGCGGCTGGCGGCGACAGCGGTCGGGACTAGCGTCAATTCAATTCCGGCGCCGGGCGGCAGGGTATCGATAGCCTCCGCCAGAGACTGTTGGAACTCCGCCCAGGCTGCGTTGACCTTCGCCGTCAAGTCGGTAGCGAATGGGTCTTGGATGACCAGCTCAGGGTTGGTGTCAATGTCCGTCCCGGCCGGACTGTCACCATGGGAGGCTGATGCCTTGGATCTCAAGCCGGATCTGACATCCACGATCGGACGGGCCGCGAGCGCTGCCGCCCATCGCGTCGCGACGCCTACTGGGGCTGAAACGGTCGTCGCAGCGGGGCGGCCCGCCAATGCGGCGACAAGCCGTCCGGCTACGGTCTTAGCCCGCAGCATTCTCGCCACCTCCATCGCCCGCGCCGTCCGGTTGAGACATCGGTTGGTCGAGAACGCGGACTTGGTCTCGGTCCCGCTGGTCGAGGTGTCGGTCGACGGCGATCTCGACCTGGCGGCCGTGCCGCAGCTCCGGCGGGTCCTAGACGGCGCGCTCACGCTGCGACCCGCGCACCTCGTACTCAACCTGGCCAGCTGCCCGGGCATCGACGCGGCCGGCATCGGGCTGCTCCTGGACGTACACCGGGAGCTCTGGCGGGCCGGCGCGCGTCTCACACTGCACGCGCCGACCGCCCGCCTGCGGCGGGTGCTCGGCATCGCCCACGTTGACCGCGTCTTCGACATCCTGCCCGACGCCGAAGCCGAAACCCCGTACCGCGCCGCCGGCACCGACAGCGCTGTCGGTGCCGGCGGCGCCCCCACCGAGAAAGCGGGGCCCCGGGCGGGGC
>JBBEWH010000134.1:0-61500 GCA_037414955.1 Actinomycetes bacterium KLBMP 9797
GCTCCGCCGTGTGCTCAACCGAGATATCGCGCCCCCGCCACCGCCCGCGCGGTCGGTGCCGGCGGCGCCGTCAGCGAGAACGCGGAGACCTGGTCGGTCCTGCCCGCTCCCCCGGTGCCCGCCGCGTTCGCGCGGCGGCTGGCGCGGGGCGTGGCCGAGGTACCGGACCCAGGCAGCGGTGCCCGGCAACATCACCATCCCTCGGAGGAGAACCGTTGAGGACGACCCGCGTCAAGCCAACGGCCGGTGCGGCATGACCGTCGTACCCGGCACCGCCGACGGCAGGTTCCACCTGATCTGTGACCGCTGCGGCCAGATGCTGATGGACGCGGCGGGAAACCTGCTGGACACCGAGGTGGTGTGGCCGCTGCTGGCCGAACAGGAGTGGACCGGATCGCCATTCGCCACTGGTCCGCACCAGTGCCCCGACTGCTCAATGGCCGAGTCGACGCCGCCGGCGAGAAGCCTGCCGGACGGCGCGCAGGACAGCCGATCATCGCCGCACTGCCGGGTGGAGACGGCGGACCTCGACACGGCGGTCGTGACCATCCGCGGCGCCATCGACCGTTCCGGCGCGGAGCCGGTCCGGGACGCGCTGGCACACGCCATCGCCCTGCACCGCAACATCATCGTGGACATGGCCGCCGTGCCGACGATCGACCCCACCGGTCTGAGCGTGCTCGTCCACGCCCACCAGGACGCCAAGCAACGCGGCGGATGCCTGTGCCTGGCCGCGCCGTCCCGGGTCATCCGCACCGTGCTGCACACCATGCGACTGGACCGGATCCTTCTCACCTTCGAGGATCGCGCTGACGCCATCGTCCGGTTCGCCTGGGCCAGGACACCACCGGATGACAACTTTCGGCCCGGCGGGCCGATCCTGTTCGAGGTCAAGGAGCACGACGTGATCACCCCATGGCCACCGCCCGACGACGGCGTCAACCCTTACCTGGCGGACGAGTCCTATCCGGCAGACGAGAAATCCCGCTGGCCAACGTCGACCAACGCCTCGCTGTGAGCCTTGCCGACCAGCTCCGCATGGACGAGCGGACAAGCCAGCAACACATCACCGTGGCGGTACAGAACCGGGTGGCCATCCTCAGCGGATGGGTCGATTCGGACGAGGCCGCGGACATCGCCACCGGATACGCCTGGCGCCTGGTCGGCATCATCGACGTCTGCAACATGCTCCAGCAGTCGGAGCAGGACGATTTGCCGTGAACCTGTCACGAAACCGTCATAGATCCGCGCGGGTATCGCCATACCGCACGACGAGGCTGGGGTGGGTCCGGCCGCCGCCAGGCACCTGGGTGGCGGCCGGCGACGAGCATCGCGGCCACCGGTACGGGGCTGATGCCCGTCGGCCGGCAGGTGCGAATCCCGGCGCCCAGCCGGTCTCGCCCCACTTCTTCCCCCCGGAGTGGGGCGAGACCGACCGAACCAAGCGGCCCCAACCTCCAAAGGAGACCCTGCGCCATGGTGACACTGACCGACAACGCGATCGGCGTCATCCGCCGGATCACCGATCGGACCGGAACACCCGGCGAAGGCGGCGTACGGATGTTCACGGGCTCCACACCGGGATCCCTCTCGGTGCAGGTCACGGAACAGCCCCACGAGGGCGACAAGATCGTCGACACGTCAGGCGCCCGACTGTTCCTGGACGCGGTGGCCGCCCACGTCCTCGACGACAAGGTTCTTGACGCGTCCATCGTGGACGGCAGTGTGACATTCTCGATCGCCGAACCGCCGCAGTAGGCCGCTGGCCCACCGGCTACCGGTGGCCCGGAAGGGCGTACGACATGACGATCCCATGGCCAACCCCTGACGAGGGCTCCGCCGACCGGCCCGCTGGCACACTGAGACCCGCCGACATCGACCGCGCGCTGGCCGATCTGATCGTCGATCGGCTGGTCCGCGACGAGCGCACCCACGAGCAGGACATCACCGTCGACGTGCAGAACCGCGTCGCCGTGCTCACCGGATGGGTCGACTCAGCCGAGGCGGCCCGAAGCGCCGGGGAGCTCGCCTGGCAGACACCCGGCGTCGTCGATGTCTGCGACAGTCTGATCTGGCTCGATGCCAACAAAGGGCAGGAGGATCAGATGGGAGCCATCACCAAACGGCAAACCGGCTCTACGGTCCGGCTCGAACTACGCGGCGAGATCGACCTGGCCACCGCCGGCGAGGTCCGCGATGCGGTCATCGCCGCCCTCGCCAGGTATGATCCGTCCACAGTGGTGCTGGACCTGCAGCAGGTGTCCTTCATCGACTCCATCGGCATCGGCGAACTGGTCAAATGCCAGCGCGCCGCCACCGCCTGCGGCGCCACTCTCACACTGGAGAACCTCGCGCTGTTCCCCCGCCGACAGCTGTGGGCCACCGGCCTGCTCGGCTTGTTCGGCTTCACCGGCGCGGAGCCGCACGCTGATTAGGACCGCCCCAATACCACGTCGCCAATAGTGGCCGCAGTCCAGCCGGTCGCTCTCGTTCACGATCTGGCTGGAGACACGAAAGGCCACAGTAGACAGTGTGCGGTACCGCAGATCGGGAACATGAACTGTCGGGGCGGAGCGGCCTGGTTGGCACCTGCTCTACGGTCCGCTGCTCGGCGCCCTATTCGTCCCTGGCCGGTCCCGCGCTTATCACCTACCGGATGGCGTACTCCTCGCATCGGGAGACGTCTGTCCCGGTTTAGCTGCCTGGTTCGTCAGCGCGCGTCGGCTGTCGGCGACGGCTTCGCGGACGTCGGTTCAGTGACCGGTGTTGAGTTGTCTGGCTAGGGTGCCGTGCATGCGGGCGCTGGGCTTGTTCAGCTCGATGATCTCGACGGTCTTGCCGCGGGCGGCGTACCGGGTGGTGATCGCGTCCAGGGCGGCGACGGAGGAGGCGTCCCAGATGTGTGCGTGGGTCATGTCGATCACCACGGTGTTGGGGTCGCCCGCGTAGTCGAACTGGTAGACCAGGTCGTTGCTGGAGGCGAAGAACAGCGGTTGATGTGGATCGGCGAGGTCGCCGAACGGGTGGGGCTCAGCATCGTCACCATTCGGCATTACGACGAGGTCGGCCTGGTCGTCCCCTCCGCCCGCAGCCAGGGCGGCTTCCGCCTCTACACCGACACCGACATCGACCGCCTCATCCTCATCCGACGGATGAAACCACTCGGCTTCACCCTCGAACAGATGTCCGACCTGCTGTCCATCTACGACGAACTGAGCGGACGCGCCCACACCGCGACCGGCGCCCGCAAGGAACTGCTGGCACGACTGGTCGATTACCGCGAAGACGCCGTCAAAAGGGGCACGAAGCTACGGCAGCAAGTCGAATACGCCGAGGACTTCATCGCCATGCTGACCGACCGCATCATCGACCTGGACGGCAACGCAAGGCAACCGAACCCGCCTGCCTGATCATCTAGGAGCCAGCACGACTCCCAGCGTGCGGCGACCTCGACCGCGCCCGCCGCGCGACAATGTCCCGCGCCCTTGCAGCGACGGGACTCGCATGTCCGCCTGGTACACGGGCCCGGGCACAAGGGATACGACCGCGAGCCTCATGCCACAACCAGGGCCGTCACGCTATTGCAACACGTCCATTACCGCGCACACGTTCTTGATCAGGATTTCCGTTATGCTCGGCGGGCACTATTGGGGCGCCGGGAAGTCTGGTCGGCACGTGACGTTCACCGTGCCGTCTGGAGGACCGGATGCTGTTGCTGTGCTTCGCCGTGGTGTTGCTGGCCGCGGTGCTGCTGTCGAGTCTGGCGCATCGCACGATCCTGTCCACGGCGGTGCTGTTCTTGGCCGCCGGGTTCGCCCTCGGCCCGGAGACGCTCGGCATACTGGAGGTGACGCCGGAGTCGTCGATCGTGTCGACGCTGGCGGAGTTGGCGTTGTTCGCGGTGCTGTTCACCGACGGCATGCGGGTCGGCTGGGCCGATCTGCGCATCGCGTGGCGGTTGCCGGGTCGGGCGTTGGGCTGGGGTCTGCCGCTCACTCTGCTCATCACCGCGTTGTTGGCCCGGTATGTGGCCGGGCTGGACTGGCCGGAGGCGCTGCTGATCGGTGCGGTCCTCGCCCCGACCGACCCGGTGTTCGCGGCGGCGCTGGTCGGTAACGAGAAGGTACCGGCCCGGCTGCGTCATCTGCTCAATGTGGAGTCCGGCGTCAACGACGGCTTGGCGCTGCCGTTTGTCATCCTGTTCCTGGCGGTGGCGGCCGGCTCCGGCGACCTGCACCTGGGCGAGCTGGGCACGGAGCTGGCCGTCGGTCTGGTGATCGGGGTGGCGGTGCCGTGGCTGGCGCTGCGGCTGGAGAAGTCCCGGTTCTTCTCGGCGTCCACGGCCTACGAGCCGCTCAACGCGGTCGCGATCGGGGTGCTGGTGCTCGCGCTGGGCAAGGTCACGCATGGCAACCTGTTCCTGGCCGCGTTCGCGGCCGGCATCACGGTCGCGACATTCGGCCCGCGGCAGCGGGAAGCGTTCGAACACTTCGGTGAGCTGATCGCCGAACTGTTCAAGCTGGCCGCGCTGCTGGTGTTCGGCGCGCTGATCTCGCTGAAGTTCCTGGGTGAGATCCCGTGGACCGGATGGGTGTTCGCGGTCCTCGCGATCGTCGTGGCCCGGCCGGTGGCGTTGTGGGTGTCGTTCCTGCGCTCCGGCTTGTCGGCCCGGGAACAGACCGCCGCGATGTGGTTCGGGCCGAAAGGCTTCGCCTCGGTCGTGTATGGGCTGCTGGTCCTGGAAGCAGCGATCCCCGCAGCCGACGAGGTGTTCCATCTGGTCGCGCTCGCCATCGTACTGTCCATTGTGGCCCACTCCTCCACCGACATCGTGGTGGCCCGCTCGTTCGAGCGCGGCGGCGGCTACCGGGGTTGGCGTGGCACGCTCCGGGCGGCCGCCGCGCGCCGCGCCGCCGACCGCAACGACTCCGATCGCAAGGGATCCGAGCGCAACGGGCCCGAGCGCGACGAAGACCGCCACTAGGCGGGCCGCCACCCTGTGGGCGGCGGCCCGCGGCAAGGCTCAGCTGGCTTCGAGGTCGCGGCGACGGAAGCCCACCACGCCCACAGCGACAAGCGCGGCGGCGAGCGCCGTGAGAATCACCAAAGGCAGGGCGGTGAAGCCGTCCGCCGGCATGGCGGGGATGTGCGTGTACGGGGACAGGTTGAACATCCAGCCGGGCAGGTCGAGCAGGCCGCCCAGGTAAACGATGAGGACCGCGTACACCAGCAGCGCCCAGGACAGGCCGGTCACCCGCGGCACGAGGCCGAACACGGCCACGGCCAGGGCGGTGGTCAGCCACAGCGCCGGCGCGTACGCGACCGCCGCGCCGACGACCGGGCCGAGGTACTCGGTGTCGCCGGTCGCGGCCACCGTGCCCAGGCCCAGACCGAGGCCGGCCAGCGACAGCACGAACGCCCCGCCGGCCAGCGCGATGCCGACATGGGTGGCCAGCCAGTGGCTACGCGACAGCGCGGTACCCAGCACCGGTTCGGCCCGGCCGGAGGTCTCCTCGCGGCGCGGCCGCAGCGCGGCGATCACCGCGAAGATGGTGCAGACGATCGCCAGGATCGCGATGATCATCGACAGCCACGACTCGGTGACGGTGGCGCCGCCGATCTGCTCGATCATCTGCTGCACCACGTCGTTGTCGGCGTAGTCCTCGATGACCTCCACGACCAAGCCGTACATCAGCCCGAACGTGAACATCGCGATGCCCCACCAGAGCAGGCTCGCGCGCTGCAGTCGCCAGGCGAACCCGGCCGGAGTACCCAGCAGTGGTGTCGCTTCGGCCGCGCCGCCGCGGCCGGCCCGCAGGCCGGCGCCGATGTCCCGGCGGTCGCTGAGCGCGAACGCGGCGCCGACCAGCGCGGCGGTGACGATCGCGGCCAGGCCGAGCGGCCACCAGGTGTTGTCCACGTACGCGGCGGTGGCCTGCGCCCAGCCGATCGGCGACAGCCACGACAAACCTGTGCCGCCCATGTCGCCGGCGGCGCGCACCGCGTAGGCGGCGCCGATCAGCGCGCCGGCCATGCCGGAGGCGGCCCGGGCGTGCTCGGTGATCTGCGCGGTCACGGCGGCGATGCCGGCGAAGACCAGGCCCACCGCGGCGTACGCGGCACCGAACAGCAGCGAGCCCGGCCAGTCGATGCTGTCGATGCCCTGGCCGGCCATGCCGGCCGTGATGAGCAGGCCGAGCGTGACGTTCGCGAGGCCGGCCGCCAGCAGCGCGGCCGTCAGATGGGCGTACCGGCCGACGGCGCTGGCCCGGACCAGCTCGGCGCGGCCGGTCTCCTCCTCGGCGCGGGTGTGCCGCACCACCATGAACACGCTCATCAACGCCACCGCGATCACCACGAAACCGAGGTACTCGTTGGTCATCATGGCGCCGTACGTGTAGTCGTCGAGCCCGTGCCCGGGCCCCGTCAACACCTTCATCGCCGGGTTGCCACCGACCACCGTGGCCTGTTCCTGCCGTTCGGCCGCGCCCGGGTAGATACCGACGTAGCTGGACGGGCCGCTGATCTGCATCAGCGCGATCCCACCGATCCACAGTGGCAGGCGGATCCGGTCACGGCGCAGGTTGAACCGCAACAGCGCACCGGTACCAGCGAGGGGGTGGGCGCCGCGCGCGACGCGCGCCGGCGCGGCGGTAAGTGTAGCGCTGCTCATGAGGTCACCTCGGCGTCCCCGCCGTTGGCGCGCAGCTCGTCGCCGTAGTGCCGCAGCATCAGCTCTTCCAGGGTCGGCGGCTGGCTGGTGAGGCTGCGGATACCGAACCGGCCCAAGGCCTTGATGGCCTGGTCCAGGTGCGCGCCGTCGACCGCGAACCGCACCCGGTGGTCGCCGGCCTCCACGTGGTGCACGCCCGGCAGATCGGCCAGACCGGTGGCCGGCTGGGCGGTGTCCGCCTCGATCGTGGTGCGGGTCAGGTGCCGCATCTGCGCGAGGGTGCCGGACTGGACCACCTGGCCGAGCCGGATGATGCTGATCGTGTCGCAGAGCTTCTCGACCTGCGCCAGGATGTGGCTGGACAACAGCACCGTCGTACCGGCCTGCTTGGCCTGCCGGATGTAGTCCTGGAAGACGACCTCCATCAACGGGTCCAGCCCGGAGGTGGGTTCGTCGAGCACCAGAAGCTCCACATCGGACGCCAACGCGGCGATCAGGGCGACCTTCTGCCGGTTGCCTTTCGAGTAGGCGCGACCCTTCTTGCGTGGGTCCAGGTCGAAGCGCTCCAGCAACTCGGCGCGGCGCTTCTTGTCCAGCCCGCCGCGCAGCCGCCCCAGCAGGTCGATGGCCTCGCCGCCGGTCAGGTTCGGCCACAGGTTGACATCGCCCGGCACGTACGCCAGCCGGCGGTGCAGGTCGACGGCGTCCCGCCACGGGTCGCCGCCCAGCAGCGTGGCCGTGCCGGCGTCGGCGCGCAACAGGCCGAGCAGGATGCGGATTGTGGTGGTCTTGCCGGCCCCGTTGGGGCCGAGGAAGCCGTGCACCTCACCGGGCTCGACCCTGAGGTCGAGGCCGTCCAGGGCACGGGTTCGTCCGAAGGATTTGCGCAGGCCGGAAACCAGAATGGCAGACATTGATACTCCTCTATAATTGAGGGCAGGGAAGGACCACGACAGACACGAAAAACGCGGTCAGCGCGGCGGGTCGGAGTCCGTCCGGCGGGCCGCGGCCCGCGCCGGCCCGTCAACCCGTGCGTCGCGCCGCCGCTTGCGGTAGTCCTCCCAGCGGCGCACCATGTCCTCGCCGTACTCGTTCGTCACGAAGACGAAGTAGTCCCGCAGGTCCTCCAACCGCTCCCGCCGGCCACCCCGGTCATCGTCGACCGCCGCCAGCGCGAACTCGGCCGCATCGATGCCCACCCGCAGCCTCAGCGCGCGGGCCCGCATGATCTGCGCCCACCCACCCGGCCTGAGCCGATAGTGATGCTGGCGGCTGCCCGGCACCGGCACCCGCTCCACGATCTGACCCTGCTCCAACTGCCGGATCACCGTGCTGATCGACGCCTTGCTCACCTCGAGCGCGGCCGCGATCTCAGTGATCGACTGGTGCGGGGCGGGGCAGATCGTCAACCAACCGTAGATGCGACCCATCATCAAAGTCCCGCCGAGCTGGGCCATGAACAGCCCGATCCGCTCGACGAACTCGCGCTCCTGCGGAGACACCCCGGACACACCTACCTCATCGGTGGCGCTGGACGGCAGCGTTAAGAAGATACTGAACGCACTGTATCGCATGAACGCCAAGCCGCAAGCCGGCGTCCACGCTCAGGATGACGGCGGCAGCGGCGGCGCTTCGGCGAACAGCTTCTCCATCCACGCGAAGACGTTATGCGCCGAACGCACTCGGGCGGCGCGATCGGTCGAGGACCCCGTGAGACTCGGCCCATCCCGCGTGATCTCGCCCAGCCTCGCCAACGAGGCGATGTCACCGCCAGCGCCTGAACCCCGCGGACTGACGCACCGATGCCATCTCGGCTTCCGGCTGGGCCAAGGACCGGCTACCTCGGCGTGAACGTGCGATACGTGCCGACCCCGCCGAGGAGCAAAGCGATCACCACCAAGGCCCAGACGGCGGTGGTGTTGAACCCTCCCCCGGCGGACGCCAACGCCGCCTCCTGCAACGAGTCCACTGGCGCCTGGTCCGCAGGCAGCGCCGCCGCCGGCAACTCCTGATACCGCACCAGGCCGGTGCTCTCCAGCAACGTCAGGTGGGTGAGCACGAACCCGTTCGCGTCGTTGGCCAGCTTCCGCACCACCTCGTTGCGGGTACCCGACCGGACCACGCCGATCACCGGGAAGATCTTGCCGTGCGCGGCCCGCAACCGGTCCACGAAGATCTGGTCGAATTCCCGGTCCGACGACGCGTCACGCATCTCGTTCAGCCAGCTCTGCTGCTGCTCCGTGGGATCCGTGGGCAGCTGTACGCCGAGCTTGTTGGCGGCGTCCACCACGAGCTGGTCCAGGTCCGCGTGCTGCGCCGCGAGCTCCGCGCCCACCGCGCGCACCGGCTGCCGGCTACCGCGCTCGGCGGCCATCTGACCGGCTGGCATCTCCCAGAGGCCGGCCAGGCGCACCCCGTTGAGCAGCGCCAGGTCCGTCGCACTCAACTGGGTCTGCGGCCCCGGTGCGGCGACCGCGACCGACGGCAGCCCGAACGCGCCCGCGAGCAGCCCGGCGAGACCCACCATCACCCAGCGCCGCTGCACCGAACGCGTCCACCGCCTCGTCCTGGGCATGCCGAGAGGCATGCGTGGGAAGCCTTTCGCCGCCAACTGCCCGTCACCTCCACCACGACTCGATTATTGCGTGTATCCATGCAAGGACCACGTCCCACGACGGTAGACCGCCGCCGAAGGCTCGAAAGATCCGCGAGCCAACAGCCGTATGCCCTCATCGATCAGCAGCCGGCACTCAGTATCGCGCCTTGCGCGATCGATGGATCTGTCGTAACTATTACGGCTTCATAGGGCCAGCGCCGCGGCCGCGGCCGTCGCCCGGTCCCGCACCACCCGCACACCGGCGCTGAACACACCGTCGGCGGCCACCTCCACGAACAGCAGTTACGGCGCGACGGCCGGCACCATGGCGGCCAGGACCGTCCACGGCACGGCCTTGCCCACCGAGACCGCGAAGTCGAGACCGGCTGCCGCGTCGACAGCCCGGTCCGGGTAGCGGACCCGTAGGCCCGACACCTCAACGGCATCGCTCTTCAGCTTCTCCCGGGAGCTAGGCCAGGGCGAAGTAGCGCAGCCACAGGTACGGCACCGCCAAGGCCACCGTGACCACGGTGACGATCAGGCCGTACTTGGTGAAGCCCCAGAAGCTGATGGGTTTGCCGGCGCGTTCGGCGATGCCCAGCACGACCACGTTCGCCGACGCGCCCACCGCGGTGGCGTTCCCGCCCAGGTCCGCGCCCAGGGCGAGCGCCCACCACAGCACCTGTGACTGGCTGGCGCTGCCGTTGGAGTTCACCATTTCGGCGACCACCGGGCTCATCGTGGCCACGTACGGGATGTTGTCCACGATCGCGGACAGCACCGCCGAGCCCCACAACAGCACCATCGAGGCGAGGAACAAGCGGCCCTCGGTCGCCTCCACCGCCGCCCGCGAGGTCTCCTCGACCACACCGGTGGCCACCAGCGACCCCACCATCACGAACAGGCCGGCGAAGAACACCAGCGTCGGCCACTCCACATCTCGCGCCACTTCACCGGCGTCCAACCGGGATAGGGCGAGCAGCAGCAGCCCGCCCACCATGGCGACTATCGACGGCTCCAGGTGCAGCACCGTGTGCAGCACGAACGCCGCCGTCACCACGGCCAGCACCGCCATGCTGATCACCAGCAGCCGGCCGTCCCGAATCGCATCCCGCTCCCGCAGCACCGCGATCTGCGCCGCCCGCTCCGGGTCGTAGCGGAACGCGGACCGGAACAAAACCCGGCATAGACCGATGAACACCACCAGCAGCAGAACCACGAACGGCGCGAGGTGGATGAGGAAGTCGTTGTACGACAGTCCACCACGGCTGGCGATGATGATGTTCGGCGGGTCACCCACCAGAGTGGACGTGCCGCCGATGTTCGACGCGAGGATCTCGGCGATCAGGAACGGCGCCACCGGAACCCCAAGACGCTCACACACCAGGAACGTCACCGGCGCGATGAGCAGCACAGTGGTGACGTTGTCCAGCGCCGCGGACGCGACCGCGGTGACCAGCACCAGCAGCACCATCACCCGGAACGGCCGGCCCTTGGCCCGTTTCGCCGCCCAGATCGCGATGTACTCGAACGCGCCGGTCCGCTTGAGCACCGCGACGATCAGCATCATCCCCACGAGCAGGAAGATGACGTTCCAGTCGATGCCCGCCTCTTCGGAGAAGAACGCGTGCTCGGCATCGGTAGCGCCGATCAGCATCATGATCGCGGCGCCGCCCAACGCGGCGGCGACCCGGTGGATCTTCTCGGTGGCGATCAGGACGTAGGCGGCGGCGAAGACCGCGACAGCGGCCCAGGCGATGCCGCTCACGCGTCCAGCATCCGGTCGAGCAACGCGTCCAAGGTGATCGCGCCCGACATCGGCTGATCCTTACCGGCCACCGCCACCAGCGGGCTGCGGGCTCGGGCCATCACCGCCGCGATCTCCAAGACAGTGGCGTCCGGGTCCACCACCGGAAGCTCCCGGTGCTCGCGCGGCAGCAACTCCGCGACCGTGCGGTCCCCGACGTTGCGAACGAACACGTCCGCGGCCGCCTCGTCGATGACCCGAGCCAGGGTTGGATCATCCTGACAGTACGACGGGATCGCCATCCGCAACACTTGAGTACCCGGCAAGATCGTCTTCGGCCTCCCGGCCGCGTCGACCACGATCAAACCCGGCAGATTCTGCCCCGCCAACAACCGCGCCGCCTCCAGCGCCGGGGTGTCCACACCCACGGTCGGGAACGGTGCGGCCAGGTCTCTGGCTCGCATGGAAGGCCTCCAGTCACGTCGCGCACGACAAATACGACGCCGACCAGCCTTCCCGGCACACCTGACGATCACCCTACCCGCCGCAGCCGCAGAAGGCATGGTTCCTGCGGCGCCTCGAGCAGCCGGGGCGACTCGTCCCACGACCAGCAGCCGAGCCCGTGCGCTACCGGGTCCAGGTCAGGAACGTCGCGCCCTGGGTCCGTCTTGGCGGACTCAACTAGCTCGCCAGGTCGCGCACGCGGCGGCAACTCACCGAACCTGACGTGCCGTAGAAACGCCAGCTCTTCGTCGGTAAACCGGTCCGGTGCTTGATCGTGAGCGATCCGAACCTCCCACAAATAGAACCCGTAACAGTTTGCCGAGCTGTCGACTGCCGCGTGCGCGCCCGAGCATTGGCTCGTATCCTGACGGTAGGTGTGCCGGGAAGTCTGGTCGGCAACGCTAAGCGCGAGTTCCCGACCCCAGAGGCCACCTGATGAGCATTCGCCACACCGCCCCCACCGTTTACCGCGGCCCAGCCTGGGATCGCACCGCGCGACAAGGGCGGGGCCGGCACACGATGAATCCGGCGGAGGCACCCGGTCGGGCACCGTGCACCACGGCCCCCTGCTGGAGGTGCCACATGTCCCTGCCCGTTGACGACCTGATCGGCCGCGACCTACGCGATAGCGACGACCAGCCGGTCGGGAAGATCACCGCCGTCTACCAGTACCCGACCGACATGAACGCTCCGTGGGGAGCCGCCGCGGTCACTTACGGGCTGATCCGCAAGTCCACCCACTTGGTGGACCTGGAGGAGGCCCAACTCGATGGTGAGGCGATCTGGGTGCCGCACACCAGACACACCATCACCACCGCCCCCAGCTATTCACCGATGGCTGGCGACACTCTCGCCGACCACGACGCGATCGACGTGCGCGCGCACTACTGGGGTGCCGCCCAACCTGTCTGAACCATCATCGTCGTCCGGGACGGCTGTGCGGACCGGGACGCTCGGCCCGCGTCACGGTGGCGCGCCGGGCTGTTCGTCGTGGCACATGCCTAACGGGGCGGCGTCGGCACGGTGGGCCGAGGGCTTATCTGGCCGGCTTGCTGGACGGCACGGTTGCCGGGCCGTAGTCGGCGGGTTACGTTGTGGTTGGCGTGCCGGGAAGCCTGGTCGGCGAGCACTAGGAGGCTGACCATGTCGGCACCGACGCCCCCGGTTTCGAACCGGCCGAACGATCATCTCCCTTCGCGTCGGCGGACGGGCACAACCGCGCCTTCGACAGCACCCGAACCGACGTCGACTGTTTCGATCGGCCCGTTGCACGCCGATCGTCCCGCGTTGGGCACTTTCACCTGGGTCAGGAGGGTCACGTGACGCTGTCGATGAGCTCTCGGTACACACCGGACCGGTCGGTGATACTGGCGCTGCGAGGCGAGGTCGACTACGCCAGCGCACCTGACCTACGCGCCGCGATCTCCACCGCGGCCGCCCGTCATCCGCGGCCACCGCGGATCGTGCTGGACTTGGGCGGGGTGACGTCCATCGACCACGTCGGGGTGGGCACCCTCGTCGTCGGTACCCGCATCTGCCGTCAGATCGGTATCGACCTCGCGGTGTCGACCCCGTCGCCACTGATCCGGCGCCTCCTCGGCTTGCCGGAAACCCAGCGGCAGGACGAATCCCACCCGGCCGAACGGGTAGCGGCGACCACGGAAAGCCGCGCGCACGGCGGGCAGTGGCTTGATGTCGGCGCGAGGGCCGGGTAGCCGGCGCGTCGACCGCGGCGCCGCGACGTGGACGGCGCTCAGTTCACTGTGGACGGCGATCTGGATTCTCGCCGCGCTGCTGGCCGCGCCGGCCGCCGTAGCGCGATCGTCCACAGTGCTGGTGGCCACAGTGGACGGGCCGATCACCCCGGTGGTGGCGCAGCACCTGACCGACGGTGTCGAGGAGGCCTCGGCCCGGGGGTATCAGGCGCTGCTGGTGGAAATCGACACTCCCGGCGGGCTGGACACCTCCATGCGTCAGATCATCAAGGCGTTCCTGGCCGCCGACACCCCGGTGATCGTGTACATAACCCCGCCGGGCGGCCGGGCCGCCTCCGCCGGAGCTCTGATCACCTTCTCGGCGCACATCGCGGGCATGGCGCCGGGCACCACCATTGGCGCAGCCACGCCGGTGAACGCCGAAACCGGCGAGACCGCCAGCGACAAGGTGATCAACGACGCCGCCGCGTTCGCCGAGTCCGTCGCCCGCCAGCGCGACCGGAACGTCGACTTCGCCGTCGCCACGGTCCGGGAGGGCCGCTCCGTGACCGCCGACGAGGCGGCGCGCATCGACGCGGTCGATCTGATCGCCGCCGACCGGGCCGCGCTGCTGGCCGCCGTCGACGGACACACGATCACCCTCGCTGGAGGCAAACAAGCCACTCTGGACACCGCCGGCGCCCGAACCGTGGAGTACGAGATGGGGCTGCTGCGGCAGCTGCTGGCCCTGATCGCCGACCCGAACCTGGCGTTCCTGTTCATCTCCATCGGCACCCTCGCCGTGATCTACGAGCTGGCCACCCCCGGCATGGGCCTGGGCGGCGTCACCGGCGCCATCCTGTTGGTCCTCGGCTTCTTCGCCCTCAGCGTCCTCCCGGTCAACGTCGCCGGCATCGCCCTGCTGGTCCTCGCCGCGGCGCTGTTCACCGCCGAGGTGTTCACTCCCGGCGTCGGTGTGTTCGCCACCGGCGGGGCGATCGCCCTGCTGATGTCTGGCCTGTTCCTGTTCGAAGACGATGCGGTGCGCGTGAACCCGGCCGTGCTGCTACCCACCGCGCTGGTCGTCGGCGGCGGATCCCTGTTGGCCGGCCGGCTCGCCTGGCGGGCCCGCAAGAACCCGCCACTGTCCGGTCCGCACACCCTGCTCGGCGCCACCGCCGTCGTCAACGCCGCGACCGGTCGCACCGGCCGAGTACGGCTGCAAGGCGCCTGGTGGAACGCCCGCAGCCCAGGCACCGACCTGCACGACGGCCAAACCGTACGGGTCACCGACGTGCGGGGCCTGACCCTGTTCGTCGAACCCGCCGACGCCACGGAGGACCCCGATGTCCACTAGCATCCTGGCCTGGCTCATCGCCGCCGCCGCGCTCCTGCTGTTGCTGTCGGCGTCGGTGCGCATCGTCAACGAGTACGAGCGGGGGGTGATCTTCCGGCTCGGCCGGGTGATCGCCGCCAAAGGCCCCGGCCTGTTCTTCATCATCCCGATCGTCGACCGGATGGTCCGGGTTTCCCTGCGCACCGTCACCATGGACATCCCACCGCAGGACGTCATCACCAAGGACAACGTCACCGTCAAGGTCAACGCGGTCACCTACTTCAACGTCACCGACCCGGTCCGCTCGGTCATCGCCATCGAGGACCACATTGTCGGCACCTCGCAGATCGCGCAGACCACCCTGCGCAGCATCCTCGGCCAGGTCGACCTCGACGAACTGCTCATCAAACGCGACGAGATCAACCAACGCTTGCAACAGATCATCGACGACGTCACCGACCCCTGGGGCGTCAAGGTCACCCTGGTCGAGGTCAAAGACGTCGAACTCCCGGAAACCATGCGCCGGGCCATGGCCCGCCAAGCCGAATCCGAACGCGACCGCCGCGCCAAAGTCATCCACGCCATCGGCGAGTTCGAGGCCGCTGCCAACCTCGGCCGCGCCGCGGAGGTACTCGAGGCCCACCCCGCCGCCATGCAGCTACGGGTGCTGTCCACCATGGCCGAAGTCGCCTCCGAACGGAACTCCACCCTGATCTTCCCGCTACCGATCGAACTGCTCCGCCTCGTCGACACCCTCACCAACCGCTCCGAGAATGACGACCGTCCGCGCACCGCCTCTGTGACCGAACCAGCCCGTGACACCTGAGGCGCCGCCGACACCCGGCCCGCCTTTGACCGGCCGCGCCAACCGGCCTGAGGCGGCCTAACCGGCGGGCGGGGGCGGGGTGGCACGTCGAAGTAGCGGTTCGACAGCGCGGGCGACCAGTGGCGCGACGACGGCGAGGATGAGGACGTAGGCGGCCGCGAGCGGGCCGAGGCTGGCGTGCGTGCCGGCCGCGACGGCGAGACCGGCGATGACGATGCTGAACTCACCACGCGGGACCAAGGCGGCGCCGGCACGCGCCCGGCCGAGCCGGCCGATGCCCGCTTGGCGAGCGGCGAGCCAGCCGGTGCCGTACTTGGTGGCGATCCCGACGACGGCCAACGCCAACGCGAGGCCCGCGACCGGCAGAAGATCGCGGGGGTCGGTTTGCAGACCGAAGAAGACGAAGAACACGGCCGCGAACAAGTCCCGTAGCGGGGCCAACAGCTCGCGGGCGGTGTGCGCGAGCGGCCCGGACAGGGCGATGCCGACCAGGAACGCGCCGACCGCGGCGGAGACCCGCGCCTGTTGGGCAATTCCAGCGACCAGCACGGTCAGGCCGAGCACCTTCAGCAGCAGCACCTCATGGTTGGGGCTGTCGACGAAGCGTTCCACGGTGGGGCCAAAGCGCAGCGCCACGAACAACACGACCGCGACCGCCACCGCGGCGACGGCTAACGCGACCGAGCCGCCGAGCAGACCGCTGCCGGCCAGCACGGCGGTCAGGATCGGCAAGTACAGCGCCATCGCCAGGTCCTCCATCACCAGCAGCGACAGCACGACCGGGGTCTCCCGGTTACCGATCCAGTCCAGGTCACCGAGCAACTTGGCGGTGATGCCGGACGACGTGACGTAGGTGATCCCGCCCAGCACCAGTGCGGCAACCGGCCCCCAGCCCGCCAGCAGGGCGACGGCGGCCCCCGGCACGGCGTTGACGAGATCGACGAGCCCACCCCGCAGCGAGGTGCGCACGGTGCCCACCAGTTCCCCGGCGGTGTATTCCAGGCCCAGGGTGAACAGCAGCAGGATCACGCCGATCTCCGCGCCGGTCGCGATGAACTCCTCGCTGGTGGCCAGCGGCAGCACCCCGCCATCGCCGAACGCCACCCCAGCGACCAGGTATAGCGGGATGGGAGAGATCCCGAACCGGATCGATGCCGCGCCGAGCAGGCCCAGGCCGAGGATGACCGCGCCGAGCTCGATCAGCAGCAGCGAGCCGTGCACGGCTGCTCAGCCCTCGGCGAGGAGCCCAGCGACCGCGGCGGTGCCCTCCTGCGTACCGACCACCACAACGATGTCGTCAGCGCCGAACACGAAATCCGGGCGCGGGCTCGCTATCACCTGCCCGCCGCGCACGACAGCGACAATGGAGGCGCCGGTACGAGTGCGGGCCCGGGTGTCGCCCAACGCCCGCCCGTCATACGGCGACCCAGCCGGGATCGGGATCTGCTCGGTCACCAGACCCTCCACCTGGCGATGCAGTTCGCCGAGACGTTCGACCACGCGAGTCGAGGCCAACAGCTCGGCCATCCCATCGGCCTCCTCCGCGTTGAGGGTCAACGTCAACGCGGCGGTGTCCGGATCCCGCCGGTCGTAGACCACCACCTCGCGCCGGCCGGTGCGATGCGAAACCACCCCCACCCGGCGCCCCCGCTCCGTCACGAACTCGTGCCGCAACCCGATCCCCGGCAACGCGGTACGGTGCACCTCCATCCCCCGATTCTCTCCCACACCCAGCCGGTAACGCGGAAGCCGGCGAGCCTTGCCGCGAACCTGGCAACGCCGAGGCTAGCCGTCGCAGCGCCAGTTAATAGCGCAAACGACCGAAGATCACCGTGACCGGTGGGTGTCCAGTTACCGCAGTGACGACCAGCCGTTTTCGCCTCCGTCAGCCTCGCCGAGGCGGTTCCGCATAGCGATGTCGAATTCGAGATCACCCTGGGCGGCGCGGATCCACCGCTGCGCCAGGCCGATCGCGGTGGCCATGGCAAAGACGAACAAATGCCACACCGTGTTCACGCCATCCCACCTGAAACCGCCATAGCTGTTGGTCAGGAATCCGGTGAACAGCACGAAGCCTAGACCGGCCACCACGAGGGTCATCCGCCCGTCCGGCAGCACGGCCGCGCATACCCCCACAGCGACCGCGACCAGGATCAACCGGGCTGATACCTGGCCAGCCGGAAACAGGACACCAGCGGCCAAGACCGAGCCGGTGATCACCGCAACGCCATCGGCCAGCCCGAACAGCCCGACGTCATGACCGCCGGGCAACCCGCAACGCCGGTGAGGATCAGCCATTCTCATCTCCTCGGCCTCGCCAACGAGTTCGCGCAGGGCGATGACGAATTTCAAGATCGGCCCTGGTGGCCCGGGCCCACCGCTGCGCCAGGCCGATTCCGGTGGCCATTGTCAGGACCAGTAGGTGCCACACGCTGTTCACACCATGCCAGGGCAGCTCGCCGTAGCCGCGCAGGCGCGGACCGCGCGCAGCATCGTGGTCGCGGCCGCGTCGTCGGCCAGCCGCTGGCTCAGGTACACGAAGACCTGGCCGGTGCCCGGGTGAATGTTGAGCAGGTTGCCGCCGATCGCGGCCATCCCCCAGGAGCCGTCCGGTCCGACGGTGACGCCCAGGCCGCGCGCGACGGGCTGATCAAGGACCAGGTCGTACCCCCGCGCCTGGACCTGGCTCATGGCGCGGGCGTACTCGGCCGCGATCAAGCCGTGGCCGCCCCTCAAGACGCCGGCGAACAGCCGGGCGACCGCGACGGCGGTGGCGTGGATGTTGACGGCGGGCAGCGGGGCCGCGCGGCACCAGTCGGTGTTCAAGACGACGGGGTCCAGAAGCCCGGTCGGATTGTCCAGGGCTCGGTGGCGCAGCGTGTAGGCCGGGCCGACGGTGCGCGGCAGCCAGTCCGTGTCGGCGTGCCGCACATCGACGGCCCGTACCGCCTGTGCGGCGGTGAGGCGGAGCGCGATGTCCAGCCCGTGGGGTCCGGCGATCTCCTCGGCCAGGAAGACGTCGAGCGGGCGGCCGTCGACCCGGCGGACCAACTCGCCCAGCAGGTGCCCGAACGTGAAGGCGTGCTCGGCCATCGTGATGCCGGGCACCGGCCACTCGGGGCGAGCGGCGGCGAGGTCGGCGACCAGCGTCTCCCAGTCCGGGATGTGCCCGGTAGAACGGGGCACGGGAAACGCCGGCAGGCCAGCTGTGTGCGACAGCAGGTGCCGGACCAGGATTTGGTCCTTACCGGAGGCGGCGAACGCCGGCCAGTAGGCGCCGACCGGCATGTCCAGGTCGATCCTGCCGCGGGACACGAGGCTCAAGACCGCCAGCGCGGCGATCGGTTTACCGAGGCAGAACAGCGGCGCCAGCGTCTGCGTTGACCATGCTGCGGTGTCGTCCTGCCACCCGCCGTACAGGTCGAGCACGAGCCGCCCGTCGTGCACGACGGCGACGGCCGCGCCTGTTTCGGGGCCCTCGGTGAGCAGGCGAGTGAACACGTCGCCCGTCAGCGCGTACGTGGGGTCGGCGTGCCCGCCGACTGGCGGGCTGGGCGGCGGAAAGACAGCACGAGTGCGGTGGGTCATCGGGTGGCCTTTCGGTCGACGACACGAACGCCGACCAGGCTTCCCGGCACACCTACTGGGCAGTCTACGCGGACCCGGTCAGTCGGATTCCGCGAACCTCTCCAGGTCTCCGACCGCGCCGACGACGAGGATCAGGTCCCCGTACATGAGGACGGTGTCCGCGGTGGCGGGACCGAACCGCGCCCGCGCGCCCTGCGCCTCGCTCTTGACCGCCACCACCGTGACCCCGTACCGGGAGCGCATGCGCGACTCGCCCAACGGGACCCCGACGATGTCACGCGGTGGCTTGGTCTTGATCATCGCGAAGTCATGGTCGACCTCGACGTAGTCGAGCATCCGCCCGGACAGCAGGTGCGCCATCCGCTCGCCCATGTGTTGCTCGGGCAGCACGACGTGGTGGGCGCCGACCCGGCGCAGGATCTCCGCGTGCCGCCGGTTGAGGGCCTTGGCCCAGATGTGCGGGATGCCGAGGTCGGTCAGCAGCACGGTGGCAAGGACGCTGGCCTCCAGGTCGGTGCCGATCGCCACCACCGCGCGTTGAAACTCCGGCACCCCAAGTTGGCGCAGCGCCTCGCTGTCCGTGCAGTCGGCGGTGGCCACGTTGGTGAGCCGGCCGGCCAACTCATCGACGATCTTCGGGTTGGTGTCGATGCCCAACACCTCGGTGCCCCGGCTGGCCAGCTCTAGGGCCAGGGAGCTGCCGAAACGGCCGAGCCCGAGCACCACCACGGGTTCGTTGTGGACGCTAGCCAACGATCGTCCTCTCCTCGGGCCGTTCGAACCGCCGGGTCCGCTCCCGCAGTGGCGAGGGCGGACGCGACCGTCAACGGACCGACCCGGCCGACGAACATCAACCCCACCAGCAACAACACGCCCGCCGGCGGCAGGTCGGCGGTGATGCCCGCGGACAACCCGACCGTACCGAACGCCGAGACCGCCTCGAACAGCACCAGGTCCAGGCTGTGGTGGGTGAGCGCGAGCAGCGTGAAGGTGGACACCGCGACCGCTCCGATGCCCAGCAGCGCGATGGTCAGGGCCTGCCGCTGGTTGCCGGCCGGAATCCGGCGCCGGCCCACGATCACGCTGCTCTCGCCGCGCATCTCCGACCACATCACATAGGCCACCCAGGCGTTCGCCCGCGCCGGGTTCGCCAGCACCAGCCTGGACGACATCGCCGCCGAAGCGGGCATCACGAAGGTGATCCTGTACCGGCACTTCGAGTCCAAAACCGACCTGTACCAGGCGGTCCTCGACCGCGTCTGCGCGCTGCTCGCGACGCACGTGGGCCAGCGGGTGGGTGAGTTCACCGAGGCCAGCATCGACGGGCTGCTGGCCGCCGCCGCGGCCGACCCGGCCGGGTTCCGATTGCTGTTCCAGCACGCCGCCCGGGAGCCGGAGTTCCGCGCCCTGACCGACCGGTTTCGCACCGAGATTCACGACATCGCGCACGTGCAGATCAAGGCTGTCGTCGCCGATTCGGCATGGGCACAGTGGGCCTCCCACCTCGCCCCTACAGTCGCGATCGAGTCCGTGATCGCCTGGCTGGACGCCGGCCAACCCGACCCGGCACGGGCGGCGGACCGGATCCGCGCCGCGATCGGCGGCGTCATCGCCGCCGCCGCACAGTCCACCATGGAGCACACCGCCCTCATTCCTGACCAGCCTGGATCGAGAGGCCCCGCATGAAGACCAAGGAAGACCCGACCGCTAAAGCCCTGCGCGTGTGGGAGAAATCAGCACCCAGCTACGACAAACAGATCGCCTTTTTCGAGAAGGTGTGGTTCGGCGGGGGCCGCGAATGGCTCACCGCCCGCGCACACGGGCGGGTCCTGGAGGTGGCCATCGGCACCGGCCGCAACCTGCCGCTGTACCCGGCCGACGTGACCATCACCGGGATCGAGCTGAGCCCGGCGATGCTGGCCATCGCCCGGCAGCGCGCCGCCGACCTCGGGCTGGACGTCGATCTGCGCACCGGCGACGCGCAGGCGCTGCCGTTCGACGACCAAGCATTCGACACCGTGGTCTGCGCGCTGTCGCTGTGCACGATCCCCGACCCGGCCGCCGCGATCAGTGAGATGCGGCGGGTACTGGTGCCTGGCGGGCGGCTGCTGCTGCTCGACCACATCGGCAGCAGCTGGCCGCCGATCCGGGCCGGCCAGTGGCTCCTGGAACGCGTGACCATCCGCGCCGCCGGTGAGCACTTCACCCGCCGCCAGCTCCCGCTGGTGCGGGCAGCCGGATTCGACATCGTCGAGGTACAGCGCCTCAAGGCAGGCTCGATCGAACGCGTCTTCGCCCGCAAGCCAGCCACCGCCTGATAGCCGGCATACCGTGCGGGAGGGCACTGGATGATCGGGATCAAGCTCGGTGTCGGCCGCGAGGCGGAAGTGTACGCGTGGGGCGACGACGCGGTGGTCAGGCTGTACCGTTCCGGCTTCGGCGGACATCGCGCCGAGGCGGTGGCCCTGTCCAACCTCGACGGTCACGGCGTCGCCCCGAGGCTGATCGACACCGTGGACCGCGAGGGCCGCACCGGCTTGGTACTGGAGCGGTTGAGCGGCTCGGACATGCTCGCGCTACTGGGGGCACAACCCTGGCGAGTGCTCGGCCTGGCCCGTGCCCTGGCTGGCACGCACCTCGCCGTTCACCGGGTCCAGGCGCCGGCGGACCTTCCCGCGCTCGGCCAGGTCCTGGCCGAGCGCATCCACGACGCCGACATGCCAGCGCACCTGCGCGACTACGCGCTGCGGGTGCTCGACGGGCTCCCAGACGGCGATCGCCTCTGTCACGGCGACTACCACCCCGGCAACGTCCTGGTCGCCGCCGGCCGGGTCGCGGTCATCGACTGGCCGAACGCGACCCGCGGTACCCCGGAAGCCGACCACGCCCGCACCATGCTGCTGCTGCGCTGGGCCGACCCACTCCCCGACACAACCCGGGCATCCCGCGCGCTGATCACCGCCGGCCGTTCGGTGTTCACCCACGCCTACGCACGGGCATACCGGGCCGGCTCGTTGCAGCAGCTGCGACAGCTCAGCTCGTGGCTGGTGGTGCACGCCGCGGCTCGCCTCGCAGAGGGCATCGAGGTCGAGCGCGGCACGCTGATCGGTTACCTCGACCGCAGCCGCCTTCAGGCAGCGCGGTGAACGGCGGCCGCGCGGACGCGTCGCCGAGGGCTAAGAGCTCACGCGCCGCGAAGGCCGGCCAGGATGCGATCGAGCATGGTAACGAAGGTCGTCAGTTCGGCAGCGGACGTGTTCCCGAGCAGGTGGGCGGTGCCGTGGTCGCGGTCGCGGTGCCAGTCGGTGACGAGGGTCGTTCCGCGCGGGGTGAGCGAGACGACGGTGGCCCGCCGGTCGGTGGGGTGCGCGCTTCGGGCGACGAACCCGGCCTCTTCCAGGGCGTCGACCAGGCCGGTCACGTTTCGTGGCGTGCATTTGAGGGCCTGGCTCAGTTCCCGCTGAGTGCGCGGGCCGCCGTGGTGCAGCAGCCAAATTACCTCGGCCCTGGCCGGGGTAAGGCCGTGCTCGGCGAGCCGCCGGTTCATCAACTCGCCGAGCACGACGGCCAGGTCGAACAGCCGGTCCATCGCCTCGCCTGCGGTCACACCCATCTATCGCCCACCTCGGGTAGTGAAGTGCACTTCACTATGTTGTATGGTTCCCGGAATACGTGTTCACACGTTACCGGGAGGCCATGGCGCATGACGACGACCCGAGACGCCACACCCGTCCGCAGGCGGCCATGGACTGGGCGGCCGCTGTGGCTGGTGGGCCTCGTGACCGCGCTGGTTGCGGCAGTGGCCAGCGTCGTCGTGTACGCCGCCGCTCGGGCGACCGGGGTGCCGATGGAGCTGACCGAGGTCTTCGAGGACGAGTTCGCGCGCATGCCGGTGATGAACATGGCGTTTGCGGCCCTCTTGGAGGGAGGTGTGGCCGGCACCGCGCTGGCCGCCGCCTGCCGGCGATGGGCGCGCCGCCCCCGGTTGTGGTTCGTGACGCTGACCACGATCGGCCTGATCGCCTCGTTCGCCCTGCCCATCATCAGCGACGCCAGCACCGCGACAAAGGTGGTCCTGTCGATCAGCCACATCGCCGTCGCGGTCATCATCGTGCCGCCACTGGCGATGACGCTTCCGCAGAACACCACCGCAAATACAGCGGACACTGGTAAGCCGGCTCGTCGTGGTGCAGGCGAATGCTAAACGTCGCGGCCATCGCCGGCACCGTGTGCTGGCGATAAAGAAGGGATCTGACGTGAGCGTCCACATCGCTAACCCGGCCGCAGGTATGCGAGGCTGGCCCGCCCGACGTTGGCTGGTCTCGGCTGCGGCGGCCGCAGTGTTCGCCCTCGTGGCGGGGATGCCCACCGATGTCATCCCCAACCCGCTGGCCAACCGGGTCGAGCCCGTCACCTGGTGGAGTTACCCGACCCTGGCGGTCACGGCTGTGTTCGGTGGTCTGGTCTTCGCCACCTATGCGCGCTCGCCCGCACAGCCGGTGGCGACCGGCAAGACAACGGGTGGTGGCCTGCTGTCGGCGTTGGCGATCGGCTGTCCGGTGTGTAACAAGCTGGTCGTCTTCGCGATGGGCACGTCCGGCGCGGCGAGCTTGTGGGCGCCGCTGCAACCGGTCCTCGCCGTCGCGTCGTTGATCCTGCTCGGTTGGGCGCTACGCACCCGGCTCGCGGCCGAACGCGCTTGCCCGGTGCCGAGCGCGGCGGCTGGTTCACCGAGGTCTGGCCCGGCCCCGACCTGATCTGCCCGTGCGGCCATGCATTTCTCGGCTGCGGGGGCGGGTGGCTTGCGGGCTGGCGCGACACGCCAAGGCGTAGAGGCCGGTCAGCCCGGTATGAGCCACGGCCGCTGCGGGTCCACCGACGCGGTGTCCTCGCCGACGCGGATCGTGTACATGGGCCCAGGCTGGGAGGTTTGGCTGCCGAGGTAGGTGTGGCCGGTCAGGTGACACCAGGCGGGCAGGTCGATCGGCGCGGCGGGGTCATCGGCGGCCACCGTGACCACCTCGCCGGACGGTAGGGCGGCGAGGTGTCGCAGCAACAGCACCTGCACGCACAGCAGGCCCCGGGCGTCGACAAACACGCCAGCGCTCGGCGGCGGGTTGGCGGTCACGGCACCGCGATGGGCAGATTGGCCAGCCGCCATTCGAGCATCCCGTCCGCCAGCCGGGTCGCGGTCCGGCCGTTGGCCGCGAGGAGGCGGACGGCGTCGTGGGCGAGCACGCAGTAGGCGCCCCGGCAGTAGGCGACGATCTGCCCGGCGGGGATTTCGGCGAGCCGGTCGGCCAGCTCGTCCAGGGGGATGCTGACCGCGCCGGGGATGTGCCCGGCGGCGTACTCCTCCCGGGGGCGCACGTCGAGCACAGTCACCGGCTTGGTCTTGGCGAGCTGCTGGAGCTGCTCGCGGGTGACCGGCTGCCCGCCATCCTCGCCCAGGTAGGCGACCCGCGCGGCCTCCACATCGGGCAGGTGCGACTGGGCGACCTCGCGGATGTGGGCATACAGGTCCGCGACGTCCCGGCCGGCCAGGCGGTACAGGATGCGGGTGCCGTCCCGACGGGTGGTGACCAGATTGGCCTGCCGCAGCGTCTGCAAATGGGCCGACGCGGTGGTCACGCCGAGGTCGGCCGCCGCCGCGAGGGACGCCACGTCCCGCTCTCCTTGGGCAAGCAGGTCCAGCAGTTCCAGACGCTTACCCGACGCCAAAGCCTTGCCCACCCGGGCGAACTGCTCGAACAGCCCCGTCTTGCGGTCTCGGTCACCCACACCCATCATCCTCCAATGTTCTGTGGAATAGTGTAGGAGATGTGGCCGGTGGGCGCCATCCCGATGGTTGGAGGACGTGATGGATCTGCACGACGGGTTGATCCCGCTGGTTGACGAAGGGCTGGGCAACAGCGCCTACCTGCTCGACCTCGGGGACGGGCGGGCACTGGCCGTGGACCCGTCCCTCGACCTGCGCGCCGCCGGACGAGCGGCGGCCAAGCGGGGGCTTCGGATCGCGTACGCCGCCGAAACCCACCTGCACGCCGACTTCCTGTCCGGCGCCCGGCAGTTGTCCGCCAACCACGACGCCCAAATTCTCGCCTCCGCCGCCGGCAAGCGCGAGTTCGGGCATGCCCGCCTGGCCGATGGGGACGAGGTCGACCTGGGTGGGCTGACCCTGCGCGCGTTGGAAACCCCCGGACACACGCCGGAGCACCTGTCGTACCTGATCCTCGACAGCGGCCGGGAGCTGGGGGTGTTCACCGGTGGGTCGCTGATCGTCGGCGCCGCCGCGCGCACCGACCTGGTCGGCTCCGACCGCACCGAGGACCTGGCCCGGGCCCAGTACCGGTCCCTGCGCCGGCTCGCCGAGTTGCCCGACGCGACCGCAGTGTGGCCGACCCACGGTGCCGGGTCGTTCTGCTCCGCCCCGCCCGGATCGGCCCGCACCTCCACCATCGGCGACGAGAAGGCCGCCAACGCGTTGCTGGCCGCGCCAGGCGAGGACACCTTCGTTACCCGGCTGTTGGCCGGCCTGGGCTCCTACCCGACCTACTTCGACCGGCTCGCCGAGGTCAACCGCCGCGGCCCTGACCTGATCACCACCCCGCCCACCCTCAATTCGCTCGACCCCGCCCGGGTACGGACTGTGCTCGCCGACGGCGGGTACGTGGTGGACGTGCGGCCGGTGACCGACTACGCCGCCGGCCACATCCCCGGGTCGGTATCGATCCCCCTGCGCGCCCAGTGCGCCACCTGGCTCGGTTGGCTCCTACCACCCGACGCCCCGATCGTGATCGTGCGCAACCCCGGCCAGAAACCGGACGACATCCTTTGGCCCGCCCTGAACATCGGCTATACCAGCATCACCGGGGAGCTTGCAGGCGGCGTCGCCGCGTGGACCGCCGACGGCGGCGACATCCGCACCACCCGCCTCGTCCAGCCGCGTGGACTCGACACACCCGTCGTTGTGGACGTACGCCAGCACAGCGAACACGACACCGGGCACCTTCCCCACGCCGAGCTGATCGAACTCGGTGACCTCGCCGGCCACACCGCCGACCTGCCTAGCGGACCGGCCACGGTGATGTGCGGGCACGGCGAACGCGCCGCCACCGCCGCCAGCCTCCTCGAACGCGCTGGCCGCACGAATCTGTCCATCATGGTCGGTGGGCCGACCGACTGGGCCACCGCGACCGGTCGCGCCCTGGATACCGGCCGATGACCGCGCCCGCCGCCGTCGGCGCGGTTCGGTTGGGTTTGCGCGCCAACCTGCCCCAGTTCACGCTCCTCGTGGCGGTCAACGCCCTGGTCGGGGCGATGGTCGGGCAAGAACGCATCGTCGTACCGCTGCTGGCCGAGCAGGTCTTCGCCGTCGGCGCGTTCACCGCCTCGCTGACGTTCATCGTCGTGTTCGGCTTCACCAAGGCGCTCACCAACCTGGCCGCTGGCGGCCTGTCCGATCGGTACGGCCGCAAACCCGTCTTGATCGCCGGGTGGCTCATCGGTATTCCGGTGCCGCTGTTGCTGATCTGGGCACCCTCCTGGGGATGGGTCATCGCCGCCAATGTGCTGCTCGGTATTAACCAGGGCCTGACCTGGTCCACCACCATCGTTATGAAGATCGACCTGGCCGGCCCGAACCGTCGCGGTCTGGCCATGGGTTTCAACGAGGCCGCCGGCTACCTCGCCGTCGCCGCGATGGGCTGGGCCACCGGCGCTCTCGCCGCCGCACATGGGCTACGCCCGGCGCCGTTCCTGCTCGGCCTGGCGGTCGCCGCCCTTGGCCTCGGCCTATCCGCCGTGTTCGTCCGGGAAACCCACCACCACGCCCGACACGAAGCCACCAACCACACCCCCCGCAAAGGCGAACACCGCGACGGGTTGACCAGCCGGCAAATCTTCACCCTCACCAGCTTCCGAGAGAAGGCGCTGTCGGCGGCCAGCCAGGCCGGCATGGTCAACAACCTCAATGACGGCCTCGCCTGGGGCCTCTACCCGATCCTGTTCGCCACCTCCGGCCTCGGCCTGGCCCGCACCAGCGTCCTCATCGCGATCTACCCGGCCGTCTGGGGCCTGGGCCAGCTGCTCACCGGATGGCTGTCGGACCGCTGGGGACGCAAACACCTGATCACCGCCGGCATGCTCACCCAAGCCGCCGGCATCGCCCTCGTCGCCGCCAGCACCGGCTTCGCCGTCTGGGCGGTCGCCGCCGTGCTCATGGGCGCCGGCACCGCCCTGGTGTACCCCACCCTCCTCGCCGTCATCGGCGACGTCGCCCACCCCGCCTGGCGAGCCCGCGCCGTCGGCGTCTACCGCCTGTGGCGCGACTCCGGATACGCCATCGGCGCCCTGATCGCCGGCATCACCGCCGACCTGCTCGGCCTGCGCGCCGCCGTCTGGCTCGTCGCCGCCATCACCGCACTGTCCGGACTCATCGTCGCCGTGCGCATGTACGAGACCCGACACACGCCGCCGTCCGTGCTCGCTCAGGAGACGTAGATGAACACCCACCCCGGCCTGACCGACGGGCCCATTTACCTGGACTACAACGCCACCACCCCGACCGACCCCCGGGTCGTCGACGCGATGCTGCCCTACCTGACCACGCATTTCGGTACCCGGGCAGCGGCCACACCTACGGCACCACCCCCGCCGACGCGGTCGCTACGGCGCGCGCTCAGGTGGCCCGGCTCATCGGCGCCCAACCCGCCGAGATCGTCTTCACCGGCAGCGGTTCCGAGGTCAACAACCTCGCCATCCGCGGTGCGGTCCTCGCCCACACCCGCACCGACGCCGGGCCGGTCCACGTGGTCACCCAGGCCACCGAGCACCCCGCCGTGCTGGCCACCTGCGACGCCCTGCACCGGCTGCACGGCGTCGAAGTCACCCAGCTGCCCGTCGACGCCGAGGGGCGGGTCGATCCGGCGGCGCTCGCCGCCGCGATCACCGACCGCACCGTCCTGGTATCGGTCATGCTGGCCAACAACGAGACCGGCACCCTGCAACCCATCACCGAACTTTCCCGCGTCGCCCACGAACACGGGGTGCTGTTCCACACCGACGCCGCCCAGGCCGTCGGCAAGATCCCGGTCGACGTCACCGCCCTCGGGGTCGATCTGCTGACTCTGGTCTGCCACAAGATGTACGCGCCCAAAGGCGTCGCCGCGCTCTACGTGCGGGCCGGCACCCGGCTCGAACCACTCATCCATGGCGGCGGGCAGGAGCACGGCCTGCGCGCCGGCACCGAAAACGTCGCCCTCATCGTCGCCCTCGGCACTGCCGCGGACCTGGCCGCCGCCGACCTGTACGCCGGCGAACCCGCCCGGCTACGCCGCCTGCGCGACCACCTGCACCACCGGTTGGCCGAGCACCTGCCCGGCCAGGTGTTCCTCAACGGCCACCCCACACCGGCTACCCAACACCGCGAATATCGGTCTCGTACCGCACCGCGCGGACGACATCCTCGCCGCCGCGCCAGGGGTCGCCGCCTCCACCGGCTCGGCCTGCCACACCGGCACCGCACAGCCGTCCCCGGTCCTGACCGCGATGGCGGCCGGCATGGGACCCATGGCGCAGCCGCATGAGCGAGCACGCTCCGCGCTACGGCTAAGCCTCGGCCGGTGGACCACTCCGGACGACATCGCCCAGGCCGCCACCCAGCTCGTCGCCGCCGCAACCCAGCACCGCGCAACTGGGAGCGATGCCAGCCAAGGACGATAGCCAGCGCACGCCGCAAAATTTTCCGGCCCGGTGTCGGATTGGACGATCCGCCGATCGTCTCGCTAGTAGAAGGGTCGAACCGACAGAAGGAGAAAGAGCGAGATGACAGCGGCAGCCAAGCCGAACCCCATCCCGGACACCTACCGCCGGGTCACGCCGTGCCTAGTCGTGCAGGGTGCGGCGAAGGCCCTGGACTTCTACGCCGACGTGTTCGGCGCCAGCGAGCGGATGCGCTTCCCCGGCCCGGACGGGAGCATCGCCCACGCGGAGATCCAGATCGGCGACGCGGTGGTCATCGTCGAGGACGAGGACCCGCAGCACGGCACGAAGGCGCCGCCGGCCGGTGGCCTTGCCGGCGATCCGGTCTTCCAGTTCATCTACGTCCAGGACGTCGACGCCGTGATCGCGCGGGCCGTCGAGCTCGGCGCCACCCTGCGGCGCGCCCCGCAGAACCAGTTCTACGGTGACCGGGACGGCTTCATCATCGACCCGTACGGGCACGGCTGGGTCATCGCCACCCACGTCGAGGACGTCAGCCAGGAAGAGATGGGCCGGCGGCTCGCCACCATGTTCGAGTAGACGCGCCCGCAAGGAGGAATCCCGTGAAGTACGTGCTGATGTTCGTCGACACCGAACAGTTCGCCGCCGACCTGGCCGCCATGGACGAACCCGAACGGGAACGCGCCTACGCCCGCGTCCACCAGTGGTTCGCCGACCACGCGGACAAGATCACCCACCACGCGCATCTCCTCCCGCCGCACAGCGCCACCACGGTGTGGCTGGACAGGGGCGATCCCTTGATCGTCGACGGGCCGTTCGTGGAAGGCAAAGAGGTGATCAGCGGCTACGCCGAGATCGACGTCGCCGACCTGGACGAGGCCCTGCGGCTGGCCAAGTCCTGGCCGGCCTGCCCGGTCCTGGAGATCCGACCCATCGCGTCATGACCCAGCCGTCACACGCCGAGTTGGCCCGCGTGGTGCGCGAGCACTCGGGCCAGCTCGCCGCCTCCCTCGTCCACCTCGTCGGTGACTTCACCGCCGCCGAAGACCTGGTCCAGGACGCCATCGAGGCCGCGTTGACCCACTGGCCCATCGACGGCATCCCAGACCGGCCCGACGCGTGGCTGTACACCGTGGCTCGCCGCCGCGGCCTCGACGTACTGCGCCGCCAGAGCCGCCATCGGGAGAAGCGTGCCCTGGTGCCATGGCCGGCCGCGCCGCGGGCCAACGACCGGCTGCGGCTGATCTTCACCTGCTGCCACCCGGCGCTGCCCCGCACCGCCCAGGTCGCCCTCACCCTCCGAGTGGTGTGCGGATTGACCACCACCCAGATCGCCAAAGCGTTCCTCATCCCCGACAGCACCGTCGGCCAGCGCATCACCCGCGCCAAGCGGAAGATCAGCGATGCCGGCATCCCGTACCGGATCCCCTCCCCCGACGAACTCGGCGACCGCCTCACCGAGGTCTTGGCCGTGATCTACCTGCTGTTCAACGAGGGATACCTGTCCAGCGCCGGCGAACAGGCCCAGTCGCGGGATCTGGTCGACGACGCCGACTTCCTCGCCGCACTGCTCCACAACCTCATGCCCTCCGAACCCGAGCCGGCCGGCCTGCTCGCCCTGATCCGGCTGCACCGGGCCAGGGCCACCGCCCGCTTCGACCCCGACGGCGGCATCATCCAACTCCAACACCAGAACCGATCGCTGTGGGACCACCACGCCATCGCCGACGCCACCCGGCTGATCGCCCGCGCCGCCGCCCACAAGCGGCCCGGCCCCTACCAACTACAAGCCGCGATCCTCGCCTGCCACGCCGAAGCCAAACGGTGGCAGGACACCGACTGGACCCAGATCGTCGTCCTCTACGACATGCTCCTGCACCTGGCCCCATCCCCGGTCATCCGGCTGCACCGCGCCATCGCACTGCGCTACCTCACCGGACCAGCCGCCGCACTCTCCGAAGTAGACACCCTCGCAGACGTCCTGCACGAGTACCACCTCTACCACGCCACCCGCGCCGAACTCCTCCGCGACCTCGGCCAGACCGAGCAGGCACGCACAGCCGACGAACGTGCCCTCGCCCTGACCGCCAACCCCGCCGAACAATCCCTACTCCGGCAACGCCTCACCTGGGCTTGACCTGACGAGCGGCGGCCGCCGGAACGTCGGTCTGTGGTTGCCGTTCACGTCAAGCCGCGGCGTCCCCAAACCGAGTGCGGCCGGACCGCAGTGGTCGCCAGGACTGCAATCCATGGGATCGCCCTGCGACAGCCGAGCACGCAGGACTGCGAGGGATCCGACTCGTGGGTGGGGTCGTCAGTCGCGACGGTGCTCGCGGTTCCGCGGTTCCCGGGCGTTGAGACCGACCGCTGCTGGATCAGCCCCGGCTGCCGGTCAGGGTGGTAGGGGCCACGAGGGTCTACGACGAGCCCAGTGGAAGTGCTGGCAAACCTCAAGCGCCGCGGCGGTATTCGTGGATCAGCCCACCCAAGACGTCGACCCGTTGCACCGACGACTCGACGGCGCCCGGCTCGACCAGCATCAGCCCTGGAGCCGGGCGCGGCGGCAGCAGGTCCAGGCTACGGTGAGGTCGTACCGTGTTGTAGTGCCGCAGGTACTCGGTCAGCACCCGGCGCAGCTGGCGCTCGTTCCAGACCAACGTCCAATCCAGACACTCAGATCGGACCGTGCGCACCCAACGTTCCGCGTAGGCGTTCGCGCGAGGAGTCCGCGACGGAATCCTCACCACGTCGATGCCCGCCGCACCGAACACCGCGTCAAACGCGGCGGTGAACCTCGCGTCCCGATCCCGGATCAGAAACCGGAACCGGTGCCCCAACTCCTCCAGATTCCATCAACAGATTCCGGGCCTGCTGCGCCACCCACGCTCCGGTCGGATGGGCGGTGATCCCGACCAGGTGCACCCACCGCCGCTGCACCTCGACCACGAACAGCACGTACAGCCGGGTCAGGTCGACCGTCTCCACCGTGAAGCAGTCCGTCGCCAGCAGCCCCCGGGCCTCGGTACGCAGAAACTGGGTCCAGGTCGGCCCGCCCCGTCGGGGTGCGGGCCCGATCCGTTGGCGTCGCAGGATGCGTCGCACAGAGGTGGCCGAGACGCGCACGCCGAGGTTGCGGCACTCCCCCACGATCCTCAGGTAGCCCCACCGAGGGTTCTCCCGCGCCAGCCGGACCACCAACGCGACGATCTCCTCGTCCAGACCGCGCCGGTCACGACCGGCGCGCGGATAGGCCCACCGGCGGGCAATCAGCTCCCGGTGCCAGCGCAACAACGTCGTGGGCGTGACCAAGAATGCCGCCCACCGCTCACGCGGCAGCAGCTTCGCCAACGCCGCCAGCACCATCCGATCGGCCGGGGTATACCTCGCCCGCGGCACCTGGCGACGCAAGCACCGCAAGCTGGTGACGCAGCACCGCGATCTCCACCGCGTCCGCGTCCGGCGTCGGAGCACACCCAAGCACACCCAGAACCCGCCGAACAATCATCAACGCCAACGTGCGAACGACCACACCAGCGAGCCTGCCCGATCGAATCTCTGCACCCCAGAGCCATCACCCTGAAGTGGCATCCCACACGTCAGCGGCGGCCTCGCTGAGCAGGGCCGCGGCCTCTGGACCAGCCGGCCCACGCTCTGACCGATGCACGGCAGGGACAGGATGAGCAGTCGCTGTAACGACCGCACCACCACCGCAGCGTTCGGGTCATCGGTCATGGCTCCATGAGGGGACCGTCCCGCAACTTCCAGGAGCGGCGTCGCCAGCGGCGCGTCGGTCCATATTCGTAGTGGAGTGTGCGGCCCGGCTGGGTATAGCCCTGCCGGCGGCGGTCCGGGGTGCCGGCCGCCGCCCGTCCGGAACGTCGCCGCAGATGGCAGGGTCAGCTTTGTTGTGCCCAGTCGCCCAGCGACCAGTCCCGTACCTCCGGCATGTCCTCCAGGTGCGCCACCACGTACTCGGCGTGCTCGGCGAGCTTGCGCTCGCACCAGGCCTTCAACTCGTCCGCGCCGCGAGTCACCCGCCGGGCGTTGTTGATCGCGTCCATGACCAGGTGGTACCGGGAAGCCCGGTTCCGCACGGTCATGTCGAACGGTGTGGTCGTGGTCCCTTCCTCGATGAACCCGCGCACGTGGAACCGGTCGGCGTCCGGACGGCCGTGCACCAACTGGTGGATGGCCCCCGGGTAGCCGTGGAAGGCGAACACCACGTCCACCGTGTCGGTGAACAGCTCCCGGAACAGGGTCGGGCTCATGCCGTGCGGGTGGTCCTTCGGCCGCGGCAGCGTCATCAGATCGACCACGTTGACCACCCGCACCTTCAGCTTGGGCAGCCGCTCCCGCAGGATCTGCGCGGCGGCCACGGTCTCCATGGTGACCACGTCACCGGCGCAGGCCAGCACGATGTCCGGATCCGTGCCGCCGTCGTCGGTGCCCGCCCAGTCCCAGATGCCGGCCCCGCGAGCACAGTGGGCGACGGCCTGGTCCAAGGTCAACCACTGCAGCTGCGGCTGCTTGTCGATCACGATCAGGTTGATGTAGGACCGGGAGCGCAGACAGTGGTCGGCCACCGACAGCAGGCAGTTCGCGTCCGGGGGTAGATACACCCGGGACACGTCGCCGCGTTGGGTCAGCACCGTCTGGATCAGCCCGGGCCCCTGGTGCGAGAAGCCGTTGTGGTCGTTGCGCCACGCGGTGGAGGTGAGCAGCACGTTGAGGCTGGGCACCGGGGCCCGCCACGGCAGCTGCCTGGCCTCGGTCAGCCATTTGCCGTGCTGCACCGTCTGCGACGCGCTCACCATCGCGAACGCCTCGTAGGTGGCGAACAGGCCGTGCCGGCCGGTCAGCGTGTACGCCTCCAACCAGCCGTGGCAGTTGTGCTCGGACAGCACCTCCATCACCCGCCCGTCGCGGCTGATCGCCACGTCCTCGGCGGTCACCCGCTCCATGAACGCCCGATCGGAGACCTCGAACACCGCGCCGAGCCGGTTGCTGTTCGTCTCGTCCGGGCAGAACAGCCGGAACCGGTCCGGGTTGCCGGCGTACACGTCACGCAGCCACTCCCCAAGCCGGCGGGTGGACTCGGCACGCAGCCGCGCGGGGTGTGGCACATCGACCGCGTACTCGCGGAAGTCCGGCAGGTCCAGATCGCGGGTGAGCCGGCCGCCGTTGGCGTGCGGCGACGCGCTCATCCGCAGATCGCCCTCGGGCGCCAGGTCACGCACCAGCGGCACCGGGGCACCGGTGGCGTCGAACAGCTCCTCCGGCCGGTACGAGCGCAGCCACCGCTCCAGCAACGCCAGGTGCGCCGGATTGTCACGCACCCCGGACAGCGGCACCTGATGCGAACGCCACGTACCGGTCACCTGAACCCCGTCCACCTGCTCCGGACCCGTCCACCCCTTCGGCGTACGCAGCACGACCAACGGCCAACGCGGCCGACGTCCATCCCACAACCCGTTACGGGCCGCGTCCTGGATGCCCCGGATACGCGCCCACGCATCGGCCAACGCACCCGCGAACCGATGGTGCATGCCGGGCAGGTCGTCGCCCTCCACCTCGATCACGTGATAGCCGTGCCCCTCCAGCAGCGCCCGCACCTCGGCCGGATCCTTGCGGGCCAACACCGTCGGCCCGGAGATCTTCGCGCCGTTGAGGTGCAGGATCGGCAACACCGCACCGTCGTGGACCGGGTTGAGGAACGAGACCCCTTTCCAGGAGCCCTCCAGCGGCCCGGTCTCCGCCTCGCCGTCACCAACCACGGCGACCGCGAGCAGGTCGGGGTTGTCCATCACCGCACCAAACGCGTGCACCAGCACGTACCCCAGCTCGCCGCCCTCGTGGATCGAGCCGGGCGTGGTCACCGACACGTGGCTAGGGATGCCGCCCGGAGCGGAGAACTGCCGGAACAGCCGCAGCATGCCCGCCTCATCCGCACCCACGCGCGGGTAGACCTCGCTGTACGTACCCTCCAGATACCCGGCGGCGACCAGCGCCGGCCCACCGTGGCCCGGCCCGGCCAGATAGACCGCCTGCTGCCCGGTCCGCTTGATCAGACGCAACACGTGCGCGTAGATCAACGACAGGCCCGGGCTGGTACCCCAGTGCCCCAACAGCCGCGGCTTGATGTGCTCAGGCGCCAGCGGCTGCCGCAGCAACGCGTTGTCTTGCAGGTAGATCTGCCCGATCGTCAGGTAGTTGTTCGCCCGCCACCAGGCGTCCACCTGCTCGATCTCCGCCGGCCCGGGACGGGCGAGGGCATCGACCACATCCGGGCTCGCGGCGATCGGGGTCGGAACGTGCGCGACAGCGGTCACAGCTTTTCCCTTCGATAGCGTGGACGGCCGTCGCGGCCAGCCACCGCCCGCTCGTCCACCTTCCGGTACTTCCTGACCCGTCCACTACACCGCGAAACGCGCGCCGGCGTGCAGAGGCACCGGTCCCGCCCGGATAGGGTCTTCCGACCCCTGCCGACGGCGTCCTTTCCCGCTGGATCCTTGATCAAACCTGCGCAGTGAGGAGAAGGGGACGCGCGGGACGCTTTGGATTTGGCCCGGTGGCAGTTCGGGGGTCACGACCGTGGCGTCCCTGCAGGTCGTCGGCAGCGACGGTCTGCACGCCACCGCTGCCGGTCCTCCACATGATCAGGGCGTGCCCCCACTAGCGCATAAGCCATGTGGGGCGCCCCGCTAAATGGGGATGGGGGGGCCGCTCCACAACATGATCTTGCCCCCCCTCATGCCTGTATCACTTATTGCGCCACGCCCTGATCATGGGATAGCGGGGTCAGGCGCCGCCGTAGGTCATGGTTTCCAGGGCGGTGTCGTCGTAGAGGTACGACAGCTTGTTCTCCACCGCCACGACACCGGGGACCGCCTCGGTCAGCCGTAGGGCCGTCAGTGCCGCGCTGCGCTGCTCCAGCTCGCCGGTCAGGGTCACCACACCGTCCTGCACCGAAACGCGCACCGTGCCGTCCCGCACCGCCAGCACCCGGCGCAGGATGCCTTCGACCACGTCCTCGCGGATGCCGGCGTCCGGGCGCAGGTGCACCTTCAGCAGGTCGCTGCGGGTGACGATGCCCACCAGGCGGCCCAGGTCGTTGACGACAACCAGCCGCTTGACCCGCTCGGCGTCCATCAGCCGCGCCGCCGCCGGGATCATGGTGTGCGGCATCGCCGTGACGGCCGGCTCCGTCATCAGGTCAGCGGCCACCGTGGCGCCGGCCTTGACCCGCGTCGAGCGCCGATGGCGGCTCTCGAAGATCCGCCGCTGCTCCACGCGCCCCTCCGCCTCGATCTTGCACAGCAGGTCCGCCTCCGACACCACACCCAGCACCCGGTCGAAGTCGTCCACCACCGGTACGGCGCTGATCTGGCGGTGCGCCAGGATGTCCACGATCTCCCGGTACGGGGTATCGGCCCGCACCGTGGCGACCTCCGTCGTCGTCATGACGTCGCCGACACTCCACAGCTTCATCGTCGCCTCACTTCCATCGATCTCATTTGACAACTTCACGGTATGGCCGCGCCGACCAGCCGGGTCAGTGCCATTGCGCCGGACAGCACGGGCCCAAAGACCCTGTCCGGAGAGCACGTGCGCCGGGATCGTGACCTTGCGAGCCCATGACACGAGGGAGGACCCATGGTGAACACCGTCGCCGCGCCGCGGCTCCAGGTGCACGTCCACGGACCGGTCCGCACCGGCCTCGTCAGGTACGCCCGCGCGAAGGTGGCCGCGGCGCTGCGATACGCGCCCCGGCCGGTGCTGTTCGTCCGGCTGACCGTCGAGCGGTCCACCGCTCACGGCGTATACCGCCCCTACACGATCCGGGTCCACGCCGACGTCAACGGTCACGAGCTTTATGCCCGTGCCAGCGCGGCGACCCTCACCGAAGCCGCCGACCTCGTGCGGCATCGGCTGCGGACGCTGCTGATCCGCGCCGGCCGTTAACCACGACCGGCGCTCCAGAAAGGACACCCGGATGAACTCGACCGCCTTGGACGGCTGCGACGCCCTCACCGCGGACGGCGGCATCGTCCACATCAGACCTGCTGTCGTGACGGACTCGGCCGCGCTGACCCGGCTGTACGCCGACGCGTCCCCGGATAGCCTGCGGCTACGGTTCTTCGCCGCGCCAAGCCGGTCCGTCATCGCGACGGAGGTCGAGCGCCTGGTACGGCCGGCCGGGCAGGGCCACGGCACCGTGGTGGCCCTGCTCGCCGGTGAACTCGTCGGGGTCGCCTCCTACGAGCGGGCCGCCGACGACGACGGGCGGGCCGAGTTCGCGGTGTTCGTAGCCGAGCCGCACCGCGGCCGCGGCATCGGCACGCTGCTGCTGGAGCACCTCGCGGCTGAGGCGAGGCGGCACGGCATCACCGAGCTGACCGGCGAGGTGCTGTCCAGCAACGCCCGGATGCTGCGGGTCGCCAGGGATCTGACCGGCCGTACCCACAACCGGCTCCTCGACGGCGTCGTGGACGTCGATGTGGACACCGCGGCGGACGAGGCCGCGCTGCTGGCCATGGACGCCCGGGACCGGGCCGCCGTACGGGCGGCGCTGCGGCCGATGCTCGCGCCACGGTCGGTGGCCGTGGTCGGCGCCGGCCGCCGGCCCGGCGGCATCGGCCACGAGACGCTGCGCGCCCTCGTCGAGGGCGGCTTCCCCGGCCCCATCTACCCGGTCAACCCGCGCGCCGACACGATCGCCGGCCTGCCCGCATGGCCGTCGCTGACGGCACTGCCCGCGCCGGTCGACCTGGTGGTCGTCGCGGTACCCGGTGACGCGGTGCGCCACGTGCTGGTCGAAGCCGCACGGGCCGGCGCACGGGCGGCGGTGATCCTCAGCTCCGGCTTCGGCGAATCGGGCACCAGCGGCCGCACCGCCCAGGCCGACCTCGTCCGCGTCGCCCGGGCGCACGGCATCCGCCTGGTCGGCCCGAACTGCCTCGGCATCGTCAACACCGCGCCCGACGTGCGCCTCAACGCCAGCTTCGCCCCCACCACACCGCCGGCCGGCGGCCTGGCGGTGGCCTCCCAGTCCGGCGCGGTGGGCATCGCGCTGCTGGCCGAGGCCGCCCGGACCGGCTGCGGCATCTCCACCTTCGTGTCGCTGGGCAACAAGGCCGACATCAGCGGCAACGACCTGCTCGCCTACTGGTACGACGACGAGGCGACCCGCGCGGTCGCCCTGTACCTGGAGTCGTTCGGCAACCCGCGCAAGTTCGCCCGGCTGGTCCGCGCCCTCGGGCGCCGCAAGCCGGTCCTGGCGGTCAAGAGCGGCCGCTCCAGCGCCGGGCGACGGGCCGGCGCGTCGCACACCGCGGCCGCCGCCGCGCCCGACATGGCGGTGGACGCCCTGTTCGCCCAGGCCGGCGTGATCCGCGTGGACAACCTCGGCGAACTGCTGGACGCCGCCCGGCTGCTCACCGAGCAGCCGCTCCCCACTGGCGACCGGCTGGCCATCATCGGCAACGCCGGCGGGGTCAACGTGCTCGCCGCCGACGCCGCCGACGCCGCCGGCCTGCGAGTGCCAGCGCCCAGCCCTGCGCTGCGCGACCGGCTCGCCGCGGCGGCGCCCGGCGCGGCCGCCCTGGACAACCCGCTCGACCTCGGTGCCGGCGCCAGCCCCGCCGCGTTCGCCGCGACGCTGGATGCGGTGGCCGGCAGCGGCGAGACCGACGCGGTCCTGCTCGTCATCGCCGCCACCCGCGCCAACGACGTCCCAGCAGTGCTGGCCGCGGTCACGCCGGTGCTCGACCGGCACGACACGCTCACCGCCACCGTCGTGGTGATCGGCGCCGAACACCCGCCGGCCGCGCTCGGCCACCGGCGAGCGCCGGTCTACGACCTGCCCGAGCGGGCGGTGCGGGCGATGGCGCACGCCGCCGGGTACGCGCGCTGGCGCCGCGCGCCGCTGGGTACCCGCCGCGAACTGCCCGATGTGGACACGGTGGGTGCGCGGGCGGAGGTCCACGCCGCACTCCGGGCCGGCGGTGGATGGCAGCCGTACCAGCGGATCGCGGACATCCTCGGCCGATACGGCATCCCCGTGCTGCCGTCGGTCGAGGCGACCGGCGCGGGCGCCGCGGTCACGGCGGCCGCCACGATGGGGTATCCGGTCGTGGTGAAGGCCGCGGACCCGGACCTGGTCCACAAGAGCGACATCGGCGCCGTCCGGGTCGGACTGTCCGGTCAGGACGATGTTCGGACCACCTACCGGGCCATCGCCGCCGCGGTGGGCAAGCTCGAACCGGCGGTACTGGTGCAGCGCCAGGCCAGCGGGCAGGTGGAGCTGGTGGCCGGCGTCGTGCACGACCCCCTCTTCGGCTCCCTGGTCATGCTCGGCATCGGTGGGGTGCTCACCGACCTGCTCGGCGACCGGACTTTCCGGCTGGTGCCGACGACCGACCTGGACGCCGGCCGGATGTGGCGCTCGCTGCGCGCCGCCCCGCTGTTGACCGGCTACCGCGGCGCGCCACCGGTCGACACCGGCGCCGTCGAGGACCTGCTGCTGCGGCTCGGCCGCCTCGCCGAGGACCTGCCGGAGATCGCCGAACTGGACCTCAACCCCGTCCTCGTCGGCCCGGACGGCGCCGTCGCCGTCGACGCCAAGCTACGACTCGCGCCGGTCGGCGCCGAACCGGAGGCCACCGTGCGCGGCCTGCGCCAGCCCGGGTAGTAGCCCACCCCTGCTCATGATCAAGGCGTCCTACACGTCGCTAGAACGACGTGTAGGACGCCTTGATCATGAGCGTGCGCGCAGGCGTATGAGCTGCTCCACGTCGCCGGCCGCCGCGTCCAACAGCTGGTGGGCCAGGTCGGACAGCGCGCGAGAGACGGCCAGTTCGTCACCGATCTCCGGCACGTCCGGGTCCGCCGGGTTTCGCCGGGCGATACCTACCCCGGCGATACCCAGCCGGTCTGGGTTGTTCAGCCTCGCTTCAGCGCGAGTGCGCCGTTCGTCCTCGTGTTCGTCGATGTAGATGTCGACGGACCACCGCTTCGCGTGTGTCATGACGACCACCTCCGTACCCGCAGACCGCACGACGACTGCGGACACTTCGATCATGCGCTCGCCCTCGGCCGGGCGGTAGGGCCCTGAGACCCGTTATCGGGTGCGGTGGCGCCTCGTCCGCGAGTCCCTGCCGGACTGCGCCGGACCCGGACGGGAGGTGACCCAGCGCGTACCCTAATGGCGTGTCCAGCCACGAGGAACATGGGTGGGCGTCACCAGAGCTGGGCCTAAGTCCGCTGTCCCGGGCCGCGCTGGACGACCTGCTGCAGGAGCTGCTCGACCGGGTCGGCGACGTGGTGGCCAGCCGGGAGCGGCTCCGGGCACTCCTGGCCGCGGTCGTGGCCATCGGCAGCGATCTGGAGCTGCGCTCGGTGCTGAGCCGGATCGTGGAGGCGGCCTGCGAGCTCGTCGGCGCTCGTTACGGCGCGTTGGGGGTCATCGGTCCGGACCGCACCCTGGTCGAGTTCATCACGCACGGCATCCCGCCCGAGCTGCACGCCCAAATCGGTGACCTGCCGCGCGGGCGCGGCGTGCTCGGCTTGCTCATCGAAGATCCCCGCCCGGTGCGGATGCCGGACATTACCCAACACCCCCACTCGTACGGGTTCCCGCCGAACCACCCGCCGATGCACAGCTTCCTGGGCGCCCCGATCCGCATCCGCGACCAGGTCTTCGGCAACCTCTACCTCGCCGAAAAGCAGGGCGCCGCCGAGTTCACCGACGACGACGAACAGATCGTGATCGCCCTGGCCGCCGCCGCCGGCGTCGCCGTGGAGAATGCCCGCCTCTACACCACCGCCAACCGGCGTGGCCGGTGGTTGGCCGCCACCGCCGAGATCACCAACGTGCTGCTCGGCCAGGTCCACCGCGTCGGCGCGCTCGCCCTCGTCGCGCGGCGCGCCCGCGAGGTCGCCGGCGCGCAGCTGGTGCTCGTCCTGCTGGTCGACGAGGACACCGGCCAGCTCACCGTCGACGTGTGCGACGCCGCCGACGGCCACGGGCCGCCCGACCTGGCCGGCACGGTGATACCCGTCGCCGGCACCGCGTTCGCCGAGGCCCTCGCTGGCGCCGGCGACGTCGTGATCGACGATCTCGGCAAGGCCGCCTCCTGGCCGGTACCCGTCAGCACCGGGCCCGCCCTGGTCACGCCGTTGGCCGCCGACGGTGTCCTGCACGGCCTGCTCGTCGTGGCCCAGCCGCCCGGCGACACCGGCCAGCCCGAAGACCTGCCGATGCTGCGCACCTTCGCCGGCCAGGCCGCCCTCGCCCTGGAACGCGCCCGCGCCCAAGAGGAGCGGGAACAGCTGGTGGTCCTTGAAGACCGCGAGCGCATCGCCCGCGATCTGCACGACGTGGTCATCCAGCGGCTGTTCGCCACCGGCCTGCAACTACAGACGGCCGCGCAGCTGGCCGTCAAGCCCGACGTCGCGGGACGGATCCACGCCGCGGTCGACGACCTGGACACCACGATCCGCGACATCCGCGCCGCCATCTTCGAGCTACGCACCCCCATGAGCGCGGCCCTGCGCAGCGAGATCCGCGACCTGGTCGCCGAAGCCGCCGATCTCCTCGGGTTCCGGCCTGACCTGCGCTTGATCGGACCGATCGACAGCGCCGTCCCTGACGACCTGCGACCCGACCTGCTCGCGGTGATCCGGGAGGCGCTGTCCAACGCCGCCCGCCACGCGGGAGCGACGGCCATCCAGGTGACGGTCGAGGCCGGCGCCGGACGGCTCACCGCCCGGATCACCGACAACGGCGCCGGCACCGACGGCTCCCACGCGCGCGGCGGCCTTGTCAACATGCGCGACCGGGCCACCGGCCGCGGCGGCACCTTCGACGTCCGGCGGGCCGAACCGACCGGCACCGAGCTCACCTGGTCCGTACCGACCTAAGTCCCGGCTCCGCCGGGCGGAGCTACCTGGCGTGACCCGGACCGGCACCTCAGCCGGGGGTCCTAGAGATCTCGGTCGAGGCGCCACCCGCCCCGCCGATGAGCCGCTGCGTGCCCATCACCACGGGACCCACCGTCGAACCTGGACGGTCCACTGTAGGTCCCGCCCAGGATGGGACCAAGGTCCCTTCCCGCGTGGTCGGCCGGCCCTGCCCCGCCACCGCGCCACGCCGTGCAATAGATGTGAGCCCGCCGAACGCGCGGGGCCACCGAGAAAGGACGTGACACGATGACCGCGATGGCTGAGCGGCACAGCACCCCGACGACCGCTCCGGCGGTCACCGCCGAGACCACCGCGCAGAAGGCCGCCCGGTACGTGTGGGCCGGCGTGCGCATCGCCCTGGGCTGGACGTTCCTCTGGGCGTTCCTGGACAAGACCTTCGGCCTCGGCTACGCCACCCCCGCCGAACGGGGCTGGATCGACGGCGGATCGCCGACCAAGGGCTTCCTCGGCAACGCGGCCACCGGCCCGTTCCAGGACTTCTACCACAACATCGCCGGCACCGCCTGGGCGGACTGGATGTTCATGATCGGCCTGGCCGGCATCGGCATCGCCCTGCTGCTCGGCATCGGCGTGCGGATCGCCGCCGTCGCCGGCGCCATCCTCTACGTGATGATGTGGACGGTCGTGCTACCCCCCGAGAACAACCCGTTCCTGGACGACCACCTCATCAACGCCGCCGTCCTGGCCGGCCTGGCCCTGGTCGGCGCCGGCACCACGCTCGGCCTCGGCAAGTACTGGGCCAAGCTGCCCATCGTCAAGCGCGAAACCTGGCTCCGGTAACCACCCACTCCCAGAGGCGCCACCGGCACCGGTGGCGCCTCTTCATGCTTGAGCGCACTCTCCAGAGTCCCGGACCGGCCGGGACCTCTGGCCCTGCCCGGCGCCTCACCGTGAGCGGCAATGTGGTGAACACAGACAGATACCAGCGGGAACCGGCGAAAGGACGGTCGTCATGGCGTACCCGAGCATCGCCGTCGGTGTGGCCGGCAGCGCGACGTCGTGGCAGGCCCTGGCCTGGGCGGCCGACGAGGCCGCCGCCAGCGGCGCCCGACTGATCATCTGCCACGGCTGCCCGCCGGAGTCGGCACTGAGCCGACACCCCGCTATGGTGCCGATGGCGCTGCTGGAACTCGCCGATCCGCCGCTGGCCCGCGCGGTCACCGCGACCCGCACCCGGCTCGGCGGGCAACGAGTGACCCTACGCATCCGCCCCGACTACGACGCCGTCTCCCTCCTGTCCGAGACCGCCCGCGACGCCGACCTGCTCGTACTGGGCGCGCCGGAGCACACCGGGTGGTGGGAGCGCCGCTCGACCACCCACCGCCTGCTCGGCCACACCCCAGTCCCGACCGTCGTCGTGCGGCCGGTGGCGAGCGGCCGGCACGGCTCGTTCGCTGGGCACGTCGTGGTCGGCGTGGACGGCTCCGCGCCGGCCGCGGCCGGGCTGGAGTTCGCCTTCGGGTACGCCGCGGCGCACCGCTTGCCGCTGGCCGCCGTGCACGCCACCGCGGACGCGGTTGACGACCTCTGGTTCGACGACACCATGCTGGAGGCGCACTTCCCCACCGAGCCGGCGGGACTGGCGCTACTCGCCGAGCAGGTCGAGCCGTGGACCCACAAGTACCCCGACGTCGCGGTGAAGCGCGCCGTCTACACCGGACGGCCATTGCCGGCGCTGCTGCGCGCGGCCGACGGCGCCCGCCTGCTCGTCGTCGGCGCCAGCGGCCACAACCTGGCGGCTCGCGCGCTGCTGGGCTCGGTCAGCCACGGCGTCGTGGACCAAGCCGCCGTTCCGGTCGCCATCGTCCCATCGCCGGCGCGGCTGGTCCCGCAGCCGTGACCAGACGGATCCAACAAGCTCCCCAGCCTCACCGAGGCTGGGGAGCTCGGTAATCGCGCTGCGCTATGTCAGTGCGGCCTCACCGGGCCGGCCGGCTTCGGTCGGAGCCACGTCGGGACCGCGCGGCGCGTGGTCGGGCTCCCGCCCGCCCTGATCCAGCCGGAAGGGCGGGTACGCGTCGAGCAGCAGCACGACGTACGCGATGGTCCGGAACAGCCACCGGGCCACGCCGAGCAGCAGGTCGTAGAGCCCGCGCGGGTAGCGGCCGGTGAACAGCAGCGCCACCCCCATGATCAGCACGGCAACCCCCACCAGGCCGCCGGAGATGTACACCGTGGTGTCGGCGTCGTCGTAGAGACGCCAACCACCGGTCAGCGCGGCGACGATCGCCATGTGCGGGATCGCCAGCAGCCACGCCACCAGCGGCCGCCACCGCGCGACCGGCTGCGGCCCGTCCGCACGCAGACCCGCCGGGTAGCCCGGCACGTCCGCCAGCGCGAACGGTGGGTACCGGTCGGTGCCGAGCACCTGGTACCCGTAGTAGCCGACCCGCCAGCTCCAGCGCAGCACGCCGACGTTGAAGTTGTAGATGCCGGCCGGGTAGCGCCCGGTGAACAGTACGACCAGGTACGCGACCAGCGTCACCACCACCACCGCGAGCCACAACACCGCGAGCACCAGGTAATGCGGGATCAGCAACAGCCACTTGACCAGCCATAGCCAGCGACCCGGCGCCGGCTCACGGTCCGCGTACAGCGTTACCGGATATGTCATGTCGAACCCCCTTGACCAGACGCACCGGCGACCCGGTGGTCCACGCGTGGCCGCCTCTCGTCTCCGGCATACACCCGCCCGGGACCAGCGGGCAGAGGCGAAGGTCCCGGGACCTCCGACCCGTCAGCGGGCGCTGTCCGGCCCTACGCCGCGCCACCGGACGCCGGTTCCACTAAGAGGACGATGCGCCAACAACGGCGAAGGGCGGCTGTGATGCCGAAGTACGTCTACGACTTCCTTGATCATGGGGGTGCCAGGGCCGAAGGGCCCAGGTGCGGGGGTCCTTCGGTCCTTCCCCGTCGCGCCCCGCCCGGCGTGCAATGAAGCCATGACGGACCGTGCGAGCCTTCGCTTCCTCGGCGGCACCGGCACGGTGACCGGCAGCAAGTTCCTGGTCTCCACCGAACAGCGCCGGCTGCTCGTGGACTGCGGCCTCTACCAGGGCGACCGGGAGTTGCGCCGGCGCAATTGGGCCGCCTTCCCGGGCACCGTCTTCGATCTCGACGCGGTCGTGCTCAGCCACACCCACCTCGATCACTGTGGATACCTTCCCCGGCTGGTCCGGCACGGGTACGCCGGGCCGGTGTACTGCTCGCCGTGGACCGCCCGGGTCACCGCGATCGTGCTGCGCGACGCCGCCCACCTGCAGGAGGAGGACGCTGACTACATCGGGCGGCGCGGCTCCAGCCGGCACGACCCGCCGCTGCCGCTGTTTGACTCCGCCGACGCGGAAAAGGCCATCGCCCTGCTGCGCCCCCTGCCCTATGGCGAGGTGGAGCGGATCGGTGACATCGCCGTACGACTGCGCCGGGCCGGCCACATCCTGGGTTCCTCCACAGTGGAGGCGGGGGCCGGCGGCCGGTCGGTCGCGTTCTCCGGTGACCTCGGGCGCTCGTCGCATCCGCTGCTGAACCCGCCCGACCCGGCACCAGCCGTCGACGCGCTCGTGGTGGAGTCCACCTACGGCGACCGCCGCCACCCGCCGTACGGGTTGCACCGGCTGGCCGAGCCGATCAGCCGGACGCTCGCGCGCGGTGGCGTGGTGTTGATCCCGGCGTGCGCCGTCGACCGCACGCCGATGCTGCTCATGGCCCTGCGTACGCTGATGCGCTCGGGTGCGCTGCCTACCGTACCGGTCTATGTGGACAGTCCGATGGCGCTGGCCGCACTGGACGTCTACCGCGAGGCGGTACACGAGGGCGGCCCGGAGATCCGGCCGGCGGTCCGGGATTCGGCCACCGACCCATTCGACCCTGGTGAGCTGCGCCTGGTGCCCGACCCCGAGCAGTCCCGGCGGCTCAACCAGCCGGGCCACCCGTGCGTGCTCATCTCGGCGTCCGGGATGGCCACCGGCGGCCGGGTGGTGCATCACCTGGAGCACCTGGCGCCGGAACCGCGCAACCTGATCCTGCTCCCCGGTCACCAGGTCGCCGGCACCCGGGGGCGGGCGCTGCGGGACGGCGCGGCCGCGCTGAAGATGTTCGGCCGGTACGTGCCGGTCCGCGCCGAGGTGGTGGGGCTCGACGACTTCTCCGCGCACGCCGACGCCGACGGCCTGCTGTCCTGGCTGGGCACCGCGCCCGAACCACCGCGCACCTGTTACGTCGTGCACGGCGAGCCGGGCCCGGCCGCCGCGCTCGCCGGCCGCGTGCGCTCCGAACTCGGCTGGTGCGCGGTCGTCCCGCAACACGCCGAACGCGTCCTGCTGTAGATCCGAGGAGGGAAGCACGATGACACACACATACCAGATCGTGGTCGGAGTCGACGGCTCCGACGGTGGCCGCCGGGCGCTGCTGTGGGCGGTCCGGGAAGCCGCCGCGCGCGGTGGCACCGTACAGGCCGTGACGGCGTGGCACTGGGACGGTTTCGAGGAAATCCCGCCCGGCGCCATGAACCCGGCCGAGGCGAAGGCCCGCGCCGAGCGGATGCTCACCCGGGAACTGGAGACGCTGCCGATGCACGAGCGGACCGGCCTCCCGATCGCCCTTGAGGCCGTGGAGGGCCGGCCGGCGGCCGCGCTGACCGCCGCCGCGGGCGACGCCGACCTGCTCGTGCTCGGCAGTCACGGGCACGGCCGGATCCGGCACAGCATGCTCGGCTCGGTGAGTGAGGAGTGCGTCCGCAAGGCGGTATGCCCGGTGGTCGTGGTGCCGGTCCCGCACGCCGCACCCCAGGCGGCCACCCCCGCCACGCTGCCCTGAGCGCCCGCACTTTCATGATCAAGGCGTCCTTCACGTCGTTAGAACGACGTGGAGGACGCCTTGATCATGAAAGGGATGGGTCGAAGGTCCTGAGTTGGGCGGGAACACGCCTCTGGAGACCCACACCGCGCGGACGGCAAGGTCAAAGTGACGGCTCCACCCACCGGTGGAGGTGACCGACCGGAGGGCGCCATGAAGAGCAGCACCACGTGGACCGTGGACCGGGACGGCCTGCCCCGCGGCGGCCTGCGCGAATGCTTGGCGGCGGCGACCGCCGCACCCTCCGTCCACAACAGCCAGCCGTGGCGGTTCCGGCTCGGTGATGGAAGCGTCGAGGTGCTCGTCGACCGGGAGCGCCAGCTACCGGTGCTCGACCCACACGGGCGAGAGCTGATGATCAGCGTCGGCGCCGCGGTCATGAACCTCACGGTCGCCATCCTCGCCCACGGCCGGGTACCGATGCTGCACCTGCTGCCCGACCCGGGCGACCCGGACCTGGCCGCGCGCGTCACGCTGGGGCCGTCAACGCACACTCCCCCGACCGCGCGGATGCTCGCCGACGCGATCCCCCAACGGCACACCAGCCGCCACCCGTTCAAGGCGATCGCCGTACCGCCCGCGGTGCTCAACGACCTCACCGCCGCCGCCCGTACCGAGCTGGCCCGGCTGACGGTGCTCGACCGGGACACCCGGGAGACGGTGCTGGACCTGATCCGGATCGCCGAACACCGCCGCCGCCACGAGCCCGCCTACTGGCGGGAACTCAGCGACTGGACCCGGGGCGCGCCGGACCGGCACGACGGGGTACCGGTCGAGGCGTTCGGCCCCTGGGACGCCCTGGAGACGGTGCCCATCCGGGACTTCAGCCTGGTGCGGCCCGTGCCCCGGCGACGGCTCGCCACCTTCGAGAACGCGCCCACCATCGCGGTGCTCTACACGCCGGGCGACACCCCCTACCACTGGCTGCACGCCGGCCAGGCCCTGCAACGGGTGCTACTGACCGCTACCGTGCGCGGCCTGGCCAGCACGCTCATGACCCAACCGGTCGAACTGCCCGACCTGCGCGCGCTCCTCGAGGAGGGTGCTGACGGGTACTCCGCCCAAGCGGTCCTGCGGTTTGGTTACGGGCCACCCGGTGCCCCGTCGCCGCGCCGCCCGATCGAGGACGTGCTGGCATGACGGTTTCCACGCCTCCGGCCGCGCCCGCGCGCGGCCTCACCGCCCAGGTCGCGGCGGACCGCCTCCGTGCCGGCGGACCCAACAGCGTCGCACCACCACCGCGCCGCCACGTGATCACCCGCATCCTGCACCAGCTCACCGACCCGCTGGTCGCCCTGCTCCTGGCCGCGGCGGTGGTCACCATCGCGCTCGGCGACATCCCGGACACCGCCGTCATCGCGCTCGTGGTCATCGTCAACACCGCCATCGGGGTCGCCCAGGAGGTTCGCGCGGACCGGGCGATCGCCGCGCTGGACCGCCTGGCCGCGCCAACCGCCCGGGTGGTACGCGACGGGCACGACCTGGTCGTCCCGGCCGCCGAGCTGGTCCCCGGCGACCTGGTGCGCCTCGAACCCGGCGACATCGTCCCCGCCGACCTGGAAATCGCCGTCGCGCACCGGGTCCAGGTCGACGAGGCCGCGCTGACCGGCGAATCGGTGCCCGTCGGTCGCGCCGCCAGCGACGAACTACACGCCGGCACCGTGGTCGTCACCGGGCGGGCCGCCGGCGTCGTCGTGCGCACCGGACCGGCCAGCGCACTGGGCCGCATCGCCACGCTCGTCGCCACCACCCGGCCCGGCGCCACCCCCCTGCAACGCCGGCTCGCCGGCCTGAGCCGGGCGCTCGGCCTGACCGCGGTCGCCCTGTCCGCCGCCGTGCTCGCCCTCGGCCTGGCCGCCGGGCGCCCCCTGGTAGACATGGCCATCACGGCAGTCAGCCTCGTGGTCGCCGCCGTACCCGAGTCGCTGCCCGCCGTGGTCACCCTCGCCCTCGCGCTGGGCGCCCGCCGGATGGCCGGCGCCCGCGCGATCCCGCGCCGGCTGCACGCCGTCGAGACGCTCGGCTCGGTCACCGTCGTCGCCTCGGACAAGACCGGAACCCTCACCCAGGGCCGCATGGCCGTCCAGGCCGCCGTCACCACCGGCGGCCAATTCCGGGTACGCGGAACCGGCTACGAGCCAGCGGGCGAGGTGTCCGATCAGGACGGTGCCGCCGCCGGCACGCCGGAGCTGCTGCGCGACCTCGCCCGTGCGGTGCTGCTGTGCAGCGACGCCACGATCGCGCCGCCCGCCCCGGACCGTCCGGAGTGGACGGCTATCGGTGACCCGATGGAAGCCGCGCTGGTCGCGTTCGCCGCCCGGTGCGGGCTCGACCCGGACGGCGAACGCGCCGCCTGGCCGCGCGTGGCCGAGCTGCCCTTCGACCAGCAGACCCGACGCATGGTCACCGTGCACCGCAATCCCAGCGGCGGCTACCTGGTGGTGTGCAAGGGCGCGCCCGAGGCGGTGCTGGACCTCTCACGCGACGCCGGGGCCGCGGGCGAGGCGGAGCAGCTCGCGGCGGAAGGGCTGCGGGTACTCGCCGTGGCGACCGCCCTCGTCGACGTCCCGCCGGACCCCGCCACCGTGACCGGCCTGACGCCCGCCGGACTCGTCGGCATCGGCGACCCGGTACGCGACACCGCCGCCGCCACCGCGCGAGCCTTCGACGAGGCCGGCATCCGCCTGGTGCTCATCACCGGCGACCACCCGGCCACCGCCGCCGCCATCGGCGCGCACGTCGGCATCTGGGCGGCCGGCGACCCGATCGCCACCGCACCGGAACAGGCCCACCAGGCCCGGGTCTTCGCCCGCATCCAGCCCGAGCAGAAACTCGACATCATCGCCGCGCTCCAGGGCCGCGGGCACGTGGTGGCGATGACCGGCGACGGCGTCAACGACGCGCCCGCGCTGCGCCGCGCCGACATCGGCGTGGCCATGGGCGGCGGTACCGAGGTCGCCCGCCAGGCCGCCGACCTGGTCCTCGTCGACGACAACCTCGCCACCGTCGGCACCGCCGTCGCCGAAGGCCGCCGCATCTACGACAACATCCGCCGCTTCCTGCGCTACGGCCTCGCCGGCGGGCTCGCCGAGATCCTCGTCATGCTGGTCGGCCCGTTCCTCGGCCTGGCCGTACCGCTGCTGCCGGCCCAGATCCTGTGGATCAACCTGCTCACCCACGGCCCGCCCGGCGTCGCACTCGGCGCCGAACCCGCCGCACCCGGCACCATGCGCCGCCCGCCCCGCTCCCCCCAGGAATCGGTACTCGGCGCCGGCCTGTGGCGCGCCATCCTCGGCACCGGCGCGCTGCTGACCACCGTCGTCCTCGCCGTCGGCGTGACCGCGCACGCCCTCGACCGCCCCTGGCAGTCGGTCGTGTTCACGGTGCTCGGCCTCGGCCAACTCGGCATCGCGCTCGCCGTCCGCACACCCCGCCGCCCCGGCGGCCCGCGCAACCACGCCGTCCTGGCCGCCGTGGCGCTGTCCGCCGCCCTCCAGGTCGCCGGCGTCCTGCTGCCCCCGCTGCGGGACCTGCTCGGCACCGACCCGCTCACCGCCGTCGACCTGCTCGCCTGCACCGCGGCAGCAGCGCTGCCCGGCGTGGCCGTCCGCCTCCATCAGCTCCGCCGCCACCCCCGCTCGTCCCATGATCAAGGCGTCCCTCACGTCGTTAGAACGACCACAGGGACGCCTTGATCACGGGCAGGATGGTTCCAGACCCCTCTTCGAAGGAGGCCAGCACATGAGTGACCCGCAGAGGCCAGCCGCCGCTGTGCTCGCACAGGCCGCCCGGGCCGCCGGATACGCCCCATCCGTGCACAACACCCAACCCTGGCGGTGGCGGGTCACCCCGCAGGAGCTCGACCTCTACGCGGTCCGCGACCGGCAACTGCCGGTCGCCGACCCGGAAGGCCGGCTGCTCACCATCAGCTGCGGCGCCGCCGTGCACCATGCCCGCGTCGCGCTGGCCGCCGAGGGCTGGACGTCGACGGTCACCCCGCTGCCGGACCCGGCCGACCCGGACCACCTGGCTCGAATCACCCTGACCGGCCCCGTCCCGGTCACGCCGGAGGCCATGCGGCTGCTCCAGACCCTCGGGCTGCGACACACCGACCGGCGGACGGTCAGCGACACCCCGGCCCGATCCGAGGCCCTCTCCGCGATCCGCGACGCCATCACGCGCACCGGGATTGACCTGCACATCCTCACCCCCGACCAGGTGCTCGACCTGGCCGCCGCCGCCTCGCACGCCGACAAGGTGGGCACGGAGGACGAGGCCCAGCGCGCGGAGCTGGCGTACTGGATCGGCGGCGACCGGCCCGACGGCACCGGCGTCCCGGACACGGTCATCCCCAGCGAGGCGCCACAGACCACCGTGCCCGGCCGCGACTTCGTCCGCGCCGGCACCCTGACCGTCGGTGCCGGGCACGACCGCGCCGCCGCCTACGCCGTCATGTACGGCCCCGGCGACGAACCGGCCGACTGGCTGCTGGCCGGCGAGGCCCTGTCCGCGGGCTGGCTGGTCGCCACCGAGCTGGGCGTGACCGTGCTGCCGTTCAGCTCGGTCGTCGAGCTCCCCAGCACCCGCAACACCCTGCGCGGCCTGGTCAGCGGCCTCGGCTATCCGTACCTGGTGCTGCGCCTCGGGGTCGCGGACCCCGACCACACCGGCCCACCGCACACCCCCCGCCTCCGCGCCGACCAAACCATCGACATCACACCATGATCAAGGCGTCCCTCACGTAGTAAGAGCTACGTGAGGGACGCCTTGATCATGGGTGGGACAGCAGGCGGGTGATGGCGTCAGCCACGGTGGCCGCCGCGTCCGCGACCGGAGCGGACAGGCCGACACCGTAGCCGGTGTCGGTCACCTCGACGGCGAAGACCACCAGGCGCTCCGGCAGACAATCCAGTACCCGGGCCAGCTCGACCACGTCGCCGAGACGCACCGCGTGCGCGTTCGCCGCCCGCCGCTGCTCGGAGGCGAGCCCAGCCGCGTCGAGCCGGTGAATCCGGCCGGGCGTGCCGCCGTGGACGCGGAGCGCGTCCACCACGACGGCGACCCGAGCCCCGGCCCACGCCTCCATCAGCCGGACCGCTTCCCCGTCACTCTCCATCACCGCCACGCCGGGCACCCGCCCGGTCAGCAGCACGGCGACGGTGTGGCCGAGGCCGTCGTCACGGCGGTACATGTTGCCCACGCCGATGACGGCCACGGGGCAGATCCCGCAGATGCGGGCGGTGATGTCGGGCGGTTCGGTGTACCGCCGGCCGCGCAGCAGCGCCTCGAAGAACCGCGGCGGCTCGTAGGTCTCCAGCCGGACGTCGGTCGCCTGCGCGAGCCGGTGCTGCGGCCGGACGCGGTCATCGGTCCAGGACCCGACGCTGCTGCGGCACGTGGACCTCTTCGCGGACCGCCGGACCTCGACCTTCGACGAGGTGGTCGGCGGCCTCGACGAGGAGACCGCGCTGTTCGAGGCCCGGCGGGGCCTGTCCTACGGCAACTGCTTCGAGTGCGACAACTGCTACGGCGTCTGCCCCGACAACGCCGTGCTGAAGTTGGGCCCGGACTACTGCAGGGTTGCGGGATCTGCGTCACCGAATGCCTGCGGGCGCCATCGATTTGGTGCCCGAGGAGTCCTAACGGGTCACGGCTTCACTATCGCCACCGGGCAGCCGGCGTGGTGCAGGAGGGCCTGACTCACCGAACCCAGCAGCAGGCCGGTGAACCCACCGCGCCCACGGGCGCCGACCACGACGAGTTGCGCCTCGTGGGAGGCTTCGATCAGCGTGTGGCGGGTCCGGCCGCGGACGAGGCGGTGGGTGACGAGCAGGTCTGGGTACCGGTCGGCGAGCCCAGCCGTGGACTCCGACAGCACACGGCTTTCCTCCGCCGCGACCAGCGCAGGGTCGTAGACGGGCGGCAGCATGTCGCCCGGCCCGCTGCTGACCGGCCCGGTCCACGCGTGCACGGCGACCAGGTCGGTCTTGCGCAGGGCCGCCTCCTCGGCGGCGAACGCCACCGCCCGCAGCGCGTTGGGCGATCCGTCCACGCCGACGACCACCGGGCCGTCGGTCCGCGACTCGCCGCGGGCCACCAGCACCGGGATTGGCGCGTGCGCGGCCACCTGGACGGCGACGGAACCGATCAACAGGCCGCTGAACCCGCCCAGGCCACGGTCGCCCAGGACCACCATCGCGGCGGTCCGGGACTCCCGCAACAGGACGGCGGCGACCCCGCCGGTCACCACCTCGGTGGAAGTCTCGACCCGGGGGTCCATCCGGTGCGAGTACGCCTCCGCCTCCCGGACGGTCTGGTCGGCGACGTTGCGTAGCCCGCCCTCCGGCGGGCCGTAGGGTGACGGACCGAGCGGCGCGTGCAGAAGGGGCCAGACGAAGGCGTGCACCACCCGCACCGAGCGGTGCCGCTCGACCGCGACCCGTACCGCCAGGCCGACCGCGGCCAGGCTCTCCTGGGAGCCGTCAACACCAACGACGACTGGGGCTGTCATGAGGGACACGTCCTTTCTACCCCGCCGCATCTACAGTGGACCGTCGATCACTTCGCCGGGATCGCGGCGGTGGGTCGGCCAGCCGGGCTGGCCGTAGCCGATGCGCAGCACCATCTGTGGGCTCCCGTAGCGGCCCAGGGCCAACCGCAGTTGCTGGCGGGCGGCGTGCACCTCGATGGGTTGGGACAGCATCGAGGTCGCCAGGCCGGCGTCGGTGGCGGTGAGCAGCACGCGCTGCAGCGCCTGTCCGGCGGTGATGCGGTCGGCGGCGCTGTCACCCGGTGTGCCGAGCACGCCGATCAGCGGTTCGGGTTCGAAGTCGCGGCCCGGGGCGCGCGCTCGGTCGCCAAAGGGCCGCTGCGGGAGCAGGTCCTGCGGTTCGGTGATCGGGCCGCCGGCGCTGGCCGGTACGCCGTCCGGGGCCTGCTCGGCCCTGGTCCAGCGGGCGATCTCGGTGCGGTAGCTGGGGTCCCGCTCCAGCACCCGGTTGGCGCTGCGCGCGAGGTGGCCGAACGCGTCGACCGCGGCGGTGCCGACGATCAGTTCGAGCCAGGTGCCTTCATCACGGGCGGCTTGCACGAGCCGCCACCGTAGCTGTCCGGGCACCGGGTCGGGAAAGAACGGCAGCCGGCTGCTGTACCGGCGCGCGACCGCGGCGTACAGGTCCTTTTCCGTCGGTGTGGCCGGCCGTGGCTGGTCCGGGACCAGTCGGGCCAGCACATCGGGCCGGTCCACATAGGGCAGCCGGATCACCCGCGCCGGCGCGTCCAGCACCGCCAACGCCAACTGAAGATTGAACACGGCGGCGCCGCAGGCGATGTGCACGGCCCAGTCACCCATGTCGACCGGGCCGCCGGTGGCCACCCGGCGGGCCGGGTCGGCGCGTACCTCGATGCCGCCGTCGTGGAGACCGAACCGCCAGGGTTGGCTGTTGTGCAGGGACGGCGCGCGGATCGCGGCCGCGACGGCGGTACGCAGGTCCTGAGCCGTATAGCTGGTAGTGATCATGTCGGTTTCCTAGTCGGCGATCTCGATAACATCCTGGGGCTCGCGCCGCGGAGACGGCGGCAGGTCGTCGGCGTCCGGCCCGATCCCGATACGCACCACGAGATACGGCTCACCCACGCCGGCCAGCAGGTCCCGCAGGAGCTGCCGCGGCCAGGTGGCCTCGACGACGTCGGACAGCGGCGCCGCTGACAGCCTGTCCAGCACCGCGGCCAGCAGCAGCGCCGACAGCGCCTCACCGGCGCGCAGCCAGGCATCCGGCCTGTCGTCGCGTCCGAACAGGATCGTGTAGGACGCACCGTGGTCGTCGCCCGGGCCGGCGTCCAAGCCAGCTTCCGCACCGCCCGTGTAGTCGCGCATCGGCACCCGGCGTGGCGCGGGGCGGACCGCCGTGGCTGGCGGCACGCCGTCACCGGTCCAGGCTGGACGGTGCGTCCACCGGTGCAGCTCCTGCCGGTACGCGGGGTCGGCCAGCTCCTCGTCGCCGGCGTGCATGGTGGCGACGGCGAGCATCGGCATCTGGGACGGGTGAACCACGTGCAGGAACGCGCCCTCGGCCTCGACCACTTCGCGCAGGTGGTCCACTGCCGCGTCCGGTACCGGGGACTCCCCGAACGCGCGTCGGTCGGTCCGCCGGAGCGGGACCGCGCCGCACAGCGCGATCTCCTGCACGCTGGGCTCGTGCGGGCCGGTGAGGTGGATGCGGGCCAGCAGGTCCGGGCGGCCCGGGTCCGGGAACCGGTCGACGGTCGCCTGGTGACCGGCCGCGGCCAGCGCCAGCCGGGCGTGGTGCAGCGCCGCGCCGCAGCTGATCGTGAGCAGCCGCCCGTCCGGGTCGCTGACCGCCAGCTGACGGTCCCGGTCCGCGTACAGCTCCAGAACGCCGCGGGTGAGGCGCCAGCGCCACGGTTGGGTATTGGCTACCGAGGGAGCGCGCAACGCCCACTGCGCTGCCTCGACAAGAGGTTCGATGAAAGAACTGGTCATGCCCTCACGGTGCGCCCACGGCCCGGCCCGCGAGTAGGGCCAACCGCCCCGGGTGGGCCGGGACGTGTGGCGCTGACCCACGCAGCCCCTCGCGCGCTGTCCTGGATACAGGAACAGAAACGCGGGAAGGGACGGCTGCGATGAAGAAGACGACAGTGGGCGACGTCATGACCACGAACGTCGCCACGGTTCAGGAAAATACGGACTACCGGAGCATCGTGGACCTTCTCGTCGGGCGGCGGATCAGCGCCGTGCCCGTTCTCGACGACACGGGCCGCGTTATTGGTGTGGTGTCCGAAGCCGATCTGCTTTACAAGATCGAGTTCGCCGGCGCGCCCGAACATCGCCGGATCTTCCCCGGCCGGCAGCGCTCGGACCGGGACAAGGGCGCGGGCCGGGTGGCCCGCGACTTCATGAGCGCGCCAGCGGTGACCATCACGGCGGACGCCACCGTGGCGGAGGCCGCCCGGCGGATGGCCGAGCGGCGGGTCAAGCGCTTGCCGGTGGTCGATGGCGACGGCCGGTTGGCCGGCATCGTCTCCCGACCGGACCTGCTGAGGGTGCACCTGCGCCCGGACGCGCAGCTGCGGCGGGACATCGTCGACGAGGTGTTGAGCCGGACCCTGTGGATCGAGCCTGGCGTCGTCACCGTGGTCGTCCAGGACGGCGTCGTAGCACTGCGGGGCCGGCTGGACCGCCGGTCCCTGGCGGAGATGGCCGCGCGGCTGACCGCAGCCGTGCCGGGCGTGGTGCGCGTCGACGACGAACTCACCTACGACCTCGACGACCTCAACCTGGACAACTCGCGCTGGAACCGGTCGCACCCGTTCAGCACGATGTGACCTTCGGCCCTAGCGTGCCGTCCGGAAGACCTGTGACAACCGACCACCCCGATGGGTACAAAGTAGTTGTGATCAGGGTCTACTTGCTCGACGACCACGAAGTGGTTCGCCGCGGCCTACGGGAACTACTCGAACGCGAGGGCGACATCGAGGTGGTCGGCGAGTCCGGCTCCGCACCCGAGGCAGCCCGCCGCATCCCCGCCCTCCACCCCGACGTGGCAATCCTCGACGCCCGCCTCCCCGACGGCAGCGGCATCGACGTGTGCCGCGACGTGCGGGCCGTCGACTCCTCCATCAAGGGGCTGATCCTGACCTCGTACGAAGACGACGAAGCACTGTTCGCCGCGATCATGGCAGGCGCCGCCGGATACGTCCTCAAGCAAATCCGCGGCACCGACCTGGTCGACGCGGTCCGCCGGGTCGCGGCCGGCCAGTCCTTGCTCGACCCGGCCGTCACCCAGCGCGTCCTGGAACGCATCCGGCACGGCGTGGAGGAGCCACGCGAGCTGAAGTCGCTGACCGAGCAGGAGCGGCGGATCCTCGAGCACATCGCGCAGGGCCTCACCAACCGGGAGATCGCCCAGCAGATGTTCCTGGCCGAGAAGACCGTGAAGAACTACGTATCCAGCCTCCTGGCCAAGCTCGGACTGGAACGGCGCACCCAGGCCGCGGTCCTCGCGACCCGCCTCCTCGGCGAACACCCTCACTGACTCCCCCGCCCATGATCAAGGCGTCCCTCATGTCGTTCTAGCGACGTGAGGGACGCCTTGATCATGGGCGCTCGACCGGCTGCCGGAGGTCCCGTCCGGGGGCGACCATCGGCCCTGCCCCGATCACGCCAGCGCGGTTACGTTGCGGTTAACGAGACCGCAGCACGGAGGAGGAGCCATGTCCACCCATCCCATCCTCGTCGGATACGACGGCTCGGACGGCGCGACCGCAGCACTGCGCTGGGCCCTGGGTGAGGCGGCCCGCACGGACGCACCGATCGAACTCCTGTACGCGTTCGAATGGCAATCGGTGGCCGGCCCGATCGTCCCCGGCCCCGCGGCCTGGCCGGACCGGAGCGCCCGGGAGGCCGCCGGCGAGATGATCGACAAGACCCTGGAAGAGGCGGTCCGGATCCACCCCGAGGTCGCGATCACCGGGTCGGTGGCCATCGGCTCCGCCGCCGCCCTGCTGGAGGAGCGCTCCCGGCGGTCCCGCTTGGTGGTGCTCGGCAACCGCGGGCACGGCGGCTTCCTCGGCCTGCTGATCGGCTCGACCAGCGTGACGGTCGCCGCGCACGCGCACTGCCCCGTCGTGGTCGTCCGCGGCGACGAGCGGGTCGAACCCAGCGCACCGATCGTCGTCGGTATCGACACCTCGGACGGCTCGACGCTCGCCCTGGAGTACGCCTTCGCCCAGGCCGCCGCGCGCGGCGGCCCGCTACGCGTGGTGCACGCCTGGACGCCGCCCACGCCGAGCTGGCAGCCACCCGACGCCGATCCGGAAGAGTTCACGACCGCCGAGCGCGTCGCGATCGACGCGTTGGTGGCCAGCTGGCGGGAGAAGTACCCCCAAGTATCCGTGCAGGTGGAGGTGGTCGCCGACGCGCCCGGGCGGGTCATGGTGGACGCCAGCCAGGGCGCGCGGCTGGTCGTGGTGGGCTCCCGGGGCCGGGGCGGCTTCCGCGGCCTGCTGCTCGGCTCGGTCAGCGCCCAACTTCTGCACCACGCGCACTGCCCGGTCGCCGTCGTACGGGAGCTCCCGGCACCACCCGCGTAGCGCACCCCGCCCATGATCAAGACGTCCCTCACGTCGTTATGGCGACGTGGGGGACGCCTTGATCATGAGCGGGGTCAGCGGGCCAGCAGCGCGATCAAGTCGGTTCCGGTCACGATACCGACGGGCGCGCCCTCCTCGTCCACGACGACGACCGCGTCGGTACCGCTGTCGCGCATGGCCCGGGCCGCGTCGCGCGCCTTGGCGCGCGACCGGACCGGCTCGGCCGTCGGTCGCATGATCGCCCCGACCCGCAGGCGGTCCAGCGACATCGGATCATGGGCCCAGGCGGCGGCGACGGCCCGGTCGACGAGCACGCCGACGCAGCGGCCGGCACTGTCCACGATCACCAGATGGCGGTGCCGCGACTGGACCATCAACCGCAGCGCGTCGCCCAGCAGCGTGTCTTCGGGTACGGACGCGACGGGTCGACTCATCACGTCGGTGACCGGTCGACCGGCGAACTGCTCCGCGCGGGTCCGCGCCGGTTCGGGTCGAGCGATGTAGACAGCTTTCACGATTCCTCCTCTGCCTACCTTCAGCGTCGGCGTCCACGCGCCGCCCGGGGCAGGGCCGGAATGCCTGTCTCACCGGGTCGACCGCCCATGATCAAGGCGTCCCTCATGTCGCTCTAACGACGTGAGGGACGCCTTGATCATGGGTTAGCAGATGCGGGAAGTTGCTCGCCGACGAGCATGTCGACGATGCAGGTCGAGCCCACGAGGGTACGGGCGGTGACCCGGCCGGCCGGGTCGGCCGTCACGGTGCCAATGGCGCGGGCTTCCAGGGCCTCCGGGCCGTCGCGCATCGCGGTCAGCACGGCGGCGGCCACCTCCGGCGCGACCAGAACCACGAGGCAGCCTTCGTTGGCCACGCGCAGCGGATCCAGGCCGAGCAGCGCAGGCCGCCGCGACCGGCGCCGGCACCGGCACCGGCAGCGCGGCCTCCTCGATCTCGATCGCGACGCCGCTGGCCCAGGTCAGCTCGTTGAGCGCGCTGGCCAGCACCGGCGAGTCCACAGGAGACGGCGGTGCGGTAGACGAACGGCCGGAAGCCGACGCCCTGCACGACCCCGTGTACGTCGATCCGGAGCCGCGATCCGCGGCTGTCACCGTCGTCGTGGTCACGGGCTCCTCCAGGCGATCGAAGTTCCACTTCGGGGTGTCCCGCGGGCCGGCGGGCCCGGCAGAGTGGCGGGCCCGGCGGACCGGGCAAAGGTCCCGGCCGCCGCTCACCACCGCGGACGCGGCCCGTGTTCTCCATCCCGCTTCCACATGGGCTCCATCCGCGCCGCACGTCGCCGGAGGACCGTGAGGGTATCGGGACAAGCGAAGGAGGAGCCATGAACAGGACGACGCACCGGGTGGCGGTCGCCATCGCGGCGGGCGTGCTCGGCTTGGGCGGTCTCGCGGTGGCGATGCCGGCGGTGGCGGGCGCTATCCCGTTCACCGGGCGGCCCGCCGCGACCGCGACCCCGGGCTGGCCGGGCGGCATGGGCCACGGATCCGGGGGCGGCATGATGGGATCCGGCGGAGCGGCGTGGGGCGGCTGCGCCGGCCCGGCCGTCACCGCGCCCCAGGGCACGCTCACCACGGCGCAGAAAACCACGCAGGCGGCGCAGGCCCAGGAGGAGAAACTCGCGCACGACCTGTACGCCGCGTTCGCCGCGAAGTACCCGTCGGCGGTCTTCGACCGGATCGCGTTCGCCGAGACCCGGCACCTCGCGGCGGTGCGCACGCTGATGAGCCGGTACGGCGTCACCGACCCCACCGCTGGCCTTGCGGCCGGGACATTCAGCGACCCGGCGGTCCAGCGCACCTACGACCGGCTGCTGGCCCGGGGCCTCGGTAGCCAGGGGGCGGCGCTGGAGGTCGGCCAGGAGGTCGAGCGGACCGACATCGCGGACCTGGAAGCCGCGCTGAAGGGCCTGACGGCGCCGGACGTCACGCAGCTCTACACCCACCTACTGATGTCCTCGCAACACCACCTGATCGCATTCACCTCATAACCGCGCCCCGCGCCGATCAAGGCCCTGATCGCCGATCAAGAAGCCCTGGCCCTTCGGGCCGCCCGTAGGTGAGTGAAACTCGTGGTGGCGTCGCTCGCTGTCGCTGGTTGTCCTTGGCGCCGCTGTGGGTGCCTGTGATCAAGAATGGTGCTGGAGTCTGTCCCTGGTATCCCAGGTTGTTGCCCCGGTGCACGTGTCTCAGTGTCATGAGTTCGTGACGGACTTCGTGAGCGGCGCCGCCTGTGTGTTGGCGTGTTGTCGGGGAAGGGGACGGTGGCTTGGAGGTTTTGTACCCGTTCGCGGGTGGGATTGATGTGCACAAGAAGCAGGTGACGGTGACGGCCCGGGTGCCGGACGCCTCTGGTGGCCGTCGGGAGGTCACTCGCAGATTCCGGACGTTCTATCGGGATTTGCTGGTGATGGCTCGCTGGTTGTTGGGCGATGTGCGGGTCACGCATGTGGCGATGGAGTCGACCGGGGCGTATTGGTGGCCGGTGTGGACGGCGTTGCGGGAGGTCGGTGGCCCGGACGTGGTGATCGAGGTGGTCAACGCCGCGCATGTCAAGGCGGTGCCGGGGCGTAAGACCGATGTGAAGGATTCGCAGTGGCTGGCCCGGTTGATGGAGATCGGGTTGTTGCGGGGTAGTTTCCTGCCTCCGGAGCGGGTGCGTGTGTTGCGGGACTGGACCCGGTATTTGACGAAGTTGGTCCAGGAGGCGGCCAGGGAGAAGCAGCGGTTGTTGAAGGTCCTGGAGGCGGGTGGGATCAAGCTGGACAACGTGGCTTCGGACTCGTTCGGGGTTTCGGGTCGGGTGATGCTGAAGGCTTTGGCGGATGGGCAGCGTGATCCGGTGGCCCTGGCGCAGATGGCGCGTGGGGTGCTGCGTAACAAGATCGATGATCTGCGGTTGGCTCTGGAAGGTCGGTTCAGCGACCATCACGGGCAGATGGTGGCCGTGCACCTGGAACGCATCGAGCAGTTGGAAGGCATGATCGCCAAGATCGGGTCCGAGAAGATCGGCCGTCTCGCCGACGGTGTCGACGCGGGCGGTGTGGCGGCCCCGTTCCGGGTCCAGATCGAACTGTTGACCAGCATCCCGGGTATCGGGGAACGGGTGGCCACCGCGGTGATCGGGGAGATCGGCACCGACATGACCCGGTTCCCGTCGGCGAAACATTTGGCGGCCTGGGCCGGGCTGGCCCCGGGTAACAACGAGTCCGCCGGCCGGCGTCGCCGCGCCGGGCACCGTAAAGGCAACCCGCACCTGGCCGGGCTGCTGCAAAACTGTGCGTTCACCGCGGCGAAGACCGCCACCCGGGTCGGGGCCCGCTACCACCGGCTGCATCGCCGGTTCGGTGGGAAGAAGAACAGGGCGGCGGCGAAGAAGGCCGCGTTCGCGACCGCGCACACCCTCATCAAGATCATCTGGTCGGTGTTGTCGACCGGCCGGCCTTACCAGGACCTCGGGGCCGACTTCTACACCCGCCGTGTGGACACCGAGACCCACAAGCGGAACCTGATCGCCCGTCTGGAGGCCCTCACCGGCCGCAAGATCACGTTCGTGGACATCGACCCGGACATTGATGCCGTCACCGAGCCCGCCCGGGAGCCCACCCCCACCTGACCAGCCCCACCACCCCCGATACGAGGGTGGGAAGGACGCCGACAAACCGTTCTCGACGGCGAAAGCCGTACCCGTGAGGGTCGGCGACGTGGTCGCCCCTCCCACCACCTCATAGCTTGCCGGCAACCGAGCCCGGCCGGCAAGCCGACCCAGCACGCCCACACAACCCCAAGAGTCCCGGCTTCGCCGGGACGCTGCCGCACACGTGGCTGAGCCGAGTTTCGTCTCAGGGC
>JBBEWH010000135.1:0-33999 GCA_037414955.1 Actinomycetes bacterium KLBMP 9797
AACGACTTGAGGGACGCCTTGATCATGGGGTAATGGGTTGGCTGCGGTCAGTGACGCCAGTAGATTGCTGGAAGAGCCGCGCGAACGGCTCGGGTGAGGCAGCGACAGAGGCGCGGCGAGAGGGGCCGACCGTGCCGGGCGAGATGCTGGGGCTGGGGGTCACGTTCGCGTTAGCGTGCGCGTCGGCGACCCTCTTCCTCTTCCTGCGTTGTGAGGGCAAGGGCCGCCCGTTCGGCCCGGGCAGCCGGTGGTGGGCGCTGTCCGTCATCGGCATCACCAGCGCGCTCTCCACCGCGGTCGCGTTCGTCGGCGTCATCGTGCTGAGTCGCCTGCCACACGTGTTCTTCGGGGTAGGCGTGGCCGTCCCGAGCTGGCTGTGGCTGGGGCAGATCCGCAACGGCGGCGGCAACGACGGTGGACGCACGGTGGCGCGCGACGCGTCGACACTGTGGCTCGCCCGGCTGCTGGCCCGGATGCACGAGGGCATGGCCGACGACCGGGATAGATGGTGCGACGAGCGCGTCGATCCCGAGTGGAGTGTCGACGACCTGCACATGGCGGCTCGCGCCTATCACGAGTACCTGTTGCAGCGGCTCTCCGCGGAGGAACGGCGGCGGGTCCGCATCCACGCGCAGCTCAGCGGGATCGAGACCCGGTTGGGCATCGTGCAGATCATTGAGAACGGCGTGGCGCAACCGAAGGTGGCGGCGGCGTTGGAGGAGGCGCGGGCCACGCGGGACGCGCGTTATGCGCGCTATCTGGATGACTTGGGCCGCCTGTCGAACATCCTGCGGCACGACGCGGAGCGCGATCTCAAGCGGCTGATCAGCGCCGGCTACACGGCCGGTTACCGGAACCTGCCGGTCTATCGGCCGGCGGTCGTGTTCAGCCGGCGAGCCTCGGCTCCCGTGGACGCAGCGTGACCTCAATGTCGGCACCCAACGCGTCGATCACCGACCCGAGCGTGCGCAACGTCAGGTTTTCGTCTCCGGAGAGGATCTGGCTCACGCGGCCTGGCGAGACGCCCATCGACTGGGCCAGCTCGGAGCGGGTCACCTTGTGCTCCCGCATATACCAGGTCACCTCGTCGACCATGACCCTCAGTAGATCGAGCTTCTCCATGTAGTCATGTTAGTCCTGCCTAAACGTTTAGGCAAGGCTAAAGCTCGACACCTCATGATCAAGGCGTCCTTCACGTCGTTAGGACGACATGAAGGACGCCTTGATCATGGGCAGCACAGCTAGCCGCGTTTCATCAGGCGGCCGACGGCGGCCATCATTTCGGTGGCCATGTCGTCGGCGCGGCCGTCGGCGGCACCCTCGTGCATGCAGTGCCGGGCGTGGCCGTCGAGAAGGCCGAGGGCGACCTTGTCGAGCGCGGCCTGGATCGCGGAGATCTGGGTCAGCACGTCGATGCAGTACCGGTCATCCTCGACCATCCGCTCGATCCCCCGGACCTGCCCCTCCACCCGACGCAGCCGGGTCAGCAGCTGCTCCTTGCTGGCGGTGTAGCCGCGGACGGGCGGCGTTGCGGGTGTCGTCATGCCCTCCAGGATAGCCACACCCCCCGGGGGTATGCTACTGTCCTGATACCCCGGTGGGGTACCTGTCGTCGTACGGAAAGGGAGCAACCGGACATGATCACCCAGACGTACCTCGTGAAGGGCATGACCTGCGGACACTGCGTCAGCTCGGTCAGCGCGGAGGTGAGCGCCCTCCCCGGCGTCTCCGACGTGCAGGTCGACCTCGGGTCCGGCCAGGTCACGGTGACCAGCGCCGAGGCGCTCGACGAGGCATCCGTGCGGGCCGCGGTGGACGAGGCCGGCTACGAACTGGTGGGTGGCTGAAGACCATGAACGCCGTCACCAAGCTGGGCGCGTTCGCGCTGGCGCTGGGCGTGGTGTTCGGCGCGACGTACGGGGCCGGCCGGCTGGCCGGCCCCGGCGTCCCGCCCACACCCGCCGCCGGGGAACACGCCACCGAGGAGCACGGCACGACAGCCACCGAGCCGCCCACAGCGCCGGGCGGGCTCCAGGTCTCGGAGCGGGGTTACACCATGGAGACCGTGGCGGCGCCGGCCGGGCAGTTCGGATTCCGGATCACCGGACCGAACGGGAAACCGGTGACCGCTTTCGACGTGGCGCACGACAAGCGGATGCACCTCATCGTCGCCCGCCGCGACCTGTCCGGCTTCCGGCACGTGCATCCGGAGATGGCCGCCGACGGCACCTGGCGGGTCGCGTCGCCGCTCGGCGAGCCCGGCAGCTGGCGGGCGTTCGCGGACTTCACGCCGACGGGCGGGGCGGGGATCACGTTGGGGACCGACGTCCATGTGCCCGGCGCCTTCGCGCCGCGCCCGCTGCCGGCACCGGCCACCACGACCACCATCGACGGGTACGCGGTGGGCCTCGCCGGCACGCTCGAGCCCGGCCGGACCAGCAAGCTCACCCTGTCCGTCAGCCGCGCCGGACAGCCGGTCACCGACCTGCAGCCCTACCTCGGGGCGTACGGGCACCTGGTGGCGCTGCGCGCGGGTGACCTGGCCTACCTGCACGTGCATCCCGACGAGACGAACGCGAAGCCCGGCCCGGAGATCACCTTCTACGCGGAGGTGCCGTCCGCCGGGGCGTACCGGCTCTACCTCGACTTCCAGCACGGCGGCACGGTCCGCACGGCGGAGTTCACCGTGGTCGCGGGCGGCGCGGTCATTCCACCGGCGGCGCCGGACGATCACGGCACACCAGGACATACTCATGATTGACGGGAGGAGCGCGGTGAACCGGATCGAGCTAGCCATCGGCGGGATGACGTGCGCCTCCTGCGCGGCCCGCATCGAGAAGAAGCTCAACCGCCTCGACGGTGTGACCGCCACGGTCAACTACGCCACCGAGAAGGCCACCGTCACGTACGCGGGCGCGGTCACGCCGGATGACCTGGTCGCCACCGTGGAGAAGACCGGCTACACGGCGTCCCTCCCCACGCCGGAGGCGCTAGCACCCGCCGCCAAGGACGAGCTCCACGACGCCCGCACCCGGCTGCTGGTCGCGCTGGCGCTCGGCGTACCGGTGATCGTGCTGGCCATGGTGTCGGCGTGGCAGTTCACGCACTGGCAGTGGCTGTCGCTGACGCTCGCCGCCCCCGTGGTGGCGTACGGTGGCTGGCCGTTCCACCGCGCCGCCTGGACCAACCTGCGGCACGGCGCCGCCACCATGGACACCCTGATCTCGATGGGCACGCTCGCGGCGTTCGGCTGGTCGGTGTGGGCGCTGTTCCTCGGCGACGCCGGCGCGCCGGGCATGCGGCACCCGTTCTCGCTGGACATCGTGCGCGGCGACGGCGCCGACAGCATCTACCTCGAGGTGGCCGCCGGCGTCACGCTGTTCATCCTCGCCGGCCGGTACTTCGAGGCCCGGTCCAAGCGGCGGGCCGGCGCGGCCCTGCGGGCTCTGCTGGAGCTGGGCGCCAAGGACGTGGCGGTGCTGCGCGACGGCGTGGAGCACCGGGTGCCGGTCGAGCAACTGGCGGTCGGCGACCTCTTCGTCGTCCGGCCGGGCGAGAAGGTCGCCACCGACGGGGTCGTCCACGACGGATCGTCCGCTGTGGACGCCAGCATGCTGACCGGCGAGTCGGTGCCGGTGGAGGTCGGCCCCGGCGACGCGGTGGTCGGCGCGACAGTCAACGCGGGCGGCCGGCTGGTCGTGCGGGCGACCCGGGTCGGTGCGGACACCCAGCTCGCGCAGATGGCCCGCCTCGTCGAGGAGGCCCAGTCCGGCAAGGCCGCCGTGCAGCGCCTGGCCGACCGCATCTCCGGCGTGTTCGTGCCGATCGTCATCGCGCTTGCCGTCGGCACCCTCGGGTACTGGCTGGGCACCGGCGGCGGCGCGACCGCCGCGTTCACGGCGGCTGTGGCGGTCCTCATCATCGCCTGCCCGTGCGCCCTCGGCCTGGCGACGCCGACGGCGCTGCTGGTGGGGTCCGGTCGGGGCGCGCAGCTCGGCATCCTCATCAAGGGGCCCGAGGTGCTGGAGTCGACCCGGCGGGTCGACACGATCGTGCTGGACAAGACCGGCACCGTCACCACCGGGCGGATGTCGCTTGTGGACGTCATCGGCTCAGACGAGGCGCTGCGACTCGCCGGAGCGGTGGAAGCCGCCTCCGAGCACCCGATCGCGCGCGCCATCGCGGCCGGCGCGGCGGAGCGGGTCGGTCCACTGCCGGCGGTGACCGGCTTCGCGAACGTCGAAGGGCTCGGCGTCACCGGCCAGGTCGACGGCCGCACCGTGACCGTGGGTCGGGCGGCGCTGCTGTCGGACCACACGCTGCCTTCGGAGTACGCCGAAGCTCAGGCGGCCGCGGAGGCCGAGGGTCGCACCGCCGTCCTGGTCGCGTGGGACGGCGCGGTGCACGGCGTGCTCGTGGTGTCCGATGTGGTCAAGCCGACCAGCCGCGACGCGGTCGCGGCGCTGCGCCGGCTCGGCCTCCGGCCGGTGCTACTGACCGGAGACAACGCCACCGTGGCGCGGTCGGTCGCCGCTGACGTGGGCATCGACGCCGCGGACGTGATCGCCGAGGTACTGCCCGCCGACAAGGTCGACGTGGTCAAGCGGCTCCAGGCCGAGGGCAAAGTGGTCGCGATGGTGGGCGACGGCGTCAACGACGCGGCGGCGCTCGCGCAGGCCGATCTGGGCCTGGCGATGGGCACCGGCACCGACGTGGCCATCGAGGCCGCCGACCTGACGCTGGTCCGCGGCGACCTCATGGCGGCGGCCGACGCGATCCGGCTGTCCCGGCGGACGCTGCGCACCATCAAGGGCAACCTGTTCTGGGCGTTCGCCTACAACGTGGCCGGCCTGCCGCTGGCCGCCGCCGGCCTGCTCAACCCGATGCTGGCAGGCGCCGCGATGGCGTTCTCCTCGGTCTTCGTAGTGACCAACAGCCTGCGCCTCCGCCGCTTCTCCTAGCCCCGGCGCGTTGATCGAGGAAGTTTCGTGGCTATCATGTCGACATTTTTCGTGACTTCATAGCCACGACTCTTCCTCGATCAACGGCTAGTGGGGCGGTGGCGCGGTTAGCGGAGTTGGTAGCGGGCTAGTTTGCCGGTTGATGTTACTGGGAGGCTTTCGACTAGCTGGATCTCGGCGGGGCGTTTGAGGGCGGGGAGGCGGGTGCGGAAGGCGCGGCGGGCGGCGCCGCACACCACGTCGGGCTCCGCGCCCGGGGCGGGCACCAGGTAGGCGACCGCCTGCTCCAGGCCGCGGTCGTCGCGCGACCCCACCACCGCGCACTGGGCCACGCCGGCCACGTCGCGGACCGCCGCCTCGATCTCCAATGGGGACACCTTGAAACCGCCCACATTGATCAGATCATCGCGCCGGCAGACGTAGTCGATGACGCCGCCGGGCCCGCGCCGCACGATATCGCCGGTGTACGCGCCACCGTCCGCGAACGTGCGCGCGGTGGCCTCCGGACGGTCGAGGTAGCCGGCGCCCACCGACGGTCCGGCGACGTGCAGCCGTCCGTCGGCGCCGTCGGGCAGGACGTCGCCGTCGTCGTCCCGCACGGTGATCCGCACCCCGGGTACCGCCGAGCCGGTCGAACCGGGCTGGGTGCCCCGGGTCGCCACCACGATGTGCAGCACCTCGGTAGCGCCGAGGCCGTTGACGAGCGGCACCCGGAAGCGGCGGGCGAACTCCGCGCAGATCGGCGCGGGCAGGTGCTCGCCGGCCGACACCGCCAGGCGCAGCGAGCCGCCGAGCGCGGCCGGGTCGCGGTCGAGCAGGGCCGCGTACATGCGGGGCACCGAGAAGAGCACCGTCGGGCGGTGGGCCGCGATGGCGGCGGAGAGGGAGTACGGATCGGGTGCGCCGCCCGCCAGGATCGCGCGCGCCCCGGCGGCCAGCGGGAAGAGCACCGAGTTGCCGAAGCCGTACCCGAACGACAGCTTGGCCGTGGAGAGCACGGTGTCGCCGGGGTGCAGGTGCAGCAGCCGGCCGAACCCGGCGAGCACCGCGTCGACGCCGGCGCGGGTGTGCAGCACGCCTTTCGGCTTCCCGGTGCTGCCCGACGTGTACTGCACCAGCACGACGTCTCCATCGTCCTGGTTGGACACCGCCGGCACCCCGCCGAACGGCTCGAGCCAGGTCTCGTCCCCGCGCGGCAGGTCGAACGCGCCGGTGCGCGGCAGACGGGCGGCGGCCGGCCGGTCGGTGTGCAGGAACGCGGCGTAACAGTCCCGGGCGACGAACTCGATCTCCGGCACGGTCAGCATCGGACTGACCGGCACCGGGATGCCGCCCGTCCACCACACCGCCAGGATCGCGACGACGGTGGGCACCGCGTCATCCGCCACGATCAGCGCGCGGGACCCGGGCCGGAACCCGATGTCGGACAGCCGGGCGGCGTACGCCCGCACCCGCGCGGTCAGCTCCGCGTAGCTCACCGCGCCTTCGGCATCCACATAGGCCGGTGCGTCTCCTGGGCGCGCCAGCAGGCGGTGGACGATATTGGTGTTCACGACGATGAGACCTCCACGACAGCGGTGTTTCCGTCGGGCTCGACGGCGGCGGCCAGCACCGTCGACCGCCGATTTCCACACAGGACGACGGCGCAGGCGGCGGCCAGCAGGCCGCTGGCGGCACCGAAGTCACCGAGCGCCGGCTCGACCCGCCACACCGGGCAGGGCGGGTGCGCGGGCAGGGCGCCGGCGGCGACCAGCCCGTCGGCCGCGGACAGCACGGCCGGGTCGAAGGCGCCGCGGTGGCGCACCCGGATCCGGCGGGCGCCGCTGCCCGCCGGCGCGAGGGCCAGGCACGCGGCGCCCTCGACCTCCCCCGTGACCGCCGAGGCGCCGGCGAGCGCGACCGCGGCGTCGCCGTCGGCCACGAGCCGGGCCGCCTCGACGACCGCGGACAGGCCGGCGACCGGGCCGCCGGTGAGGGTCAGGTTCGGCCCGGCCAGGCCGAGGCGGATGGACACCACGGCCGCCGGGATGTTGTACGCCGACAGCGGGCCGAGCGACGGGCTGACCAGTCCCGGCTCCAGCGTGGACACCTGATGGCAAACCCGCGCGTACTCCGGCTGTCCCGCGGTAGAACTAGCCCACACCACCGCGGTGGTCTCCGATGTTTGGAAGGGGCCCTTGTTATGCAGAAAGCGATAATAAGGGTCCCTTCCTTGCAGGAGGGCGGCGCGGATTGTCGGGAGGGCGGCGGCCGCCAGCGCCAGGCGGACCTCGTGTGGGAGGTTGGCCAGGCCACGGCCGGCCACCTGATGCGGCACTCTCGGCTCCACCCGGCCGCTGTGCGGGTGCCGGCTCTCCAGTCGCCGCGCGAGGCCGGCCGGGCCGTCGACGCCGGCGAGCCGCAGGCCCAGCCCGGTCACGGTCGCGCTAACCATGGATGCCGCCGAGGAGAATCGTGCACACCGCACCGCCGAACCCGTACGCCTGGCTGAGCACCAGGTCCACTGTGGTGCGCCGGCCGCCGGGCGGCACCAGGTCCACGCCGCCGCACTCCGGGTCCGGCTCGATCAGCGTGGCGTTGCCGGGTACCAGGTTCTCGGTCAGGGCGCGCACCGCGATCACCGCTTCCAGCGCTGCCGCGCCGCCCTCGGCGTGCCCGAGCTGGCCCTTCACCGACGAGAGCACCGGGCGACGCCGGCCGGCGAGCGCCTTGGCGACCGCGCGCGCCTCCACCCCGTCGTTGGCCCGCGTGCCGGTGCCGTGCGCGCACACCCAGTCGACCTCGTCGGCGGCCCGTCCGGCGCGGGCCAGGCAGGCGTGGATGGTGGCGGCGAGGCCGGCGCCGTCCGGATGCGGCTGGGTGACGCTGAACGCGTCGGCGGCGCTGGCGCAGGCGAGGACCCGGGCCAGCGGGCGGGCACCCCGTCGGGCGGCACGGGTGGCGCTTTCGAGGACCAGGACGCCGGCGCCCTCGCCGGGCATCGTGCCGCGGCGGTGGGCGTCGAACGGTCGGATCGTGTCCGGCGCCAGCGCCCGCATGGCGGTGAAGAACGCGAACACCTCCAGTGACAGCTCGTCGGTGCCGCCGCAGATCGCCACGTCCACTTCCCCGGCCGCCACCGCCGTCCGGCCGGCCGCGACCGCGGCGTTGCCCGCCGCGCAGCCGGGGGCCAGCAAGACCCGCGGACCGTCCACGGTCACCACGTCTCGCAGGGGGGCCAGCAGCTCCGCCGGCCGGGCCCAGGCCGGTGCGTCCGGGTCGCGGTCGTGTACCGGCCGGGTGCCCATCACGGTGCCGGCGAAGACGCCCACCCGTTCCCGCCGGGTGCGGGGCGGGATGCCCGCCTGGGCCAGGGCTTCCAGGCTCGCCGCGGCGAGGTACCCGCCGGCGAGCGAGTCGTGGGCCGGCACCACGTCGTCCAGGGTGGACAGGGCGGCGGGTGGGACCTCCGCGGCCCGCTGGGTCGGATACCCGCTCAGGTCGTAGCGGGTTATCGGGCCGGTCAGGACCCGCCCGCCCGCGACGGCGTCCCACAGCGCGCCGGCGCCGAGGCCCGCGGCGGAGACCGCCCCGACGCCCGTGATCACCACGCTATCCAATGTGGACGCCTTTGGCCTTGAGCGCGACGTAGACGTCGCCCAGGGTGCGCATGCCCGCCGCCTCCTCATCGGTGAGCCTCACACCGCACAGCCGCTCCATCCGCACCACCAGCTCGACCTTCTGGAGCGAGTCGACGCCCAGGTCCTCGTAGAACGACGCGCCTTCGGTGACCTCCTCCGGCCGGAGATCGAACACCTCTGCCGCCAGGTCACGCAGCCGAGCGGCTGACACATCGGGCACCGCCCTCTCCTCCCTGCTCGATCAACGCGCGATCAACGGGATGGATCAGACACCGGGGCGGTCCGGCGGTGTCGCACACCGGGTCCGTCGTTTGGGCGGGCACCCCCATGATCAGGGCGTCCTTCAAGTAGTTCTAACGACTTGAGGGACGCCCTGATCATGGAAAGGGTCAGACGTTGGAGGCGAAGGTGGTGAGGAACTGGTCGTTGACCGGGGTGCCGGCGTTGGTGAAGCAGATGACGTAGACCTGGGCGTCCATCGGCGCGATGGTCACCCACGGCGCGGCGAGGTGGCAATAGTTGGAGGTCATCCCGTACCCGGTCACCTGGGCGTGGGTGCGCCCGACGGCGAGCAGCGGGTACCGCACGGTGGAGACCACGCCCGGCGTGATCACGTTGGCCCCGAAGGCGGGGATGGCGTTGTTGTAATTCGTCTGCCCGCCGCCGGCGTGCCAGACGTAACCGAAGTTGGTCGGCGGTGCCACTGAGCCGTAGACGGCCCGCTGGCGGTGGTACGAGACGACGAAGTCGGTGTTGGTCAGCGCGCCGGTCTGGTCGAAGCAGTAGACCCGGGCGAGGATGTCCGTCCCGCTGAACCCCCAGACGCCGACCTTGCAGCGGCGCGGCAGGATGTTCGGGTGGAGCGCGGTGGCCTGCACGTTGCCGGAGAGCACGCCGCTACCGACGCCGACGAACCGGACCGTGTAGATGCCGGGCAGGGCAGGGGTGATCACCACGGGCGCGCCGGTGGAGTTGTACGCCTGCACCAGACCGCCGCCGGGGTTGACCTGGGCGTAGGCGTGGCTGGGTGATCCGACCGGGAGCACCCCGGAGCTGACCGTCCACATGACGGTGAACCTGCTGTCGGCCGGGATCCCGCCGGGCGCGAAGCACGCCACGTGGACCATTTCGAAGGCGCCGGACTGTCCCCACCGGACGACTTCGCAGTAGACGCCGGTGGTATTCATCGCCGTGACGTGCACGATGCCGCGCGCGCCGAGGCCGATGCCGGGGAAGCGGACCATGAACTGGCCCGGGGCGACCTTGCCGCCCTGGGTGCCGGCGGGCACCGCGAAAGCCGGGTTGAGCAGGGTCCATACGGGTGCCGCCGGGTTGTCCACCAGGGCGTAACCGAATTGGTCGGCGGTTGCCGCCTGGGCCGGTGCCGCGGGGCCGAGCGCGAGGGCGCCGCCCATCGAAGCGACCATGGCCGTGGCGAGCACGAGCGAACGGAGTCTCATCGATCCTCCAATCGAAGTGGGTCGACTATCGGATCGCCGGGCACACCCGCAGATACATTCATCCTCATGATCAGGGCGTCCCTGTAGTCCCCGCCCACCGCCCCTACACCACAGCCGACTACAGGGACGCCCTGATCATGAGGAGGGGGAGAACAGTGGGGGGAGGGGGAGCAGGGAAGGGAGCGGGGGCAGGAGGCCGCCCGGGCGGGATGGCGACGGGGAGGGGGACGCCGGCGCCGGCGTCGATTCACCAGACCGCGGCGGGGCCTCGCTGACGGTACCCCCTGCTGGTGGCGGTGACACGGAGGGTGAGGTGGCCGGCGGCGCGGTGCGGGACGGATCCGGCGCCGCAGCGAGCTGGCTGCGCAACGTGGCGATCTCCGCGGCGAGCCGGCGCGCGACGGCCGGGTCGTCGACGTTCGCGACGTGCGCGGCGGCCTGGTCGAGCAGCCGCTCGGCCGCCGCCGTGCGGCCGGCCGCGAACTCGGTCCGGGCCTGCGCGATCGCGTCTTCGGCCGCGCGGACGTCGGCCTGCTGGGGGTATACGACGCGGGTGACCGGCCAGAGCGGGCTGCTCGGGTCGGCCTGGTAGGTCACCAGGGCGAGGCCGCTGAGCAGGATGATCCCGGCGGCGATGCTGCTCACGAGCCGGGCGAGCCGGCGCGGGCGCTGCACGATCACGGTGGCGGTCGACGCGGGCGCCGCGGCGGCGGCGCCGTCGTCGAGGTCGGCGCGCCACGCGGCCAGCGCGCCGGCGAGCGGGTCGTCGGCGGGCGCGGGCTCGCCGCGGCCGAGCGCGTCGAGCAGCTCGTCGTCGGCCGCGATGGCCTGCAGGTCTTCAGGCGAGTTCACGCCGCACTCACCTCGTCCAGATCGCTCCCCGCCAGGGTACGCAGGCGGGCGAGGCCGCGGGACTGCGCTACCCGGACGGCGGCGGCCGTCATGCCCATCACGACGCCGACCTCGTCGGCGGGGAGCCCGACCGCCACGCGCAGCAGGATGATTTCCCGCTGGGCCTCGGGCAGCCGGCTGAGCAGCGCGGACAGCCGGCGGGCCAGGTCGGTGGCGACGGCCTGTTGCTCCGGGCCGGGTGCGCCGTCGGGCCGGTCGAATACCTCGTCGGTGGGGGTGACGGCGGGGCCGCGGATGGCGGCGCGCTGCGCGTCGGCGACCTTGTGCGCGGCGATCGCGTAGACGAACGCGGCGAATGGCCGGCCCTCGTCCCGGTATTTGGGCAGCGCGCGCAGCACCGCCAGGCAGACCTCCTGCGCGACGTCGTCGGCGGTGGTGTACGCACCGCCGATCCGCCCGAGCCGCGCCCGGCAGTATCGCACCAAACCCGGACGAAGCTGTGCGAGCAGGGCAGAGGTCGCGCGCGGGTCGCGTTGTGCGGCCCGGCGGACCAGCTCCGGCTCGATCGCTGCGGTCATGACGCCTTCGTTACTGACGAGTTAACCTCCGCACCGTACCGGCGAGCAGCGGATTTCGCCACGGGTGTAACACCGCAGGCCCCGACCGCGATGTCTCCCCCAGAAGGGAGGCCGCGGATGGGCGTCGAGGTGCGGGTCGAGGGACTGACGAAGTCCTTCGGCAACCAGCCGGTCTGGTCGGACGTGACCCTGACCCTGCCCGCGGGCGAGATCTCGGTGCTGCTCGGGCCGTCCGGCACCGGGAAGTCGGTGTTCCTGAAGACGCTGGTCGGCTTGCTCAAGCCGGACCGGGGGGCGATTCTCATCGCCGGCCACGACCTGCCCCGATTGTCCGAGCGTGCGCTGTATGAGGTGCGCAAGCTCTTCGGCGTCCTCTTCCAGGATGGCGCGCTCTTCGGCTCGATGGACATCTACGACAACGTAGCGTTCCCGCTGCGCGAACACACCCGCCGGAGCGAATCCGAGATCAAGAAGGTGGTCTACGAAAAGCTCGACATGGTCGGGCTGGTCGGCGCGGAGCACAAGCTGCCCAGTGAGATCTCCGGCGGCATGCGCAAGCGGGCCGGGCTGGCCCGCGCGCTGGTGCTCGACCCGGAGATCATCCTCTTCGACGAGCCGGACTCCGGGCTCGACCCGGTGCGCACCGCCTACCTGAACCAGCTCATCATCGACCTCAACCAGCAGACCGGCGCGACGTTCCTGATCGTCACGCACGACATCAACACCGCGCGGACGGTGCCGGACAACATCGGGCTCATCTACCACGGCCACCTGGCGATGTTCGGCCCGCGCGAGATGCTGCTGTCGAGCACCGAGCCGGTGGTGCGGCAGTTCCTCAACGCGCAGCGGATCGGCCCGATCGGGATGGCCGAGGAGAAGGACGCCGACGAACTCGAAGCCGAGGCCGCGTCCGGTGTGGAGCTTCCGCCGCTGCCGCCCATCCCCCGCCAGTTGCAGCCGTCCGACGGCCTGCCGCGCCGCGCGGAGCGCCCGCCGGGCGCCTGGCTCGACGAGAACGGCGTCGTGCCGCCGCCGGGGTCGTTCGCATGATTCGCGTGGTGAGGGAGTCGGGGCATTTCTTCGCGTTCAGCCTGGACACGTTGCGCGGGCTGTTCCGGCGGCCGTTCCAGGTGCGGGAATTCATCCAGCAGGCGTGGTTCATCAGCTCGGTCTCCATCCTGCCGGCCGCGCTGGTCGCCATCCCGTTCGGCGCGGTGATCGCGCTGCAGCTGGGTTCCTTGGTACGGCAGTTGGGCGCCCAGTCGTACACCGGTGCCGCCTCGGTGCTGGCGGTGGTGCGCGAGGCGGGACCGATCGTGACCGCGCTCATCATCGCCGGCGCGGGCGGCTCGGCGATCTGCGCCGACCTCGGCGCCCGGAAGATCCGCGAAGAGCTGGACGCCATGCAGGTGCTCGGCATCGACCCGATCCAACGGCTCGTGGTGCCCCGGGTGGTCGCCGCCATGCTCGTGGCCGTGCTGCTCAACGGCGTGGTCAGCGTCGTCGGGGTAACCGGCGGATACCTGTTCAACGTGGTGCTGCAGGGCGGCACGCCGGGCGCGTACCTGGCCAGCTTCCAGGCCCTCGGGCAGCTTCCCGACCTGATCGCCGGCGAGGTGAAGGCGGTGTTGTTCGGTGCGACGGCGGCGCTGGTGGCCTCGTACAAGGGCATGAACGCCAAGGGTGGGCCGAAGGGCGTCGGGGAGGCGGTGAACCAGAGCGTGGTCATCACGTTCATGCTGCTGTTCGCGCTGAACTTCGTGGTCACCGCGCTGTACTTCCAGCTCGTGCCGCAGAAGGGTTCTTGATGGATACTCTCGGCCGGCAGTTGGCGTTCTACCTCAGCGCGTTCGCGTGGGCGCCGCGGGCGATGGGCCGCTACCGGCGCGAGGTCGTGCGGCTGCTGGCCGAGATCAGCTTCGGTAAGGGCGCCGTCGCCGTGGCCGGTGGCACGGTCGGCGTGATCTGCTTCCTCACCTTCTTCACGGGTACCGAGGTGGGGCTCCAGGGATACCAGGCGTTGAACCAGATCGGCAGCAGCGCCTTCACCGGCTTCGTGTCGGCGTACTTCAACACCCGCGAGATCGCCCCGCTGGTCGCCGCGCTGGCGCTCTCCGCGACCGTCGGGTGTGGATTCACCGCGCAGCTCGGCGCGATGCGCATCGCCGAAGAGGTCGACGCGCTCGAGGTGATGGGCGTGCCCTCGCTGCCGTTCCTGGTCACCACCCGGATGATCGCCGCGTTCGTGGCGGTGATCCCGCTCTACGTGGTCGGCCTGCTGTCCAGCTACCTCGCCACCCGCGCCATCGCCGTCTTCTACTTCGGACAGTCGGCGGGCACGTACGACTACTACTTCCACCTCTTCCTGCCGCCGGTGGACGTGCTGTGGTCGTTCGGCAAGGTGCTGGTGTTCAGCGTGATCGTGGTGCTGGTGCACTGCTACTACGGGTACACGGCCTCCGGCGGGCCGGCCGGCGTCGGCGTGGCGGTGGGCCGGGCGGTGCGGCTCGCCATCGTGTCGGTGAACGTCGTCGACTTCTTCCTGTCCCTGGCCATCTGGGGCGCCACCACGACGGTACGGATCGCGGGGTAACGATGAAGTATCGCGCTCTCGGCATCGTCTTCGTCCTGCTGCTCGGCTCGGCGCTGTCCGCGTCGGTCCTCCAGTACCGCAAGGCGTTCACGCCGGTCACCTGGGTGACGCTGAAGGCCGACCGCAGCGGCATGCAGCTCAACCCGGGCGCCGACGTGAAGATGCGCGGGGTGCTGGTGGGCGAGGTGCGGTCGGTGTCGAGCGACGGCAGTGGGGCGGTGTTGCGGTTGGCGCTGTCGCCGTCGGTGTACGTGCCGGCCTCCGTGAGTGCTCGGCTGCTGCCCAAGACCCTGTTCGGTGAGCGGTACGTCGCGCTCATCGGGTCTGGCGGCCCACCCTTGCGGGATGGCGGCGTCATCGCGCAGGACCGCACCCGGAACGGGGTCGAGCTGGAGCGGGTGCTCGACGAGGCGTTGCCGCTGTTGCAGTCGATCCGCCCGGACCGGCTGGCCGCCACGCTGAGCGCGCTCGCCGCCGCCCTCGCCGGGCGCGGGGAACGGCTCGGCGAGAACCTGGAGCTGCTCGACCGGTACCTGCGGGCGCTGAACCCGCAGCTGCCGGTGATCGCGGAGGACGTGCGGCGGCTCGCGGCGGTGGTGGACACCTACCACGGGGCGCTGCCGGATCTGCTGTCGATCCTGCGGGACGTGACGGTCACCGCGTCCACCGTGGTCGACCAGCGCACTCAGCTCGCGAACTTCCTCGCCCAGTCGACCGGCGCCGCCGACGTGACCCGGCTGTTCCTGGACCGGCACGGCGACCAGCTGATCCGGGTGGGCAACGTGAGCCGGCCGGTGCTGGAGCTGCTGGCCGCGTACGCGCCGGAGTACCCGTGCTTCGTCCGCGGGCTGACCGCGCTCGAGCCGCGGGTCGCGGAGACGTTCGAGAACGGGCGGTTCCACATCACGCTGGAGATCACCAAGGACGGTGGCAAGTATGAGGCCGGGCGGGACGAGCCGGTGTACGGGGCGGACGACGGTCCACAGTGTCGCGACCTGCCGTCGCCTCCGGTGCCGGCGCCAGAGGTGCCGATCGACGACGGGTACGACTACGGAGGTTCCCGGCCCGTCCTGCCCCTCCCCGTCGGCATTCCCGCCGCCGGGTCTCCGCCTTCGGAGAGTCCGGATATGGGTACGGCCGGGACCGCCGCGGAGAAGGACGTGTTGAAGCCGATCGTCGGCGCGGCCACCGGCACGCTGCCGGTCGAGGTGCCCGACATCGCCGTGCTCCTCTGGGGGCCGCTGCTGCGCGGAGCGGTGGTGAACGCGCGGTGAGATCACTGGTGAAGCTGTGCGTTTTCGCCGCCGTCACGCTGGTGTTGACCGGCATGTTGGCGCACACGCTGGGCGCGTTCTCGTTCGGCGGCACGGTCTACCGGGCCCGGTTCACCGACGTCGCCGGGCTGCTCAAGGGAGATGACGTGCGCATCTCCGGGGTCCGGGTCGGTTCGGTGAAGTCCATCCGGGTCGTGTCCCCCGCCGGCGCTTCCGGCGCTTCCGGCGCTTCCGGCACGGACGCGCCGGTGGCCGAGGTGGCGTTCACTGTGGAGGATGACATCCCGCTCGCCCGTAGCGTGCGGGCGAAGATCCGGTTCCGGAATCTGGTGGGTCAGCGCTACATCGCGCTCAGCGAGGGTCCGGGCGACGGCGGGCCGCTGCGGCCCGACGGGCTGATCCCGCTCGACCAGACCGCGCCGGCGCTCGACCTCACCACGCTCTTCAACGGGTTCCGGCCACTGTTCACCGCGCTGACCCCCGACGACGTGAACAAGCTCGCGTACGAGATCATCCAGGTGCTGCAGGGCGAGGGCGGCACGGTCGCGAGCCTGCTGCGGCACACCGCCTCGCTGACCAACACGCTCGCCGACCGGGACGCGGTGATCGGCCGGGTGGTCACGAACCTCAACCAGGTGCTGTCCACACTGGCCACCCGCGACCAGGAGCTGGACCAGACCATCGGGTCGCTCCAGCAGTTCGTCAGCGGGCTCTCGGCCGACCGGGTGGCCATCGGCCAAGCGCTGGACAGCCTCGCCGGCCTCACCGGGGCCACCGCCGACCTGCTGCACGACGCCCGGCCGGCCATCGCCGCCGACGTCCGTTCGCTGGACACGCTGGCCGGCACGCTGAACCGCAACTCCGCCGTCATCGACGAGACGCTCGGCACGCTGCCCGACCGGTACGAGTCACTGACCCGGGTGGCGTCCACCGGCTCGTGGTTCAACTTCTTCCTCTGCGACTTCGACGGGCGCGTGGTGGTCGGTAACCAGGCGCTCAACCCGGCCACGGTCAGCTCGACGGCGGCGCGGTGTGCGGGAGGTGCGCGATGAAGCTCTTGTCCATCGTCGCCGGAGGTGCGCTCGTCGCCGCCGGAGGTGCGCTCGTCGCCGCCGGAGGTGCGTTCGTCGCCGCCGGAGGTGCGCGATGAAGCCGTTTCGGGAACGTAACCCGGTCGTCGTGGGTGCGGTTGGGCTCGCCGTGCTGGCCAGCGCAGTGCTCGCCGCGTTCCAGCTGGACGACATCGCCGCGCTCGGCGCCCGCGGCTACCAGGCGGCGTTCCGGGACGCCAGCGGCCTGGCGCCCGGCAACGAGGTGCGGGTGGCGGGGGTACGGGTCGGCAAGGTGACCGATGTGGACCTCGCTCGTGCTGGCTCTGCCCGCCCCGACGCCGGCATGTACGTGCGGGTCCGGTTCCGCCTCGAAGACGACGGGATCCGGCTCGGTGACCGCACCGAGGCGACCATCCGCATCAAGACCGTGCTGGGCCAGAAGTACCTGGCGCTCACGCCGGCCGGACCCGGGTCATTGGCCGAGGGCGGTGAGATCCCGCTGGCGCGTACGGCGTCGCCGTTCGACGTGTTGCAGGCGGTGACCGGGCTCGCCGACACCGTCGGCCAGATCGACAGCCAGCAGCTCGCCACCGCGTTCACCACGCTGGCCGAGGCGTTCGCGGACACCCCGGCAAGCGTCACGTCGTCGCTCGACGGGCTGTCCCGGCTGTCGCAGACCATCGCCAGCCGGGACGTGGAGCTGCGGCAGCTGCTGGAGCGGGCGCGCACGGTCACCGCCGTACTGGCCGAGCGGGACGACGAGTTCCGCAAGCTGGTCGCGGACGGCGACGCGCTGCTGCGCGAGGTGAGCCGGCGCCGCGACGCCATCCACGAGCTGCTGGTCGGCACGAACGAGCTGGCTCGGCAGCTCTCCGGACTGGTCGCCGACAACCGCGCCCAGCTGGAGCCGGCGCTGCGGCAGCTGCGCGGCGTGGTCGCGATCCTGCAGCGCAACCGCGACAACCTCGAACGGACCATCGAGAACATGGCGCCGTTCGTGAACGCCTTCACCAACGTGGTCGGCAACGGCCGGTGGTTCGACTCGTACGTGCGCGGCCTGTTGCAGCCGTACACGGTGACGGGAGGTCGGTGATGAAACGCTGGATCGCGGGTGGCGTCGCCGTCGCCCTGGTCGCGGCCGCCGCGCTGGTCGTCTGGCGCGGGGGTGAGCCGCAGCGGCGGCTGGTCGCCCACTTCACCCGCACCGTCGGCGTCCACAAGGGATCGGACGTCCGGGTGCTCGGCGTCCGGATCGGCGAGGTGGTCGCCGTGACGCCCCAGGGACGCACGGTGCGGGTCGAGATGCGCTACGCCCGGCGGTACGACCTCCCGGCCGGCGCGCAGGCGGTCATCGTGCCGCCCAGCGTGGTCAGCGACCGGTACGTGCAACTGACCCCCGCCTACGCCGGCGGCGCCGCCCTGCCCGACGGCGCCGAGCTGCCGGTCGAGCGGACCGCGGCGCCCATGGAGATCGACGAGATCTACCAGGCGCTCGATGAGTTCAACCGCGCCCTCGGTCCGTCCGGTGCGAACCGCGACGGCGCGCTGAGTGCGCTGCTGGAGACGGGCCGGGCGAACCTGGAAGGCAACGGGGACAACCTCCACCAGACGCTCGACGGCCTGTCCCGCGCGCTTTCGACCTTGGCTGACGGCCGGCAGGACCTCTTCGGCACGGTCGGCAACCTCCAGCGGTTCACCACCGCGCTGGCGCGCAGCGACCAGCAGGTGCGCTCGTTCAACCAGCGGCTCGCCGACGTCTCCGAACAGCTCGCTGCCGAGGGTGACGAGCTGGCCGCCGCACTGCGCAGCCTCGCCACCGCGCTGGCCGACGTCACGACGTTCCTCAAGCAGAACCGGGACGAGCTGGTGTCCAACGTGGCCGCGCTCGCCGACGTCACGAACGTGCTGGTGCGGCAGCAGCAGGCGGTCATCAACATCATCGACGTGGCGCCGCTCGCATTGTCCAACCTGAACCTCGCGTACAACCCGCGCTCCGGCACGCTGGACACCCGCGACAACGTCATGGGGCCGTACGACCCGGCGAGCTTCGTGTGCTCGCTGATGGTGGATCTGCTGCCGGCGAAACAGGTGTCCGACAAGTGCTTCGCGCTGGCCCAGACCTTGAACGCGAAGAAGCTGCCCATGACCGACCAACTCCGCAAGCTTCTGGGCCAGAAAGTGGCCACCACCGCGCCGCCGCCGGCGCCCGCCCCCGCGCCCGGTTCCACGCCAGCCCACGGCCCCACTCAGTCCAGCGACCTGACGCTGGGCGGCATCCTGCGAGGTCCGCGATGAGGGTGATTGGAAGGGACCCTTCCTATGTAAAAAGCGATAAGAAGGGGCCCTTCCTTGCGCTCGTTGCGGTGGTGGGGGTGCTCGTCAGTGGGTGTAGTGTCGCCGATCTGCCGTTGCCGGGTGGGGCGCCGGACGGGCCGGCCTACCGGATCACCGCGGAGTTCAGCGACGTGCTCGACCTCGTGCCGCAGGCCGCCGTCAAGGTCGATGACGTCACCGTCGGCAGCGTCGAGAGGATCTCGCTGTCCGGCTGGACCGCGCGAGTGCGGCTGCGCCTCGACCGCAAGGTCCAGCTGCCGGCCAACGCCACCGCCGCGGTGCGGCAGACCAGCCTGCTCGGCGAGAAGTACGTGGAGGTCGCCGCGCCCACCACCGAGTCGGCCCGCGGCCAGCTGACCGACGGCGCGGTCATCCCGCTGTCCCGGACCCGCCGCTCCGCCGAGGTGGAGGAGGTGCTGGCCGCGCTCGGCATGGTGCTCAACGGCGGCGGTCTCGCGCAGCTGAAGACCATCAACCAGGAGCTCGCCGCCGTGTTCGAGGGCCGGGAATCCTCGGCGCGGGACGCGCTGCGGCGGCTCGACACGTTCCTCGGTGGGCTCGACAAGCAGAAGGCCGACATCGTGCGCGCCATCGAGGCGCTGGACCGGCTCACCGGCCGCCTGGCCCAGCAGCGGGCGGTCATCGGTGACGCGCTGGACGCGCTCGGACCGGGCATCACCGTGCTGGCCGAGCAGAGCGACGAGCTGACCGGCGCGCTGGACGCGCTCGGCGAACTGGGCAAGGTGGGCACGAAGGTGGTGACCGAGAGCCACGACGGCACGGTGGGCAGCCTGCGCGCGCTGCGACCCATCCTGGAACAGCTCGTACGAGCCGGCGACGATCTGCCGAAATCGCTGAACTTCATGCTGTCGTACCCGTTCCCGCCCAACGTCACGGGCGCGATCGTCGGCGACTACGTGAACCTGTCCATCACCGCCGACCTGGACGCGGCGTCCATCTTGGCCAATCTGGTGGCGGCGGCACCGGCGCCGGCAGCGCCGTCCGCGGCGCGCACCGCGGGCGGATCCACCAAGCGGCCGGCGGGGAAAGGCAAAGCTGCTGCCCCGACGCTGCCCGACCTGCTGCCGCTGGAATGCCTGCCGCTCGACGGGATCCTGCCGCCCAAGTGGGTGCCGCCCAAGGAGTGCAAGCTGCCCGAGGGCTGCACGCTGCTCGCGCCCGGCTCGAAGCTGCCGCTGGGCGGGCTCGCCGTGCCCGCCACCGGGCTCCTGCCCGCCGGCACCGTCTTCCCCAAAGACGCCAAGCTTCCCGCCGGAACGATCCTCACGCCGCAGTGCCTGCTGCCCGCCGCCACCGGCGCGGTCGACGGGCTGGTCGGCGGGCTCACCGACGTCCTCACTGGAGGGTTGCGACCGTGATCAGACTCGGTACCAAGCTCCAGGTGCTGGCGTTCCTCGTGGCCAGCCTGCTCGGCGTCAGCTACGTCGCGGTGCGCTACGTGGGGCTCGGCGGCGGCGGTTACGTCGTACACGTCGACCTCGCCGACGCGGGCGGCATCTTCGCGAACGCGGCGGTCACCTACCGGGGCTCCCCCGTCGGGCGGGTCACCGCCGTCCGGCTGCACGGCGACGGCGTCCGCGCGGACCTGCGGCTGGAGCAAGAGGTGCGGGTGCCGAGCGACCTGCGCGCGGTGGTGGCCCAACGCTCGGCGGTCGGCGAGCAGTACGTCGACCTACGCCCCAACCGGGACACCGGCCCGTTCCTGAGCGAAGGGTCGGTCATCCCGCGCGACCGCACCGGCACGCCGATCGCGGCGGAGACGCTGCTCACCAACCTGGACGCGCTGGTGCGCTCGGTCGACCCCGAGGATCTGGCCGTGGTCATCGACGAGCTGGGCACCGCGTTCGAGGGCAACGAGCTGGCCCTCCAGACCATTGTGGACGCCAGCGACGCGCTGCTCGCCGACGCGGTGGCCAACCTGCCGCAGACCGTGGCGCTGATCCGGGACGGGCGCACCGCGCTCGCGGCCCAGCAGGCGTCGGCCGACGCGATCCGGCGGTGGGCCAAAGGGCTTGCCGAGGTGTCCGCCACCCTGCGACAGTCCGATCCGGACCTGCGCCGCCTGCTCACCAACGCGCCGCCCGCCGCGACCGAACTGGTGGCGCTGCTGCGCGAGCTCGATCCGACGGTGGGCACGCTGCTCGGCAACCTGGTGACGGTGAACGGCATCGCCGTACGCCGGTTGCCCGCCATCGAGCACCTCCTCGTCGTCTACCCGCTCACGGTGGCCGGTGGCTTCACCGTCACCCCCGGCGACGGCACCGCCCACTTGGGACTCGTCGTGAACCTCAGCGATCCGCCCTCGTGCGTGTACGCGGACGCCACCCGGTGCACCGGCGCCGAGCAGTCCCGGGGGGCCAGCGTGCGCGGCACGAACAACGCGCCCCGGCCCGGTGGCCGCGATCCCGCGCCGGCCGCGCGAGCGGACCCGGCCACCGGCCTCGTCACCGGGTCGGATGGCGCTCCCCTGTGGTTCGGCGGCACCGGCGGCCAGTACCAGCTCACCGGCGACCAGTCGTGGAAACAGCTTCTACTGGCCGGCCTGGCACCGTAACTGGCCGGCCTGGCACCGTAATGGAGGTTAACCATGCCCACGCATGAGCAACGCACGCTGCGGCTCGTCAAGGAGACGGACGGCGCGGCGCCCGCCCGACCACGCCGTACCAGCGTCCGCCGGCCACCCCGGCAGATCGTGCGGCGGCTGCCCCGGCAGGAGGACGACCCGGTGGCGCTACTGGCCCGGCTGGACGAGGAACCGGTACAGCCGGACCCGCCGGCGCGCCGCCGCGCCTTCCCGCGTCGCGCCACGACGGGCCGCCTGCCGCTGGTCGCGGCGCTGGCGATGGCCGCGGTCGCCGTGGCCGGCGCGGTGTTCGCCGGCTACCACTGGGCGCAGGACCGGGCGCTGGATCGGGCGCACCAGCAGGCCCTGGCGGCCGCGAAGCAGACGTCGGTCAACTTCGTCTCCGTCAGCGCGTCCAGCGTGGATCGCGATCTCCAGCGGATCGTGGCCGGCGCCACCGGCGACTTCAAGGACGAGTTCACCCGCGGCCAAGCCGAGGTGCGCACGGCCGTCGTCGAGAACAAAGTGGAGTCCCAGGGGACGGTGCTGCGCGCCGGCCTCCTCTCCGGAGACCGAGATCGGGCCGTCGTGCTGGTCGCCATCGACGCCACCGTCAAGAACGTGAAGGCGCCGGACGGGCGGGCGTCGCACTACCGGATCCAGGTCGACGTCACCCGGGACGGCGCGTCCGGCCAGTGGTTGGTCGCCAAGCTCCAGTTCGTGGGTTAGGGGTTGTGATGAAGCACATCAAGATGGTGCCCGTTCTCGTCGGTGTCGCGGTGCTGGCCGCCGTCGTCGCGGGCGTGGCGTGGTGGGGTCACCACCGCGCCGACCAGCGCACCGCCGCCGTGCGGCAGTCGCTCGCCGCCGCGCCCGCCGCCGCCAAGGCCATCTTCTCGTACGACTACCGCACGTTCGACACGAGCGTCGCCAATGGACGGTTGTTCGTCACCGGCGGGTTCGCCGACGAGTACGCGAAGACGACCGCCGCGCTGAAGGGCACCGCCACCAAGGAGCAGGCGGTCGTGCTGGCGGAGGTGTCCGCGAGCGGCGTGGTCAGCGCCGGCACCGACAAGGTCGAGCTGCTGCTCTACCTCAACCAGTACCGGCGGAATGTCAACACGTCCGGCGAGAAGGTGGACCAGAACCGGGTCGTGCTCACGATGGTGCCGGTCGACGGCGAATGGATGGTCTCCGGCGCGGCGGCCATCTAATCTCGATATGCTCCCGGGGTCCGCGAGATCCTGGGGGGATGAGTTGACTACACGCCGTACCGTCCTGGCCACGACCGCCACCGCGACGGCGGGTGCCGCGCTCGGCGTGGCCCTGCCCGCCACGGCGCAGGCGGCGCCCCGACCCGGCGGCATCCCGCGCACGCTGGCGCGCGGCCGTGCCGTGCTCGACGGCCGCTTGCGGGTGCCGGACAGCGAGTTCACCCTCAGTCACCTCAGCGTCCACTGGCGCGGCCCGGCGGCGCAGGTGCGGCTGCGCACCCGCACCGGTTGGAGCAAATGGCAGACGTTGCACGGCTGCCCGGCCGCCCCCGACGGCTGGTCGGGCGAGCCCGCGGGCAGCGCCGTGCTGGTCGCGCCCGGCGCGGTCGGCTACGAGGTGTGGGTCGCCGGCGAGGGCGCCGCGCAGACGCTGGAGATGAACACCGTCGACGGCCCGCTGCGCACCGCCGCGGCGGCCGCCGTGCAGCCCACCATGCCGCTACCGGGCCGGGAGAGCGTCGCCGCGCCCTACCTGAACCGGGCGGCCTGGGGCGCCGACGAGTCGCTGCGCTTCGTCAACGGCGTCGAGACCTGGCCCACCGAGTACTACCCGACGCAGGCCCTGACCGTGCACCACACCGCGGGCGAGAACGAGGACCCCGACCCGGCGGCCACCGTGCGGGCCATTTACCAGGACCAGACCATCCGGCGGGGTTGGGGCGACATCGGCTACAACCTGCTGATCGACCAGGCCGGCCGGATCTACGAGGGCCGCTGGTCCGGCGACGACGCGGTGCCCGCCTTCCGCGGCACGCCGCAGGACGGCAAGCCGCTGATGGCGGGCGGGGCCCACGCGGTCGGCTGGAACGCCGGCAACATCGGCGTCTGCCTGCTCGGTAACTTCACCAGCCAGCTGCCGACCGCCCCCGCCCGGGCCACGCTCGTCAAGGTGCTCGCCGGGCTCGCCCGGGTCACCGGGATCGACCCGCTCAGCACGGTCAACTACGTCAACCCGGTCAACGGCAACACCCGCACCAACGCCGCGATCAGTGGGCACCGCGACTGGGGCGCCACCGAGTGCCCGGGCAACCTGTTCTACCCGGAGCTGCCGCAGCTGCGCGAGGACGTCGCGGCCGTGCCGGGCCCGCCGGAGTGGGCGCCCAAGCACCACTTCCCCCCGTCCCGCCCCACGCCCGTCCTCAAGCCGGTCCGCTAGGACCCAACCCATGATCAAGGCGTCCTTCAAGTAGTTAGAACTACTTGAAGGACGCCTTGATCATGGGTTAGTGGAGGCCGCGTTTGCCGGGGGTCCAGAACGGTTTGACCTTGACGGCGGTCCGTGGCCAGCCGCGCTCGCGGACGAGGAAGTCGCGCACCAGCTGGCAGGTCCGGGCCTCGCCGGCCACGTACCCGGCGCCAGGTTCGTCGGGCAGGTCAAGCTCGGCGACCGCGGCCAGCAGGACGCGGGACGACGCCGGGGGCGCGCCGTGCCGATGGACCCGGCGAAGGGGGTGGTTCCCCGGCATGGGCAGGTCGTGGTCGGGGGCCGCACTTTCGAGTACCCCATACACGCGCGCCGACGGGCCCAGCGCCCGGATCATCGGTCCGAAGGCCGCGCTGGCCGTCTCCTCGCCGACGAACACGTGATAGGGCGCGTCGCGGGTGAAGAAGTCGCCCTGCGGCCACCAGAACGTCACCGGGTCGCCCGGTCGGACCTCCCGGGCCCACCGCAGGCCGATGCCGTCGCCGTCGTAGAGATGGGCACGCAACTCCAGCGCGGTGGCATCAAGGTCCCAGATCGTGTACGTGCGCAGCGTGTCGCCGGGTCGCAGGATCCCGGAGATCGACAGCGGGTCCTTCAGCTCGATCCGGATGTGCTGGCCCGGTGTGTAGGGGAATGCGATGGGCCGGTCGGTCTCCAGCCGGATGCGCCGCATGGTGGGCGTGACGGGCTCGGCGACGGTGATGGTCGCGCCCATCGCGTACTTGCCGAAGACGGCTGACAAGGGATTGCGGGCCACGTCACGACCGCCGCATCCGCGCGGACCGCGAGATGCGCCACCACACGGCGGTAATCAGCGACAGGCCAGCGACAACGATCCACCACACAACAACTCCTAGATTCTCTAGATTTACTTAGAGGCTCTAATTCAACATAATGACTCTAAGAAGTCAACGGAGAGGTGAGCGATGCCCCCCACGAGGCGCGACAGGTTGCGGCAGGCGACGCTGCGGGAGATCCATGACTGCGCCCGCAAGCTGCTGGTCACCCAGGGGCCGGCCGCGGTGACGATCAACGCGGTGGCCCGGGAGGTGGGCATGAGCGGCCCCGCGCTGTACCACTACTACGCCAGTCACGACGACCTCGTGGGCGCGGTGACCGCGGACTTCTTCGACGAACTGGCCGCCGCGATGGCGGCGGCCCGCGACGCGTACGCCGACGGGTCGATCGGCGACCGGATGCTCGCTGCCGCCCGCGCGATGCGCGCCTGGGCGATTGCCCATCCCGCCGAGTTCGGCTGGGTCTTCGCCAGCCCGATAGCGCCGCCGAACCGGCGCCGGGAATCGGCGCGCCACCGGGCCGGGCAGCGGTTCGAGCAGGTGCTGCTGGATCTGACGGTGGAGCTCTGGCAGGCGCGCCCGTTCCCGGTGCCCGCGCTCGACAGCCTGCCGGTGGCGCTGCGCGAGCAACTGGCCGCCTATTCGGCCAGCATCGGCGGGCAGTTACCGCCCGCGGCCGCGCACGTGTTCCTGTCCTGCTGGATCAGGCTGTACGGCCTGCTGTGCATGGAGGTCCTGCACCAGCTGGATTTCGCGTACTCGGACCTGGAGCCGGTCTTCGAAGAGTGCCTGCGCGACCTGGCCGGCGCGCTCGCCCTCGACTACACCCGCCCATGATCAAGGCGTCCTTCAAGTAGTTCTAACTACTTGAAGGACGCCTTGATCATGATTCTTCGGGGTCGCGGCCCAAGGCGGCGCGGCCGCCGTCGACCGGCAGGACCGCGCCGGTGACGAAGCTCGCGTCCGGGGAGAGCAGGTATCCGACCGTGGCGGCCACCTCGTCGGGGTATCCGACCCGGCCGAGCGGGTGCAGCCGGCGCATCTCCTCCTCGACCCGCGCGTCCTCCTGGGCGGCCAGGAACTCCTCGTACCGCTGGGTGTGGATGGAACCCAGCGCCACCGCGTTCACCCGGATCCCGTGTGGACCGTAGTCCACGGCGAGCGCCCGGGTCAGCCCTTCCACCGCGGCCTTGGCGGTCGCGTAGGACAGGGCGCCGCGCACCGGGCGCTGGGCCTGGTGCGAGGAGACGTTGACGATCGCGCCGCCGCTGCCGGCCGCCAGGAACCGCCGGATCGCGGCCGCACAGCCCACCACGACCGGGTTGAGGTTGAGCCCGACGAGGTCGATCACCTCGCGCGCCGATGCCTCGTGCAGCCACGCGTCGCGGAACACCGCCGCGTTGTTGACCCAGCCGGCGAGCGGCGCGGCGGAGGCGGTCCGCTCGGCGGCGCGCTCGACCACGGACTCGTCAGCCGCGTCGCCGACCACCGGCATCAGCCGGTCCGCCGCCGGGTGGGACGCGGTCCACGCCAGCGCCGCCGGGTCACGCTCGATGACCGCGACGACGTCCGCCGCCCCGAGGAGCCGCTCCACGATCGCCCGCCCGATGCCGCGTCCGCCGCCGGTCACCACATAGGAGTACGCCACGCCCCCATCCTCCACGATCAGGGCGTCCCGGTAGTCGTTCTAACGACTACCGTGACGCCCTGATCATCAAGGTTTGACGGTGGCGGCGAAGGCGCGGTAGGCGTTCTGCTCGGCCAGGTCGGAGTTGCCCCGGTCGTCGTACCGGATGCGCAGGCCGGGCTGGTCATGGGCGCCGGGCGAATCGAAGATCAGGTACGCCTTCAGTCGCGGGAACCGGTTGTCCTTCACCGCCTTGGCGGCCTGCTGGTAGTACGCGGCCGCCTGCGCCTGGGAGGCGTCGTGCACGCCCCACTCCACGACGCCCCACGGCTTCGAGGTCAGCTTGCGGTCCGCTGTGGACAGTGAAGTGAGCAGCCGGTAGAAGCGATCCACGTTGGTCACGAAGTTGGCCTTACCGCCGGACCCGTATGCGTTGAACATGATCCAGTCAACGTAGGCGTCGCCCGGGTAGAGCTGTGGCACCAGGCAATCCCAGGCCTTGTACGCCATGTAGTCCATGACCCACACCACGTTCGTGACGCCCTTGGCGTTGAAGCGGGTGCGGACGTTGCGCCACATCTGCCGGTACTCGGCAGTGGTGCCGGCGGAGGCGCCCGACTTGGTGGCGCACGAACCACCCGAGGTCACGTCGTTCTCGGGCTCGTGGTGGATTGTCAGGAAGATCTTCTTGGTGCCGAGCGCCTTGACGGCGTCGGCCGCCTTGTCGATGTGCGCGTTGGTCTTCGCGTTTCCGCCACCGGCGTCCTTCCAGCGCGCCGCCGGCTTCCAGTTCTGGAAGAGGTACGTGTTCGCGCGCTGGGCGAAGTACCGGTCACTGGAGCTGTAGAGGGGCAGCTTCCCGACCGGCGCATACGTGTGCACGACGTCGAGCTGCCGGCCGATCCGCTGCTCGTGGTAGAGCGTCTGGGCACGCAGGTCGGCGCTGACATCCGGGTATTCGTTGGCGCGCGCACCGAGCCACGGCCGGCACGAGTTGACCAGTTTCGCGTCCACGGTGCAGGCCTTCGTATCCGCGTACGTGGTGATCGGCACGGCCAGGCCGGCGGCGGCGACCGTCGCGACCAACAGGGAGCGACTGAAACGAGACATGAGGGGAGGTGTCCTTTGCGCTGCTCAGAGGGGTCCTCGGAGGCTAAGGAGGGTGGCGGCGCGGACGCCAGACGGGATTTGCACTCGCGACATAACATCGCGTGACCGACCAACGCGACGTAGCCAGCATCACGCGCATAGTGGTCAGATCGGACACGCCGGCCTCGCCAGTCCCAGCAATCACTCCACTACTGTCAGTGACATGGGTCACACCGAAGCGCGGTTGCCGGTCATCCAGTTCGCTGGGGCGGCGGGGGTCCTCGATCTTGGCTGGGGACACCCCGACCCGGCACTACTTCCGGTCGATGGGTGGGCGGCGGCCACTGCGGCGACGCTGCGGACCGCCGGGTGGACGGCACTCACCTACGGGTACGCCACCGGCCCCGGCCCGCTCCTCGAATGGCTCGCCGTCCACATCGGATCGCTCGACGGCCGGGCGCCGGACCCGGCGGAACTCTTCGTCACCGCCGGCACGTCGCAGGGGATCGACATGGTGTGCGCGCTGCTGACCCGGCCCGGCGACGTCGTGCTCGTCGACGCGCCCACGTACCACCTCGCGTTGCGGATCCTGGCGAACCGCGACGTCGAGCTGCGCGCCGCACCCATGGACGGTGCGGGCATCGACCCGGCCGCCACCGTCGAGCTCATCGCACGGCTACAACGAACCGGCCGGCGGGCGCCGATGCTCTACACGGTCCCCACGTTCAACAACCCGTCCGGCGCCTCAGTGCCACCGGAACGCCGGCGTGACCTCGTCACAGCGCTGGCCGGTACGACGACCATTGTGGAGGATGACACGTACCGCGAGCTGGCCTACGACGGGCCCGCGCCGCCGTCGCTGTGGAGCGCCGCCGACGGCGGCGTCGTGCGGCTGGGCTCGTTCTCCAAAACAGTCGGCCCGGGACTGCGGCTGGGCTACCTGACCGCCGAAGCGTCCTTCGTGCGCCGGCTCGCCACCCGGGGGTACGTGGACAGTGGCGGCTGCCTCAACCACACGACCGCGATGGTGCTAACCGAGTTCGGCACGTCTGGCGGGTACGCGCGACACGTGGCCGGGCTACGGGAGGCGTACCGGGAGCGGCGGGACGCGCTGGCCGACGGGCTCCGCGCGCACGCGCCCGAGCTCATGTTCGACGTCCCCGCCGGCGGTTGGTTCCTCTGGCTGCGCGCGCCCGAGGGACTGGTAAATGGCCACGGCGTCGCGCTTCTCGCTGGCGAATGCTTCTATGTGGACGGCGGCGGCCGGGACCGGCTGCGCGCGTCGTTCTCGATGTACGGCGTCGACGACCTCCGCGAGGCCGCCCGCCGTCTCGGCCTCGCGATCAAGGACATGCACGCCGATCAAGGGCTTGGGCACCCGGAATAGAGATCAAAGCATGTGCCCGAGCCCTTGATCGGCGGGGAAGGGGAGGCCGCGCGGGCCGCGCGCGGGCCGCGCGCGGGCCGCAGGGGGTTAGCGGAGGGCGTAGGCGCGGTGGATGGTTTGGTCTACCGTGTTGCCGGCCGCGTCGACCGCGCGGGCGCGGAGGCTTACCGCGCCGGTGGTGTGTGACAGTCCTGGGTGGACGATGGTCGCGGCGAAACGACCATCGCCGAGCGGCTGGGTGCGCACCCGCGACCAGTGCGCGCCGTCGTCGACGCTGGTCCACAGCTCCATACCGGTCACCCGGGGCGCCCGATCCAGGAGCACGCTGTGGTAAGCGCTCAGCGTGACCCGTTGCACCGAATGCGCCGGCAGCGTGTTGTCCAGCCGCAACCCCAGGTCGTAGCCGACGAAGAGCTGGTTGGTCGGCTGGCACACGTCCGGCGGGTTCGGCCACGTGATGTACCAACCCATGCAGTTCCCGCCGTCCGCCGTCGAGCGGAAACCGGTGGTCGGTCGCTCCGAGGTGAACGTCCACTCCGTCGAGACGGTGCGCGCCCAGCGCTGCATCCCGGCGAGCGCGTAGTGCTTCTCGGTCAGCCGGTACGTGGCTCGTTCCGGCGGCAGCGTGTAGTACACGTTCTTGTAGGCGATCCACGGCGGCGCGATCCACACGATCCCGGTCTGCGGCGGCACCTCCACGCCGTTCCGGTAGAGCTTCAGCTCGGTCTGCTTGTCACCATAGAACCCGTCGGAGATGTCGTACGCCTGGGAGCCGCCACCCATACCGTCGCTGTCCAGCACGTGCACCGGGTTGAACATGTCCCCGTTGCGGCAGGACAGGCAGGTGCGGGTGAAGTACCGGCCGGTGCTCGACGTGTATCGAGTGGTGTTGGAGACCAGCGGCTGCTCGCCCAGCTCGCGCACCCGATGCCCGGGCCGGGTGAACTCCTCGATCTCACTGTCGCTCCAGCCGCCCGGCCGCCGCACCGAGTCCACATTGTCGTAGCTGAACGACGCGCCATGGAACCAGCCGACGCGCTTGTTCACCGGACCGAGGTAGGTGGTGACGACGCCCGGCATCCCACTCACCCGCAGGCTGTTGCCGTTGCCGATCCGCTTCACCTCACCGGTGCCGGGCAGTTGCGCGTTGAAGGACAGCGTGGCGGCGCCGGGCCCGTCGGCGTGGATGCGGTTGTCAATCTGGTAGAGCGATCCGGGTCGGATCGGCGTGGACGGGATGCGTCCCTCCCACGGAAACGTCAGCGCGTAGAGGTAGTCGGGCGTCCGCGTGCCGATCACGTCGATCTCGACCGGCCCACGCGTCAACGTGTCCCGCAGCGCCGCGCCCTGGTCGGTCGGGAGGCTGAGGGTCGGCACCGGGTACGCCGGCCAGATACTTGGACCGCCATAGATCGCCGGCGAGAGGAACCCGCGGCCCACCGCGCCGAACCCGAGCACACCCGCCGCGCCGGCGTTGGCCGCGGCCCGCACCCGGTCCAGCCCATTCGACTTGCAGGTGGCCGCGCAGATGTCGGAGAGGTCGAGCAGCACCAGTTTGCCGCGCACGTCCAGGTCCGCGAACGAGGTGCCCGATCCGGCGTACACGAGGGACAGTCGCTGCCGGCCGTCGAACCGGGCGATGCCGTCATCGGAGACCGTGATGTTCGCGGGCGGGTACCGGGCATCCAGCGTGCCGAGCCGCCCGCGCGCCCGCATCGTGAGCCGCGACTCGGGCCGCACCTGCTGGCTGTACGCGTAGAACTCGCCCACCGACGGGGCGGTGGTGGGCAGCGTCCACAGTGTCATCTCGCCGTACGCCCGGATCTCGCTGCGGAGGCTGACCGTGCCGCCGGCTCCGGTGTTCTCGAAGCCGAACTGGTGGGCGTATGACTCGGAGGCGCGCGGCGTGCTCGCCGTCAACCGGGTGGCCCGGCGCAGGTCGAAGACCACCGTGGCGCCGTCGCTGACGTCGACGTCGGGCGCGGAGACGAGCGCCCCGTGCGGCGCACCGGCGGCGTCCCGCCACTCCACATAGGTCCGCACCGCGTACCGGCCGGCGTCGAGTTGTCCGGTCATCTCCACGCCCGACTCGCTTTCCAGGTAAACGGGTGCCTCGTCGCGCCCGTCCACCCGCAGCAGCACCCAGCCGCCGTAGAAGATCTGGCCGGCGCCGTCCGGCGGGATCACCCGGGCGGTCAGCGCGACCCGCTTCATCTCCCGGAACCCGCCGACCACCGTGGTGAGCGCGACGCCGTCCGCCCGGGCCCGGATCGCGCCGTGGTACCAGGTATCCGGCCCGGCGCTCGGGTCGAACGCGGCCACCACGGACGCGGAACCCTTCGCGGGCACCGTCACCGTGGTCCGGTCCACGCGCAACGCGTTCGCCGGGGCGGCACCGGTGCGCGCCGCGATCGACGTCGACAGGTTGAGCGTGACATCCCGATCGGTGTCGTTGGTGTAGGTGACCGTCCGCTCGACGGCCGCCCCTGTGTACGGCACCCGTCCGAAGTCGACACCGCCGGTCGCCCGCACGTCCTGGCGCACCGCGCGGGCCGCGTCGACCCGGCCGGCGCCCTGCGCGAACCCGCCCGCGCCGGTGTCCACGGCCGTGCTCATCAACCCGTCCTTGAGTTGGGCCGCGGTCCAGTCCGGGTGTCGCTGCGCCAGGATCGCGGCGGCACCGGCCACATGCGGCGTGGCCATCGACGTCCCCGACGCGCTCGTGTGCGTCTCGTCCACGATGGACCCCATCGACGTACCCGCGGCGCGGGCGGCGGTGATGCCGACGCCGGGCGCGGCGATGTCCGGCTTGCGGCCGAAGTCGCCGGGCCGCGGGCCGCGGCTGGAGAACGGCGCCATCCGGTCCTGCCCGTCGACCGCCGCCACGGTCAGCGCCGCGTCGGCGACCCCCGGCGCGCCGACGGTCCGACTACCGCGAGCGCCGTCGTTGCCGGCCGCCACCACGAACAGCGCGCCACTCTCGGCGGTCAGCCGGTTCACCGCCTGGCTCATCGGGTCGGTGCCGTCGGTGCAGCAGCCGCCCAGGCTCATGTTCACCACGTCGGCGCCCTGGCCCACGGCCCACTGCATACCGGCGATGATCTGCGACTCGGTGCCGGTGCCGGCGTCGTTGAGCACCTTGCCGGCGAGCAGCGTCACGCCGGGCGCGACCCCGCGGTACCGGTCACTCCCACCGGCCACGATGGACGCGACATGGGTACCGTGGCCGTGCCCGTCGCGGGTCTGGCCGGGGATGAAGCTCCGCGCCGCGCGCACCCGGCCCGCCAGGTCCGGGTGGGTCTCGTCGACGCCGGTGTCGAGCACCGCCACGGTCACGCCGGTGCCGTCGTAGCCGGCCGCCCAGGCCGCGGGCGCGCCGATCTGCGGCACGCTCGCGTCCAGCGTGGCGGTCGCCCGGCCGTCCAGCCACACCGTCGCCGCGCCCGAGTCGAGCGCCGCCGCCCAGAACTCCTCGGCCTTCGGCTTCTCCACCGCCACGGCCGCGGCGTGCACGCTGGCGAGCGTCGCGGTGTCGTCGCTGGCGGGCAGCGCGTCCGCGCGCCGGGCCAGGTCGGTCGCGGCGCGCACGGACGGCGGGTACTGCACGATCACCGGCAGCGTCGGGGCCGCCGCGTCCGCGTACCCGTTGCTCGCCAGATAGGCCACGTCGAACAGCCGCCGGTCCAACCGGCCGGCGGTGACCGGCCCGAGCGCGTCGGCGGGGTACACGTAGAGCGCGTCGCCCTCGCGGACGGTGCTGTAGAGGACCCCGCGGCCGTCCGGCCGCGGCGCCGGCCCGGTGACCTCGGCGGTGAGCGCGCCGCCGGGTTCCCGACCGACGGTGACCACGTCGCCCGTGACGAGGGTGACATCGGCGATCCGCTCCGCGACGGCGTACCCTTCCGGGGCGGGCGCCGGCGCCGCCGATGCTGACGACGGTGGTGGCCCGGCTGCCAGTAACGCCGCGATCAGGACGCACGACATTACGGATCGTCCACTCATGGTTCCTCCCCAGGCACCGTGAAGATCGTTGATCTACGATGACAGAGATCGCCATTCGGGGGAAGGGATGATCGGCATCGCCACCGCGAAGTCCGTCCGGTACACGTACTACCTGCTCCAGCTCGGCAACACCCTCGCCGCGTCGCTGATCTGGGGAATCAACACGATCTTCCTGCTCGACGCCGGCCTGTCGAACCTCGAGGCCTTCGCCGCCAACGCGTTCTTCACCGCCGGCATGGTGCTCTTCGAGGTGCCGACCGGCGTGGTCGCCGACACCTGGGGGCGGCGCGCGTCGTTCCTGCTCGGCACGGTCACCCTCGCCGCCTCCACCGCGCTCTACGTGCTGCTGTGGCAGATCGAGGCCCCGTTCTGGCAGTGGGCGGTGGTGTCGCTACTGCTCGGCCTCGGCTTCACGTTCTTCTCCGGAGCGACCGAGGCGTGGCTGGTCGACGCCCTGGCCGCCACCGGCTACGACGGCGCGCTCGAATCGGTGTTCGCGCGCGGCCAGGTCGTCACCGGCGTAGCCATGCTCGCCGGGTCGGTGGCCGGCGGCTACCTCGCCCAGCTGGTCAACCTCGGCGCGCCGTTCGTGCTCCGCGCGGCCGTGCTGATGGTGATGTTCGTGGTGGCGTTCGTGCTGATGCGCGACCTCGGCTTCACCCCGGACCGCAGCGCCGGCCCGATCGGCGAGATGCGCCGCATCGTCGCGAACTCGGTCACCTACGGCTGGCGGGTGCCCGCCGTCAAGTACCTCATGCTGGCCGCGCCGTTCACCGGCGGCGTGAGCGTCTACGTCTTCTACGCCCTCCAGCCGTACCTGCTCGACCTGTACGGCGACCCGGAGGCGTACGGGATCGCCGGCCTCGTGGCCGCCATCGTCGCCGGGGCCCAGATTGTCGGCGGCATGGTCGCGCCGGCGGTCCGCCGCCTGTTCCGGCGCCGCACCTCGGCGCTGCTGGCCGGGTACGCCGTGGCGAGCCTCGCCATCGTCCTGATCGGGCTGATCGAGAACTTCTGGGCGGCCATCGCGCTGATCGTGCTGTGGGCGCTGGTGTTCGCCGCGGTGCTGCCGATCCGGCAGGCATACCTGAACGGCCTGATCCCGTCGGCGCAGCGCGCCACGATCCTGTCGTTCGACTCGCTGATGGCCAACAGCGGCGGCATCGCCGCGCAGCCCGTGCTGGGCCGGGTCGCGGACCTGTCGGGCTACCCCGCGTCCTACCTGGTGTCCGGCGTGCTGTCGGTGTTCGCCCTGCCGTTCATCGCCCGCGCCCGCCACGAAGACCCCCCACCTTCATGATCAAGGCGTCC
>JBBEWH010000136.1:0-46789 GCA_037414955.1 Actinomycetes bacterium KLBMP 9797
CGACTTGAGGGACGCCTTGATCATGAAGAGGTGAGGGCGGCCGCGAGGCAGGCGGGCACGTCGTCGCGGTGGTATGGGTGCTCGCTCGGTTCGATGTTCGCCAGGAAGCCCGCGTAGGCCGCCGCCGCCCGGAGCGCGGCCACCGGCCGCAGCAGGCGCACCGCGGTCTCCGGGTCACAGCCCGGCACCGCGGCCCGCCACCGCGCTGCCCACCAGCCGATCAACTGTGCCGCGCCGGCCGGGTCGACGCCTTCGGCCAGCCGCAGGATGTCGAACGCCGGGTGCCCGACGGACGAGTCGCCCCAGTCGATGAGCACACGCCGGTCGCCGTCGCCGCGCGCGTTGCCGGGGTGCAGGTCGCCGTGCACCAGCGTGTCCGGTAGCCCGCAGGCCTCCACAGCGGACAGTCGGGCGTCGAGGCCGTCGACCAACGCGGCCAACTCCGGCTCGCCGCCACCGTGCCGGGCGACGGTCTCGGTGATCCACGCGCTCAGCCGCGGGGTCCGCAGGTCGGGCACGCCGGCGGCGACCAGCGCCGCCACCTGGTCGGCCGCGGCGAGCTGGACCCGATGCATGTCCGCGGCGATGCCGGCGCGGGTGTCGAGGTCGGCACCGTAAAGGTCGTGGCCCGGCACGTGGTCGAGCAGCACCCGTCCGTTCGCGGCGGCCAGCAGCGACGGCACCAACCGGTCATCCACAGTGGTGGCGATCCAGCGCAACACGGTCGCTTCGTGGGCGAAGAAGCGCGGCACCTGCTTGAGCCACACCGGTCCGGCGGGGGTGTCGAGCCGCCAGATCGCCGACAGGTTCCAGGTGCGCTGCTGCTCCACACCGGACACCGGGCCACGACCGTTCGTCGCCAACGCCTCGGTGGCCCAGCGGAGGCTCGCGTCGGGCCCACCCGGGTGGGCGTACGCGCACCGGTCGGGGTGGTCGGACAGGTCGACGTCCACCGGTCCGGCGTAGCGCGCGGGGATGCCGGTCGCCTGCGCCAGATAGGTGACCAGGCCGCCGTGCGGTGCGGCCCGCTCGGCGGCGAGCAGGCGCAGCACGGCCAGGTCGACGCCGTACCGCTCGCGGGCGCCGCGGACCACGCAGGCGACCTCCTGCCAGTACGGAAGGTCGACGTCGAACGGCGGCAACGTGCCGAGCGGCGACCCCACCCCGTCCACCAGCACCAGCGACACCGTCCGTGACACCCCCGCCACGCTAGCCGCCCAACACCCCCGCCGCGACCACATTCTCTCCCCCGCCGCCCGCTCCCCCCGCCGCCCGCTCGCCGCGTCGCCCGCTCTCCGCGTCGCCCGCTCTCCGCGTGCCCGCTCTCCGCGTCGATCAAGGGCGTAGGCACATGGTTTGATCTCTGATCCGTGTGCCTGAGTCCATGATCGGCGCACAAGTCCTTGATCGGCGCGGCCATCTTGCGCCTGTCGGGTCGATCTTGGACTCGTCGGGAGAACGACGTGACGGACGCCTTGATCATGGAAAGAAGGGAGTACGTCGGGCGGCGTAGCCGGAATGCCGCTTCCGGACCGACGTCGCGAGGCCCGTCGCGGGCGGACGCTACAGGAACCCGGCACATCGAGTACCTGTAGGAGACAGTCATGCTGGTAGCACTCGCGAACTACGGACCCGGCCACTGGGACGGTGGCGGACCGGGCGCCTGGATCATCTTCCCGATCGTGTTCTGGGCGCTCGTCCTGTCCGCGGTCGGATTCGCGTTCTGGCGCCGGACGCCGCGGCGCTCCGCCCGGTACGCCGCGGAGCGGATCCTCGCGGAGCGATACGCCCGCGGCGAGATCAGCGAGCAAGAGCTCACCGAGCGCCGCTCCGCCCTCCGCCGCAAGGCTTGACCCATGATCAAGGCGTCCTTCAGTAGTTAGAACTACTTGAGGGACGCCTTGATCATGGGGAGGGGGTCATGGGGAGGGGCGCAGCGCTTTGCGGGCGCGGTAGGCCGCGACGGCGGCCTTGTTGCCGCAGCTGACGTCACAGAAGCGCTTGGACCGGTTCTTGGACAGGTCGACGAGGACGTCGCCGCACCCGGGGTACTCGCAGACCCGCAACCGGCGCAGCTCCCCCGTGCGGACCACGTCGACGAAGGCCATCGCCGCCTCGACCGCGATGCGGGTGGCGAGCGGCGCGTCAGCCGGCGTGGCGTGCACGTGGTAGGGCCACTCGTCGTGCTTGACCAGCTGCGGGAGCGCGTTCGACTCGCGGAGCAGGCCGTTGACGATCGCGACGACCGCGTCCTCGTCCGCGTACCAGATCTCGCGCAGCCGCGCCCGCAGCGCGCGCACCTCGCGCAGCTCGGCCGCGCTGCGCTCATGGCGGCCACTCAGGCGCTGGGCGCGGACGAACTCGGCCAGCGCCGCCACGTCGGGCAGTTCCTCGCGGTCCGGGCCGGCCGTGTTGACCAGCTTGGCAGCCGCGTCCAGAGCCAGCTCTGTGTCATGAGCAAAAATCATCTTGACCCCTGTCAGGTCAGCGACGTACTGTCATCAGCATAGCTCCTTTTTACTGATGACAGGGAGAGCCATGCGCCCGCAACGCTCCGTCGGCGTCGGCCTCGGGCTGGCGTTGCTCTCGGCCGTCACCTTCGCCACCTCCGGCACGTTCGCCCGGTCGCTGATCGACGCCGGCTGGTCGGCCGAGGCGGCGGTCGCGACCCGGGTCGGCATCGCGGCGCTCGTGCTGGCGATCCCCGCGATCGTCGCGTTGCGCGGCCGGTGGTCCGTGCTGCGCCGCAACATCGGCATGATCGGCGGGTTCGGGCTGCTCGGGGTCATGGCGGCCCAGGCGTGCTTCTTCAACGCGGTGCGCTACCTGCCCGTCGGGGTCGCGCTGCTGCTGGAGTACCTGGGCATCATCCTCGTCGTCGCCTGGATGTGGCTCGTGCACGGCCAGCGGCCGCGGTGGCTGACCGTCGCCGGCGCGGTGGCGGCCATCCTCGGCCTCGTGTTCGTGCTGGACGTGGCCGGCGGCGCCCGGTTCGACCCGGTCGGGGTGCTCTGGGGCCTCGGCGCGGCGGTCGGCCTGGCGGCGTACTTCGTGCTCTCCGCCCGGGGCGACCGCGACCTGCCGCCGGTCGTGCTGGCCAGCGCCGGCATGGCGGTCGGTGCCGCGGCGCTCATCGCGCTCGGCCTGGTGGGCGCGCTGCCGCTGCGCGCGACGTTCGGTGACGTGGACTTCGCCGGCCACCGCACGAGCTGGCTGGTGCCGATCCTCGGCCTGTCGCTGGTCGCCGCGGTCGTCTCCTACGTCGCCGGCATCGGGGCGGCGCGGATCCTCGGCGCGCGGCTGTCGTCGTTCGTCGGCCTGACCGAGGTGATGTTCGCGGTCCTGATCGCCTGGCTACTGCTCGACGAGGTGCTCACCGCCGTCCAGCTGCTTGGCGGCGCGCTGATCATCGCCGGCGTCGCGCTGGTCCGCCTCGACGAGTTGCGGCCATCACGGGGAGTAGCGCCAGAACAGGCACAGATAAGCCCCGTACCAGGCGGAGCCGAGCGCCAGCCCGCCTAGCGCGGCGGCCAGGTTTCGGGCGCGGGCGCCGGCCAGCGCGGTCGCGACCGGCAGCAGCAGGGTGAACGCGGGCAGGATCAGCCGGGCCTTGGAGTGGTAGTAGCCGGATCCGGCGAGGGTGGTCACCAGCACCACGCCCGCGTAGACCAGCAGCGGCCACGGCTGCCGCTCGGCCACCGCGAGGCCGAACAGCACCACCGCCGCGATCAGCACCGCCGTCACGGCGTACAAGGCCAGATCCTGCTTGCTCGAGACGATCCGCCAGCTCTGGCCGACCGTGTACCGGCCGCCGTCCATCGACGTACCCCACGTGTGTTTCTGGCCGTAGTAGTAGCCGTCCAGGCGGTCCAGCCGCTGCCCGACCCACGCCAGGTAACCGACCAGGCCGAGCGGCGCGAGCAGGCCGCCCACCCACGGCCGCCAGCCGTCCTGGCGGCGCACGACCGCGACCAGGCACGCCAGGCCGACGGCCGCGACCAGGGCGGCGGCCGTCGGCCGCACCAGGCCCGCGACCAGGCACAGGCCACCGGCGAGCAACCATCGGCGGCTGAGCACCGCGTGCAGCGACCAGGCCGCGAAGGCGGTGAAAAGCCCTTCCGTGTACGCCATGGACTGCACGATCGCGTGCGGCACCACCGCCCACCCGGCGGCCAGCAGGATCCCGGTACGCCGATCGCGCACCTGCGCACCGACGGCGTAGATGCCGGCGGCCGCGACCAGACCGGCCACCCACGAGATCGCCAGCGCCGCCGCGCGCGGTCCACCGGGGAAGATCGGATCCAGCGCGGCGATCAGGCCGGGGTAGAGCGGGAAGAACGCCAGGTTGGTGGGCGCGGGCCCGCCATTCGGGCGGCGGGCCAACTCGGTGTCGTAGCCGCCGGTGGCGATGTCGAGGTACCAGGTAGCGTCGTAGGAGCTGAGCTCGCCCCACACCGACGCGTCCCGATGCTCGGCGAACACCGCCAGCAGCGCCACCGACAGCAGCCGGAGTGCCGCGTAGACACCGACTGCCACGGCCATCCCCGGCACCGCTCTGATCCGCACGCTCCGCCCCTGCCCCCGCCGCCGTTTCGGGCCGGACTCTATCTCGCGATAGGTGAACACGGCCTTACGCGGAGATGTCCACCGGGGCCCCTCAGTTGCCTCGTCACCTATGACAAGCGGATGCTCGACATCGCCAGCGCGGTGGGACTACCCACCGCCGCACCAGGCATGGCGGGCACCGGCTAGACGCGGGGACCGACAGTGGCCGCGACGAAGGTCTGGCGCAGCGTGCCGATGTGTTCGATCTCGCTCTCGAGCACGTCGCCGGGTTGGAGGAAGACCGGCGGCGTGCGGACCCGGCCCACACCGTCCGGGGTACCGGTGAAGATGAGGTCGCCGGGCTGCAGCCGGACGATGCCGGACAGATAGGCGACGATGGCCGGCACCTTGAAGATCATGCTGGAGGTGCGGGCGTGCTGCATCGTGACGCCGTTGACCTGGCAGCGCAGTTCGAGGTCGTCGGGGTCGGCGAACTCGTCCGGTGTGACCAGCACCGGCCCTACCGGGCCGAAGCCGCGGAACGACTTGCCGAGCGAGAACTGCGGCGCGGGCGGACGATGCTGGGTGACGCGCTCCGACAGGTCCTGCCCGACGGTGAGCCCCGCGACATACTGCCAGCCGTCCGCCGCGTCCACCGGGCCGGCGGTCTCCCGGCCGACGACCGCGACCAGCTCGACCTCCCAGTCGACGTTGCCGTCGGGCAGCGCCACCTCGGTGTAGGGGCCGGTGACGCAGCTCGGGAACTTAGTGAAGATCACCGGCGCCGCCGGCAGGGCGAACCCGCCCTCCGCGGCGTGGTCGGCATAGTTGAGGCCGAGCGCGAACACCTGGGCCGGGCGTGGCGCCGGCGCCCCCAGCAGCGCCGGATCCGGGGCGAACTCGCCCGCCCACTCGGCCGGTCGCGCCGACCACCAGCGGCGGAACTCGTCCCAGCGGTAGTACAACTCATGGATGTCGGCCGGGAACCGACCGCCGCTGGCCTTCGCCACGTCGATCCCCCGCCCGTCCATCACGATGGTCGCGCGGTTGTCGTGGTTCGCGATCCTCATCAAGATCCTCTCTAAGAAGATCCGATATTATCGAGTGTGCTCAGCCCAGGGAAACCGACCGTATCGGGATAGCCAGCTACTTGGCGGCACGAGCCGGGTGAAATTGACGCCGCTCCTTGAGATGATCCTGTGCGGCGGGAGTCACCACGACACCGCCGGCACCCCCGCGACTAGGAGAGGGCGACGCCTGTGGCTCGTAAGCTGCGTTCGACCCAGGTGTACGACGCGCTGCGCGAAGAGATCATCGAGGGCGCCCTGCCGCCCGGCAGCCGCCTGGCCGCACGAGCGCTCGCGCTGCGCTTCGACTCGTCGGACATCCCGGTGCGGGAAGCACTGTGGATGCTCGCGCGCGACGGCCTCGTACAGAACACGCCGTACGCCGGCGCCCGCGTAAGGCAGTTCACGCAGCGCGAGATCGAGGAGACCTACGCGGTACGGGGGCATCTGGAGAGCCTCGCGCTCAAGCTCGGCGCCGGCCGGCTGGATGCGGAGCAGACGGCCAATGTCAAGCGGGTCATGGGTGAGTTGGACGCCGCTCTGGACGCGGGCAACCTCGTCCGGTATGGCCGGCTGAACCGGGAGTTCCACGAGGCCATCCTGGTCGGCTGCCCCAACCAGTGCCTCCTCGACCTGATCGAAAGGCTCTGGGACGGGCAGGCTTCCTACCAGATGGTGTTCCGGCTCAACCCGGAACGCGCCCGGGCCTCGCAGGCCGAACACCGGGAGATCGTCGACGCCATGTTCAGTGGCGACGGGGAACGCGCCGCGAAACTGATCATGGCGCATCGCGAGCGGGGCGCTCAGGCACTCGCACAGACCTCGCTCGCCCAGAGCGAAGAGGAACTCGCCCAGATCGAAGCGGAGGAGACGATAGAGCCGTGAACGCCGACAACGAGGTCTGGCCCGACGGACACCGCCTGGCCGTGGTGGTGAACGTCATGTACGAGCAGTGGGCACCTGGCACCACGCCTGGAATCGGCCCGGTCGGCAACCCGCTCCCCGCCGGGGCCACCGACTACCAGGCGCTGGGCTGGAGCGATTACGGCCACCGCACCGGGATCTGGCGGCTCCTGGAACTGCTCGCCCGGTTCCAGGTCCGCGCGTCGGTGTATCCCAGCGGCATCCTCGCCGAGACCGCTCCGGAGAGCCTGCGTGCCATTGTGGACGGTGGTCACGAGTTGTGCGGCCATAGCTGGTCGCAGAATCTCATCGCCGCCACGCTCAGCGAGGACGACGAGCGCGAGATGATCGGGCGCACCGTCGCGGCACTCGAGTCGGTCACCGGCCGGCGTCCGGGCGGCTGGATCAGTCCACGGTGTACGCCGAGCGCGGCCACCGCCCGACTGCTCGCCGCGGCCGGCTTCCGGTGGTTCGGCGACGTGTTCGACACCGACCTGCCCTACGTCATCGACACCACGGCCGGCCCGATCGTGGGTCTCCCCTTCGACCTCGACGTCAACGACATGCCCCTGCACATCCGGTACGGCCAGCCGCACCGGGCGCTGGTCACCACGTTCCGCGACACCCTGGACGGGATGCGCGCGGAAGACCGCAAGGCCTACCTGGACGTGACGGTGCACGCGCACATCGCCGGCCGTCCCGCCGGCCGGGCCGCGCTCACCCACGTCCTGGAGCACCTGAAGTCCACAGGAGACTGCTGGGTCACCACCCGGGAGGAGCTGGCCGCGACCGTCAAGATACCGACGTGAGCTGGTTCAGCGCCGGCACGAGTAGGTGCTCCTCATAGGCGAAATGCTCCTCCAACTCGGCGGCCAGGCGGTCGAGGTCGGCGCGGACGTCACCCTCGGTCGCCAGCAGTTCCTGGATGCGGCGGATGTGGCCCGCCACCGTGGTGTGCTCGCGGCGCAACCGGTCGAGCACCGGCGCCAGCTCCGGGATTCGCTCCTCGATCCCCGGAAACGCGCCGTCCTCGTTGGTGTGGTGGGCGTGCAGCGCGCCGCAAAAGGCCAGGCAGTGCTGCCGCACATCGACGCCGCCAGTGCGGGCGCCCGCGCGTACCGCGGCGAGTTGCTGGCGCAGCTCCTGGTGAATGCGCACCAGTTGGTCGCCGATGGCGGCCGCGCGGCCGCCGTCGCGCTCGGTGCGGTACAGCGCGACCACCGGGATCACCCGCACGGTCTGTTCCTGGTACGCCGCGTACGCCGGGACCCGCGCACCCTGCTCGGCATAGAGCCGGTCACGTTCGGCGCCACGCACCGGCACCGCGAACGCCGCGAACGTCTCGGTGCCCACCTCCACGGTCACCCGCGGGTTGGCGAGCAGGTTGTGGTACCAGTCCGGGTGCCGGTCCTGACCCGCGTTGGAGCCGAAGACGAGAATGCGGTCACCGTCCCGGGCGTACCCCACCGGGCTCGTCCTTGGCGTTCCGGACCTGGCGCCGACGGTGGTCAGCAGCACCAGGTCGGCGCCCTCGAACATGCCACCCACCCGGCCCCCATGGGCGCGGAACTCGTCGATGATCTGCTGGTTGAAGCCCGACATGGGTACCCTCACAGCGTCAAGAGATTTTGCTTTGCAAGCAAAGATACTTTGGAGTTGAAGGTAGTGTCAACGCCTGACGGCCCCGCCGTTGACGACGCCATCCGTACGCTGCTGCTGCTCATGCCGCGCATGGTCGGGCGCGCCAAGCGGCTGCGAATCCCCGACGAACTCCAGTCCTTCGCACTCGCGCCACGCCACCTCTCGCTGCTGGCCTATCTGCTCTTCGAGGGACCGCTCGGCGTCAACGAGCTGGCCGCGCGGCTCGAGGTGGCGCCGGCGACGGTGAGCCTCATGGTGAGCGAGCTGAGCCGCAAGGGCATCCTGCGCCGGCAGGAGGACGAAGCCGACCGGCGACGCACCATCGTGACCATCGCCGACGAACACCATGCGGCGATCAACCAATGGCTGGGCCGGGGCGCCGACGCGTGGCGCGCGGCCCTCGAGCCGCTGACGCCCGCCGAGCGCAAGCTTTTCATCGACACCCTGTCGGCGTACGAGAAAGCGGTGACCGACTGATGGTCGCGCTCCTGCCCGCGCTGGCCCGGCCCGCGGACAAAGTCGCGCTGCGCTTCGGCGAGCGCGCCCTCGGGTACCGAGAGGTCGCTGGCGTCACCGCCCACCTCGCCGCGCGCCTGCGCGGCATGGACCGGGTGGCCGTCTGGGCCACGCCCACCCTGGAGACCTGCCTCGGCGTGGTGGCCGCGCTGCGCGCCGGCGTGCCGGTCGTGCCCCTCAACCCCAAGGTGGGCGAGCGCGAGCTCGCGCACATCCTCGCGGACAGCCGCCCGGCGGCGATGCTCGCGGCGCCGGACACCGCGCTGCCCACCGCCCTCCCCCGCATCGACGTGACCCTCTCCGGCACCGCGTCGTCGCCTGACGACGAGCCGGGCGGCGAGCCGGGCGATGAGGCGCCCGCCTTTGTCGTCTACACGTCGGGGACCACCGGGCCGCCCAAGGGCGTCGTGCTGCCCCGGCGCGCGGTCGCGTCCAATCTGGACGCGCTCGCCGCCGCGTGGCGGTGGACCGCCGACGACGTGCTGGTGCACGCGCTCCCGCTCTTCCACGTGCACGGACTCATCCTGGGCGTGCTGGGCCCGCTACGCCTCGGTGGCACGTTGCACCACATCGGAGCGTTCCGGACCGACCGCGTCGCGGCCGAGCTGGCGGGCTCCGCGACCGTCCTGTTCGGTGTGCCCACAATGTACGGTCGGCTGGCCGCCGACGCCGAGGGCGACCCGGCGGTCGCCGCCGCGCTCGCCCGCGCCCGCCTGCTCGTCTCCGGGTCAGCGCCGCTGCCGGCGAGCGTGCACCAGCGCATCGCCGCCGCGACCGGGCAGTTCGTCGTCGAGCGCTACGGCATGACGGAGACGCTGATGAACTGCGCCGTCCGCGCCGACGGCGAGCGCCGGCCGGGCACGGTCGGCCCACCCGTGGACGGCGTCGACGTGCGCCTGGTCGACGAGTCCGGCTCTCCCGTCGACGGCCTGAACAGCGTCGGCGAGATCGAGGTGCGCGGTCCCAACCTGTTCCTCGAGTACCTCAACCGGCCGGACGCGACGGCGGCGGCGTTTCGCGACGGCTGGTTCCGCACCGGCGACATGGCCACCCGCGACCCCGACGGCTACCTGCGCATCGTGGGCCGGCGGGCCACCGACCTGATCAAGACCGGCGGGTACAAGGTGGGCGCCGGCGAGGTCGAGAACGCGTTGCTGGAGCATCCCGGCGTCGCCGAGGCCGCGGTGACCGGTGAGCCCGACCCCGACCTCGGCGAGCGCATCGTCGCCTGGGTGGTGCCGGCGAGCGAGCCGGCGCCGACCGCCGACCAACTCGCTGACCACGTCGCCGGCCTGCTGGCCCCGCACAAACGCCCGCGCGTCGTCCACTACCTGGACGCGCTGCCCCGCAACGACATGGGCAAGATTCTCAAGAAGTCTCTCCCCTCCCCATGACGGAGTTCTCACTACGATCATGATGAGGGGTTGGGCCTGCGGTAGGCGGCGAACGTGCCGGCCTGGCTGCCGATCGCGAGCGCGAGAGCCAATGGGACGAAGAAGTCCCACGGCTCCGGAAGCGTCCGGCCGAGCAGCAGCAGGCCGAGCACGAGGCAGACGGCGGTCGCGGTGCCCATGGCGACCCACGCCCGCCACCGGCGGTCGCGCGGCACCGACGCCATTCCGGTCGCGCCGAGGCCGGCGACACCGGCGACATCCTGCTGCCAGTTCAGCAGATCCATCGAGAGGGCGATGGCGACGCCGATGGCGATGCCCACCAGGGACGAATATGCCGCGCCGCGCAGCGCCCTGCCGAGTCGCACTTCGTCGGTGTTCATTCGGTGGGCGCCCCACCATGGTGCTCCAGTACCCGGCCGAGCAACGCGATCAGGGTCTGGCGGTCAGCCGCCGAGAGGGGGGTCAGCAGCTCGTCCTGCACCTTGTCGACCGCGCGATCCAACCGGCGAAGCTGCCGCACGCCCTCGGCGGTGATGGTGACCGTGTTGCGCCGGCGGTCGGCCGGGTCCGGACTGCGTTCCACGAAGCCCGCCGTGGCGAGATCATTCACGGCGGCCACGACGTCGCTGCGGTCCATGTGGCTGCGCCGTCCCAGCTCCGCCTGACTGGCCGGGCCGAACTCTCGCAGGGCAGCGAGCAGCCGGTAGTGGTAGCCGCGCGCATCGCTGCTGGCAAATGCCTCGGTCACGAGCCGGCGCGCGTGCACGGCGATCTGGGTGATCAGCCAGCTCGGCTTGGTGGCCAACCGGTTCGGCGTTCCTTCCACGAGTGATCACCCTAACAGAAACGTTGGCGCCTCCAACGTTCTTGGCATATCGTTGGCATCGCCAACATTGGCATCGCCAACGAACGAGGTAGACAGGATGAGCGACCGAGCGGAGATCATCGAGCTGAACGCCAAGCTCGGGCGGGCTTGGGACGAAGGGCGCCTCGACGACCTGCGGGACGTCTACGTCAAGGACGCGCGGACGCAGAGCCCGCGCGGCGCCCTCCACGGCATCGACACCATCATCGACGCCCTGCGCCCGCCGAGCCCGACCGACGAGCGGAGCCAGCATTTCAACACGGACGTGATCGTCGCCCTGGACGGCGACCAGGCCGAGGTCACCGCCAACCAACTCGTCTACTTCTTCCGCGAGAACCAGCCACCCCACCGGGTGGCGGGCGTCCGGTGCGCGTACACCGCCGTGCGCACGCCAGCCGGCTGGCGTTTCTCCCGCGCCCACATCACCCCAGCCTGGAACCAGAACCTGACTTAACCCCCTTCCATGATCAAGGCGTCCCTCAAGTAGGTAGAGCTACTTGAGGGACGCCTTGATCATGGAGGTGGGGCGGGAAATGGTTGGCGGTCGTGGATTGCGGAGCACTACCGTGCCGGCATGATCTACCAGCATCCGCTGGCTTACCTGCTCGGCCTCGAGGGTGTCGCGCTGCTCCGCGCGTTCGCCGGCGACCACGACCGGGCGTTCACCGAGGCGCGGATCGCGGAGATCCGCCGGCTGCTCGACGATCCCGCGCTCGCCGGTGAGGGTGAGCTGGTCGAGCGGATGGACATCGTCGACGCGTACCGGATCTGGTCCGCGACCTACGACGGCGAACCGCGCAACGGGCTCTTCGACCTCGACGAGCCGATCCTCCACGAGATCCTCGACAAGCTGCCCGCCGGCGTCGCCCTGGACGCGGCGTGCGGCACCGGCCGGTTCGCCGAACACCTCGCATCCCGCGGCCACCAGGTCATCGGCGTCGACAGCTCGCCGGACATGCTGGCCCGCGCCCAGCGGCGGGTGCCGGACGGCGACTTCCGACTCGGCCCTTTGGCGAGGCTTCCGCTGGACGACGACCAGGTCGACGTCGTGGTGTGCACGCTGGCGCTGACCCATGTGGCCGCGCTGGCGCCGGTGTTCGCCGAGTTCGCGCGGGTGCTGCTACCCGGCGGGCACCTGGTGATCTCGGACGTGCACTACGCGCTGGCGGACCTCGGTGCGATCGCCAAGGCGGTAGCGCCGGACGGCGAGCGGGGCCTGCTGCCCGTCTACCGCCACCGGGCCAGCGACTACCTCGGCGCGGCACTCCCCCTGGGACTGCGGGTGCGGCGCTGCGAGGAGCCGCGGTTCTGGTTCACCGAGGAGCCCAAACCGATGCCGGCGGACATCACGGTCGGCCCGTGGCCCGACTGGCCCTGGTCGCTGATCAACCTCGCACCGGCCGCGGCGAGCGCCGCCGGCAACGGCGTACCCGCCATCATCGTCTGGCATTTCCAACTCGACGGCCAAGCGGCGGCGACACTCCACCATGGCACGGGCACGGGCGCGGGCACGTAGTGCGCGGCATCTGAGCGCCCGATGTGGATCTAGTCGAGTTGCGGCTGTTATTTCGCCCTAACTCGACTAGATCAACAACGAACCTCGCCCATCGAGCTGGCCCGGTCACTTTTGTCCAGTTCGCGCAGCGCGGCTGCCCAACCCGCCGTACTCCGCCGCCACGCCGGCCACCACAGCCCCGCCGTCCCGCCGCCGCGCCGCCCCACCGCCGCGCCGCCCCACCGCCGCGCCGCCCCACCGCCGCGCCGCCGCGCCGGCCACCATCGGCCCACCCGCCACGCCGGCCCGCCCACCACGCCGACCCGCCCACCACGCCGGCCCGCCTACGATGCGGACCACGCCGGCCCGCCGGCCACCGGCGTGGATCAAGGGAAACCGCGCCGATCAAGGGCTCCGGCACCCGGAACGGAGATCAAACCACGTGCCCGAGCCCTTGATCGACGGCGATAGGCCTTGATCGACGCGGCGTCCGCGCGGCGGCCGCGCGGCGGCCCTGCGGGGCGGCCGCGGGGCGGCCGTGCGGGTGTGGTCGGGTGGGCGTGGGGGTCTCGCTATGGGGAGGGCGGCTTGGTCAGGGGGTGAGGTCGGCTAGGGGGATGGCGGGGTTGGCGAGTCGGGTGGGGTCGACGGGGTCGCCGGTGTAGCCGGCGCGGACGAGGGCCTGGATCTGGTCCTGCACGTCCCACACGTTGACGTTCATGCCGGCGACCACGCGCCCCGACGACAGCCAGAACGCGATGAACTCGCGCGCCGCCACGTCGCCACGGAAGACCACCTGGTCGTACCCGTCGGGCGGGGCCCAGCCCGCGTACTCCATGCCGAGGTCGTACTGGTCGGTGAAGAAGTACGGCACGCGGGCGTACTCGACCTGCTGGCCCAGCATCGACCGGGCCGCCGCCGGGCCGCCGTTCAGCGCGTTCGACCAGTGCTCGACCCGCAGGGGCACCCCGATCAGCGGGTGGTGGGCGCGGGCGACGTCGCCGCAGGCGTACACGTCGGGGTTGCTGGTGCGGAGCGCGGCGTCGGTGACCACGCCGTCGTCGACGGCGAGGCCGGCGGCCTCGGCCAGCTCGGTGTTGGGCCGGATGCCCACGCCGATGAGCGCGACGTCGGCCGGCAGCGTCGTGCCGTCCGGCAGGGTGACGCCGGTGAGCCGGCCGTCGGCGCCGGTGAACTCCTGGACCGACGTGTTGAAGTGGAACGTGACGCCGTGCGCGGTGTGCAGGTCGCGGAACACGGCGGCCAATTCGTTGCCGAGCACCCGGCGCAGCGGCAGCGTGTCGGTCTCCACGACGGTGACCTCGCAGCCGTGCTCGCGGGCGGCGGCCGCCGCCTCGAGGCCGATCCAGCCGGCGCCGATGACGACGACCCGCCCGCCCTCGCGGAACGCGGAAAGCAGGGCATCGGCCTCGTCGGCGGTGCGCAGGTAGCGGACGCCGTGCAGGTCGGCGCCGGGCACGGCGAGGGTGCGCACCCGGGAGCCGGTGGCGAGCAACAGCTTGTCGTAGCCGAACTGGTCGACGCCGTCGATGGTGACGGTGTGGCTGGCGGCGTCGAGGTTGGTGGCGCGGCGGCCGAGCAACAGCTCGACGTCGTGTTCGGCGTACCAGTTCGCCTCGTGCACGTAGGCCTTGTCGCGCGGTTCCTTGCCGAGCAGGTAGCCCTTGGACAGCGGCGGCCGCTCGTAGGGCCGCTCGGTCTCCTCGCCGACCAGCACGAGACGGCCGTAGAAGCCTTCCGCACGCAGCGTCTCGGCCGCCTTGGCGCCGGCGAGGGCCGCCCCGATGATCACGAAGGTGCTCATTGTGGACCTCCAGTCAAACGCTCATGCCAGGCTACGGCGGCCGGATCGGTCAGGGAGGCCACCTGGTCGATAACCACCCGTAACCGGGCGGCGTCATCGGGCGCGGCCTTCCACAGTGGCGCGAAGACCGGGTCGAGGCCGTCGGGCGCCCGCGCGCTCAACGCGTGCACCAACTCGGTGAGGATTTCGCGCTGCCGGGCATACCACGTCTCGGCGCTGCGCCGGCGCATCACGTAGCGCAGCGCCATGCCCTTCAGCAGCGCGGACTGCGCGCGGACCGCGGGCGGCACGACCAGATCCGCGGCGTACCGGCGCAGCGGGCCGGCGCCGAACCGCTCCCGGGTCGCCTCGACGGCCGCCGCGACGAACCGTCCGATGAGCACGCTGGTCACGCCCTTGAGCGCGGCCTGCGCGCGGTGGCTGCCGTCGTAGCCGGCGAGCGGCGCGAGTTTCGGGTCGCCGAGCAGGTCGACGAGCGCCACCTCCAGGTCGGCGGCGGACTCCGGCGAGTACGCGGCGGCCACGTCGGCGCACAGCGCCGCGCGTTCGTCCGCGTCGGCGAGCAGCGGGCCGACCGCGAGGTAGCCGCCGAACACGCCGTCTTCGACGTCGTGCACCGAGTAGGCGACGTCGTCGGCCCAGTCCATCACCTGCGCCTCCAGGCACCGGGCCGCTCCCGGCATGCCGTCCCGCAGCCAGGCGAACACGGGCGCGTCGTCCGCGTACACGCCGAACTTGCGCTTCCCGGGACGGCGCGGCCAGGGATACTTGCAGGTCGCGTCCAGGGACGCGCGGGTGAGGTTCAGGCCGGCGCCGTCGATCTTGGCCTCCAACCGCGCGAGTACGCGCAGCGTCTGCGCGTTGCCCTCGAAGCCGCCGCACTCCTGGGCGACCGCGTCGAGGGCGTCTTCGCCGTTGTGCCCGAAGGGCGGATGACCCAGGTCGTGCGCGAGCCCGGCGGTGTCGACCACGTCAGGGTCGCAGCCCAGCCGGGCGCCCATCTCGCGGGCGATCTGCGCGACCTCCAGCGAGTGGGTGAGCCGGGTGCGCAGGAAGTCGTCGGAGCCCGCGGTGTGCACCTGGGTTTTCGCCGCGAGGCGGCGGAACGCGGCGGAGTGCAGCACCCGGGCTCGGTCCCGCTCGAACGGGGTGCGGCCGTATCCGGTGTCCTTGGGCGGCTCGGCGACCAGCCGCTCGGCGTCCCGACTCACCCACCGAGCCTACTTCCCCACCATGGTCAAGGCGTCCTTCACTAGTGAGAACTACGTGAAGGACGCCTTGATCATGGGTGTGCGTGCGGCGCGCCAGCCGCTAGCGCGGGGCGACCGAGTACTGGTGCGTCCCCACGGTGGGCGGCGCGTCGGTGAAGCGGACCACCCCGTCCCGGCTCGCGGTCACGGTGGCGACCACGGTCGCGCCCCGCCGCACGGAGTACGGCACACCGCCCCACAGCCCGCCGAGCGTCACCCGCAGGGATGCCTTCGCCGGCAGACCGGAGATCCGCAGGCCGTGCCCCCTGCCCGGGGTGGCCGAGCGGACCGGGCTGGCGGTGGCGGTGCCGGCCGACGGCACGGCGGTGAGCGGCAGCAGCGTGACCGTAGCGACCTTCGGTCCAGCCACGCGCAGCCGGCTGCCGCCCGGCGTGACCGTGGTGCCCGCGCCCAGCACCCGCCCGGCGCGGCTGGTGATGTCCACTGTGCTCCCCGCGCCGACGTCGAGCCGCAGCGTCCCGGCCGGGTCGGCGATCGTGGCCGTGGAGTTCACGAAGGCCACCGGGCCCCGGCCGATGAAGGCGCCGCCGGCGATCGTGGTGGCGTCGGAGTCGGTCACCTTCACCGGGTTCTCGCCGCCCTCGAAGACGTTGCGGTCGAAGACGTTGCCGGTGGGCCGGCCGCTGGCCGTGGTGTAGGCCACCGGATCGTTGCCCTTGTACATGAACAGGCCGGCCTTCGCGCTGCGGCGTACCGTGTTCTGGCTGACGACGTTCTTCGCGGAGCCGACGGAGAGCCGGATGCCGACCATGTTGTTGTCGAGCCGGTTGCGGGTCAAGGTGTTGCCGCTGCTGTCGAAGACGGCGATGCCGGCGCCGTTCGGGTGGTTCCAGACCCGGTTGTCGGCGATCAGCGTGTTCGTGATGCCGCGGTGCAGCATGATGCCGTGCACCTGGCGCTTGATCGCCGGGTCGTCGCCGGGCTTGGCCCACGGGGTGTGGCCGTTGTCGTGGCTGGCATTGCCGACGATCCGGAGCCGGTCACACAGCTGCGAGCAGATGATGCCGTGGCTGCCGTTGTGTGCGGCCGTGTTGCGCTCGATGACCAGGTTCGACGAGACGTCGTGTGGGTCGAGGCCGTACGAGACGTTGTTGCTGTAGGTGTTGCCGCGGAACGTCATGTCCCGCGCGCCCCACGCGTAGGTGCCCATGAAGTTGTGGTGGAAGCGGCTGTTTATCTGTGCGCCGCTGACCTTCACCTTCGCGCACAGCGCCACGGTCGTGCGGGTGCAGGCCCGCGACTTGTAGGCGACGCCGTAGCTCTCGGCGCCGTAGTAGCCGAGGTACGAGAGTTCACTGTCCACGATGTTCAGCCGGGACTCCCGGGCGGCGCCGTCCGGTCCCTGCGTCGAGATCGCCCGGATGAAGGCGCGCCCCCGGCCGCCGGCGGCCGTCTGCACGTTGGTGTCCGGACCGTTCGCCCCGGGGTCCCACGAGGTGACCTTCGTGGCCTTGATGTCGATCGTGCCGTGGTTCGCCATCACCTGGCTGACCTCGGTCGGCTTGTTGCTGGGCAGGCTACGCAGCCGCAGCGCGTTGACGTCGCCGGCGGTGCCGCCGTGCAGCACGAGCGTGCTGCCGTTCTGGAGCACCAGGTCGGCGTTGAGCTGCCACACCTTCCCCGCCGGGTCGACCTGCGCCAGCGGCGCGCTCGGGCAGGCCTGCTTGATGGCCGTCAGCGTGTAGGGCTGCGGGGCGGTCAGGTAGATGGCGTTGGTGGTCGCCGCGTAGCGCACCGAGGCGGCGCAGACCGCGTACCCGGGAGTGGGCGCGACGGCCGGGGCGAGCGAAACGATGAGGGCGGCCGCCGCGAACGCGGCGCCCTTGATGGTATGGCGGGTCACAATTATTTCCCCTGTAGACAGTCAGGCGATGTTGGTCACGTGCGAAGGCGCGGAGACGGCGCGGTCGGTGCGGCGCTCGCGCAGCCGGCGCACCACCTCCAAGGCGATCGCCGCGGCGATCACCACGAGGCCGAAGACCCCGATCCAGCGCACCGGCATGGCCGGCAGGGTGCTGCTGCCGCGCAGCTGCACCGGTCCACGGGCACCCTGTGGGGCGTCCACTGTGGTGTCTTGCAGAATCACGGACGACGAGGGTGAGACGCGCAGGCCGAGGGACTCGCCGTGCAGCGCCCCGCCCACGAACATGAGCTGTCCGCGCGGCCCCGCGACCACGGCCTCGTCGGCGCCCGACACGGTGCTCGCGCGCACGGTCGCCACGCCCTTGAGGTGCATGCCGTGCCGGGCGCCCTGCACCGTGGTGTCGTCGACGGACATGTTCTGGGCCGCGGAGCGGATGCCCTGGCCGCCGCGCTGCGCGATTTGAAGCTGCCGGACGGCCACGCCGCGCGCCCCGGCGTTGGCCTGCAACCCAGTCTCGGTGCCGGACATCCGGACGGCGGTGACAGCGGTGTTCTCGGCGTCGCGGCCGATCCGCAGGCCGATCCGGGCGTCGGTCACGGAGACGCCGGAGACGGTGGTGCCGGCGCCGTCGGTGGAGACCCCGACCGCGCCACCGGTCACCGCGCTGGACTCGATGGCGACGCCCTGGACCCGGGGCAGCACGCGCAGGCCCACGCCCCAGGCCGGTGACTGCACGGTCAGCCCGCGCAGGCGCACCCGGTCGGCGGCGACCGCGACGCCGAGCCGGCCGGCGCCGTGCACCGCGCCGTCGCGCACCTCCGCGCCGGCGGACTGCCGTTCCACCAGTACCCCGGTGTGGTCGCCGCTGGAGCGCACGCCGGAGAGCACGCAGCCGGCGCAGCGGTCCAGCACCACCCCGGAGTGGCGGTTGTTCTCCGTCGTCAGTGGACCGAGCGGCGCGGCGCCCAGGGCCGACAGCTCCACGCCGGTGCGGTTGCGGGCACTGGTGACCCGGGTCAGCTCCGGGGCGAGCGGCCCGCGCAGCACCAGACCGGTGCCGGCGTTGTCGTTCGCGGTCACGTCGGTGAAGTGCACCGCCCGGGCCTGGTTGAGCACGATCCCGGCCTCGGCGTTGCCGATGGCGCTCACCCGGGTGAGCGTGACCCGGGCCGCGCGGTAGACGTCCAGCCCGCGGTTACTGCCCCGGAACGTGGTGTCCACCGCGGTGAGCCGGCCACCGGCGCCGACCGACACACCGCGCTCCCGGGTGTACGCCGAGCCGAGGCCCTCGAAAGTGGTGCCGGTGGCGGTGAGCGTGGACCCGTTGAGATAGCGCACGAACGGGCGGCGCACCGACTCCGGCGCCGAGGTGACCGTGACTCCCTCGAACCAGACTCGGGCCCGGGTGCCCGACAGGTACGCGTCGTGCAGCCGGACCATGCGCACCGGCTGCCGCACGCGCAGCTCGGTGCCGGGGCGCTGGGAGATTCCGGCCTTGAGGTGGAGCTCGCCCTGCGCGGACAGGCTCATCCAGCTGGGGTCGTCGATCGCCTCGACCAGCGTCGGGAACGACACCGGTCCCCACGGCAGCGGCACGAACCGGCGGACGCTCCCCGGGCGCGTCAGCACGGCGTGCCCCGGCCGCAGCACGATGACCGGCCCGGTGCCGGCGATCGGGACGGCCGCCGCCGGTGCCGGCGGGGTCAGCGCCGCCAGTGCGCCCAGGCCGACGGCCGCCAACCACGACAGTGCTCTCATGCGTTCTCCAGCACGGGTTCGCCAGTGCGGACCACCGCGCCGTCCACGACGGCGACCTGCCGGGTCAGCCACCGCTGCTTGCGGATCGTGCACAGCGCCACGATGCGGATCCCCGCCATCCAGAAGGACAGCAGCACGAACGGCGGGATGAGGAAGAAGGACGACGGCCGGCGGCGCAGGTGCGGCAGCATCTTGACGGCCCGGCTGAGCCACCACCAGAGCGCCAGGAGGCCGACGAAGAACCAGTCCTGGCGCACGATCGCGATCGTCATGAACACCGGCGAGGCGAGCAGCGTGAAGCAGCCGATCGCCTTGTCCAGCATGGTGTATGTCAGGAAGGGGTGCCGCCACGCCCACCGGTCCAGGAAGAGCGCCCGGATGTCGGACCGCCACGTGTTGCGCGACCAACGCAGCCGTTGCTTGAAGAAGGTGCGCGGCGAGCCCGGAAAGGTGGACCAGACCCGGGCGGTGCGCTGCAGCACGGTGCGGTGACCGCGCTTGAGGATCTGCGAGGTGAGGCACTTGTCGTCGCCCGACATGCACGGCACGCCGAGAAACTCCTCGGCCATGAAGTCGTCGGCCACCTCGATGAGCAACTGTCGACGGTAGACGGCGGTGCGGCCGGAGAGGCAGGAGATGGCCCGGCCCATGACGGTCTGTGCCGCGTTCTCGTCGAAGTACCGGTAGTCCAGGTACATGTCGTTGACGCGCTGGAGGAAACCCACGGGGTTGTAGACGTTCTGGCGCGTGCTGACCCCGCCCACCACGGGGTCGGCGAACGGCATGCACACCCGCTCGGCCACGTCGTCGGCCCAGATGGTGTCGGAGTCCACCAGGGCGACGAGCGGTGTGCTGGCCGCCTCCCAGCCCAACCGCAGCGCGGCGCGCTTGCCCGGCACATCGGTGATGATCACCGAGACCGGGTAGCGCGCGGCGATGTCCTGGCAGGTGCGGTCGCTCGCGTCGATCACCAGGATGATCTCGGTGACCTTGTTGCGCAGCCAGGACTCGATCGCGTACCCGAAGATGCGCGGGTCCTCCTGGTACACCGGGACGACCACGGTCAGGTCCTCCCGGTGCCCATTGTGGACCGGCCGGTAGAAGGCGGCCGGGATGCGGCGCACCAGCCAACCGAGCCAGCGCACCATGCCGATCGTCGCGATCGGCAGATAGTAGAGCCAGTCACTCAGAAACCGGATGTCCGAGCGCACGGCGCCTCCTCAGCGGGACACACTCGCGTCCGACGCGGCCAGCGTCGCGAGCTCGCGGTCGACCAGATCCGCCATCCGGTCGTTGACCGCGACGACAGCGTCCAGCAAGGGCATCTCGACACCGTGCCGCTCGGCGAACCCCAGGAACCCGTTGGTGTCCTTGGGCAGGCACACACCGCCGTACGGCGCGCCGCCCCGGATCCCGTACTCCTGGTTGAACGACCCTTCCGCGGACCGCGCCACGGTCGTGGCGACCTCGTCGTGGTCGACGCCGATCGCCTGGCAGACCCGCCACATCTCGTTCCAGAAGCTGATCTTCGCGGCGTTGTAGATGTTGTGCGCGCACTTGACCATCTCGGCGGTGGCGGGCTGGTCGAAGAGCCGCAACTCGCCGCCGAACGGCGTGAGCAGCGTCGCGAGGCGCTCGCGAACCCGCTTGCTGCGGGCGCCCACGACGGTCATCCACGGCCAGCGGAAATCCTCCACAGCGGACGCCGCGCGCAGGAACTCCGGGTTGCTGGCCAGGCAGAAGCCGGTGCCTTCGCGCTTGCCGGACGTCTCCTCCAGCAGCGGCTTGACGAGTTCGTCGGTGGTGTGCGGCGGCACCGTGGAGCGCACCACGACGGTGTGCACCTCGTCGCTGATGGCCAGCGCCTCGCCCACGTCGCGTACACCGCGCTCGAACGCGGACAGGTCGTACCGCCGGCCGGTGTGCGGCGTCGGCAAGGTAAGGAAAATGAAGGATTCCGGTTCACCCTTGAGTTCCAGGCCGATCCGGGCGTCCAGGCCTTCGGCACGCAGGGCGGCCACGCGCTCGGGCAGCACGTCGATGAGCGTGGTCGCGTGCCCGCGCTCCGCGAAGCCCTGCCCGGTGGCCTTCCCCACGACGCCCGCGCCGACGACGAAGATTCTCTCCATGGCTGTCTATTCGCTCCTCATACGCGCCGGTAAGTCCGATTAGCGACAAATAGTAGAAGAGTTGCTATAGCAGCGTTTTATGCCACGCCGTAGCTAATAATCTGTTCGCAAAATCAAGCGGCCGGCACCGGTGAGGACGAACGACGTCATGTCGCCGTCGGAGACGCCACTCACGGTCTGGTCACCGAACGTCGCGGTGGGATAGTGGCCGGCCACACTGACCGTGTACGACGTCGCGGGCACCGCCGCGACGTCGACGACCGGGTTCTCGGCGGTCAGGTCGGCGGTCGCCGACAGCCGCGCGGTGGACGTGAAGTAGGGCTCGCCCGCGTACGTCACGGTCGTGCCGTCGGTGACCTGCCAGGCCTGGAGCGCCCCGCCCACCCGGTCGCCGCCGCCGGCCCGGCTCCACGCCAGCTTGCCGTCGCTCACCAGGTCGCCGGCCGTCCGCGTCGCGTCGCCCAACTGCTTGAGCACGGTGTCGGTGTGCTCGTCGTAGCGGATCGTCGTCGCCAGCACGCCGTCGCTGCTCACATCCTCGAACGCCGGCGCCGGCTTCGCCGTGCCGCGCGGCAGCGCGATGCTGAGGAACTGGGCCTCCGGACCGCGCTGCGCCGACGTCAGGTAGGTGGTCGGCTCGGTGTCCGGCACGTCCGCCTTGGCACCGAAGAGGTTGCTCAGTCCACTCTGGGCGGCCTCCGCGTCGCTGGCGGGCAGGGTCAGCGCGTACAGCTTCGCGCTGGCGCCGAAGACGTTCTTCTCCGTCGTCCACACCGCGGCCGGGCCCTCCCGCGTGAAGGCGCCGCGCGAACGCAGGTGGCTCTCCCACTGCTGCGGCTGCGGCGAGTGCAGGCTGTCGGCGATCACCACGTAGTCGTGCGCGGCGAAGAGGACGCCGCGCCGCCAGGACTTGGTGCCCGCGGTACCGGCGACCTCCTGGTCGTAGTAGCCCAGCTTCTCGCTGTAGTCCGCCGCGGCGCCGTCCAGGTTGACCGGGTTGGCGAACACGTCCCGGACGCCGGCACCGTCCATCGTGACCACGTTGTGCCGGTCCGGCGGGAACCAGCCAGCCCGGTCGCTGAACCGATTCGGCCCGTACCCGCTGTCGTTGAGCAGCACGGTGTTCTCGGCGTTCAGCAGCACCTGCATGACGTCGCAGTGGTCGTGGTTGTTCGACTGCGGCGCGCCGTAGAACATCACCCAGCGGGTGGCGGGGTCGCCGTACTTCCAGTCGCTGCGCAGCACCGTGGTGTTGCCGCCCTGGTCGTAGAAGTCGAACTCGCCCGCGTCCGGCGCCGCCTCCACAATGTTCTGGTCGATGTGGATGATCTCGTCCGGCCAGGTGTACGCCTGGTTCGAGGCGCCCGTCCAGCCGTCCGGATAGCGCGGCGCCGCCCAGTCCTGCGCGAAGAAGCGCCACTGCAACACGTTGCCCAGCTTGGCGGTGCGGGACAGCCGGGTCTCGGTGGACCGGTACGGCTCGGCCACCACCGCCGTCCACGCGGTCTTGACCCAGGAGTCCTCGATGTTCATCAGCCAGCCCTGCGGGCTGCTGTCCCGGACCACCCACTCGAAGACCGGGCGCATCGCCGGGAACGGGTCCACGCCGGTGGCGTTGCGCGCCGCGTAGAGGAACGGCACGACCTGGAAGACCTGGTACGTCCAGTAGTACGCGTACCCGTCGAGGTACACGCCGTCCTTGGTGAACATGTACTGGTACACGCTGTTGAGCTGGCTGACCGCTTTCGGCAGCCACTCGGCGGCCCGCCGGTCCGACGAGAACGTCAACGCCCACAGGCCGAGCGCCAGCGCCGCCTTGGACCGGTGGTTGTGCGGCCGCGGGTTGCTGCCCTGCGGCTCCTTGCCGTCCAGCCAGCGGGCCAGCCAGTGCGCGCCCCGCCTGACCGCGGCGCGCGCCTTGCTGTCCTGGTCGCCGCCGCGGTCCAGCTCCGCCGCCACGTAGTCGTACGCCTGGCTGTAGTTGGTCAGCTGAGCCGCGATGTACGTGTCGTCCTCGTCGAAGTCCTGGAACGCCTCGCCCAGCGCCGCGAGCGCGGTGTCCCGGTACCCGGCGTTGCCGGTCACGACGTACGCGAACGCGTAGGCCTTGGCGCGGCGGGAGTTCACGTCGTCGGCGCTGTCGCCGGCGATCTCGCCGGTGCCGACGTCGGTGAGGATCCGCTGCCAGTTGCGCTGGTACAGCCCGTGCGGGTCGGGGGCCCTGCCGAGCGCCCGGTCGCGCACCGCCGGCAGCTCCGCCGCGGTGAAGTCCAGTCGCGGGTGCGTCTCCTCGGCCGGCAGCGGCAGGTCCGGCAGCGTGATGCCGCGGTTGGGGTATTCGGTCAGCTCCGACTCCGAGTCGCCACACAGCAGCAGCTCGCCCGGGCCCGGTGGATCCTGCGGGGACGCGGTCGGCACCGGCTCGGACGAGAGCGTGGCGACGTTCGGTAAGTAGTTGGACGCCACCACCGCGCCGGCGACCAGCGCGGCACCGACCCCGAACAGCGCGATGCTGATCCGCCGCTTGGGCAGAGACACCACCATGGACCTCCTTGCGTCGGCGTCAGGTTGTGCTGAGACCTCAGGTGAACGCGGCGTCGACCTCGCCCAGGCGTTCAACGACCCGGCGGATGTCCTGGATCTGGCCACGCGCGGCGATCAGTAGGCCGTCGTCCAGATCCACCACGACGCTGTCCCGGACGCCGACCAGCGCGATCGGCCGCCGGGTCGCCTGCAGCACCAGGTTGTCGTTGGTGTCGATGCCGATGACCAGCTCGGGGCGCGGGCTCACCACCACCGTGCCGTCCGGGTCGGCCCAACCGTCGGCGAGCACCTCGTACAGCTCGTTCCAGTTGCCGACGTCGCTCCACGTCATGTCGGTCGGCAGCACGTAGATGTTGGCCGCCTTCTCGGTCATCGCGGTGTCGATCGGCGCCGCCTCGACCTGGGCGTACACCGTGGCGATGGTGGCGGCGTCCGGCGCCTCACCCAGCGGGTCGAGCGCCCGGAACAGGTCCGGCGCGTACTCGGCGAGACTGGCCAGGAACGTGTCCACATGGAACGTGTAGTAGTTGGCGTTCCACAGGTGCCGGCCGCCCTCGAGGAACCCGTGCGCGGTGGCGGCGTCCGGCTTCTCGGTGAACCGGGCCACCTCGAAGAGCGTCTGGTCGCCCACGTCGATCCGGTCCCGGCCGACCTCGATGTAGCCCAGCCCCGTACTGGCACACCGCGGCCGTACCCCCAGGACCGAGACCACCGGGTGGTCGTACCCGGCCTCCGCGGCCGCGAGCAGGGCGGCGCGGAGCCGCTCCGCGTCTCCCACATAGTGGTCGGATGGGATCGTGACCACGACGGCGTCCGGGCAGCGCGCGGAGACCACCCGGGCCGCGACGCCCATCGCGGGCGCGGTGTTGCGCGGGCACGGCTCCACGAGGATGTTGCCGAGGGGCACGTCCGGCAGCTGCGCGGCGATCTCGGCGGCGAACCGCTCGGCGGTCACCACCAGGATGCGGTCCGGTGGGATGAGCTCCGCGACCCGGTCGACGGCCTGCTGCACGAGCGACCGGCCGCCGCCCAGCAGATCGATGAGCTGCTTCGGCCGGTCGCGCCGCGACAGCGGCCACAGCCGGGTGCCGAACCCCCCGGCGAGCACCACGCCGTAGAGGTTCTGAGGATCGAAGCCCACTATGTCCGCCTTTGCCCATTTCGCGCCATTCACGCATGGTAACAGCGGACTTACGCACAACTGAACTAACCGCGCCCTTTCCCCTGATCAGGGCGTCCCGGTAGTCGTGCGAACTATGTGAGGGACGCCTTGATCATGAGATGGCGGCGGCGCGGAGGACGCAGAACTCGTTGCCCTCGGGGTCGGCCAGGACCACCCAGGTCGCGTCGTCGGCCTGGCCCACATCGACGTGCCGGGCACCCATGTCGACCAGCCGCTCCACCTCGGCCGCCTGATCTGCCGGGCGCAGGTCGATGTGCAGGCGGTTCTTGACGGTCTTGCCGTCAGACACCGGCACGAAGACCAACCCCGGCAACTCGCCAGACGTGCGGCGGATCTCCACCTCGTCAGGCTTCTCGTAGGTGATCTGGTAGCCGAGCGCCTCCGCCCACCACCGCGCCAGGCGGGCGGGGTCACGGGCGTCAACAACCAGGCTCTCCCACTGGCTGCTCATGGGCGCACCTCCGGCATCGCCTTGTACGGGTACGGCGTAGTCAAAGTGACGACCACGTTACGCCCCCTGGAACAGCTAGCCCCCCTCTCCCCATGATCAGGGCGTCCTTCAAGCAGTTGTAACTGCTTGAAGGACGCCCTGATCATGAAGGGGTCAGCGGCTGTCGGAGCCTGCCGAGTGGATGGCGATGCGGCCGGCTTCCAGGCGGGCGACCGGCACCCGGAACGGCGAGCAGGACACGTAGTCCAGCCCCGCGTCCGCGAAGAAGTGCACCGACTCCGGGTCGCCGCCGTGCTCGCCGCACACGCCGATCTTCAGATCGGGCCGCGCGGCGCGCCCCTCGTCGACCGCGATGCGCACCAGCCGGCCCACGCCGTCCCGGTCGATCGTCTCGAACGGCGAGACGCCGAAGATGCCCAACTCCAGATAGCGCGGGAAGAACGCACCCTCCACATCGTCCCGAGAGAAGCCCCACCCCATCTGGGTCAGGTCGTTGGTGCCGAACGAGAAGAACTCCGCGGCCTCCGCGATCTGGCCGGCGGTGAGCGCCGCCCGCGGCACCTCGATCATCGTGCCGATCGGGATGCCGGACTGGCCGACGTCCGCGATGATCCGCTCCGCCTCGGCGCGCACCGTCTCCAGTTCCTGCACGGCGCCCACCAGCGGCACCATGATCTCCGGTTTCGGGGTACCCCCTCGGCTGGCGCACTCCGCGGCGGCCTCCGCGATGGCGCGTACCTGCATCGCGAAAAGGCCCGGGACGACCAGGCCGAGCCGCACCCCACGGAGGCCGAGCATGGGGTTCTGCTCGTGCATCCGGCGGACGGCGGCCAGCAGGGCCGCGTCGCGGCCCGGCTCCTCGCCGCGCTCCTGCGCGACCGCGACCCGCACGGCCAGGTCCTCCAGCCCGGGCAGGAACTCGTGCAGCGGCGGGTCGATGAGCCGCACGGTGACCGGCAGCCCGTCCATCGCCTCGAAGATCTCCACGAAATCGGCCCGCTGCAGCGGAAGCAGCGCGTCCAGCGCCGCCGTGCGCTCGTCGTCGGTGCGCGCCAGGATGAGCCGCTCGACCAGCTCGCGCCGGTCACCGAGGAACATGTGCTCGGTGCGGCAGAGCCCGATGCCTTCGGCACCGAAGCGCCGCGCCCGCGCGGCGTCGTCGGCGGTGTCGGCGTTCGCCCGGACCCGCAGCCGCCGCGCCGCGTCGGCGTGCGTGACAAGCCGGTGTACGGCGGCGACGAGAGCGTCCGCAGTGGAGTCGACGGTGCCCTCGAAATACTGCACGATGGCCGACGGCCGCACGGGCGTCTCGCCAAGGTAGACGCAGCCGCTGGTGCCGTCGATCGAGATGACGTCGCCTTCCTTGACCACCCGGCCGTCCACAGTGAACTTCTGGCCGGCGGTGTCCACTTCGAGGCTGTCGGCGCCGCACACGCACGTCTTGCCCATGCCCCGCGCCACCACGGCCGCGTGGCTGGTCTTGCCGCCCCGGCTGGTCAGGATGCCTTGCGCGGCAATCATTCCCGGGAGGTCGTCGGGGTTGGTCTCGCGGCGCACCAGGATGACCGGCTCGCCGCCCGCCGCCACCTCGGCGGCCCGGGCGGAGTCGAACACCGCCTTGCCCACGGCCGCGCCCGGCGACGCGGCCACGCCCTTCGCGAGCGCCTCCGGCTCGCCGGACAGGTCGAAGCGCGGGAACATCAGCTGCGCGAGCTGCGCGCCGTTGACCCGCTGCACCGCCTCGTCGAGGTCGATGAGGCCCTCGTCGACGAGCTGGCTGGCGATGATGAACGCCGCGGCGGCGGTGCGCTTGCCCACCCGGGTCTGCAGCATCCACAGCTTGCCGCGCTCGATGGTGAACTCGATGTCACACAGGTCGCGGTAGTGACTTTCCAATGTGGCCATGATGGACATCAGGTCGTCGTACGACCTCTTGTCCAGCCCTTCCAGGTCCTGCAGCGGCACCGTGTTGCGGATGCCGGCGACCACGTCCTCGCCCTGCGCGTTCGCGAGGTAGTCGCCGTAGACGCCCTGCGCGCCGGTCGCCGGGTCGCGGGTGAACGCGACCCCGGTGCCGGAGTCGGAGCCGAGGTTGCCGAACACCATGGCCACCACGTTCACCGCGGTGCCCAGGTCGGCGGGGATGCGCTCCTGGCGGCGGTAGAGCACGGCACGGTCCGCGTTCCACGACTGGAAGACCGCGCGGATGGCGAGGTCGAGCTGCTCGCGCGGCTCCTGCGGGAACTCGCGCCCGGTGTGCTTCGCGAAGATCGTCTTGAACTCGCCGACCAGCGCGCGCAGGTCGGCCGCGTCCAGGTCGAGGTCGCTGCCGGCGCCCTTGGCCCGCTTCGCGTCGTCGAGCGCCTGCTCGAACTCCTCCCCCGGTACGTCGCACACCGTCTTGCCGAACATCTGGATCAGGCGCCGGTACGAGTCCCAGGCGAACCGCTCATTGCCCGACTGGTTGGTGAGGCCGTCGACGCTCTTGTCGTTGAGCCCGACATTGAGGACCGTCTCCATCATGCCCGGCATCGAGAACTTCGCGCCCGACCGCACGGAGACGAGCAGCGGGTCGGCTGGATCGCCGAGCCGCTTGTCCATCTTCGTTTCCAGCGCGGCGAGATATTCGGCGATCTGTTCCGGCAGCCCTTCCGGTTCTTCGCCGGTGGCGAGGTACGCCTTGCAGGCTTCCGTGGTGATCGTGAATCCGGGCGGCACCGGCAGCCCAAGATTCGTCATCTCGGCCAGGTTCGCACCTTTGCCACCCAGCAGGTCCTTGAGATCCTTATTTCCCTCGGCGAACTCGTACACGTATTTGGGCACGCGAAAACCTCCCCGCCCCCGATCGGCATTGAACGATGGCTTAAGTACCCACCATGGTGCGCGTGTGCACCCGGTCGAGAAACCCTCTGTGAGAAGTTCGTCGCTCGGGCGCGCATCCGAGTCCTTGGGAACGCTTCCACGCGCATAACCGCGCAAGGCAAGGTATTTTCGATCACACTCAATGATCAAAGGCGTCCCACAAGCGGGCCGAAACAAATGCCACACCATTAACCGCTCGGCCGCCCCCTGCCCCACCCCTCCCCGCGCCACCCACCCCCTCCCCGCGTCGCCCACCCCCTCCCCGCCGCCCACCCACTCTCCCCGTCGATCAAGGGCGTGGGCACATGGGTTTGATCTCTGATCCGGGTGCCCGAGCCCATGATCGGCGGACAAGTCCTTGATCGGCGCTGCCAGCCGCGGCCGCGACTTGGCGGGGCGGAATGCTCAGCGGTGACGTAGGTACCTCATGAGCCCGCCGTAAGGTACCTATGTCACCGCTGAGCCGCAGGCATCACCCGTTGCGTCCGCGGACGGACCCCGCCGGGCCTTCGTCGATCTTGGGCTTGCCGCGGCGCCCCGTGCCGATCTTGAACTCGTCGAGATTGTCTGCGCCATCTGAGCTATCCGCCACCGCGACGAGAGCAAGATCGACAGCCCGGAACCTCGATGAGGGCAAGGTCGACGGGCGCGGAAGGCTCCTAACGACGCGGCATTGAGTGCGAGCTACGTGGAGAGCGCCGTGACCATGGGCGCGGGCCGCTTGTAGGCCGCGAACAGGAAAATCGCGAACATCGCGACGAGCAGCACCCAGCGCGGATCGTCGAGCATGAGGGCGTCGGCCGCCTGCCGGCGTTCGGCCGGGGTCATCGGCGCGGCACTGTGGTCCGACTCCGCCCAGCCCAACCGGGCCGGGACGAACGCCAGGTACGTCCACACCCGCATCGCGAAGTAGAGGGCCGACGCGATGAGGACGAGGATCCGGCGCGCCCCGGGCCGCCAGCTGAAGACGACGACACCCGGGATGATCAGCGTCTCCAGGATGCCGTTGGCGACGATGTAGTACGGGATCGACGGCAGGAAGGTGCTCTCCAACGTCTCGCCGGTGAGGGAGGAGCTGTCGAGCGCGCCGTCGAGCAGCAGGATCGCCATCAGACCGCCGCAGCCGGCGAACGCGAAGCCCACCGTGCCGAGATAGATGAAGGCGTCCTCGAGCCACGGCCTCGTACTGCGGAGCCGGGTGCCCACGAGGCCGACGGCCACTCCCCACGCCGCGCCGACCAGTAGCGCGAGCGGAAGGGGCAGCGCCTCCGAGAGGTTGAACCAGCCGGTGATCACCGTCGTGAACAGGACCGCGAGCGCGATCGGCATCGTTTTCATTCGGCCAGTGCAGCAGTTCGCTGCTCTGTGCAGCTAGTGCTTGAAGCAGCTATCCGGGTGCGATCCGGGTATCCCCCTCCGGGCCGCGGGGCCCGCGGGTGCCGTGGGCGTGCCCGGACGCCCGGAGCGCGGCCGTCTCCGTTTCGGCGTGCTGCCGGCCCTGGCGCAGGAACTCCAGCAGGAACCGGAGTTGCTCGGTCGAGTACCCCTGGATCTGCTCATGCCACCGCTGCCCCATCGGCTCGTAGTAGCGGGCGATCTCCGCGACCCGCTCCGGCACGAGCCGCAGGACGACGCGGCGGCGGTCGTCGGGGTCCGGCTCGCGGAACACATACCCATGGCGCTCGAGCCGGTCGATGAGCCGGGTCGTCGCCCCGGTGGTCATGCCCATCAGCTCGGCCAACCGGCGGGCCCCGATCGGGCCGAACTCCAGCAGCGCGCCGATCGCGTGCACGTCGCTGACCGGCATCCGCAGCTGATCCGCGACCGCGATCTGATATCGCACCGCCGACGAGATGTACCACGGCATCTCCCGCAGCAACGCCTCCAGCAGTTCGCTCTCCTCCACCACACCCCTCCCTCCGCTTATGATCAAGGCGTCCCTCAAGTCGTCATAGCTACTTGAAGGACGCCTTGATCATGGTGGGGTCAGCCGCCGGAGTCGGGGAGTTCGGCGCCTTCGGGGACGGCGTCGACGTCGCGACTGGCCAGCCAGCCGTCCGGCAGGAACACCTTGCCCGGCGAGTTCGTGCGCCCGCGCGGCTGGCCCAGCGTGTGCACCGGGAACGGCTCCGCCGGGTCCAGCTCACCGAGCAGGTCCGCCAGCTCGGCCAGGCTGCTCACCATCGCCAGCCGGCGACGCAGGTCCGCGCCCACCGGGAAGCCCTTCAGGTACCAGGCCACGTGCTTGCGAAAATCGGTGCAGGCGTCCCGCTCCGCGCCGAACGCCTCGGTCAACAGCTCGGCGTGCCGGCGCATCGTCGCCGCCACCTCGCCCAGCGTGGGCAGCACCCGCTCCGACCGGCCCGCGAACGCGGCCGCCAGGTCGGCGAACAGCCACGGCCGGCCCAGGCAGCCGCGCCCCACGACCACGCCGTCGACGCCGGTGTGCGCCACCATCCGCAGCGCGTCGTCGGCCTCCCAGATGTCGCCGTTGCCCAGCACCGGCACGTCCAGGCGCTGCTTCAGGTCGGCGATGGCATCCCAGTCGGCGGTGCCGGAATAGCGTTGTGCCGCCGTACGCCCATGCAGAGCGACCGCCGCGACGCCGGCGTCCTGCGCGATCAAGCCGGCGTCCGCGTACGTCAGATGGTCGTCGTCGATGCCCTTGCGCATCTTCACGGTGACCGGCACCTCGGCCGGCGCGGCCGCCTCCACCGCGCCGCGCACGATCCGCTCGAACAGCCGGCGCCGCCATGGCAGGGCGGACCCGCCGCCCTTACGCGTCACCTTCGGCACCGGGCAGCCGAAGTTGAGGTCCACATGGTCGGCCAGGCCCTCGCCGACGATAATCTCCACCGCCTTGCGGGTGATCACCGGGTCGACGCCGTACAGCTGGAGGCTGCGCGGCCGCTCGCCCGCGGCGAACGCGATCATGCGCATCGTCTTGGGATTGCGCTCCACCAGCGCCCGCGTCGTGATCATTTCGCAGACGTAGAGGCCGGCGCCGTGCTCGCGGCAAAGCTGGCGGAACGCGACATTGGTGATGCCGGCCATCGGAGCCAGCACCACCGGCGGGTCGATCGAATACCGACCCAACTTCAGCGCCCCAGTCACGTCGACCAAGGATAGTCTGAGGACCGTGACGTCCCCCGATCCGGCGTGCGAAACCGCGCACGGTCACTCGGCGCCCCACGCCGGCGCCCGCACCCTGGTGGCCGTTTTCGACTCCCCCGTCGCCAGTTATCTCCTGCGGTACGGCGCTGATCTGGGCTACCGCACCGTGCTGATCGAACCAGGCCGCGGTGACACCGTGAAAACCGCCGGCATCGACGCCAACACCGACGTCGTCGTGACCGACCACCACCGCGACGAACTGGGCGAAGTGCTGCGGGACGCGCTCGCCGAGCCGGCCCGCTGGGTCGGCGTGATGGGCAGCCCTCGGCACACCGCCCCGCACATCGAGGCGCTGCGGTCGCTCGGCGTGGCCGCGGACGACATCGCCCGGGTCCACCGCCCGATCGGCCTGAATATCGGCTCCCAAACCCCACCGGAGATCGCGATCGCCACCCTCGCCGGCTTGATCGCCCACCACAACCACCGCCCCGGCGGCTTCACCTTCTAGCCCGCACACCACACCCCCCCACCGCCTTATCCCAAGAGGGCAGCTCTGTGGGCGCACTTTCTTCCAGAGGGCAGCCCTGTGGGCGCACCTTCCTCAAGAGGGCAGCCCTATGGGGCGTGAATTCTTAAGAAAGCTCCCCTATACCCGTCACAGCATTGATAGGGGACCCTTCTTGGGAGATCCACAACGCCCCCGCCATAGCAGATCAACTAAGCGTTGTACGGTTTTCCACAGCCCACCCAGTTATCCACATCTGGATCTTGTGTGGGTTTCCGATCGGACAGTCTCATGCCAACGTGCTCGCCCATGGCACGCGTACCCAGAACACACCACGCCACCACTCCGAAGATCGATCTCGACGCGCTCTTCCGCGCCCAACGGGGCATCGCGACCCGGCGGCAACTGCTCCGAGCCGGACTGGACGACGAGGCGATCCGGCGCGAGGTACACGGCAATCGCTGGCAGCGGCTGCTTCCCGGCCTCTTCGCGTCGTTCACCGGCCCACCGACCGACGAGCATCGTCGGGTCGCCGCCGCGATTTACGCTCCGGTCGGTGCGCAGATAACCGGCGTCGCGGCCCTGCGCTGGTACGGATTTCGTCACCTGCCAGACGATGACCGGATCCATTTGTTGATACCGCATACCAGTCGGCGTACGTCACGCGGTTTCGTCCTCTTTCAACGCACCGACCGTCTCGACTCGGCCGCGAAGCGGCAAGGGCCCTACACCGTCTGCTCCGTCGCCAGAGCCGTCGCGGACGCCGCCCGACAGCTCAACGACCTGCGCGCGGTCCGCGCGCTGGTCGCGGAGGCCGTCCAGCGCCGATTTACGGATGTACCGTCACTGCGTCGCGAACTCGACGCGGCCCAGACCCACCGAACCCGACTGCTGCGCGTCGCGGTGAACGAGGTGGATCAAGGGGTACGCTCGGCGCCCGAGGCCGAGCTGGCAGCCGACCTCAAGACCAGCAGCATTCTTCCCACGGTGCAATGGAATCCGACGCTGGTGGCAGACGACGGAAGCGAACTGCCGGGCCCGGACGGGTGGATCCAGGAGAGCGGCATCGCGCTGGAGGTCGATTCGCGGGAGTATCACCTGAACCCGGAAGACTGGCGGCGGACGATTGATCGGCACAACCGGCTGGCCGCGCATGGGGCGCTCGTCCTGCACTTCACGCCCTCCGAGATCCGTCGCAACCGTGCGCGGGTGCGCAGAATCATCGAGACGGCGCACCTCGAGCGGATTTCTTCCGGCGTGAAGGTATCGATCCGCGTCGCATAAAGAGAGCTCCCCTGTACCCGTGTAGACGGTGACAGGGGAGCTCTCTTCAGAATTCACGCCCCACAGGGCTGCCCTTTGGGGACAACAGCAGGGGGAGCGGAGCAAGGAGTTAGCAGGGGGGGAGGTGGTCCAACAGGTAGCGGTCGACCGCGTCGATGGCGATGCGGTCTTGGGACATCGTGTCGCGGTTGCGGATCGTCACCGCGTCGTCTTCCAGGGTGTCGAAGTCGACGGTGACGCAGAACGGCGTGCCGATCTCGTCCTGCCGGCGGTAGCGGCGGCCGATCGCCTGCGAGTCGTCGAACTCCACGATCCACCGCTTACGCAGCGTCGCGGCCAGAGCGCGGGCCTTCGGCGACAGGTCGGGGTTGCGCGACAGCGGCAACACGGCCACCTTGACCGGCGCGAGCCGCGGGTCGAAGCGCAGCACCGTGCGCTTGTCGACGCCACCCTTGGTGTTCGGCGCCTCGTCCTCGTCGTACGCCTCCAGCAGGAACGCCAGCACCGCGCGGGTGAGGCCGGCGGCCGGCTCGATGACGTACGGCACCCAGCGCTCCTGCTTTTCCTGGTCGAAGTACGACAGTTCGACGCCAGAGTGCTTGGTGTGCGTGGAGAGGTCGAAGTCGGTGCGGTTGGCGATGCCCTCCAACTCGGAGAAGTCGGTGCCGCCGAAGCCGAACTTGTACTCGATGTCGACGGTGCGCTTCGAGTAGTGCGAGAGCTTCTCTTTCGGGTGCTCGAAGAGGCGCAGGTTTTCCGGCGAGAGGCCCAGGTCCACGTACCAGTTCCAGCGCTCCTGGAGCCAGTACTCGTGCCATTCCTCGTCGGTGCCCGGCGGCACGAAGAACTCCATCTCCATCTGCTCGAACTCGCGCGTGCGGAAGATGAAGTTGCCCGGGGTGATCTCGTTGCGGAACGACTTGCCGACCTGGGCGATGCCGAACGGCGGCTTCTTCCGCGCCGAGGTCTCCACGTTCTTGTAGTTGACGAAAATGCCCTGGGCGGTCTCCGGCCGCAGGTAGTGCAGGCCTTCCTCGCCCTCGACCGCGCCGAGGAAGGTCTTCATGAGGCCGTTGAACATCCGCGGCTGGGTGAACGTGCCCTTGTTGCCGCAGTTCGGACAGTTGATCTCGCCGAGGTCGGCCGGCGGGCGGCCGTGTTTCGCCTCGTACGCCTCTTCCAGGTGGTCGGCGCGGAACCGCTTGTGGCACGACTGGCACTCGGTCAGCGGGTCGACGAACGCGTCGAGGTGGCCGGACGCGGCCCACACGTCCTTGGCGAGGATCACGGCGGAGTCGAGGCCGACGACGTCGTCGCGCTGCTGCACCATGGTGCGCCACCACTGCCGGCGGACGTTTTCCTTGAGTTCGACGCCGAGGGGACCGTAGTCCCACGCGGACCGGGTGCCGCCATAGATTTCACTGGATGGGTAAACGAAGCCCCGGCGCTTGGCAAGGCTGACAACGGCGTCGATGCGATCGGCTGGCATGTGGGTTTCCTCCTACGCCGACTGGCGGTCGGCGGGGATTGGTGGGACTGGCTGTGGACGAATGAACAACTGCTGCCACCACCGTACGGTTACCGGTGGCACAAACCCCAGCAGATTACTCCGCCCCGGCCTCACCCGTCGAAGCCGCAGACCTCAAGCTCGCCGGTGCCGGTGTCCTGCACCATGGTCACCTCGACGGTCCGCTGGTCGCCGTCCGCGTAGGTGACGTTCACCGGCACGCTCAGATCCTCGGCGATCGCCGCATCGCCGACCTCGTAGGAGCGGATGGGCTCGCGGGACACCCGGTCCGCGAACTCCCGCTGGGTCTCGTCGTCGCGCAGTTCGTCACACAGCAGGTCGTAGGCCTCCTGGTAGCGCTCGTCCCGCACCGCTGCGTAGTAGTCGCCGACGACCGCTTCGACCTGCTCGTTGATCGCCTCGGTGCTGGTGATGACCACCCCGACCAGCGCGGCGCCGCCAGCGCCGCAGCAGAGCACCGCGGCCAGGCCCGCGACGCCGAGCGCCAGCCAGAGCCGCAGCGTGCGCCCCTCGGTGGGCGGCGCCGCGAAGGGCGGCGTGACGCCCGGCCCTACCGGCGGCTCCGCCGGCAGAGACGGCGGCGCGGGCAGCGGCGGCAGCGTCATGCCGCAAGCGTAGTGCGACTCATCGAGATCACGTGACCCCCATGATCAAGGCGTCCTTCAAGTAGCTATAACGGCTTGAAGGACGCCTTGATCATGAGGGAGCGCGATCGCATCATGAGGGAGCGCGGTCCGATCATGAGGGAGCGCGGTCGCTGGGGGCGGAGACGACCGGGCCGCCGGGGGCGGCGGTCGCCAGCGCCTCGTACGCCGACGGCTCGTCGAGCGACTCCGCGAGCAGCGGGGTCGCATGGATCTTGACGTCGAAGTCGCTGAGCGCCCGCCGGTACGTGCCGACCGACTCCCACTCCGTCACCAGGCACCAGTGCCGCGGGTCGTCGAGCGCCCGGGTCAGCTGCCCCCGCACGTACCCGGGGCGGGCGGCCAGGGCGGCGAGCGCGGCGTGCGCCCGCTCGGCGAAGGTCGGGGCGGTGTCCTCCTCGACCAGGAACCGGTTCACGACGAGCACAAGTCACTCCCTACAGTGATCGGGTGAAGCGTACGCCGAGCCCGACCGCCGTGTTCCTCGCCACCCTCGTTGTGGCGCTCGTCGCGCTCTTCACGCCGGGGCCGATCGGCGGAGTGCTGCTGCTGGTGCTGGCCGGGGCCTTGATCTGGCTGCTGACCAAGAGCTGGCCAGCGCTGCCACTGGCCGCCCGGGTGGTCCGGCTGTCGGTGCTGCTCATCATCGTTACCGTGGCACTCATGCGCTTTTGACAATCATTGTCAGACGGGCGGAGAGTGGGGGCATGCGCAAAACCCCTCGCATCCTTCTCGCCGCCACGGCGGCGCTCACCATGACCGGCCTCGCCGCCTGCGGAAACGACGGGGCGGACGCCGCGGCCAGCGGGGACAAGGTCGGCATCGTCGCCGCGTTCTACCCGCTGCAGTTCGTCGCCGAGAAGGTCGGCGGCGACGCGGTCAGCGTCACGAATCTGACCAAGCCCGGCGCCGAGCCGCACGACCTGGAGCTCAACCCCGACCAGGTGGCGCAGCTCGCCGACGCCAAGCTGGTGGTCTACCTGAAGGGCTTCCAGCCAGCCGTTGACGAGGCGGTCGAGCAGCAGGCCAAGGACAAGGCGTTCGAGGCCTCCAGCGCGGTGACGCTGCTGGACGCGGCCGCCGACGACCACGGCCACGAGGGCGAAGCGACCCCGAGCGCGAAGGAAGAGGAGCACGAGGAGGCCACCGGCGGCAAGGACCCGCACGTCTGGCTCGACCCCACCCGCCTCGCGAGCATCGCCGACAAGTTCGCCGAGCGGCTCGGCCAGGCCGACCCGGACCACGCCGCCGACTACACGGCCCGCGCGGCCACGTTGCGGTCCGACCTCGACAAGCTCGACCAGGAGTACGCCGCAGGCCTCAAGACGTGCCAGCGGCGCGAGATCATCACCAGCCACACCGCGTTCGGGTACCTGGCCGACAAGTACAAGCTGGAGCAGGTGGGCATCACCGGCCTCACGCCCGAGGACGAGCCCTCGCCGCAGCGGCTCGCCGCGGTCGCCACCGAGGCCAAGGAGCACGGCGCCACCACGATCTTCTTCGAGACGCTGGTCAGCCCGAAGGTCGCCGAGACCATCGCGAAGGAGGTCGGCGCCAAGACCGCGGTGCTGGATCCGCTCGAAGGGCTGCAGCCGGGGAGCACTGGCGACTACTTTTCGGTGATGCGGGAGAATCTCACCACGTTAAGAACCGCGTTGGGGTGTTCGTGACCGGAGTGGCTGAAGCCGTCATAGACGTCGCACACGGGGTGGTCGCGTACAGCGACCGCCCCGTCCTGCGTGACGTGTCGTTGCGCGTGGACGCCGGTGAGGTGGTCGCGATCCTGGGCGCCAACGGCTCCGGCAAGTCCACACTGGTGCGCGGCATCCTCGGGCTGGTGCCGCTGCGCGCCGGGACGATCACCGTCTTCGGCACCCCCCTCAAGCGGTTCCGGCAGTGGCACCGGGTCGGTTACGTGCCCCAGCGGATGGGCGCCGGCAGCGGCGTACCCGCGACCGTGGGTGAGGTGGTCGGATCCGGGCGCTTGGCGCGGCGCGGCGTGCTGCGCCCGCCGACGTCCGCCGACCGGGCCGCGGTGGCGGCCGCGCTCACCGCGGTCGGCCTGGCCGACCGCGCCGGCGAGCCGGTCGCGACGCTCTCCGGCGGCCAGCAGCAGCGCACGCTCATCGCCCGGGCCCTCGCCGGCGAGCCCGACCTGCTGGTACTCGACGAGCCGACCGCCGGCGTCGACGCCGCCAGCCAGACCGCGTTCGCCGAGGCGCTGGGCGGCTTCGTGCGCACCGGCGGCACCGTGCTGCTCGTCGCGCACGAACTGGGCCCGCTCCAGCCGCTGGTCGGCCGCGCGGTGGTCGTACACGATGGCACGATTGCGCACGACGGCGCCGCACCGGTGCCGGCCGGCCATCACGCCGCGCCCGACCATGACCACGTGCACCCGCACGCGCCCGAGGAACCGTCCGGGGTCTGCCTGACATGAGCCTGTTCCAGTACGACTTCATGATCCGCGCGCTGATCGGCGCGCTGGTCATCGGGCTGACCGCGCCGGCGCTCGGCATCTACCTGGTGCAGCGCCGCATGTCGCTGATCGGCGACGGCATCGGCCACGTGGCGCTCACCGGCGTCGGCGTCGGGCTGCTGCTGGACCGCTCCCCCGTGCTCACCGCCGTGCTGGTCGCCGCGCTCGGCGCGGTCGCGATCGAGCTGCTCCGCGAGCGCGGGCGCACCTCCGGTGACCTGGCCCTGTCGCTGCTGTTCTACGGCGGCATCGCGGGCGGCGTCGTACTGGTCGGCCTGTCCAACAACCGCAGCAACGCCAACCTGATGGCATACCTGTTCGGCTCGCTCACCACGACGTCGCGCGAGGATCTTCTGATGATCGTGGCGCTGGGCGTGGTGGTGCTCGCGGCCATGCTGATCCTGCGGCCGGCGCTGTTCGCGATCTGCCACGACGAGGAGTACGCGCGGGTGTCCGGGCTGCCGGTCCGCGCGCTCAACGTGCTGATCGCGGTCGCCGCGGCGGTGACCGTGACGATCGCCATGCGCACGGTCGGGTTGCTGCTGGTCAGCGCGCTCATGGTCGTGCCGGTGGCGGCCGCCCAGCAGGTGACCCGTGGGTTCCGCGCGACGATGGCGGCGGCCATGGCGATCGGCGTCGTCGCCGCCGCGGTGGGCGTGTGGCTCGCCGGCGAGGCCGACACCGCTGTCGGCGCGACCATCGTGATCTTGGCCATCGCGGCCTTCGTCGCGCTGGCGATCGGGGCGGGCGTCTGGCGCGCGGTCCGCGGCCGGGTCCGGCCTGTCGCCCGTACCGCTGACGTGGAACCGCCGGACGTCCTCCTGGAGCATTGAAGCGCGCGGCGTAGTTTACCGTTGCGAGGTGACCACGACGACCGGCTATGAGGCGTACGAAGGCGCGGGCGAACTCCTGCGCGCCCTCTCCGCGCCCATCCGCGTGGCGATCGTCACCGAGTTGGCCGAGGGCGAGCGCTGCGTGCACGAGCTCGTCGACAAGCTCGGCGCCCCGCAGCCGCTCGTCTCACAGCACCTCCGCGTCCTGCGCGGCGCCGGGGTGGTGCGTGGCTCACGCCGCGGTCGAGAGATCGCTTACACGCTGGTCGACGAGCACATCGCGCACATCGTCGCCGACGCGGTCAGCCACGCCCGGGAGGCCAGATGATCGAGGAAGGGACCGGCGCGGTCCGCAACACGCGCCAGCGCACGGCGGTGAGCGCCCTGCTCCGCGAGGTGGAAGGCTTCCACAGCGCGCAGGAACTGCACGCCATGCTGCGCGACCGGGGCGAGCGGGTCGGCCTGACCACCGTGTACCGCACGTTGCAAGGCCTCGCCGACTCCGGCGAGGTCGACGTGATGCGGCCGCCCGGCGGCGAGCACCTCTACCGGCGGTGCAGCGAGGGCCACCACCATCACCTGGTCTGCCGGTCCTGTGGGCGCACCGTCGAGGTCGAGGGCCCGACCGTGGAGACCTGGGCCGACAAGGTGGCAGCCAAGCACGGGTACGTCGAAGTCAGCCACACCCTGGAGATCTTCGGCACCTGCCCCACCTGCGCATCCCGCCTTTCATGATCAAGGCGTCCTTCACGTCGTTATAGCGACTTGAAGGACGCCTTGATCATGGGCCGTTCAGTCCGTAGAGCACGAGGTCGGTGAGGGTGTCGACGACCCGGTCGTCGTCGGCGGGCCGACCGGGTGCGGTCAGCATCGCGTAGCCGAGCATGGACAGCATCGCGCCGATCGCCGCGGCCAGCAGCTGCGGGTCGCCGGGCAGCGGATGGCCACGCTCCCGCAGGTAATCCAGATGCTGCCGGAACATCTCCGTCTCGGTGACCAGGTCGCGCCACGCCCGACCGGAGCCGGGATCGTCGGCGGCCATGGACTGAAACAGCGCGACCATGGCCGGCCGGTGCTCGCGGAAGACGGTCCAGGCGATCCGCAGGTGCTCCCGCAGCTGGGCGCGGTCGGTCAGGTCATGGTCAGGCGGATGGCCGACCACCTCCTGGTCGGCGCGCGCGGCCATCTCGGCCAGGAGGGCCTGGAGCAGTTCCTCCTTGCTGGCGAAGTGCTCGTAGAACGAGCCGGTCGCCCGGCCCGCCGCAGCGGTGATGTCCGTGATCTTGGTGTTGAGGTAGCCACGCTCACTGAACAGCGCCTTGGCGGCGTCGAGCAGCGCCGTCCGGGTCTCGGCCGCCCGCACCTTGCGAATCCCTCTTGCCACGACAGCATCCTACCGAACACACTTTCACCGAACTTATATTCAGTGAAGGATGATTCAGATGCGAGTTATCGTGATCGGCGGCGGCGTCGCCGGGAGCGCGGCGGCGCTCGCGCTCCGCAGGACCGGCGCCGGCGTGACGGTCTACGAGGCGTACGCCGATCCGGCCGGCGACGTCGGGTCGTTCGTCAGCCTGGCCAGCAACGGACTGCGCGGACTGGACGCACTCGGCTGCCTCGGCGAGATCCAGCGCGCCGGCGTCGAGGTGCCCCGGCAGCGGATGTGGTCGGCATCCGGGCGGCTGCTCGGCGACGTGCCGCGCGGCCGGCGCGGCGACGACCCGCTGCACAGCGTCACCCTCCCGCGCGGCCGGCTGGTGGCAGCCCTCCGCGCGGCGGCGACCGCGGCCGGCGCGACGGTGGTCACCGGTGAGCGGCTGATCCGAGTGGACACCGACGGCACCGCGGAGTTCCAGAGTGGACGTGAAGACAGGGCTGACCTGCTCGTCGCGGCCGACGGGATCTGGTCGACCGTGCGGAGCCAACTCGACCCGGCGGCGCCCCGCCCGGAGTACGCGGGGCTCTACACGATCTCCGGCGTCTCCCGCGGTGTCGACCTCGAGCCGGGGGTGTTCAACATGACGTTCGCGCGCAACGGGGCCTTCATCCACGTACCCGCTGGCGACGGTGAGGTGTGGTGGTCGGCGCAGATCGCCGACCCCACGGAGCCCGACCGCGCCGGCGTCACCGAGGCGGAGTGGCTGCGGCGGACCGCGGCGCTGTACCGCCGGGAGGCCGTGCCGTCGGCGGTGATCGCCGCCACCACCGAGCTGCACCCAGCGGTGATCATGCACGCGGTGGATCCGGTGCCGACCTGGCATGGCGATCGCATCGTCCTGGTCGGCGACGCCGCCCATCCCGTGGGCGCCGGACAGGGCGCGTCGATGGCCATCGAGGACGTGCTGGTGCTGGCCCGGTCGCTGACCCGATCGCGGGCCCCGTCGCCGACCGGATCCCGAGCCCCGTCGCCGACCGGATCCCAAGCCTCCTCGCCGACCCGGTCGCGGGCCAGCGGCGCGGACATTCCGGCGGCGCTGGCGGCGTACGACGCCGAACGCCGGCCACGCGTTGTCAAGCTGCTCGGCATGGCGGAGGACAACCGGGGCACCAAGAAGGCCGGCCCGGTGAAGCGCACACTGCAGGCCGCCGCCATGCGGATGTTCGTGCCCCTGTTCTACGAGCGGGCAACCGCCTGGCTCTACGCGTACGACCCACCCAAGATCGAGGCGTCCTTCACGTAGTTCTCGCTCAATGCCGCGTCGTTAAGAGCCTTCCGCGCCCGTCGATCTTGCCCTCGTCGTGGTTGCATCCCGTCGATCTACTCCCACTGAGGTCACGACCCCAACCCCTCCGACGAGTCCACGATCGAGCAGGAGGGCTCAAGATCGACCAACAAGCGCAAGATCAGCGCAGTCATCGCGGCCAGCACAAGATCGTCGAGCTTTGTCCGGGTTCGTCCGCGGGCTCAACGGGTGGTGCGCGCGGCTCAGCGGTGACGTAGACACCTTATGGCGGGCTCTTAAGGTGTCTACGTCACCGCTGAGCATTCCGCCCTGCCATGTCCCACTCGCCGGCAGCGTCGATCAAGGGCTTGTCCGCCGATCATGGGCTCAGGCACCCGGATCAGAGATCAAACCACGTGCCCGAGCCCTTGATCGACGCGGAGAGTGGCGGGGGCGGGGCGGAGAGGGGGGCGGAGAGGGGGCGGGGCGGGGCTGGTGTGTGATCTTGGACGGGGTGGTCCACGCTGGACGGTGTGAAGATTTACGCCGACCGCGTGCCGACCGCCATCCGCCAACTCATCACCGACCTGCTCGTCGTCGCCTGGGTGTACGTGTCGATCCGGGCCGCGCTGTGGGTGCACGACCTCGTCGAGAAGCTCGCCGTACCGGGCCAGAAACTAGAGGGCGCCGGCAACGGCATCGCCGACAACCTCGCCGACGTCAGCGGCAAGATCGGTCGGGTGCCGGTGGTGGGCGACGACCTCACCAGCCCGTTCGAGAAGGCGGCTGGCGCGGCGCGGTCCCTCTCCGGCGTCGGCCAGCAGCAGCAGGACGTGGTGAACGACCTGGCGCTGGCCATCGCGGTCGGGCTGCTGATCTTCCCGCTCGGCCTGGTGCTCTTCGTTTGGTTGCCACTCCGGCTGCGCTGGATGCGGCGGGCCGGCGCCGCGGCGGCCCTGCGGTCGGCGTCGGCCGGTCGAGACCTGCTCGCCCTGCGCGCGCTGGCCAACCAGCCGCTGCGCAAGCTCAACCGCATCGACCCGGACGTGGTGCAGGCGTGGCGGCGCGGCGACGAGTCCACCGTGGAGGCGCTCGCCGCCCTGGAACTCAGCGCGCTCGGCTTACGCGCCGCCCGCTAGCACCGCCCCGCTAACCCGCCGGCGCTCCAGCGCCGGGCACGGACGCGAGGTTAGGAAGGGACCCTTTATATGCAAAAAGCGATAACAAGGGGCCCTTCCTTGTAGCTGGGTTAGGCGAAGCCGGACTCTAGCTCGGCTAGGGCCTGGTCCAGTTCGTCGATGAAGTCGGTGCTGCGGTCGCTGGCGGACCAGGCGAACATCGCCGACAGCATCGCGCCCACACACGCGCCCGCGAAGGCTCGCGCCCAGGTGCTCTCCGGCTGCCGGCCGGTGCGCGACGCGGCCGCCGCCGCGAGGACGTCGAGCGCGCCGACCAGGTTGTCGAGCAGCCGCATGCGCACCGCCGGCACGCCCGTCATGAGGTTGGTCCGCTGGATCACCTTCGCCACCTCGGTCTCGTCGAAGCTGGCGAGCGCCGTGCGCAGCGCGTACCGCACCGTCGCCACGGGCGCCAACTCCTGCGGCGCGGTGACGAGCAACTCCTCGAAGATCGGGTCGTACTCGTCCTGGAGCACGACGTCCTCTTTCGTCTTGAAGTACCGGAAGAACGTGCTCGGCGAGACCTCGGCCGCCGCCGCGATCTGGTCGACGGTGGTCTGGTCGTACCCCTGCTCCTGGAACAGCCGCAACGCGTGCTCCTGGATCGACCAGCGGGTCTTCTGTTTCTTCCGCTCACGCAGTCCGGGCGACTTCATGGACCGATTCTTCCTCGCCCGGGTCGGCCGGCGGCTGGTTGGGCAGGAATACCGCGGCGAGCACCGCGCCGGCCACCGCGACCCCGACGCACACCAGCAGCACCGCGGACATCCCGTCCAGGTACGCCGCGCGGGCGGCGGCGAGCAGCGCCGGATCGCCCAGGGCGGCCGCGCCCGCGACGGACGCCCGGGCCACCTCGGGTGCGCCGGCCGGCATCTGGTTCGCGTACGCCTCGGCGAGCACGCTGCCCAGCACGGCCACCCCGATCGCGCCGCCGACCTGGCGCAGCGCCTGCGAGAGGCCGATGCCGGCGCCCGCCCGCGCCGGCGGCAGCGCACCCATGACCGCGTCGATCGCGGCGGTCATGGCGAGCCCCACACCGAAGCCGATGACGGTGAGCCAGCCGGCCACCGCGCCGTACCCGGTGCCGCCGCCGGTGGTGGCGCCCCAGCCGAGACCGGCCGCGGTGATCAGCAGCCCGGCGACCACCGGGGTCTTGGTGCCCACCGCGCCGACCGGCCGCTCGGCGACCTTCGCGGCGACGATGAGGCCGGCCATCATCGGCACCAGCCGCAGCCCGGTGCCGAACGCGTCGTGGCCGCGCACCACCTGGAGGTACTGCGGCAGCACGAACAGCAGGCCGAACAGCGCGAAGGCGGCGAGCGTGGCGACGACCGAGCCGAGCAGGAAGCGGCGGCTGCGGAACAGGTTGAGATCGACCAGCGGGTGCCGGGTCCACGTCTGCCAGCCGACGAAGGCGGCCAGCAGCGCGGCGCCGGCGGCGAGCCCGACCACCACGGCCGGGTCGCCCCACCCCCGCGACGGGCCCTCGATGATGCCGTACACCAGGGCGCCGAGCCCCAGCGTGGACAGCGCGGCGCCGAGCAGGTCGATCCGACCGGTGGACCGGTCCCGCGACTCCGGGATCAGCAGTGCGACCGCGATCAGCGCGAGCCCGACGACCGGCACGTTGACCAGGAACACCGAGCCCCACCAGAAGTGGTCCAGCAGGTATCCGCCGACCAGCGGGCCGAGGGGGACGCCCGCGCCAGCGGCCGCGGTGAGCGCGGCGATCGCCTTCCGGCGCTCGGCCGCGCCGGGGAACAGCGCGGGCAGCGTGGCCAGCGTGACCGGCACGAGGATCGCGCCGCCGACGCCCATGATCGCCCGGGCGGCGATCAACTGCGCCGGGTCGGTGGCGAAGCTGGCCAGCGCCGAAGCCGCGCCGAAGAGGGCGAGGCCGGCGAGGATGAACACCCGACGGCCGTACCGGTCGGCGAGCGCACCGGCGGGCAGCAGCAGCCCGGCGAACACCACCACGTACGCGTCGATGATCCACTGGAGTTCGCTGGTGGTGGCCTGGATCTCGGCGCCCAGCGTGGGCAGCGCCACGTTCAGGATCGTCACGTCGAAGCCGACGGTCAGCACGGCCAGCACCATCGCACCCACGGCCCACCAGCGACGCGCGTTGCTCATGACGCCTCCTATCAGATGGAAGTAGCTCTCATCTGAGAGTAGCTGTCACTTTCTCGCGTCACCACCCCACGCACGATCGAGGGGCCTCCGCACGTCGTGCGGAGGCCCCTCGAATCCGGTGAGTTAGTCGCGGGGGACGCGGCGGCGGACGTCTTCGACGGTCGACGGGCCCGGCTGCCAGGTAGCGACCCACGGCAGGTCGTCCGGCGGCGTGACGATGCCCTCTTCCACCCAGCCGTACCGGCCGTCGAGCACCCGCTTCGCCGCGGTCGCGTCCAGCGTGTCGGTGTTGTCCCACAGCGCCCTGAACAGCGCCTCCGCCCGCAGCCGCGCCTGGCGGCAGAACAGGTCGGCCAGCTCCAGGCCCTCGGGCCGCTGCTCGCGTTCGGCATGGGCCCGGACACAGACCGCCGACATCGCGAACAGCTCCGCGCCGATGTCCACGATCCGCCCGAGGAAGCCCTGCTTGCGCTCCAGCTTTCCCTGCCAGCGCGACATCGCGTAGAACGTCGACCGAGCCAGCTTGCGAGACGTCCGCTCCACGTAGCGCAGATGGGTGCCGAGCGCGCCGAACTCGGCGTACGCCGTGGGCACCTGTCCCCGACCGACGGTGAGGGTCGGCAGCCACCGCGCGTAGAACGCGCCCGCCCGGGCCCCCGCGCGGGCCTTGCGCCGCAGGTCGGCGTCCGGGTCGATGATGTCGCCCGCCACCTGGAGGTGGGCGTCGACCGCCTCCCGCGCGATCAGCAGGTGCATGATCTCGGTCGAGCCCTCGAAGATCCGGTTGATGCGCAGGTCGCGCACGAGCTGCTCGACCTCCGCCGGGCGCTCACCGCGCGCCGCGAGCGAGTCCGCCGTCTCGTACCCCCGGCCGCCGCGCACCTGGACCAGCTCGTCGGCGACCCGCCAGGCCATCTCGCTCGCGTACAGCTTGACCAGCGCCGCCTCGATGCGGATGTCGTTGCGGTCGTCGTCGGCGATCATGCAGGAGAGGTCGAGCATCGACTCCATCGCGTACGTCGTGGCGGCGATGAACGAGAGCTTCTTGGCCACCTCTTCGTGCCGCCCGACCGGGCGCCCCCACTGCACCCGCTCGGCCGCCCAGCCGCGGGCCACGTGGAGCGACCACTTGCCGGCGCCCACGCACATCGCCGGCAGCGACAGCCGCCCGGTGTTCAGCGTGGTCAGCGCGATCTTCAGGCCCTTGCCGAGGCCGCCGATGACGTTCTCCTCGGGGACGAACACGTCGTGGAAGCGGGTGAGGCTGTTCTCCAGCCCGCGCAGGCCGAGGAACCGGTTGCGCCGCTCCACCGTGATGCCCGGCGAGTCGCCCTCGACCACGAACGCGGTGATCCCCTTGTCCGGCACCCGCGCCATCACGACCAGTAGCGTCGCGACCGTGCCGTTGGTGGCCCACAACTTCAGTCCGTTGAGCCGGTAGCCGCCCTCGACCGGCTCGGCGGTGGTGGACAGGCGCGCCGGATCGGAGCCGACGTCCGGCTCGGTCAGCAGGAACGCGGACACCTCGCCGGCCGCGAGCCGGGGCAGGAACTTCTTCTTCTGGTCCGCGGTGCCGAAGAGCTTGAGCGGCTGTGGCACACCGATGGACTGGTGGGCCGAGAGCAGAGCGCCGATCGACGGACTCACCGAGCCGGCGAGCGTCAACGCCTTGCAGTAGTACAGATGCGTCAGCCCGAGGCCGCCGTACTCCCGATCGATCTTCATGCCGAAGGCGCCGAGCCGCGCGAGGCCCTGGAAGACCTCGTCGGGGATGCTCGCCTCGCGCTCGATGGCCGGCCCATCCACGTCGGACCGCAGGTAGGCCTCGAGCTTGGCGAGGTACTCCTCGGCCTCGGCGCGCCGTGCGGGATCGGGCTGCGGCCACGGGTCGATCAGGTCGAGCCGGAACCGGCCGAGAAACAGCTCCTTGCCGAAGCTGGGCTTGCGCCAGTCGGTCTCGCGGGCCGCCTCGGCGACCTGGCGAGCCTGCTTCTCGGAAACGTTGGACATACCAGAAACGTCGGCTGTCACCGGGTAACCCCCTTTAACGCCTCGTGCCCTCACGCTACCCGCGAGTAGTACCCGGTGGTAGCCCTCTTCTCACATGATCAAGGCGTC
>JBBEWH010000137.1:0-22862 GCA_037414955.1 Actinomycetes bacterium KLBMP 9797
AGGGACGCCTTGATCATGGATGGGTGGGTCAGCGGCGGGTGACCTGGAAGAAGCGGCGGTTGTCGTCCGGCGCGGCGTCGTTGTAGATCGCGCCGTTCCTGCCACCGGACCAGACGTCGACCAGCCAGCGGGAGATCGTGCTGTCCGCGCCGTCCTGGCTGGCCGGCGACCGCACCCCCAGCCGGTACGTCTTCGAGGCGCCCGCCGCCAGGTAGCCCTTCTGACACTCGCTGCCAGCCGGGTACCCCGCCTCGGTGGACTTCAACGGCGTGCAGCCGGCCCAGTCGCCACCGTCCGCGGTCATGCTCTCGGGCAATTCGACGGCGAAGGTGAGGCCCCACACCGGGTGCGGGCCGTTGTTGGTGATCGTCACGACGAGGTCGCCGTGGCGTATCCCCTGCACGGGCTTGTCGAGCGTCAGCCCCGTGGTCGCGGCGGCGAGGTCGGTGATGTCCCGGGCCGGGTCGTACCCGGCCGGCTGGCGCGGAGTGGTGGGCTTGGCGGGCTTCTTCGGCCTGGTGGGCGTGGCGGGAGCCTTCGGCGCCGCGGCCGGCGGCGCCTCGGTCGCCGCCGGCGCCGTCGTGGCGGACACGACCGGCGCCGCCGCGGCCCCGCCGCCTCCACCGCCGGCCGCGGGCGGGGTACTCGCGGCGCCGCACGCGGTCAGCGCCGCGCCGGTCGCCACGGTCAGCAGGGCACCGCCGAGCCAAGAGGTACGCATGTGGGTGTCTCCCCGTTGTCAGGGCCGGCTGTTCCGGCCGCTGGGAGCAACACGCCTGGACGGCCGGCCCGGTTGTGACGCGTACCCGACAGCCCCACTCTCATGATCAAGGCGTCCCTCAAGTTGTTAGAGCTACTTGAGGGACGCCTTGATCATGAGAGTGCTCGTTTGATCTTGATCATGATGGGGCACTAGGCGCACCGTGGTTGAGGAGACGGAGAAACAGCGCTGGGACCGTAATTTCGCCGATCTGCTGCAGGAGTTACGGGTGGCGCAGACCGGCGTGCAGATCCTCTTCGCGTTCCTGTTGATCCTGCCGTTCAGCGCCGAATTTCCCAAGGCGACGGCGTTCCAGCGCGACGTATACATCGTGGCGCTGCTCGCGGCGTCCTTCTCGGCCGCGCTCATCATCTCGCCGGTGGCGTTCCACCGGGCGCTGTTCCGGCTGGGACGCAAGCCCGAACTGGTGCGGCACGCACACCGCATGGCCACCGGCGGACTCGCGTTCACGCTCGTGGCGATGGTCGCGTCGGTCCTGCTCATCACCGACTTCCTGCTGAGCCGCCCGCTCGCGCTCGTGCTGAGCGGCCTCACCGCCCTATGGTTCCTCACGTTCTGGGCCGTGCTGCCGTTTCTGCGCCGCAACTGGGCGGAAGACGACGAATGATCAGGGCGTCCCGCTCGTCGCGAGGGACGCCCTGATCATGGAGCTAGGGTCGACCTCATGACGCTGAGCGCCGACGGATACCTGAAGGTCGTGAGCGACACCCTGGAGAAGGTGGCGGCCAGCCAGCGCGACGCCGTGCGGCGCGCGGCTGACCTGATCACGGCGGCGCTGCGCGCGGACGGCATCGTGCACGCGTTCGGCACCGGTCACTCGGAGGCGCTCGCCATGGAAATCGCCGGGCGGGCCGGCGGACTGGTGCCCACCAACCGGATCGCGCTGCGCGACCTCGTGCTGCGCGGCGGCGAGCCGGCCGGCATGCTCGGCCCTTTTCTGGAGCGCGACCTGACGGTGGCCCGCCGGCTGTACGACCTGACGCCCGTGCACCCGGCCGACGTGTTCGTGCTGGCGTCCAACTCCGGCGTCAACGGGGCGATGGTGGAGTTCGCGACGCTGGTGAAGGGGCACGGGCACGGCCTGATCGCGATCACCTCCCGCGAGCACTCCGGCCAGGTCGAGTCGCGTCACCCGTCCGGCAAGAAGCTCAGCGATCTGGCGGACGTCGTACTCGACAACGGCGCCCCCTACGGCGACGCCACGCTGCCACTGCCGGGCGGCGGCGCGGTGGGCGCGGTCTCCTCGATCACCGCGGCGCTGCTGGCGCAGCAGATCGTGGTCGAGGTGGTGCGGCGCCTGGTCGAGGCGGGCGAGCGACCCCCGGTATACCTGTCGGCCAACATCCCAGGCGGCGACGAGCACAACACCACACTGGAAGCCCGCTACACCGGCCGCATCCACCGCGGCGCCTAGCCGGCCGCCGTCGGCCTCGCCGTCCTCGGCCTCGTTGATCGAGGAGGATTCGTGGTTATGATGTCCGGATTTATCGTGCTTTGATAGCCACGACTCTTCCTCGATCAACGAGGAGGGCGGATCAGGGGCTACTCGTAGGGTTGTTTTGGGGGATCGATCTGGCGCCAGGTTTCGACCTCGAGGAACGGGATGCTCTCCTCGTTGACCGGGTCGGTGGCGGTGCGGTCGGTGTACTTGCCGATGACCTCGACCCAGGTGTCGGCGGCCAGGCCGGTCGGCGCGTCGCCCGACATGCCGACCTTGATCGGGCGGCCGTCGGCGGCGCAGCAGGACAGGATGATCCGGGCGAGGATCGGCTGCCCGTCCGGCCCCTGCGTGATGAATCCGGTCAGCTGCACCCGGCGCTCGCCCAGCGAGACGCCCTCGTCGAACACCGCCCGGGTGGCGTAGTCCAGCACCGTGATCGTCGCCGGGTCACCCTCGGGCAGCGGTGGGTAGTCGGAGATCGACTGGCTGGACAGGGCGGTGCCGGCCTGGCCGGCGGCGAACGACCCGAGCGCGGGCGGGGCGACCAGCAGCAGCCCGAGCACCGGCAGGATCAGAAACCAGCCGACCCGCGGCTCCCGGTGCGGCTTGCCGTCACCGTGATCATGGTCGTGCTGATGAGCCGTGGGCCGCCGCAGCTCGTAGAACAGCGTCATGAGGGCGGCCGCGATCAGCAGCAGGCCCGCGGCGATCAGGAACGGCCGCAGCCCTTCCTTGACATATCGCAGGTACATGTCGGTCACGCTGGCCTTCACGATGGCGCCGCCGAACAGCAGCATCACCACCGCCTGCGCCTGCTTGTTCACAGGATCACCACTCCTACCGTCACCGCGACCAGCACGCACATCACGAACGTGGCCGGCGCGAAGCGGGTCGCGAACCGCCGTCCGAACACGCCGGCCTGCATCGAGATCAGCTTGAGGTCGACCATCGGGCCGACGACCAGGAAGACCAGGCGCGAGGTCAGCGAGAACTGGGACAGCGACGCGGCCACGAACGCGTCGGCCTCCGAGCAGATCGACAGGAGTACGGCGAGCACGGCCAGCGCCAGGATCGACAGCGCCTGGTTGTCGGCGAGGGTCTGGAGCCAGCGCTCGGGCACGACCACGTTGATCGTCGCCGCCGCCATCGCGCCCACCACGAGGAACCCGCCGGCGTGCACGATGTCGTGCCGCACCGCCGCCCAGAACGCCTGGCCCCGCGACACCCCGTCGAGGTCGGGCCGGTGCGGCAGCCGGATCCAGTCGGCGCGGCCCAGCCGCAGCCACAGCCAGCCCATGATCATCGCGACGATCAGGCTGGCCACGCCCCGGCCGACGACCATCTCGGGATTGTTCGGGAAGGCGACCGCGGTGGCCGTCAGCACGATCGGGTTGATCGCGGGGGCCGCCAGCAGGAACGCCAGCGCGGCGGCCGGCGTCACGCCGCGCCGGATCAGCGAACCGGCGATCGGCACCGCGCCGCACTCACACCCGGGCAGCACCACACCGGCGGCACCCGCCACCGGCACCGCCAGCGCCGGGCGCTTGGGCAGCGCCTTGGCCCAGAACGAGCGCGGCACGTAGACCGCGATGACGGCCGACAGGGCCACGCCGAAGACCAGGAACGGCACCGCCTGCACCATCACGGAGACGAAGACCGTGGTCCAGGTCGCGAGGCGCGGGTTGGAGATCGCGTTCGCCAACGGCTCGCGGAAGAGCACCAGCAGGATCAGCAGGACGGCCAGCACCTCGACCGAGCCGATGCGGTCGCCGAGGAGCCGGCGGCGCGGCTCCTCGGTCTCTTCGGGAGGCGCGGTCACGGGATCGACAGCGGTCACGGTTCCCTCTCGCGGGCAGGGCGGGCCGCCCCAGGGTAACCCACCTCGTGTTACGTTGGTCGAAACAACCGACAGGGGAGCGCACCGCGCTGAGAGTGCGACCCGCCATCCGGCGGTCGCAGACCCTCGAACCTGATCTGGGTAATGCCAGCGCAGGGAGTCGACATCTCAGGTTCGCCGGGACCGCCGGCGTGCGTCTTCTCCTGGTTCGCAGAAGAGCGACTGGGAGGTCCATCCATATGTCACCCACTCGATGGCGCACCGTCGACATCGTGATCGCGGCCGTGCTCGGCGTGGCGTTCGGCGTCATCTTCTGGGCGTGGGGGCTGCTCTGGGAGGGGCCCGCCACGGCCATCCCGCTGCCCGGCCGCGCCCTGATCTACGGCGTCTGGCTGGTGCCGGCGGTGCTCGGGCCGCTGGTCATCCGCAAGCCGGGCGCCGGCATCTTCACCGAGTTGGTGGCGGCCCTGGTGTCCACCCTGCTCGGCTCGCCGTGGGGCCTGGTCACCGTGCTGTACGGGGTGTTCCAGGGCGCGGCCGGCGAGTTCGCGTTCGCCGCGACGGGGTACCGGCAGTGGCGGCTCCCGACGGCCCTCGCCGGCGGCGCGCTGGCCGGCGCCGCGGCCACCCTGCTGGATCTGGTCAACTACTACCCGGACGCGTCGACGGGCTGGAAATGGGCGTACGGCGCGCTGGTCGTCGCCAGCTCGGCGGTGATCGCCGGCGCCGGCGCGTGGGCGCTGACCCGCGCCCTGGCGCAGACCGGCGTGCTGGACCGCTTCCCCGCCGGCCGCGACCGCGCCCCCGTCTGACATCCACACCATGATCAAGGCGTCCCTAAAGTCGTTAGAACGACCTGAAGGACGCCTTGATCATGGGGATGGGGGCGTGCGGTGATCGCGCTCGACGGGTTCGGGTGGCGGCACGCCGGGCGGAAGGCGTGGGCGCTGCGCGGCGTCGACCTGCGCGTCGAGCGCGGCGAGCGGGTGCTGCTGCTCGGCCCGTCGGGCGCCGGCAAGAGCACGCTGCTGGCGGCGCTCGCCGGCCTGCTGGCCGCCGACTCCGGCGAGCAGGCCGGCACGGTACGGGTCGACGGCCGCGCCGGCATCGTCTTCCAGGACCCGGAGACGCAGCTGGTCATGGCGCGGTCCGGCGACGACGTGGCGTTCGGGCTGGAGAACCTGGGCGTACCCCCGGACGAGATCTGGCCGCGCGTGGACGCCGCGCTGCACCGGGTCGGCTTCTCCTATGGCCGGGACCGGCCGACCGCCGCGCTGTCCGGCGGTGAGCAGCAGCGTCTCGCCCTCGCCGGCGCGCTCGCGCTGCGCCCCGACCTGCTGCTGCTCGACGAGCCGACGGCGAACCTCGACCCGGCCGGCGCCGACCTCGTGCGCGGCGCGCTGGACCGGGCACTGGACGCGGACAGCACGCTGATCCTGGTCGAGCACCGGGTGGCCGAGGCGCTGCCGCTGGTCGACCGGGTGGTGGTGCTGGAGCCCGGCGGTGGCGTGCGCGCCGACGGCCCGGCCGACAAGGTGTTCGCCGAGCACGGCGACCGGCTGGCCGCGGAGGGCGTGTGGGTGCCGGGTCACCCGCTGCCGGTCCGGCGCGGCGCTCGCGCGGCGGGACCGGCGCTACTGTGCGCGGAACAGGTCGCGGTCCGTGACCGCTTGGCCGCCGTCGACGTGACGGTACGGGAGCACGAGGCGCTCACCGTGCTCGGTCCCAACGGCGCCGGGAAGTCCACGTTGGCCCTGCTGCTCGGCGGCCTGCGTAAACCGTCCGCGGGCGTGGTGCGGGCCACCGCGCGGCTCGCGGATTCCGGTGTGGACACTCCCCCACACCGCTGGCGCGCGGCCGCGCTGGCCCACCGGATCGGCTCGGTCTTCCAGGATCCCGAGCACCAGTTCGTCACCGCCCGGGTGCGCGACGAGTTGGCCCTGGCCGCTTCCCCTTCCACTGTGGACCAATTGCTGGCGAGGCTGGGCCTGGCGCGGCTGGCGGAGGCCAATCCGTACACCCTGTCGGGTGGCGAGGCGCGGCGGCTGAGCGTCGCCACGGCGCTCGCGGCGGCACCTCGCCTGCTCGTCCTGGACGAGCCCACGTTCGGCCAGGACCGGCGCACCTGGATCGAGCTGGTCGAGCTGCTCGCCGAGCTGCGCGATGCCGGCCACGGCATCGTGGCCGTGACCCACGACGCCGATTTCGTCGCATCCCTCGCCGACCGGACGGTGGCGCTGCGCCCGCGAAGTGACCGCACGGCGGTGGATCGGTGAACGGGGTGCTCGCCCGGCGCAACCCGGTCGCGAAGATCGGTGCGGCCCTGGTCTTCACGCTCGCGCTGGTGTCCACACTGGACCCGCTGACGCCGGCGATCGCGATCGCGATGGAGCTGGCGCTGGTACCCCTTTTCGGGGTGCGGTTCCGCGCCCTCGCCCGGCGGGCCTGGCCGCTGCTGCTGAGCGCACTGGGTGTGGTGCTCACCATCGTGCTGTTCGCGGCCGAGCGCTCCGGCGCGACGCTGGTCGCGCTCGGCCCGGTCGTGGTCACCACCGGCGTGCTGTCCACCGCGCTCGGGCTGGCGTTGCGGGTGATGGCGATCGCGCTGCCCGGCGCGCTGGTGTTCGCGTCGATCGACCCCACCGACCTGGCCGACGCGCTGGTGCAGAACGCCCGCGCGCCGCACCGGTTCGCGATCGGGGCGCTCGCCGCGTTCCGGTTGGTGCCGCTGCTGCGCCAGGAGTGGGAACAGCTCACGCTGGCCCGGCGGGCGCGCGGCGTGGACGCGGGGCGCAACCCGGTGGCGGTGCTGCGGATCTTCGCATCGACGGCGTTCGCGCTGCTGGTCGGCGCGATCCGGCGGGGCACCCGGCTGGCCACCGCGATGGACGCCCGGGGGTTCGACTCCGGGGTGCCGCGCACGCACGCCCGGGTGCAGCGCTTCGGCGCGGCCGACGCGGCGCTGATCGCGGGCGCGGTGGTGCTGGCGGCGCTGGCGCTCGGCACCTCCATCGCGGCCGGCACGTTCCGCCCCCTCCTCTCATGATCAAGGCGTCCTGCACGTCGTTCCAGCTACTTCAAGGACGCCTTGATCATGGTGGGACGTATGGTCGGAGGCGCATGTTCGCATCCGAGCCGCGCGCTGGTCACCTGCTGTTTTACGGTCTCCGCGAGATTGGGGACCATGGGTCACCATCATCATCACCACCACGATCACGAACATGTACCCGAGGTGCTGGACGCCTCGGTGCCGGATAGTGAGCTCTCCCCCGCCGACGTCTCGCGGCGCGGTTTCCTGCGGGGTGCCGGGCTGCTCGGCGCCGGCGCCGCGGCGAGCGTCGTGACCTCGGCGAGCGCGGCCAGTGCGGCGCCGGGTGACGACCCGGTCGCGACCACCGCCAGCGGCCGGCCGGTGCAGGGCGGCTACCAGTGGCTGGCCGGCGACCACCACATCCACACCCAGTACAGCAGCGACGCCATGTACCGGGTGGTCGACCAGGCCCAGCACGCCCGCGCGTACGGGCTGGACTGGATGGTGATCACCGACCACGGCAGCGTCACGCACGCCAAGATCGGTGTCGAGAAGGTGAACCCGGACATCGTCGCGGCCCGCGCCCAGCTGCGCGATCTGCTGCTGTTCCAGGGCCTCGAGTGGAACATCCCGGCGGCGGAGCACGGCACGGTGTTCGTCACGCCCGGCCCGCACGAGGTGGCGGTGCTCAAGGAATTCGAGAACGGGTACGACGGTTCGGTGCGCAACGCCGGCGCGCCCACGCCCGCGAACGAGGCGCTCGCCGTGGCGGGCATCCAGTTCCTCGGCGAGCAGGTGCGGCAGCGCCGGGTGGACGGCGCGCTGTTCCTCGCGAACCACCCCGCGCGGCGCGGCGTCGACTCGCCGCACGAGATCCGGGCCTGGCGCGACGCCGACCCGACCATCGCGGTGGGCATGGAGGGCGCGCCCGGGCACCAGGCCGCCGGCATCCCGGCGCCGCAGGGCCCCGGCAGCGGCCGCGGCTTCTACAACAGCAGCCCCAGCGCCTCGTCGTTTCCCGGGTACCCGCTGGAGAGCTACCGCACCTGGGGCGGCTTCGACTGGATGACGTCCACTGTGGGCGGTCTGTGGGACAGCCTGCTCGCCGAGGGCAAGCCGTGGTGGATCAGCGCGAACTCCGACTCGCACGTCACCTATCTGGACACCGCGACCCGGGGGCCGGACAGCAACTTCGAGGCGAACGGCAAGTACAACGACCCGGTGTACGGCGGCCAGGTGCTCAACACCGCCGGTGACTTCTGGCCCGGCTACTACAGCCGCACGCACGTCGGCGCGACCGCCTTCGGGTACCGCGCCGTCATGGCGGGGCTGCGCGCCGGCCGGGTGTGGGTCGACCACGGCCGGCTCATCAAGGCGCTGGACGTGCGGGTGCACGCGGCTGACCAGGATCGGGCGGCCGGTGCGCCGCTCGGCGGGGTGCTGCGGGTCAAGCGCGGCACCCGGGTCGTCGTGACCATCCACATCGACCTCGCCGACATCCCGAACTGGGCCCAGTTCGTGCCCACGCTGGCCCGGGTGGATGTCATCACCGGCGCGGTCACCGGGCCGGTGGCGGACGGAGACACGTTCACCGCACCAACCGCCAAGGTGGTGAAGTCGTTCGAGGTGGCCGCCGGCACCGGGCGGGTCTCGTTCCGGTACGCGCTGGGCGACGTCGACGGGTCGTTCTACGTGCGGCTGCGGGGCACCGACGGCAAGCGCAGCGCCACCGGGCTGATGGGCGCGGCGGTGGATCCGCACGGCCCGGCGCTCGACGTCGTGGGCGCCGCGGACCCGTGGAACGACCTCTGGTTCTACGCCAATCCCACCTTCGTCCTACCCAAGTAACCGTGATCAAGGCGTCCTTCAAGTAGTTCTAACGACTTGAAGGACGCCTTGATCTTGAGGGGTCACCATGAGATACGTCGGGGTCAGTCTCGGGCACGGCACCGATCGCGAGGCTGAGCAGTGGCTCAGCACACTCGATCTGCCGGCCGGCATCGCGGTGTGCACGCATCTGACGCGCACGCCGTACCCCCATGTGGTCATCACTTTCGCGGCGCCGGACGGCGTCGACGTCGCGCTGCCACCGATGCCGTCCGAACTGGACGCGGTGGCCGGTGCGGCCGCCGACGCGCACGCGGCGCGCCGATCCGGCCGCGCGGTCCGCTTCCGCGGCGTGCCCACCTTGACCGGCACCGTGACCGTCGAGCATGTACTGGCGCACACCGCGATCGAGCGGGTCGTGGTGCTCGGTGGCCGCGACGCCTCGCCGGACGAGTTGCTCGACACCCGCGACTTCGTCCGGCCACAGTGGATCGACGGCACGCTGACCCTCGTCGTCATGCCGGCGGCGGGCGGGCGGCTGGTGCCGTTCGAGGTGCCCGACCCTACGCCATGCTGCGCCGATCACTGACCGGCTACACAACGTGGAGATAGGTCGCGAATTGGCAACAATGCCTAACACGACGGTCCACAGTGCTTGCTCAGGGCAGCGGAAGCTGGACACGACCGGGTATGTTGCCCGACGTCCAATTCCCCTCTCTGGGAGGTTTATCGCTGTGTCCAGCACCGTCGCCACGGCTCAGCAGAAGAGCGTCGGCACCGCCTACCTGCTCTGGTTCTTCCTCGGCGCCGTCGGCGCGCACCAGTTCTACCTGGGCAAGACCGGCCGGGCGATCAGCTACATCTTCACCCTCGGCTGGCTGGGAATCGGCCTCCTGATCGACCTCTTCACGCTCCCCAAGCAGGTTGCCGCCGTCAACGGCACGCCCGCCGCCTGAGCAAAACTCCCATGATCAAGGCGTCCTTCACGTAGTTCTAACTACGTGAAGGACGCCGTGATCATGAGGGGTGGCGGGCCAGTTCGGGGCTGGCGGTGTCGAGGGGCACGGCCGAGGCCGGCAGCAGTCCGAACTGGACGGTCTGCCGGGGCAGCAGGGCGTCGAGCGTCCAGTCCACCGCCGTACGGATGCGGTTGCCGGGCATCGCCGTCAGGTGATAGCCGGACGTGACCGCGGCCGCGAGCGCCCCGCGGAGCGGCACCCCCAGCGGGTTGGCCGCCGCCTGCCAGCCGCCCAGGTCGACGACGAAGCCGAGATCCGAATGCCGGTAGGCGCGACGCTTCCCCTGCCCGTACGACGCCGCGATGTTGCGCGCGGCCAGCTTGCCCTGTCGGGTGGCGTGCTGCGCGGTCATCGTGGTGATCTCGCCGGGCCGGGTCAGATCCGGCACCGCCGCCGCGTCGCCGCACGCGAACACCTCGGGATGGTCGGGCACGTTGAGGAACTCGTCCACCACCAGGCGGCCCTTCGTCGTGGGCAGGCCGAGGTCGGCGACCAGCGGGTCCGGGCGCACCCCGACACACCAGACCAGCGTGCGGGTCGGCACGAAGCCGCCGCCGGTGAGGTGCACGCCCTCGTGCGTGGCCTCCTTGACCGAGATGCCCATCCGCACGTCGACACCGCGCTCGCGCAGCACCCGGTCGGCGGTCGTGGACAGCCGCCGGTCGAGTTCCGGCAGCACGCGATCGGCGACGTCGAGCAGCAGCCACCGTATCGGCTGATCCTGCAACCGGTCGTGGTGCCGCACCAGGTTGTCGGTGAAGAGGATGCCGTGCGCGGCGACCTCGGTACCCGTGTAGCCGGCCCCCACCACGACGAACGTGCACCGCGCGGCCCGCTCAGCCGGGTCGTCGGTCGCGTCCGCCAGCTCGATCTGCCGCGTGACGTGGTCGCGCAGGAAGATCGCCTCCGGCACGCCCCGGAAGCCGTGCGCGTGCTCGGCGACGCCGGGGATGGGCAGCAGCTTGTTCACGCTGCCAGCGGCGATGACCAGCCGGTGGTAGCCGAGGTGCCGCTCGACGCCCTCGGCGTCCGCGTAGACCACCCGGCGGCCGTCGAGGTCGACCCCGGTGGCCTCGCCGAGCACCAGCCGCACCCGCGGCAGCGCCGCCGGCAGCGACACCGACACCCGGCGCGGCTCGAGGATGCCGGCCGCCACCTCGGGCAGCAGCGGCAGGTACAGGAAATAGTCGGTCGGGTTCAGCAGGACGATCTCGGCGGCGCCGCGCGCCAGCCGGGACAGCGTCCGCGCGGTCTGGAAGCCGGCGAAGCCGGCACCGATGATGACGATCCGCGGTCGGCTCATGAGGCCGCGCTACCCGCGGCCGGGTGGATCAAACCTGGCACCATGGGGTACGTGCGACGCCTCGTGATGTGGGACATCGACCGGACCCTCCTGTACGCGGGCGGCGTCGCGCAGCTCGCCTACGAGGCTGCCTTCACGGCGGTCACCGGGCTGACCTGGAAGCAGATGGCGGTGGCGGCCGGGCGCACCGATCGCGACATCGCGGTCGAGACGTTCGCGCTGCACGGCATCGCCGACTGCGAGCCGCACCTGGAAGACTTCTTCACGCTCTTCGCCGCCGAGTTCGCGGCCCGGCGGCACCTGTTGCGTGATCGCGGTCACGTGCTGCCCGGGGTGCCGGAGGTGCTGGCCGCTCTCGACGGCCGCCCGCACGTCGTGCAGACCCTCGTCACCGGCAACATCCCACTGGTGGCGGAGGCGAAGCTCGCCGAGTTCGGCCTGGTGGGGCTCGTCGACCTGGAGATCGGCGGCTACGGCACCGACGACACGGTGCGGGCCACGCTCGTGCGCCGCTGCCTGGAACGGGCCGCGGCCAAGCACGGCCCGTTCGACCCTTCGGAGGCCGTGGTGGTCGGCGACACCGTGCACGACGTGGTGGGCGCGCTCGCCAACGGGGTCACCGCGATCGGGGTGGCGACCGGCGGCACACCGGCCGCGGAGCTGGCGGCGGCCGGCGCCCACGCGGTCCTGACCGATTTGCGCGACGTCGACGCGGTAGTCCGCCTCCTCGCCCCATGATCAAGGCGTCCTTCAGTAGTTAGAACGACGTGAAGGACGCCTTGATCATGGGGTTAGAGGGACAGGATCTCGTCCCAGGTGGTGACGTTCCAGGTGGTGGCGAAGAGCTGGTCGATCGCCGGCCGGGCGGCGGCCTCGATCGCGGCCGCGTCCGGGGTCACCACGGTCATGCCCGCCTGCGCCAACTCGGCTCGCAAGGTCGCTTCCCGGTCCGCCATGAACTGGGAGCCCCAGGCGGTGGCCGCGCCCATCGCCCGCCGCACCTTGCGCGGCCAGGGCACGTCACGCAGGAAGCAGGAGTTCGCCACGACCAGCCCGAACCCGACCAGGTGGCTGGTGAGCGCCAGGTGCGACTGCACCTCGAAGAGCCGCAGCGACGAAATCTGCGTCAGGTCCCCCTCGGACGCCTCCGCCACCCCGGTACGCAGCGCCTCATAAATCCCGGTCAGCGGCACCTCCACGGGCTGCGCGCCGAGCGCGGACCAGACGGCCCGCCAGTCCGGCACCGGCGGCAGGCGCAGCTTGATCCCTGCGAGGTCGGCCGGCCCGTTGATCGGCTTGTTCGCCGTGAACTGGCGAAATCCGCGATAGACCGTGCCCAGCGAGACCAGGTTGCCGCGCTCCTCGACCAAGGCGCGGGCCTCGGCGCCGAGATGGCTGCGCCACACCCGCGCGAAGTGCGCGTAGTCCTCGATCACGTAGGGACCGTTGAAGAAAAAGTATGCCGGCGCGTAGTCCTGGATCGGCTGGCCGCCGGTCAGCACGATGTCGGCCACCCGCTCGGCCGGGTCACAGGGCGCCATCGCCGGGTTGATCGTCTGCTCGTTGAGCACCGACGTCGCCACATCGACAAGCACCCGACCACGCGTATCAGCTTCAAGCAGCTCTTTGAACTTGAACGCCGTATCCGCCAAGATATGCCCCGCCGCAAACGGCGTGGCCACCCGAATGGTCACCGGTGGCGTGCGATCGGCGGGCACGGTGACGCCCGCGATCGGCGCCACACCCACCATCTTAATCAACGTACGTCGATTCACCCCACCCATCTTCCCCGTCGATCTTGCACTTGTCATGCCCGGATGCCCGATTCGGGGCCTGACAAGTGCAAGATCGGCAAGAGCACGGAACACCCTGTCTGAAACAACGAGCGTGGATCATGTTTTGATGGGTTCATGCCGGTCCAACCCGATCCCGACACCTCTCGTGACCTGCGCACACCGCGGACCACGACGGGTCGCACCAAGAAATGGGTACCGGTCGAGGAACTTTCGCCCCTCGCGCGCGCCCTGCTGAGCGACGACCTCGGTGGGCGCGATGTGGTGCCCGGCCACGTCGCCCAGCGGGTCACCGCGCAGGCGGAGGAGTGGAGCGCGCACGGCTTCACGGCGGAGACCCTCCGGCCCTGGCAGGAGCTCGCTCCGGCCGAGGCCGCTTACCTCAAGGAGCGTGGCGTCGACCCACGGGTGCTCGATCTGCCGATCGCCGCCTTCGCCAACAGCGGGCCGGTCGCGCTCCGGCTCGCCATCACGACCGGCCGGACGACCGTCGAACGGGCGTATGAGCTGCTGGTGCTGACCGGCGAGCACCTACCGGCCGCCCCGCCGGCGCTGCCCGCGACGGTGCCGACCGCGCAGATCACCGCGCCCCGGCCGGTCGCGCCGGTGCTCTTCTCACACGCCGCCCCGCCGGAGGAGACTCGCGACGTCCGCCGCCCTTCATGATCGAGGCGTCCTTCAAGTCGTTATAGCTACGTGAAGGACGCCCTGATCATGGAGGGAGAGCGCGGTCGGGGGAGAATGGGCGGGTGCCCGGGTTCAGCAAACCGCTCTACCGCGACGACGCGGTGGTGCTGCGCGTGCAGAAACTGGGCGAGTCGGACCGGATCATCACGCTGCTGACCCGGCGGCACGGCCGGATCCGCGCGGTCGCGCGGGGCGTCCGGCGCACCACGTCCCGCTTCGGCGGCCGGCTGGAGCCGTTCGGCCACATCGACCTGCAACTCGCCGAGGGCTCCTCGCTGCACACCGTCCGGCAGGTGGAGGGCATCCAGCTCTACGCCAAGCGGTTCCTCGACGACTATCCGCGGTACACGGCGGCGAGCGCGATCGCCGAGACCGCCGAGCGGCTCACCCCGGTGGAGAGCGAGCCGTCGCTGCGGCTGTTCCTGCTGACGCTGGGCGCGTTGAAGGCGCTCGCCGAGGGCACGCACGCCAGCACGCTGGTCCTCGACGCCTACCTGCTGCGCGGCATGAGCCTCGCCGGCTGGGCGCCGGCCCTGACGGCGTGCGCGGTCTGCGGCACCACCGGACGGCACGGCGCGTTCTCGGTACCCGCGGGGGGTTTGGTCTGTCCGGACTGCCGGCCGCCGGGGGCGGCGCACCCGACGCCGGCGACCATCGATCTGATGTGGGCCCTCGCGTCGGGCGACTGGGAGGTGGCCGACCGGGCGGAGGCCGGGCACCGGCGCGAGTGCAGCGGCCTGGTCGCGGCGCATTTGCAGTGGCATCTCGAGCGTGGGTTACGCTCGCTGCCGCTGGTCGACCGGGGTTAGGGGCCGTTCTTGAGAGCGACGAGGGTGCAGCCGCCCACGCCACATCCGTCCGGCGCGCGACCGCCGGCGCTGCCGCGCGAGAGCCTGCCCAAGCACGTCGCGCTGGTCATGGATGGCAACGGCCGCTGGGCCAAGGAGCGCGGCCTGCCCCGGACGAAGGGGCACGAGCAGGGTGAATACTCGCTCTTCGACACGATCGAGGGCGCCATCGAGCTCGGCATCCCGTACCTGTCGGCGTACGCGTTCTCGACGGAGAACTGGCGGCGCTCGCCCGACGAGGTCCGCTTCCTGATGGGCTTCAACCGGGAGGTCATCCGGCGGCGCCGCGACCAGCTCGTCGACCTCGGGGTGCGGGTGGTGTGGTCGGGCCGGCCCGGACGGCTCTGGAAGAGCGTGATCAGCGAGCTGGTGACGGCCGAGGAGATGTCCCGCCACAACTCCGTGCTGACGCTGCAGTTCTGCGTCAACTACGGCGGCCAGGCGGAGATCGCCGACGCGGCGGCCGCGATCGCCCGCGACGTGGCGGCCGGCAAGGTCAAGCCGGACAAGGTCAACGAGAAGATGATCGCGAGGTACCTCTATCACCCCGAGGTGCCGCCGGTGGATCTCTTCCTCCGGCCGTCGGGTGAGCAGCGTACGTCGAACTTCCTGCTCTGGCAGAGCGCGTACGCGGAGCTGGTCTTCCTCGACACGCTGTGGCCGGACTTCGACCGCCGCCACCTGTGGTATGCCTGCGAGCTCTACGCCCAGCGCGACCGCCGCTTCGGCGGGGCCCTCCCCAACCCGGTCGCCCCGTCCCTGTCCTCATGATCAAGGCGTCCTTCACGTCGTTCTAACGACTACAAGGACGCCTTGATCATGAGGGTTCGCCCAGCGGGAGGTGGCGGAAGAAGCCGCCCACTACGCCGGCGTCGGCGGGAGTCACGGGGCCGAGGCGGTCCGCGTACGCCTCGGAGTCGTCCCGCGGGTGGTATCCGATCGCCTCACCCTCGGCCAGCGACCACCAGCGGCGGGTGTTGCGGCTGATCCCCCACAGCAGGTGGAACCCGCCGGCGTCGGTGGCGAGGCACGCCTCGACCAGGCGGGCGCAGTCGTCCGGTGAGATCCAGCAGTCCAGCAGGTCTGCGTTGAGCGGCTCCGGGAAGCAGGCGCCGAGGCGCGGCACGAAGACGGCCATGCCGAACCGGTCCGCGTACAGGCTGCCGAGCGCCTCCACCGCCGCCTTGCTCCAGCCGTAGTAGGTGTCCGGCCGCGCCGGGACGGTCGCGGGCAGGAATCCGTCGCCCCGCCGGTGGTAGCCGGCCGCGTGGATGGTGGAGAACAGGATCACCCGGGAGACGCCCGCGGCCCGGGCGGCCTCCAGCACGTTACGCGTGCCGTCCACATTGAGTCGCTGCAGCTCGGACCAGATCTGCTCGCCCGGGTACGCGGCGAGGTGCAGCACCGCGTCGGTGCCCTCGGCGGCGGACGTCATCGCGGCCAGGTCGGTGACGTCGGCCTCGATCAGCGTCTCGCCGGAGCCGGCCGCCGCCTCCGCCTGCGCCACCACGTCGAGCAGGCGTAGTTCGCGGCCGGCGCGGGCCAGCCGGGGCCGCAGCAGCCGGCCCACTCGACCGGCGGAGCCGGTAACCAGCAGGCGCTCAGCCACGCCAGAAGCGTAGCCCTCCCCATGATCAAGGCGTCCTTCATGTCGTTAGAACGACGTGAAGGACGCCTTGATCATGGGGAGGTTAGAAGCCTAGTTTGCGGAGTTGCTTCGGGTCGCGCTGCCAGTCCTTGGCCACCCGCACGTGCAGGTCGAGGTAGACCTTGCTGTCGAGCAGCGCCTCGATCTCGCGGCGGGCGCGGGTGCCGACGTCCTTGAGCCGCGCGCCCCGGGCCCCGATCACGATCGCCTTCTGGCTGGACCGCTCGACGTACAGGTCCGCGTAGATCTTGGTGAGCCCGCCGTCGCGGATCATCTCCTCGACCACGACGGCGATGGAGTGTGGCAGCTCGTCCCGCACCCCTTCCAGGGCCGCCTCCCGGACCAGCTCGGCGACCAGCACCTGCTCGGGCTCGTCGGTGAACATGTCGTCCGGGTACAGCCGGGGTGACTCCGGCAGGTATGTGGTCATCACGTCGATCAGGGTGTCGAGCTGGTACCCGGACACCGCGCTGACCGGCACCACCTCGGCGAACTCGCCGAGCTCGCTGATCGCGACGAGCTGCTCCGCCAGCCGCTTCCTGTCGACCAGGTCGGCCTTGGTCACCACGGCCAGCACGGTGGCCTTGAGCGCGCCCAGCTCGCCGGTGATGAACCGGTCGCCCCGGCCGATGTCCTCGTCGGCGGGCACGCACAGGCCGATCACGTCGGTCTCACTCCAGGTCTGGCGGACCAGGTCGTTGAGGCGCTCGCCGAGCAGCGTGCGGGGGCGGTGCAGGCCCGGGGTGTCGACGAGCACCAGCTGCGAGTCGGGGCGGTGCAGCACGCCGCGGATCACGTGCCGGGTGGTCTGCGGCTTGCTGGAGGTGATCGCGATCTTCTGCCCGACGATCGCGTTGGTGAGGGTCGACTTGCCGGCGTTGGGACGCCCCACAAAACACGCGAATCCGGCTTTCACCGCGCCACCTTCCCATGATCAAGGCGTCCTTCAAGTAGTTCTAACGACTTGAAGGACGCCTTGATCATGGTGGTTGGGGTCATGCGGTCACCGTGCCCAGGAGGGTGCCGCTGGGGGCTACCACGTGGATCGGGGCTTCGGCGGCCAGGTCGCGGACCGCGGCGTGGCCGGCGCCGTCCAGGGTGGACGCTTCGGTCACCACGGCGGCCGCCTCCAGCCGGGTGGCACCGGCGGCCACGGCGGACGCCACCGCGAGTTGCAGGGCGGTCAGCGTCAGCGACGGCAGGGCGACGCTCGCTGCCGCGTACGTCCGCCCGTCCTGGTCGCGGACCGCGGCGCCCTCGACGGCGCCGACCCGGGACCGCGCGCCGCGCGCGAGCGTGACCAGCTTGCTGTCTTCCGCGTCCAGCGGCGTTACGGCGGGGGATGGTTCAGGCATCGGCGGGTTGCCTCTCGTGTTCGGGTGCCTCGTCGGGGATGGGCGCGTCGGGCTCTCTGCGTACCAGCAGCGAGTCGATGCGGTTACGCCGGCCCGCGGTGCCCTCGGCGACCAGCCGCAGCCCGTTGACGGTGGCCGCGGCGCCCGGGATCGGCACCCGGCCCAGCGCCTGGGCGAGCAGGCCGCCGACCGTCTCCACGTCGCCGTCCGGCAGCTCCACGTCGAACAACTCGCCGAGGTCCTCGATGGGCAGCCGGGCGGTCACCCGGACCGCGCCGTCGTCGAGCCGTTCGACCGGCGGGCGCTCCACGTCGTATTCGTCGGTGATCTCGCCGACGATCTCCTCGAGGATGTCTTCGATGGTGACCAGGCCGCCGGTGCCGCCGTACTCGTCGACCACGATGACCAGGTGGGTGCGCGCCGCCTGCATCTCGGAGAGCAGGTCGTCGACCGGCTTGGACTCCGGGACGAACGTGGCCTCGCGCATCAGCTCGGCCACCGGCACGTCCGCCACGTCCGCGTCGTCGCCCTGCGTGCGGCGGACGACATCCTTCAGATACAGGATCCCGAGCACGTCGTCGACGCTCTCGCCGATCACGGGTATCCGGGAGAAGCCGGAGCGCAGGAACAGTACGAGCGCCTGGCGCAGCGTCTTGTGCTCCTCGATCCACACCATCTCGGTGCGCGGCACCATCACCTCACGGGCGATGGTGTCGCCGAGCGAGAAGACCGAGTGGATCATCTGCCGCTCGCCGTGCTCGACCACCCCGCGCTGCTCGGCCAGGTCGACCAGCTCGCGCAGCTCCACCTGGGTGGCGAACGGGCCCTCCCGGAAGCCGCGCCCGGGCGTGACCGCGTTGCCGATGAGGATCAGCAACGACGCGAGCGGGCCGAGCGCGCGCCCCAGCCAGCGCACCATCGGCGCGGTGGCGCGGCCCACGGCGTACGCGTGCTGGCGGCCGATGGTGCGCGGGCCGACGCCCACGACGACGAAGCTGATCACGGTCATCGCCCCCGCGGTGACCAGCGCGGCGGTCCAGCCGGCGTCGAACGTGTCGACGGCGACGAGCGCGACCAGCGTGGTGGCGGTCAACTCGCAGAGCAGCCGCAGCAGGAGCAGCAGGTTGAGGTGCCGGACCACGTCGGACGCGACGATCTGCAGGGCACCGGCCCCGCGTACCCCCTCGCGGGCGAGCTCGGCGGCGCGCGCCGGCGAGACGGCGGCGATCGCGGCGTCGGTCATCGCGAAGAGGCCGGCGAGCACGACGAGCCCGGCGGCCGACAGCAGCAGTTGCAGGTCTGGTAAGCCGGCCGACGCCCCGGCGGCGGCGCTGGACATCACCGCGCCCGGCTGGCCCGCCAGCTCGACAGCAGCCGCGCCTGTAGCGCGAACATCTCCCGCTCCTCTTCCGGCTCGGCGTGGTCGTAGCCAAGCAGGTGCAGCGCCCCGTGCACGGTCAGCAGGTGCAGCTCGTCGGCGGCCGCGTGCCCGGCCGTGGCGGCCTGTTTCGCCGCCACCTCCGGGCACAGCACGATGTCGCCGAGCAGGGCCGGCTCGCCGGCGCCGGCTTCGCCGGGACCGTGGTCGACGCTGCCCTCGTCCATCGGGAACGCGAGGACGTCGGTGGGACCGTCGCTGCCCATCCACCGATGGTTCAGCTCGGTCATGTAGTCGATGTCGACCAGCAGCACGGACAGCTCGGCGAGGGGGTTGACCCCCATCTCGTCGAGGGTGTGCCGGGCGACGGCGAGCACCGCGTCGGTGTCGACGACGACACCGGACTCGTTGGCGATCTCGATGGACAACTGTTTCCCCTGCTGGATTTCGTTACGCGCAGCTTAGCGGCGCCGGCCGGCGCGCGCCGTGCGGCCCGGCACGGCGTGCACGCCCTGGCCGGCTTGGGACTCCCGCTCGGCATCCCACCGCGCGTACGCGTCGACGATGTCGCTCACCAGCCGGTGGCGCACCACGTCGGAGCTGGAGAGCTGCGCGAAGTGCACGTCTTCGACGCCTTCCAGGATGTCGCGCACCACCTTGAGCCCGCTGGTCGTGCCGCCGGGCAGGTCGACCTGCGTGACGTCGCCGGTGACCACGATCCGGGAGCCGAAGCCCAGGCGGGTCAGGAACATCTTCATCTGCTCGGGCGTGGTGTTCTGCGCCTCGTCGAGGATGATGAACGCGTCGTTGAGCGTGCGGCCGCGCATGTAGGCCAGCGGGGCCACCTCGATCGTGCCGGCCTGCATGAGGCGCGGGATCGACTCCGGGTCGAGCATGTCGTGCAGCGCGTCGTAGAGCGGCCGCAGGTAGGGGTCGATCTTCTCGTACAGCGTGCCGGGCAGGAAGCCCAGCCGCTCCCCCGCCTCGACCGCCGGCCGGGTCAGGATGATGCGGTTGACCTGCTTGGCCTGCAACGCCTGCACGGCCTTGGCCATCGCCAGGTAGGTCTTACCGGTGCCCGCCGGGCCGATGCCGAAGACGATCGTGTGCCCGTCGATCGCGTCGACGTAGCGCTTCTGCCCCAGCGTCTTGGGCCGGATGGTGCGGCCGCGCCGGGACAGGATGTTGAGGGTGAGGACCTCGGCGGGCCGCTCGGCCGTGCCCTGCTCGAGCATGCCGACGGTGCGCCGCACCGCATCGGTGGTCAGCGTCTCGCCTTTCTCGATGAGCTCGAGCAGCTCGGTGAAGAGGCGTTCGGCGAGCGCGTTGTCGGCCGGTGCCCCGGTGATGGTGATCTCGTTGCCCCGCACGTGCACGTCGCTGGTCAGGGAACGCTCGACGAGCCGAAGGATCTCATCCCCGGCCCCGAGCAGGTTCACCATGATCTGCGCGTCAGGTACCGTGATCTTGGTTTGCACGCGGGTCTGCCCGGTAGGGGATGTTGTGGTCATAGAGCGGCCCGCTGGGCCAACGCCACCTGCTTTCGGTCTCGGTGCACGCCGCACGCGCGACATGCGGAGCTAGTCCCATCGTATCTGCCCAACGCCGTCCACACCGCGCTCATTTCCGGGAGCGCGAGTGACGGCCATTTGGGCGATTTGGCGGATCTGACATCATCCGTTCGGAGGATCCCCCATTCGGGGTGGTACCCCCAAGATTGCCGACGGTGATGCAGATCACCGAGGAGCGGGAGGCAGCAGCGTGTCCGAGCAGCGTCCGCCCACTCTGGGTGGTGGGTACCACCGGCAACCAACCGAAGCCGGGCAGTGGCCACCCCGCCAGCCCCCACCCACCGGCCAGCCGCTAGCGCCAGGTCAGCCCATCCCGCAGCGGCAGCCGCCCACGATGGGTGCGGCCGCCGCCTTCGGCCAGCCCGCCGCGCGGCAGGCGCCGCACGGCTACCCGCCGCCGAACCGCCCGACCCGGCCGCCGGCCGCGCCCCCGCGACCCGGCCGCCGCGCCGACGCCAGCCACTGGCACTGGCTGCTGTTCATACCGATCGTGCTGCCGCTCCTGCCGCCGCTGTACAACCGGATCGAGCCGACGCTGTTCGGCCTCCCGTTCTTCTACTGGTGCCAGTTCATGTTCGCCCTGCTCGCCGCGATCACGATCGCCATCGTGCACGTCGCCACGAAGGACCGATAACCGGCATGCCTACCTTCGCCGACCACCAGGTCGAGTTCTGGACCTTCGCGGTCATGTTCGGCCTGGTCACGATCATGGGATTCTGGGCCGCCCGATGGCGCCGGGCGGACAACATCCACACCCTCGAGGAGTGGGGCCTGGGCGGCCGGGCGTTCGGCAACTGGGTGACGTTCTTCCTGCTCAGCGGCGACGTCTACACCGCGTACACGTTCGTGGCGGTGCCCACGCTGGTGTTCGGCGTTGGCGCGTCCGGCTTCTTCCCGATGCCGTTCCTGGTGATCGTCTACCCGATGCTGTTCGTGGTGCTGGCCCGGTTCTGGTCGGTGTGCCACGTGCACGGGTTCGTCACGCCCGCCGAGTTCGTGCGGGCCCGGTTCGGTTCCCGCACGCTCGCGCTGTTCATCGCCGTGACCGGCATCCTCGCCACGATGCCGTACATCGCGCTCCAGCTCATCGGCATCGAGGCGGTCTTCAAGGTGATGGGGCTGCCGGACGGCTGGCCGCTCACCGCCGCGTTCGTCGTGCTGGCCCTCTACACGTTCAACTCGGGCCTGCGGGCGCCCGCGCTGATCTCCATCGTCAAGGACGCCCTGATCCTGTGGACGGTGCTCGCCGCGTTCCTCATCGTGGCCTCGCACTCCGGCGGCTGGGAGAGCGTCTTCCGGGTCGCCGAGGCCAAGTACTCCGCGTCCCCCAGCACGACCGACGGCCTGCTGCTCGCGCCGGGCAGCCAGCTCAACTACGTCACGCTGGCGCTCGGATCGGCGCTCGCCCTCTTCCTGTACCCGCACACGCTGACCGGCGTGCTCGCCTCCCGTAACCGGGCCACGCTGCGCCGCAACCTCGCCGTACTGCCGGTCTACACGCTGACCCTCGGCGTGCTGATGCTGGTCGGCTTCGCCGCGATCCTCAGCGACATCGAACCGATCGGCGGCGACCGCAACACCGTCGTGCCGCTGTGGTTCGACCAGAACTTCCCGGCGTGGAGCGCCGGCCTGGCGTTCGCCGCGATCGGCGTCGGCGCGATGGTGCCGGCGGCCATCATGTCGATCGCCGCGGCCAACCTGTTCACCCGCGACATCTATCGGGAGTTCATCCGGCCGCAGGCCACCCCCGCCGAGGAGACCCTGGTCAGCAAGATCGCCTCGCTGGCCATGAAGTTCGGCGCGGTGATCTGCATCCTCCTGCTCAACACCCAGTTCGCCATCGACCTGCAGCTCATCGGCGGCGTCTTCGTCATGCAGACGCTGCCGGCCATCGCGATCGGGCTCTTCACCGCCTGGCTGCACCGCTGGGCGCTGATCGCGGGGGTGATCGCGGGGCTCCTCACCGGGCTCGCGATGCTCTACCAGATCCCGCAGCGCGGCGGCGCCGACGGCACCACCATTCTGCGCGAGCACTTCGGCGGCTCGGCGTGGCCGCTGACCAACCTGGGGCTGGACACCAACAGCACGATCTACGTCGGCGTGGTGGCCCTGGGCGTGAACCTGCTGGTCGCGGCGCTCGCCACGGTGGCACTGCGAACGCTGGGCGTGCCCGACGGGCGGGACCGCACTCGGGAACCGGACTACACGGCCGACGAGGGCGACCCGACGGTACGCCGGATGACCGAGCTGATCGACGGCGAGCCGGCGCCGGAGGCCCCGCAGAACTACTTCACGCCCATCGGCGGCCGGCACTCCCTCTAACGCTCTTCATGATCAAGGCGT
>JBBEWH010000138.1:0-103035 GCA_037414955.1 Actinomycetes bacterium KLBMP 9797
CTCCGGTGTCAGGTTTTTCTTGGTCGATGAACCCTTTACCGGAGACCTCGTCACATATCGATCACCGACACGCCGGCCACACCATCAGCCCAGGCCACGGCGGCACGGCACTTCGAGACACGCCCTAGCCCCCCACCCCCGTACCCCACCCCCAGCCCCGCCGATCAAGGGCTTGGGCACGTGGTTTGATCTCCGATCCGCGTGCCCGAGCCCTTGATCGGCGCGCGTTTCCTTGATCGACGCGCGACTACTGGGAAGGCCGTGGCCTTCTGGTGATCGTTGTCCCAAAAACTCAATTCACGCGGCGTTTCGTTGAGGTTTTGGGACAACGATCAAGCCCGCCGCCCCTTTCGTGGAGGTTCGGCACATGATCCGGAAACGCCCCCTGCTGTAGGCCCGGCGGCGCCCGCAGCCCGCGCCACCACCCGCAGCCCACGCCGTCCCCTAGGGCCAGCCCGGCCAGCCCAGACAGCCCGGCCAGCCCAGACAGCCCGGCCAGCCCAGACAGCCCGGCCAGCCCAGAGAGCCCGGCAAGCCCGGACGGCCCGGCAAGCCCGCGCCGCCACTCGAGCCCAGCCCGCGCCAGCACCCGGCGAGCCCGCGCAGACGAGCGACGAGCGACGAGCGACGAGCGACGAGCGACGAGCGACGAGCGACGAGGAAGTCGATCAAGGAGATGTGCCTCGATCAAGGGCAAAGGCACGCGGATCGGAGATCAAAGCACGTGCCCAAGCCCTTGATCGGCGGACAGGGAGTTGATCTCGTCTTCATCAGATCTGGATCATCCCGCAGTAGCGTCGGTGGATGTTCGACGAGGTCATTGCGGATGCGGGGCAGGTCATTGGCTCCGGGCTGCCGGCAGCGGCGCTGCTCGCCGGCTTGGCTGGAGCGCTGCTCGGCTACCAGCGGCTCGCCGGCCTGACGGGCTGGCCGCGCTGGGCGACGCTCGGCCTGCTGGCGTCGGTGGTGCCAATCGTCGCGCTCACCGCGGTGCCGACCGGCCCGCTCGTGCCCGGATCCGCGGCGGCGGAGCGGTTGCGCGGCTTCTTCGACGCGGTGCGCTACCTGCCCTGGCCGGACCTGCGCGAACTGGGCAGCTACGCGGAAGGCCGGGCCAACGTCGCGCTGTTCGTGCCGGCCGCCTTCTTCCTGACCGTCGCCTGCCGGCGCGCCTGGCCGGCGGTGCTCCTCGGCCCGGCCCTGTCCCTGACGATCGAGTGCGGGCAGGCGTTCGACGCGTGGCGCAGCCTGGATCCGATGGACCTCGTACACAACAGCGTGGGGGCGTGGCTCGGCGCACTGGCGGGGATCGCGGTCCTGCTGGTGCGCTTCGGTGCCGGCCTCGTCTACGACCATCGTCACGCACAGTAGTAACGCCATACTCGTCCGAACGTACTATTTCCTGCCTTACCCCCTTGTAAGCCTATTTACCGGCACGTAGCGTTACCGAACACAAGGACCACGGCCTGGGGAAACAGCGGGCCGCGGGCCCGGACTTCCCCCGGCCGGGCCCGCGGTTCTGCACCTCACCCCCATGATCAAGGCGTCCCTCACGTCGTTCTAACGACTTGAGGGACGCCTTGATCATGAAAGGGGCGAAGGACGCATACACGACACACGCGTTGACAACGCTCCGTATCTCTGGGATTCCAGAGGGTATGACCGAGTTAGCGGCCCTTGAGGTGCCGCAGCGAAAGAAGCCCACCGGATGGCGGGAACTCGTGGTGGCGCGCGCCACCTATCTGGACGCGCAGCTCCGCGCCATCCCCGGGGTCGAAGAGGCCCTTCCGGTGGCCCGCGCCGTCCAGGCACACCTGCACGCAGCCGTCAAGGCGGCGACCCTGCACCCGTGGGGGTGGGCCCGTTTCCGCGACTGGTGGACCGGCGCGCTCGTCGATGCCGCGTGGCTCAACCTCCACAACGCCGAACTGCTGTTGATCTCTCTCCAGAGCGAGCACGAGCTGTCCGCGAGCCGGGAAGCGGTGATGGCGCTGGTGGAGAAGACGCTCACGCCGAAGGACCGCCGCCGGGCGGACGCGAAACGCCGGCTCTGCGACGAGTGGCGGCCGGACACCAAGGTCGGCGACGCCGAGCGGGCGGCGTACCGGGCCGCGTTGAACTGGGCGTTCGTGGCCAGCGACGAGCAGTACACCCGGGTGCGCAGCCTGCGCAACCTCATCCACACGACCACGCTGGGGCTCTTCGTCCTCGTGGCCCTGCTGGCCGCGCTCGGGTTCTGGCAGCCCGCGCTCCTCGACCTGTGCTTCGAGGGCCAGTGCCCGACGAGCCAGGGCCAGCCGAACGGCCCGGACGTCGCGCTCGTGCTGGGGCTCGGGTTGCTCGGCGGCGCGCTCGCCGCGATGGTCGCCATCCGCGGCATCCGCGGCACGTCCACGCCGTACGGGGTGCCGGTCGCGCTCGCGTTGCTCAAGCTGCCCGCCGGCGCGCTCGTCTCGCTCGTCGGCCTCCTGCTGATCGCCGGCGGATTCCTTCCTGGACTGTCCGCACTGGACAGCTCGCAGCAGATCGTCGGGTACGCCGTCGTGCTGGGCTACGCGCAGCAGCTCGTCACGCGGCTCGTCGACAAGCAGGCGCAGGACGTGCTCGGCAGGGTGCCGAGTTCGGAGCCGATGACCCCGCCGCGCGATTCCAAGGAGGAGGACCAGTGGCCCGCGCCGGAACCGGCCACCGAGCGCCCCCGCACGTCCGACCCCGTCCCCACCACCCTCTAACACATGATCAGGGCGTCCCGCGGGACGCCCTGATCACGAAAGAGTCAGGCGCCGTAGGAGGACCAGCCGCGGTCGGGGAAGCCGGCCGCGTCGGCGACCCGGGCGGAGGCGAGGTTGTCCGGCGCGTGCTGGTACGTCGGCACCGCGCCCTCGTCGAGGATGCGGCGCGCCGCCTGCGCGACCAGCCGCCGGGCCAGCCCGCGCCCCCGGGCCTCCTCCTCGGTGCCGACGGCGATCTCGTGGCCGTACGGGTCGTGCCGCTTGATGCCCACGCCCGCCACGTAGGCGCCCGTTCGCGGGGAACGCACGATGAGCACCTCGCCGCCGAACGGCCGCAACCACTCCGGCACCGTCGGGTCGTCGTACGCCACCCACTCCCCCGCGTCCGCCAGCGCGGCGGGCGCGAGACTGTACCGGAACACGCCGGTGTAGACGCGGCGGTCGGCGGCCAGCCCGACCGCGTCGGGCAGTTTGGCCAGCAGGTCGGCGAGCGGCAGGTCGCCGAGCGCCCGCGTGGCGGGAGCGCGGGGCGGCGGCACGGAGAGCACCGTGCCGCTGGGCGCGCCTACGCCGACCAGCGGGTGCACGGCGCCGTCCCAGCCCGGCAGCGTGCGCCGCTCCGAGCCGACGACCGCCAGCGCTCGGCCCGCCGGCCACTGACCGAGCCACGTCACCAGGTGGTGATACAGGCGCTTGTCGAGCATCGCCCCGAACCCTACCTGTCGTGTCGTGTCCCGGGGGTGACGGTGGTGACAATGGTCACGCGGCGGAAGCCCGCACCAGGGTGCGGATCTGCCGCAGCAGCACGGACAGCGCGGCGAGGTCGGCCCGCGAGTCGGCGAACTCGCCGATCGCGTTCCGGGTGCGGCTGATCGTGGCCGCGTTCGCCTCTTCCCACATCCGCACCCGCCGGATCGGAGACGCGTCCGAGGGCGTCCCGGTGAGCACCTCCGCGGTGAGCGCGGCCAGCGCGGCGTACAGGTCGTAGCGCAGCGCCATCCGGGCCAGCGTCTGCCACCGGTCGTTGCGCGGTAGCAGCGAGATCTTCGACAGCAGGTCGTCGACCCGGAACTCATCGGACAGTACGAAGTAGACCGACGCGACCTCGCCCACGTTCCGGCCGATCGCGGTCGCGGTCTCGACCACGTCGAGCAGGCCGAAGCCGTACACCAGTCGGGTGGTGCGCACCGCGATGTCGTCGGGCAGGCCGCGGGACACGAGGGCCGCGACGTGCGCCCGCACGGTCTCCTGCTCGGTGCCGTGGAACAGGGTTTCGACGCGGGCCAACAGCTCGGCCACGCCGGGCCGCAGGCGGGCGATCTCGCCGGGCACGTCGAGCGGGGAACGCCGGGACGTGACCAGCCACCGCACGGCCCGGTCGAGCAGCCGCCGGCTCTCCAGGTAGACGATGGTCTGCGCGGCGGCCGGCACCTGGTTGTCCAGGGCCTCCACCGCCGCCCACAGGTCGGGCAGGCCGAACACGTCGCGCACCACCACGTACGCGCGGACGACGTCGGCGGCGGACGCCCCGGTCTCCTCGACGGCACGGAACACAAAGGACGTGCCGCCGCGGTTGACGACCTCGTTGACGAGCTGGGTGGCCACGATCTCGCGACGCAGCCGGTGGCCGGCCATCTGTTCGGCATACCGCTCGCGCAGCGGAGTCGGGAAGTAGTCGGCCAGCACGGCGGCCGTCCACGGCTCGTCGGGCAACCGGTCCGCGAGCACCTCGCGCTCCAGCGCGATCTTCACGTACGCGAGCAGCACCGCGAACTCCGGTGTGGTGAGCCCGTCCTGCCGCGTCTCCAGCTCCTCGTCGGTGGGCAGCCCTTCCAGCCGGCGGTCCAGTCCGGCCCGCTTCTCCAACTCGGACAGCATCCGCCGGTGCACGGGCAGCAGCGACGACGACTGCACGCGAGAGTTGGCGAGCGCCCACGCCTGGTCGTAGTTGTCGCGCAGCACCAGCGCGCCGACCTCGTCGGTCATCGCGACCAGCAGCGCGTTGCGGTCCTGGATGGACAGCTCGGTCTCGGCCAGCAGGATCTTGATGTTGACCTCGTGGTCGGAGCAGTCCACGCCGGCCGAGTTGTCGATGAAGTCGGTGTAGATGTGCCCGCCGCGCAGGGTGAACTCGACCCGGCCGCGCTGCGTGAGGCCGAGGTTGCCGCCTTCGCCCACCACCCGGCAGCGCAACTCGGCGCCGTCGACCCGGATCGCGTCGTTGGCCTTGTCACCGACGTCCGCATGGGACTCCGCGGCCGCCTTGACGTACGTGCCGATCCCGCCGTTCCACAGGAGATCGACGGGCGCCAGCAGGATCGCCCGCATCAGCTCCGCGGGCGACATCGCGGTGATTTCGCCGTCGAGGCCCAGCGCCGCGCGCATCTGCGGCGTGATCGGGATGGATTTGGCGGTACGCGAAAACACGCCACCGCCGTCCGAGATGCGCGTCGCGTCGTAGTCGGCCCAGGACGAGCGCGGCAGCTCGAAGAGTCGCTGCCGCTCCACATAGGACGTCTCGGGGTCGGGTGACGGGTCGACGAAGATGTGCCGGTGGTCGAACGCCGCGACCAGTCTGATGTGGCGGGACAGCAGCATGCCGTTGCCGAACACGTCGCCGGACATGTCCCCGACCCCGACGACCGTGAAGTCCTCGGACTGAGTGTCCAGCTCCAACTCTCTGAAGTGACGCTTCACCGATTCCCAGGCGCCGCGGGCGGTGATGCCCATCTTCTTGTGGTCGTAGCCCGCCGAGCCGCCGGACGCGAACGCGTCGCCCAGCCAGAAGTTGCGCGCCACGGAGATCTCGTTGGCGTAGTCGGAGAACGTCGCGGTGCCCTTGTCTGCGGCCACCACCAGGTACGGATCGTCGCCGTCGTGCCGCACCACGTCGCGCGGCGGCACGACGCTGCCGCTGACGAGGTTGTCCGTGACGTCGAGCAACGCGCCGATGAACCGCCGGTAGCAGATGACGGCTTCCTCGCGGTCGCCCGGTTTCTGCTTGAGGACGAACCCGCCCTTCGCCCCCACCGGCACGATGACCGCGTTCTTCACCATCTGCGCTTTGACGAGGCCCAGCACCTCGGTGCGGAAGTCTTCCGGCCGGTCGGACCAGCGCAGCCCGCCGCGCGCCACCGGGCCGAAGCGCAGGTGGACGCCCTCGAAGCGCGGCGAGTACACGAAGATCTCGTACTTCGGGCGGGGCGCCGGCAGGTCCGGGATCGCCTGCGGGTCCAGCTTGAAGGCCACATAGGACTTCGGCCGGCCGTCGGTGCCGCGCTGGAAGAAGCTGGTGCGCAGGGTCGCCTGGATCAGCGTCAGGTAGGAGCGGAGAATGCGGTCCTGATCCAGGCTGGCGACGTCGTCGAGGCGCTGCCGGATCTCCGCGATCAGCTCCTCCGTGCGCGTCTCGCGGTCCCGGTACCCGGGGGAGAACCGGGCCTCGAAGAGCCGTACCAGCAGCGCGGCGATCGCCGGGTACGCGACGAACGTCGACTCCATGTAGGACTGTGAGTACACCGCGCCGGTCTGGCGCAGATACTTCGCGTACGCCCGGAGCAGCACCACCTGCCGCCAGGTCAGCCCGGCGCGCAGCACCAGCTCGTTGAAGCGGTCGACCTCGGCCTCGCCCCGCCACGCCGCCGCGAACGCGTTCTCCACGTGCGGGCGCACCTCGTGGAGCGCCCGGTGCGCCTCGGGCAACCGCAGCCCGAAGTCGTACAGGTAGATGGTGCCGTCGGTGCGGCTCACCTCGAACGGTCGCTCGTCGAGCGCGCGCACGCCGAGGGAGTGCAGCACCGGCAGGACGGCGGAGAGCATCATCGGCTCGCCGTACCGGTAGATCTTGAAGCGGACGTCCGCGTCCCCGCGGTGGAAGAGGTGCATCTCCAGCTGGCCCGGCTCGTCGAGCAGCTCCAGCTTCGCGAGGTCCTTGACCGCCTCGAACGGCGCGTACTCGTCCTTGTACGCCTCCGGGAACGCGTCCCCGTACCGGCGGTAGAGCTGCTTGGCCTGCTCGTCGCCGAGCTTGCGCTCGAGCACCAGCCGGAAGTCGTCGGACCAGAGCCGGGTCGCGTCCGCGAGCCGCTCGGCGAGCGCGTCGACGTCGACCGGTCCCGGCGGGTTCGCCGGGTCGGTGCGCACGATGAACTGCACCCGCGCCAGCGTCGACTCGGTGACCCGGGTGGTGTAGTCGACACCGATCCCGTTCAGCTCGGCGAGCAGGATCTCCTGCATCCGCAGCCGGTTCTGCGTGGTGAACCGGTCGCGGGGCAGGTAGATGAGGCAGGAGATGAACCGCCCGTACCCGTCGCGGCGAAGGAAGAGGCGGAGCTGGCGCCGCCCGGCCATGCGCAACACGCCGATCACCGCGTGGTACAGGTCGTCGGTCTTGATCTGGAAGAGCTCGTCGCGCGGGTAGGTCTCCAGGATCTGCAGCAGGTCCTTGCCGGAGTGGCTGCGCCGCGACAGGCCGGACCGCTCCAGCACCTCGGCGACCTTGCGCTTGACCACCGGCAGCTCGCGCACGCTGGTCCGGTACGCCGCGCCGGAGAACAGCCCGAGGAACCGCCGCTCGCCGATCACCTCGCCGTCCGCGTCGAAGACCTTGATCCCGATGTAGTCCAGATAGGCGGACCGGTGCACGGTCGCCCGGGAGTTCGCCTTGGTGATGATCAGCAGGCGCTTCTCCAGCACCTTTTCGTACGCCTCGGGCGACATCGACGACAGCACCCGCGGCGCGCTCTGATCCTGCCGCAGGATGCCCAGCCCGGTGCCCATCACGGCGCGCAGTAGCTTCTCGCCCTCCGCGCCGCCGTCCTCCAGCCGGTACTCGCGGTAGCCGAGGAACGTGAAGTGGTCGTCGGCCAGCCAGCGCAACAGGTCGACGGAGTCCGTGATGTCCTTTTCCGGCACCGGTGGCCGGTCGGGCGTGTTGCGCGCGGCGGCCAGCTCGTCGGCGATCACGAGCGCCTTGCGGCGCATCTTCGGCCAGTCTTCGACCGCCTCGCGCACGTCCGTCAGCACCCGGTGCAGCTCACCCCGGAGCTGATCGCGGTCGGCCGGGTCGCGCACCGGGTCGATCTCGATGTGCATCCAGCTCTCGACCAGGTCGCCCTCGATCGCGTCGTCGGCCTCGACCTCGGCGGCCACCTCGGACAGTTTGCCCAGCGGCTCACGGCGCACCACGATCTGCGGGTGCACGAGCAGGTGCACGTCGAGGTGGTGGGCGGTGAGCAGCGCGGTCACCGAGTCGACCAGGAACGGCATGTCGTCGGCCACGATCTGGACCACCGTGTGGTGGTCCTCCGGGCCGGGCTCGCTGATGCGCAGCTTGAGCTCGCCCGGCACCCGCTGCTCGGCCAGCGCCCGGTGGCTACGGGCGGCCGCCAGCATCTCGGCGGATGTGTAGCCGACCAGCTCCTCGTCGGGAGCGAACCGCCAGTACCGGTCGACCAGCGCCGCGGACTCCTGGTCGCCGCCGGCGAGCGCGACCGCCTGCGCGACCAGCCGCTCGGTGCTCGGCACCGGCTCCTCGATCTCGGCGTCTTCGACCTCATCGGGGGACAACTGGTCGTCGAGAAGTTGATCCTCGAGAAGCTCAGCGGCCTTACCCGGACGCCCGATCATGGGTGCGCACTCCTCCCCCGGATCCCACACCGTTGTGGGCCGGCTCTCGCCTCCCACCCTAGTCTCCGGCTCGCGCGGGGGCACCGTCGAGAGTCCCGTTCCGCTACCGTCGGGGAATGCGTGTCACGGGGATGGTCACCGGGGTGATAGTGGCTGCCGGCGTGCTCACGGCCTGTTCAGGCGGTGACGGTCCGGACAAGTCGGTCGAGGCGTTCCTGTCCGGATGGCGGTCCGGCCAGCTCGACAGCGTCGGCTTCGTCGACCCCACCGGCAAGCAGATCGCCGGCGCCGACGTGGCCACCCAGATCAAGGAGCTCTCCGGCGAGCTGGCGACCACCCCGCCGCAGCTGCGCCGTGAGGGCGACCCCAAGGAGACCAAGAACATCGCGACCAGCACGGTCGCCGTCGACTGGACGCTGCCCGGCGGCGCCCACTGGACCTACCCGACGACGCTGCGGCTCCAGAAGGGCGACGACGACGCCTGGCGGGTGATCTGGGAGCCGAAGGTCGTCCACGAGAAGCTCACCACCGGCGACAAGCTCGACCTGCGCCGGCTGTCGGCGGAGCGGGGCGCCGTCCTCGACGGCGCCGGGCAGCCGATCGTCCAGAAGCGCGCGACGGTGACGGTCGGCGTCGAACCGCAGGGCGTCGTCGAAATCAACTCCCTGGTCAAGGAGTTCGACAAGCTCTTCAAGTCGGTCGGCACCACGGTCGGCCTGGCCGACCTCCCGGCCAGGGTCGCGGCCGCCAAGCCCACCGCGTTCGTCGACGTCGTCACGCTCCGTCGCGAGGTCTACCAGCGGATCCGGCAGCCGCTCCAGGACCTGCCGGGCACCCGATTCACCGAGGGTGAGCTTTATCTCGCTCCCACCCGCGAGTTCGCGCGGGCGCTGCTCGGCACCGTCGGTCCGGTGCTCAAGGAGGACATCGACGCCAACCCCGGCAAATACGTGGTCGGCGACCAGATCGGGCACGGCGGCCTCCAGGAGAAATACGACGAGCGGCTGCGCGGCACCACCGGCCAGTCGGTCGTGATCACCCGTCCCGGCCCGGAGAACGACGCACCGGCCGACGACGTCGAAGAGGTGTTCCGCGCCGAGCCGAAGGGCGGCGCGCCGCTGAAGACCACGCTCGACCCGAAGGTGCAGAACGCCGCCGACGCGGCCCTGAAGGGCAACCCGCGCAACACGGCCATCGTCGCGATCCGCGTCACCGACGGCGCGGTGCTCGCCGCCGCCAACGGCACCGCCAGCGGCGCCGGCGACAACAACCTCGCGTTCAACGGCTCGGTCCCGCCCGGCTCGACGTTCAAGATGGTGTCGGCGCTCGGCCTGCTGGACCGCGGCGCGGTCACCCTCGACGGTCCCGTCGACTGCCCCAAGACGTTCGCCGTGACCGGCCGCCCGGCGATCAAGAACTCGCACGACATGGCCCTCGGCAAGGTGCCGTTCCGCACCGACTTCGCCAAGTCCTGCAACACGGCGTTCGCGTCGCTGGCGCCCAAGCTCGGCGACGACGGGCTCGCCGAGGCCGGCCGCTCGCTCGGCCTCGAAGGCCAGTGGGATCTTGGCATCGACGCGTTCACCGGCAAGGTCTCCCGGGGTGGCTCCCCCGGCGAGCGCGCGGCCGCCGCGTTCGGTCAGGGCACCACCGTGGTCAGCCCGCTCGCCATGGCCGCCGCCACCGCGGCCGTCGCCCGCGGCCAGTGGCAGCGGCCGAAGCTGCTGCTCGACCCCGTGCCGGCGTCGGCGGCCCCCGCCGGGCCGCAGCTCAAGGCCGGCTCGGTCGAACCGCTGCGCACGATGATGCGCGAGGTGGTCACGAAGGGCACCGGGTCCGCGCTCAAGGACGTCCCGGGCCAGCCGGTGTCCGGCAAGACCGGCACCGCCGAGTTCGACAACAATCCGGCGAACGCGCACGCGTGGTTCGTGGGCTGGCAGGGTGACATCGCGTTCGCGGTGTTCGTGGAGCGCGGCGGCGACAGCACCGCCGCGTCCGTCCCGGTGGCCGAAAAGTTCCTCCGCGCCCTCCGCTAACCCCTCCATGATCAGGGCGTCCCTCAAGTAGTTCTAGCTACATGAAGGACGCCCTGATCATGAGGATCGGCGGCGGGCGTCGACCTCGATCTCGAACTTCATGCGGGGGTCGGCGAGGCCGCAGACGAGCATCGTCGCGGCCGGGCGCACGTCGCCGAACCGGCGGCGCAGCGTGGGCCAGCACGGCTCGAAGTCCGCACGGTCGGGCAGCAGGTAGCGGACGCGGACCACGTCGTCGAAGGTGCAGCCCGCCTCCGCCAGCGCCGCCTCGACGTTGCGCAGGCACTGCTCGGCCTGCTCCACCACGTCGTCGGAGATCGTCATCGTCGGGTAGTCGAACCCGGTCGTGCCGGACACGTGCACCCAGTCGCCGTCGACTACCGCGCGGGCGTATCCGATCTGTTCCTCGAAGGTCGAACCACTCAGGATCGCTCGTCGTTCGGTCATGTCCGGAAGGTTAGCGACGCCCATGATCAGGGCGTCCTTCATGTAGTGCTAACGACTTCAGGGACGCCTTGATCATGGGGAGGGGGGTCGGGGGTGCGGACGGGGGCGAGGCCGGCGACCAGGGTGGAGACGATCTCGGCCGCGTAGCTGCCGTCCTGGTCGTAGTCGGGGTCGAAGACCGTCAGCTCCATCCCCAGGCACTCCGGCGTGTTCACCAGGCCGGCGAGCAGCAGCTCCAACTCGGCGAACGCGATGCCGCCCGGGTCCGGCGCGTCGACGGCCGGCATCACCGACGGGTCGAGCACGTCGACGTCGATGTGCACCCAGAAGCCGGCGCAGTCGGCGAGCTGCTCGCGGGCCCACTGCGCGGTGCGCGCGGCGCCCTCCGCCCGCAGGGCCGGCACCGGTCGGGTCACGATGCCGGCGGCCTGCAGATCCAACCGGTACTCGTCTTGCGCCCGGATGCCGAGCACCACCACGTCGATGTCCCGGAAGTACGGCCGGCGCCCCTCGATCGCCGCCAGGTCGGCCTGGCCCCGGCCGGTCGCCAGAGCCAGGTCCTCGCCGGCGGCCGCACCGACGTACGACGCGTTGCCCGGATGCCGGAAGTCGGAGTGGCCGTCGACGAAGACCAGCCCGACCCGCCCGCCGATCTCGCCGCCCAGCCGGTTCATGGCCAGGGCGGCGCCCAGCAGTATCGAGCAGTCGCCGCCCAGGACCAGCGGGAACTCGCCGGCGTCGACGATCGCGGTGATGCGACCGGCGAGCGCCGCCGAGTAGTTGGCGATCTCGATGGCGTGGCACACCCCGTCACCGGGCCGCCAGTCGCCCGGGTCGTACCGGGGCGGGGTCAGGCAGCCGGCGTCGCGGGCGCCGAGCCGGTTGATCAGGTCGTGGTCGCGGAGCGCGCCCGGCGCCTTCGCGCAGCCCGGCACCGAGGTCTCGGTCGGCGGGCGCAGACCGAGATTGGATGGTGCGTCGAGGACGGCGATCCGGCGCATGCGCGGCCGCTAGAACAACGCGGTCGCGAGAGCCCGCCGCGCCGCCGCCACCGCGGGGTCGTCGGGGCCGGCCACGGTGAACAGCGAGACCAGGTGCTTGCGGACCTCTTCCCGCTCGTCGCCGCTGGTGCGCCGGATGAGGTCGACCAGCCGCTGGTAGCCCCGCTCGGCCTGGCCGCTGGCCACCTCGACGTCCGCGGCGAGCAGCTGCGCCGGTACATCGTCGGGGTTGTTCTGGGCCGTGGCCAGCACGGCCGGCGCGTTGGCGCCGGTGATCCGCCGCAGCAAGCCCACCTGCGCCAGGCCGGCCTCCGCGGACCGATCGGCCGGTGCCTCGGCGAGAATCTTCTTGTATGCCTGCTCGGCGCGGTCGAGGTCGCCGCTCATGAGCGCGTCGTCGGCCTCCACGAGGCGCTGGTCTTCTGGCACGGGCGCGCCGCCCTGCACCCCGGCCGCCTTGAGCACCGCGTCGATGGCCTGCCGCAGTTGCGCCTCGGGGAGCACGCCGGCGAACAGCTCGGCGGGCTGCCCGGCGATCACCGCGAACACGTGCGGGATGCTCTGGATCCGGAACGCCTGCGCGAGGCGCGGGTTGGCGTCGATGTCGATCTTCGCCAGGATCCACGACCCGCCGCCCTCGGTGGCCAGCCGCTCCAGGACCGGCGAGAGCTGCTTGCACGGCTGGCACCAGTCGGCCCAGAAGTCGATGACCACGGGCGTCGTGAGCGACCGCTCCAACACCTCCGACTGGAATGTGGCCTCGGTGACGTCGATCACCGCGAGGCCACCGCCGCCGCCGGCGGCGGGACTGGCCGGCGCGGAGGCGTCGTCAGCAGTGGGCGAAGGGGCCGGGGCGGGGGTGCGAAGTGCACTGAGGTCGACCGCGCCGCGGGTGAAGATCGACGAGGTGGTACGTGGGTCGCTCATGGTTCCCTAGTCTCGCACGCGACACGTAATGAAGACCCTCCGCGACGCAACCACGACACTCATGATCAAGGCGTCCCTCACGCAGCTATAGCGACTTGAGGGACGCCTTGATCATGGGCGAGGCACTCCATTGATGGACTTGACTACTTTGAAACGATTCGATACGTTGCCGCATACCAGTCGGAAAGCCCTTTCCCTCCCACTCCTCGCAAGGAGGACCGATGGCACACCCCACGCAGAGCCGCCGGCGCCGTTGGCGTACCGGGCTCGTCGCCATCACCGCGACCGCGCTGGTCGGCGCCGGCGCCGCGGTGGGCCTCCAGCAGGCCGCGGCGGCGGCCTGCGGCGATGGCTCGTTCAACGCCGAAGCCGTGCAGAGCGGCAGCACCTGGACCGCGCGCAACGGCGGCAGCGTCCGCTATACCGGCGGCGACATGCGCGCCGCCGTCCAGGCCGCGCTGGACAGCCTCACCGCCGGCCGCACCTCGAAGCAGTCCGTGGTGGTGCGCGGCTCCGGCACCATCAGCGCCGGCTCCCGGATCTCCGTGCCCAGCTATACGATCCTGGACGTCTGCGGCACGATCAACGTCAGCGGTTCCGGCTCCGGCGACATGGCGCCCATCTACTCCCGCGGCACCCGGGACATCGAGGTGCGCTACCTCAACGTGACCGGCGCCCCGCTGTACGGCATCTTCATGCGCAACGTGAACAACCTCGTGCTCGGCCAGATCGACATGCGGCTGTCCGGCGGCCTCGCCATCCGCATCGACAACCACGGCGGCGACCGGGCGGTCAAGGTCCGCAACATCCGGATCGACCGGGCGTACATCCAGGGCGCGACCAACCAGGGCGTCGAGACGTACGGTGTGGACGGGCTCACCGTCGGCACCGTGATCGCGCGCAACGTCGGGTACTCCGGCCTGCTGCTCAACGACACGATCAACGCGACGGTCGGCACGGTCGACGCGCAGAACACCGCCACCGGCACCGGCTACGCGGCGTTCCGCATGGCCAACCGCAACGGCCGGGTGGGCAGCAGCTACCCGACCAACATCCGGGTCGGCAACGTGATCGCCAGCGGCGGCGGGCGCGGCATCTTCTGCGTCTCGGAGAGCGGCGGCGCGGTCATCGACCGGATCACGCTCACCAACAACGGCAACAACTCGATCCTGGTCGAGAACTGCTACAACGTCACCATCGCGGCCGTGTCCGGCAGCGTGAGCGGCGGCGGCGAGCTGCGGATCGCGGCGCGCACCGAGTTCCCGCCGTCGTCGAACATCCGGTTCCAGAACCTGACGGTGAGCAACACCAACATCCGGTGGAGCCCCTGCACCGGCACCGGCAACGTGGTCAGCAACGTGACCCGCAACAACTCCACCCTCACCTGGTGCTGACGTCTCCATGATCAAGGCGTCCTTCAAGTAGTTAGGACTACTTGAAGGACGCCTTGATCATGGAGCCTTGCGGGTTCGTAGGGCGGCGGTGAGCGACCGGAGGGCCGGCACCGCCGCGGCCAGGGCGGCGCGGTCCGCGTCGGACAGCGCCGTCAGGGACTCGGCGAAGATCTCCGCCCACACCGCTTCGATCTTCGCCATGCCGTGCATGGCGTCCAGCGTCGGATGCAACTGGACGGCGCGCCGGTCGCGCGGGTCCGGCTCCCGGCGGATCAGGCCCTGCGCGACCAGGAAACGCACGGTCGTGCTCACGTTGCTGACGTGCAGGCCGAGCTCGCGGGCGACGGCCGCGATGCCGATGCCGGGAGAGTCCAGCACGCAGCGGAGCACCTCCAGGTCCGACGGCGGGAGCGGCGGCAGTCCGGCCTCCGCCACCCCCCGGAACCGCAACACCCGTCCGAGGGCGTACAGCGCCGGGGTCAGGTCCCGCGCCTGGCGCAACAGCGCCTGGTCGGTGGCGGGGTTGCTCGAAGCCATGACGTGATCGTACCGTTAGTTGTACTTATAGAAGTACAAGTAACTGGAGTACCGCATGCCGTCCAGGTCCACGACCTTGTCCCCGCCCGCTCAGCGATCGCCGGCCGTGGTGCTCACCACCACGCTCGCCCTGCTGTCGTTCGTCACGCCGCTCGCCACCGACATGTACCTGCCGGCGTTCCCGCGCCTGGCCGAGGAGTTCGGCACCGACGCCTCCGGCGTTCAGCTGACGCTCACCGCCTTCCTGCTGGGCATGGCGGCCGGCCAACTCACGCTGGGGCCGCTGTCCGACCGGTACGGGCGGCGGCGGCCGATCCTGATCGGCACGGCGATTTGCGCACTGGCGACCGTGCTGTGCGCGCTGGCCCCGTCCCTCGGCGTGCTGATCGCGCTCCGGTTCGTCACCGGCTTCACCGGCGCCGCCGGGGTCGTCGTCGGGCGAGCGGTCATCGTCGACCTCACCAGTGGACCGGTCGCCGCACGGCTGTTCGGCATCCTCATGACGCTCGGCGGGCTCGCGCCCATCGTGGCGCCGCTCGCCGGCGGCGCCGTGCTGAGCGGCACCGGAAGCTGGCGGGCGGTGTTCTGGGCCCTGGCCGCCGCATCGCTGGTGATGTTCCTGGCCGCGCTCCGGTTCGTGCCCGAGAGCCTGCCTCGCGAGCGCCGGCAGAGCGGCGGCCTGACGGCCACCTTCCGGACCGCCCGCACGGTGCTCGCCGACCGCGTCTTCGTCGGCTACGCGCTGGCGTTCGGCTTCGCCTTCGGCACCCTGTTCTGTTACATCGCCGGATCGCCGTTCCTGCTCCAGAACGTGCTGGGGTTCAGCGTCGGCCAGGCGTCGATGGTCTTCGCCGCCGGTGCCCTCGTCGCGACCGCCTCCAGCGCCCTCGGCACCCGGCTGGTCGGTCGATACCGCCCGGCACGGCTTCTCCGCGTCGGTCTGCTCACCCTGCTCGCCGCCAGCACGGCTCTGCTGCTCGTCACCGTGACCGGGCAGCTCGACCGACCGGTGGCGCTCGCCCTCTGCGGTATCGGCTTCGTCGGACTCGGCCAGACCTTCGGTCCCGCTACCGCGCTGGCCATCGAACGGGTGCCGCACGCGGCCGGCACCGGCTCCGCGTTGCTGGGCACCCTTCAGATGGCGCTCGGCGCGTGCGTCGCTCCGGTCGTGGGTCTCGGCGGCAGCGGCACCGCCGTGCCGGTCTTCGCCGGCATGGCCGGCTGCGCGCTCATCGCCGTTCTCGCACTACGACTCACCCGCACCTCATGATCAAGGCGTCCTTCAAGTAGTTAGGACTACTTGAAGGACGCCTTGATCATGAGGTGCGAGGGCTCAGAAGCGGGCGGGTTCGCGGTAGACGCCCCACTCGGCGCGGAGGGCGTCGCAGATCTCGCCGAGCGTGGCCTCGGCGCGCGCCGCGTCGAGCATCGCCGGGATCATGTTCTCGTCGCCGCGCGCCGCGGCCACCAACCGGGCCAGCGCCGCGTCCACCCGCGCGGCGTCACGCCGCGCGCGCCGGTCGGCCAGCAGCGCCCGCTGCTCCAGCTCGACCTCGTGCGAGATCCGCAGGATCTCGACCGGCCGGCTGGCCGTGCTGGTGTGTCGGGTCACCCCGACGACGTGCTTGAGGCCCTTTTCCAAAGCTTGCTGGTACGCGAACGCGGACTCCGCGATCGCGCCGGTGAACCAGCCGTCCTCGATGCCGCGCAGGATGCCGGACGTGATCGTGCCGTCGGAGCCGAGCGCCGTGATCCGGGCGAAGATCTCCTCCGCCTCGGCCTCCATGCGGTCGGTGAGCGCCTCCACGTACCACGAGCCGCCGAGCGGGTCGGCCACGTTCGTCACGCCGGTCTCCTCCATCAGCACCTGCTGGGTGCGCAGGGCGATCTCGGCGGACTCGTCGGTGGGCAGGGCCAGCGTCTCGTCGAGGGCGTTGGTGTGCAGCGAGTTGGTGCCGCCGAGCACGGCGGAGAGCGCCTCGATCGCGGTGCGCACCACGTTGTTCACCGGCTGCTGCGCGGTCAGCGAGACGCCCGCCGTCTGGGTGTGGAAGCGCAGCCAGAGGGCCCGTTCGTCGGTGGCGCCGTACACGTCGCGCAGCCAGCGCGCCCAGATCCGCCGGGCCGCCCGGAACTTCGCGATCTCCTCGAAGAAGTCGAGGTGCGCGTCGAAGAAGAACGACAGGCCGGGCGCGAACGTGTTGATGTCGAGGCCGCGGGAGAGGCCCAGCTCGACGTACCCGAACCCGTCGGCCAGCGTGTACGCGAGCTCCTGCGCGGCGGTCGAGCCGGCCTCCCGGATGTGGTAGCCGGACACGGACAGCGGCTTGTATCGCGGGATCTCGCGCGCGCAGTACTCCATGAGGTCGCCGATCAGCCGCAGGTGCGGCTCGGGCTCGAAGAGCCACTCCTTCTGCGCGATGTACTCCTTGAAGATGTCGGTCTGCAGCGTGCCGTCCAGTCTGGACAGGTCGGCGCCCTGCCGCTCGGCCGCCACCAGGTACATGCAGAAGATCGGCACGGCCGGGCCGGAGATCGTCATGCTGGTGGTCACGCTGGCGAGGTCGATGCCGTCGAAGAGGAGGTCCATGTCGGCGGCCGAGTCGATCGCCACGCCGCAGTGGCCGACCTCGCCGAGCGCCTGCGGGTCGTCGGAGTCGCGCCCCATCAGCGTCGGCATGTCGAACGCGACGGACAGCCCGCCGCCGCCCGCGCCGAGGATCATCTTGTACCGCTCGTTGGTGGCCCGCGCGTTGCCGAACCCCGCGAACTGCCGGATCGTCCAGGTGCGCCCCCGGTAGCCGGTCGGGTAGAGCCCGCGGGTGTACGGGTACTCCCCCGGCCAGCCGATCCGCTCGAACCCGGGCACGTCGACACCGGGCGGCGGGCCGTAGACCGGCTCGACCGGCGCCCCGGACAGCGTGGTGAAGTCGGCGTCGCGCTTGCGGGCCGCGTCGTAACGGGCTTGCCAGCGGGCCCGACCGGCGGCGATCTCCTCGGCGTCCATGACGCCCATCTTAACGATCGCTAAGCTCCGCCGCCCTCATGATCAAGGCGTCCTTCAAGTCGTTAGAGCTACATGAAGGACGCCTTGATCATGGGAGAGTGGGTCACTGGTAGGTGGCGGCGCGTGCTTCGTCGTTGCCCACCGGGCCGTCGTCCGGGACGTGCACGTCGTCGACCAGGATGTTCACCTCGGTGACATCGAGCCCCAGCAGGTTTTCGATCGCGCCGATCACCTTGGCGCGCACCTTCTCGGTGACCGAGTGCACCACGAAGCCGTACTCGATCACGAGGGTAACGTCGACGACGGCCGTGCGGCCCTCCAGGCGGACCGACAGGCCGCGATCGGCGTCGCTATCGGCGTCGCCGAGGCCGATCCGGTCCTTGAAGCTCGCGAAGAAGCGCGCCACGTCGCCGCCCAGGTCGTGGACGCCGGGCACCTCGCGCGCGGCGATGCCCGCGATCTTCTCCACCACCTCATCGGCGATCTTCGTCATGCCGCGCTCGACGGACAGTTCGGCGTTGTTGCGGAACCGCTCCACCACCTGCGACGCGACCCGCCCGGAGGCAGCGGCCGCCCGCTCGACCGCGTCGTTGATCTGGTCTACCGCGCCGGTCGGCTCCGCGGGCTCCTCGTCGCGCTGCGCCGGAACCTGTGCCACCACGTCAGTCATGCACACACCCCCTGGTCTCAGGCCAACGGCCGGAGCGTACCCGCGCCACGCGACCCCCGTCACCCCCATGATCAGGGCGTCCCTGAAGTAGCTATAACGACGTGAGGGACGCCTTGATCATGAGGAGAGGGACGCGAGCAAGGAGGACGCGGCCGCGTAGGGGTCGAGCTCCCCGTCGGCTACCCGGGCGGCGAGGTCCGGCAACGCCGTACCCGCGCGCAATGAGCCCAGGCGCTCGCGGAGCGTGCCCAGCGCGATCGCCTCGACCTCCGCGGCGGCCCGCGCCTCGCGCCGGCGCCGCAGCTCGCCGCGCTCCACCAGCCACGCGCGGTGCTTGTCGATCGCGGCGACGATGTCGTCGATGCCCTCGCCGCGCGCGGCGACCGCGCGCACCACCTGCGGCCGCCAGTCGCCGGGCGCCCGCTCGCCGAGGCCGATCATGCCCTGGATGTCCCGGTACGTCGCGTCGGCGCCGTCCCGGTCCGCCTTGTTGACCACGAACACGTCGGCGATCTCCAGGATGCCCGCCTTGACCGCCTGGATCGCGTCGCCCATGCCGGGCGCGAGCAGTACCAGCGTGGTGTCGGCGAGCGACGCCACCTCGACCTCGGCCTGGCCGACGCCCACGGTCTCAACGAGGACGACGTCGCAGCCGGCGCCCTCCAGCACACGCACCGCCTGCGGCGTGGCCGCGGCGAGCCCGCCGAGGTGGCCGCGGCTGGACATCGAGCGGATGTAGACGCCGGGGTCGGTGGCGTGGTCCTGCATGCGCACCCGGTCGCCGAGGATCGCGCCGCCGGTGAACGGGCTCGACGGGTCGACGGCCAGGATGCCCACCCGGTGGCCCTGCGCGCGCAACGCGCGGACCAACTCGTTGGTGGTGGTCGACTTGCCCACCCCGGGCGACCCGGTCAGGCCGACCACCTGCGCGTTGCCGGTGTGCGGCGCCAGCGCCGCCGCGACCTCCGGCAACAGGTCGTCGCCGGACTCCACCAGCGTGATCAGCCGGGCCACCGCGCGCGGGTCGCCCTCGCGCGCTGCGGCGACCAATGCGGGTACGTCGCGGCTTCGTCTCACGGAACGTCAATGATAAGGGCGTCGCCCTGACCGCCACCGCCGCACAGCGCGGCCGCCCCGGTGCCGCCACCGCGCCGCTTCAGTTCCAGCGCGAGCGTGAGTACGAGGCGCGCGCCCGACATCCCGATCGGGTGGCCCAACGCGATCGCGCCGCCGTTGACGTTGACGACGTCGGGCGTGACCCCGAGCTGGCGGGTGGAGACGATGCCGACCTGCGCGAACGCCTCGTTGATCTCGATGAGGTCGAGGTCGGCGACGGTCTTGCCGGCCTTGCCGAGCGCGTGCGCGATGGCGTTCGCCGGCTGGGCGTGCAACGAGTTGTCGGGCCCGGCCACGTTGCCGTGCGGACCGATCTCGGCGAGCCAGGTCAGGCCCAGCTCCGCCGCCTTCGCCTTGCTCATCACCACCACGGCGGCGGCGCCGTCGGAGATCGGCGACGAGCTGCCGGCGGTGATCGTGCCGTCCTTGGTGAACGCCGGGCGCAGCTTCGCCAGCGACTCGGCGGTGGTGTCCGGCCGGATGCCCTCGTCCTCCGTGATGACCAGCGGCTCGCCCCGGCGCTGCGGCACCGAGACCGGGGTGATCTCCTCGGCGAAGGCGCCGTTCTTCTGCGCGGCCGCGGCCCGCTGGTGGCTGGCGGCGGAGAACGCGTCCTGCTCCTCCCGCGAGACGCCGTGCCGGGCACCGAGGCGCTCGGTCGACTCGCCCATCGAGCAGCAGTCCCACACGTCGGTGAGGCCGTCGAGCGCCATGTGGTCCTTGACCACCACGTCGCCGTACTTGTAGCCGGCGCGCTGCCCGAGCAGCAGGTGCGGCGCGTTGGTCATGGACTCCATGCCGCCGGCCACCACGATCTCGAACTCGCCGGCCCGGATGAGCTGGTCGGCCAGCGCGATGGCGTCGAGCCCGGACAGGCACACCTTGTTGATCGTGAGAGCGGGCACGCTCATCGGGATGCCGGCGTTGACCGCGGCCTGCCGGGCGGGGATCTGGCCGGCGCCGGCCTGGAGCACCTGACCCATGATCACGTACTGCACCTGCTCGGGCGCGACGCCGGACCGCTCCAGCGCGGCCTTGATGGCGAAGCCACCGAGCGCCGTGGCCGGGAAGTCCTTGAGATTGCCGAGCAGCCGCCCCATCGGGGTCCGCGCGCCGCCGACGATCACCGAGCCGGACATGACCGCCTCCCGAGCTACTGAACGATTGTTTAGTGCAGACTATCGCCATGGGCGACCACTCAACTGCGGACTATGTCACAGGCATCGGCCTGCTGCGCATCGATCACGTCGGTGTCGCGGTCCCGGACCTGGACGAGGCGATCCGGTTCTATCGGGACACCTTCGGCATGCGCTGCGTGCACCATGAGGTCAACGAGGAGCAGGGCGTGCGCGAGGCGATGATGGCCGTCGGACCGACCGCCGAGGGGGGCTGCGTGCAACTGCTCGCGCCGCTCTCCCCCACGTCGACGATCGCGAAGTTCCTCGACCGCAACGGCCCGGGTGTGCAGCAGGTCGCCTACACGGTGGCGGACGTGGTCGCGGCCGCCGCCGCCCTCCGCGAACGCGGCCTCCGCCTCCTCTACGACGAGCCGAAGCGCGGCACGGCCGGCTCCAAGGTCAACTTCGTCCACCCGAAGGACGCCGGGGGCGTCCTGGTCGAGCTGGTGGAGCCCGCCTGAGGCGACGATCAGCCGGTGCCGCGACAGTTGAGGGCCGACAGCGACTTCGTCACCCGGTAGTTCTGGTCGATCTGCACCAGCTTGTTGCCCCGCCAGGTGATGGCGCCACAGTTGCTGTACACGGGGCCGTAGCCCCACGCCTTGTCGACGACCGCGTTGTTCTCGAACGTGAACGACCCGTCGTGCAGGCGGACCACGTAGCCGCCACCCATCAGCAGGTTGTCCGCCACCTTGGCGCCCTGCGACCCGTCGGCGATGAAGATGGGCGACGTGGCGTTCTCCACGCCCCGCTGGTCGACCGTGTTGTGCCGGATGACGACGTTGCTGCCGCCGTTGTGCCCCTGGATGCCGTCCGAGTGGTTGCTGGAATCGGTGCAGACCTTGGCGAACGAGTGCTCGATGAGGATGTTGTCGCCGGAGACCCGGAAGCCGTCGCTGCTGTTGCGGATCAGCACCCGCCGCGCGGTGAAGTTCTCCGCGCCGATCGCGAAGTCGCCGTAGCACCCGGACGCCGGGCCGACCGTGCTGTCCTCGATCGTGTACGGGTAACTGCCGCTGCCGGTGAAGTTGTTGACGCCCGCGAGCAACTCGCTGTCGCGGATCACCACGTTCTTGGCCCGGATCGAGACCCGGCCGGTGATCCGCTTGCCGGAGATGACCTCGCCCGCCTTGGTCGCGGCGTACTCGCCGTTGATGGTGGTCAGCTTGGTGCCGTCCGGCACGCCGGTGCAGCTCGGCGAGGGATATGCCGGCAGCGCGCACCGGCCACCGCCGGTGGCCGGCTTGTCCGGGCTCGCGGACGCCTTCGGGGTCGGCGTCGGGCTGGCCGACGGCGTGGGCGCGGCACCCAGCGCTTTGCCGGCGTTGTCCACGGTGAACGTCGCGTAGGAGGTCACCGTGGACCCGTCCGCCCGCGCCATCTCCACGAAGAGGATGTGTGGCCCGTTGCGCAGCGTAGTGGTGTCGAAGGCGTTGGCCGACCCGTCCGCCGCGCCGCCGGCGAGGTCGAAGGGCGCGGTCTTCTCGGCGCGCAGCGCCTGCCCGGCCGGGCTGTCCAGCCAGAACGTCGCCGTCACCGGCTCGGCGCCGCCGGCGACGGCCACCACGTAGATCTTGTCGCGCACCACCGCCCGGTTGAGCGGCACCGCGTCGCCGCGGTCCGGGCGGGTGCTCGTGTACAGCCCGGGCGCGGACGTCTCGGTGAGCGACACTCGCGTCTCCGCGGCCGAACGCGTCGTGCGCATGATGCCTATCGTGGTCAACGCCGCGACGGCCAGCACCGCCACCGCGATCCACACAATGGACTTCGTGCGAACTCGTCGGGATTTCGCCGCTCGCAAGGCCGTTTCCTTTCCATTGACGATCTCCGCTGCCGTCCACATGCGATCTCCACGCCACTTTCGCGGCCCGGGAGCAGCGCGGAGGCCCCAACCCTCGCGGTTATCGACAATCCACGGTGTGCCGCCGATCCGCATTTCGCGTCGGCGCGTGCACCCTTCTCTCACCCCAATGCCCCTGCCGCATCGGAGTCAACGCGAGGTGACAGTCGGTGTCAACCGAACGCCGCGGTCACGGCATGAAACATTAGGGCTTCATTAAGCGGCGGTCGGTTGATATGTCTGGATGTACGCGGAGTGGCATACCAGTGTCATCCGACCGGGGTCGGCCGCGCCGGCGATTACAGCGGGTACATACCGGCGCCGAGCAGGGCAAGTTGACCTTGACGTAGACGAGCGACATGCGCCGTACGGGCCTTGCGAAGCCCCCCGGTGAGTCTGCAAGTATGTGCGAATGCCCCAGCAGCAACCGTCCTCCCTTGCGTTCTTCGAGAACGCGAACTCCCAGCACGACTTCACTGTCGTGCTCCGGGGATACGACCGTGGGCAGGTCGACGACTTCGTCGGCCGGCTCAGCGCCGCACTGACCCAGTCCGAGCAAGCCCGCGGCGAGGCCGAGCAGCGCATGAACGACGCGCAGCGCCGCCTCCGCCAAGCCGAACAGCGCCTCGGCGGCCTTGAGCAGAAGCTCACGGACACCAACAAGCAGCTCGAGGAGAACAGCCGACCCACGCTGTCCGGCCTGGGCACGCGGGTCGAGCAGATCCTCCGCCTCGCCGAAGAGCAGGCCAACGACCACCGCAGCGAGGCCAAGCGGGAGTCGGAGGGCATTCTCTCCGCCGCCCGGCTGGAGGCCCGCGAGATCACCGACAAGGCGCGTGCCGAGGCCGCGGCCATGAAGGCCACCGCCGAGCGCGAGGCCGGCAGCATCCGCACCGCCTCCGAGCGCGAGGCCGCGGAGGTCCGGGTGCAGGCCCGTCGCGAGGCGGACACGCTGCGTGCCGACGCCGACCGCGAGACCAAGCAGCTACGTGCGGTGACCGCCCACGAGGTGGCCGAGCTCAAGTCCACCGTGGAGCGCGAGGTCGCCACGCTGCGCGCCACCGCCGAGCGCGAGATCACCCAGCTGCGCGCCAAGGCGGCCCGGGAGGCCGAGGAGAAGCGCGCCGAGGCCACCAAGCTGCTCACCGACGCCCGCGACAAGCGCGACAAGGACCTCCAGGCCCTGGCTCTGGAGCTCGCCGAGCGCCGGGAGAAGGCCGAGCGCGAGGAGTCCGAGCGGCACGCCGCCCAGGTCGCCCAGACGCAGAAGCTGGTCGCCGAGGCCGAGGAGCGGGCCCGCGCCGCGGAAGACCGCGCCAAGGAGATCGAGCAGCGGGCCGAGGCGCGTCGCATCGAGTCCGAGCGCAACGCCAGCGAGACGGTCGAGAAGGCCAAGGCGCTGTCCGAGAAGACCGTCAACGAGGCGCGCGCCGAGGCGCACCGCCAGCTGACCGAGGCGCGCACCGAGGCCGAACTCACCACGCAGGCCGCGCGCCGCGAGGTCGAAGACCTCACCCGCCAGAAGGACGCCGTCACGGCCCAGCTCGGCCAGATGCTGTCCGGCCTGGCCGGCATCGTGCCGACCGCGCCGCCGGCCGGCGGCAACGCCAAGGCCGACAGCGCCACCAAGCCTGGCAAGGACGAGGTGCCGGCCGCCGGCTGACACCAACCACCGGCGTCCCGCCGGACCCGACGATCGAGGGAAGCTGCGCTCGCGGGGCAGACGCGACCGACCGCCGGCCGCACCGGAAAAACCGGTGCGGCCGACATCGGCGTGTTCGCACGGCTACCCATTGTGATAGCGGGTGTGTATCCAGGCACTACTCAGCGAGTCGTGTGAGGATAAGGGGCATGTCGCACGGCGGAGAGCTCTTCGGGCTAGAGGAAAGTGTCACGACCGAGCCGGCCTTCGAGTCGGCGATGCGCGGATACGACAAACGCCAGGTCAATCGATACGTGGCCCGCGCCGAGAGTGAGATCGCCTCGCTGGCCGCGGAACGTGAGCAGGCGTATGCGCAGATCCAGCACCTCGCCGGCCAGATCGAGCAGCTTCAAAACGACGTGGTGAGCGCGCGCCGCCAGTCCGGCAACATCGACCGGGTCTCGTTCCGCCACCTCGGCCCGCGGGTCGAGCAGATCCTCACGCTGGCCGAGGAGCAGGCGGAGGCGATCCGCGCGAGCGCGGTCCAGGAGATCGCCGACCAGCGGGCCGAAGCCGAGCGGATGGTCGGTGAGGCGCGCGCCCAGGCCGCCGAGGCGGTACGGGACTTCGAGATCGCGCTCGCCGCCCGGCGTACCGACGAGGACAAGGCCGCCGCCGAGCGGCAGGCCGCCGCGGAGGCGGCGCTGGCCGCGGCGCGGGCGGACGCCGCGCGGATCGCCGCCGAGGCGCGGGACGAGGCCGCGCGGATGCGCGCCGAGGCCGAGGCCGCCGCCGTGCAGGCGCGGCAGGAGGCCGAGCGGGCGACCGCGCAGGCCGCGCAGATCATCGAGCAGGCGCGCACGGAGACCGAGGAGTACGTCCAGTCGGCGCGCGCCCAGGCTCAGCAGGAGCTGGCGCAGTGGCGGGCCAGTGTGGAGCATGAGATCGCCGAGCGCCGCACCGCGGCCGAGCGCGAGCTGGCGCAGTGGCGGGCGGAGATCGAGCAGCGGGTGGCGGCCCAGCGGGCCGAGGCCGAGCAGCGGGCGGCCGCCCTCCGGAAAGAGGCCGAAGAGCAGGCCGAAGCGGTGCGCCGCCACTCCGAGGAGCAGGCCGCCAACGCCCAGCAGCACTTGGCCGCGACCCAGAAGCACCTGGCCGACACCCAGCAGGAGACGGCCACCGCCGGTCAGTTGCTGGCCGAGGTGCAGCAGCAGGTGGCCCTTGCCCAGAAGGCGCTCGCCGATCTGCGCAAGAAGACGGTGGAGACCCGGCAGGAGGCCGACCAGTTCCGGCGCGGGCTGGCGGAGGTCCAGGACCAGCTCGCCGCCGAGCGGGACCGCCTCGCCCAGGTGCAGCGGACGACCGAAGAGGCGGAACGCGACACCGCCGAGGCCCGCATCGAGGCCGAGCGCGCCGAGGCGGCCACGACGGACGAGCCCGCGGCGGAGCCGGTCGACGAGGAGCCCGCCGAGCCCGCCGAGGAGAAGCGGGCCGTCGGCACCGCGAAGGTCGACGCCTCCTCCTCGTGATCAGGGCGTCCTTCACGTCGTTCTCACGACTACCGGGACGCCTTGATCATGGGCGATGCGCGCCATAGTGCGGTGAGCCGCTACCCTGCCGATGTTGGTCGGAGGCAGGAGGGCTGCGGTGTCGGACGAAGAGCGCGAGCCTGCGGCGGAGTCTCCGACTCCGCCGGAGAATTCGGCGGAGCCAGAGCCGGAGCCCGGCCCGGATGAGGCGCCGGACGAGGCGCCGGACGAGGCGCCGGACGAGGCGCCGGACGAGGCGCCGGACGAGGCGCCGGCATCGGGCGGGCGGTTCGGCCGCCCCGGGCGGCCGATCGGCCGCAACCCGTTCGTGATCGGGTTCGTGGGCGGGCTCGGCGTGGTGCTCGCGTACATGACGTACCGCGCCGTGCAGAACGCGGCCGGCATGCTGCTGCTCATCTTCATCGCCCTGTTCCTCGCGATCGGGCTCAACCCGGCGGTCGAACGCCTGCGCCGCTGGGGCCTGCCGCGCGGCGCCGCGGTGGCGGCGGTCACGTTCGGTGTGCTGCTGCTCTTCTGCGGCGGGCTGTTCGCACTGGTGCCACCGGTGATCAGCGAGTCCGGCGAGGTGGTCGAGAACCTGCCCGGCTACATCGACCAGCTCAACGAGAACGCCACGATCCGCGACCTCAACGACCGGTACGACATCATCGACCGGGTCTCGTCGGCGGTCACGCCGAGCACGGTGTCGCGCGCCCTCGGCGGCGTGCTGGGCGGCGCCTCCCTCGTCTTCGGCACGGTCTTCCGGGTGCTCACCGTGCTGGTGCTGACCATCTACTTCATGGCCGCGTTCGACCGCATCAAGGGCGGCGCCTACCAACTCGTGCCGGCCTCGCGGCGGCAGCGGGTGCGGCTGATCACGGACGAGATCCTGTCCAAGGTCGGCGCGTACATGGTGGGTGCGCTCGCCATCGCGGTGCTGGCGGGGGTCAGCTCCTACATCTTCCTGATCATCGCCGGCGTGGCGTACCCGTTCGCGCTGGCCGTGGTGGTCGCGATCTGTGACCTGATCCCGCAGATCGGCGCGACGCTCGGCGCCGTGGTGGTCAGCCTGGTCGGGTTCGCCACCTCGCTGCCGGCGGGGATCGCCTGCGTGGTCTTCTTCGTCATCTACCAGCAGGTGGAGAACTACCTCATCTATCCCAAGGTGATGCGCCGGTCGGTGGAGGTCAGCGACGTGGCCGCGGTGGTGGCGGCGCTGCTCGGCGTGTCCCTCTTCGGGGTGATCGGCGCGCTGATCGCCATCCCCGCGGTGGCCGCCATCCAGCTCATCCTCCGCGAGGTCGTGGTCCCCCGCCAGGAGGCCCGCTAACCCTCATGATCAAGGCGTCCTTCACGTCGTTCGTAGGTGGCACTGGGGAGGTGGGCGGGGACTTGAAGGACGCCTTGATCATGAGGTGAGGAGGAGGGCGGTGACGCTCGCGGCCAGGACCAGCACCGCGGTGACCGCGCTGGTGAGGACGAACCGCGACCACGGCACCACGACGTCGGCCGCGCGGCAGCGCTCCGCCCACAGCAGCGTCGCCAGCGACGCCCACGGTGTGACCAGGGGGGCGACGTTCGTGCCGATGAGCAGGCCGAGCAGCTGATCGTGGTTGGCGGGCGGGATCACCGCCTCGCCGGCCACGTAGGCCGGCAGGTTGTTGAGCACATTGGACAGTACGCCGCCGGTGGCGGCCGCCCGCACCACGCCCTCGGTGCCGGGGTCGGTGCCGATCAGCGTGGACATCCAGTCGGACAAGCCGTGCCGGCCGACGGCGTCGACGACCAGGAACAGCCCGGTCACGAACACCAGCAGGCGCCAGGGGATCAGGCTCCACGACAGGTCGGCGCGCTGCCAGATCAGGAACGCCACCACCAGGCCGGCGGCGCACACCGCCGACATCAGGTAGATGCTGAGCCCCGCGACGATGCCGGCGATGAAGACGAGGCAGGCCGCCGAGGCGGCCCGGAACACCGCGCGGTTCTTGGGCTGGAAGGGAGCGGGCGGGTCGTACCGGGGTGGGTTGCGCCGCCAGTAGAACACCCACAGGCAGGCGGCCACCACGACGAGGGCGGCCAGTTGCGGCAGGCCCATCCGGGCGGCGAACTCGAGCGGCTCCAGGCGCACCCGGTTCATCGCCAGCAGGTTGGTGAGGTTGGACACCGGAAGTAGCAGGCTCGCGGTGTTCGCCAGCCAGACGGTGGTCATCGCCAGCGGCAGTGGGGCGAGCCCGGCGCGGAGGGCGGTGGCGATCATGACCGGCGTCAGCAGTACCGCGGTGGTGTCGAGGTTGAGGAAGGCGGTGGTGGCGGTCGCGAACAGCACGCACAGCAGGAACAGCGCCGCGTTCCGCCCGGACGCCACGATGGTCAGCCGCACCGCGATGACGTCGAAGACCTGCGCGCGGGCGGCCAGCTCGGCCAGGATGATGACCGCGCCGAGGAAGACCAGCAGCGGCAGGATGCGCTCGCCGGTGGCCCGCGCGTCCCGCCACGGGAGCAGCCCGACCACGACAGCCAGGAGGCCGGCGGCGAGCAGCCCGACCCGTAACCAGTCCAGAATGGCCACTCGGCGTGGCGCCGTGGCATCGTCCTGAACCTGCACGTGTGCGCCACCTCGGGCTGCGGAAACCGACTCGAACTCCAGTGTGATCACACCTCCGAACGGGTGACGCGGCAATGGCTTCCCACCTGTCGGCTAGCCGACGCGGCGGTACGGAGACCAGGTTGGACATCCGATGATGTGGTGCGGATAATGCCGAGCACCCCACGGAGTTCGACAGATCATGACACAGGCCGCCACCTCTCGGCTCGCTGGTTCGATCCACCACATGTACTTCGTGACCGTGGGTGGCGAGCTGGCGTTGGCCACCGCGCGCAACCAGGGACTCGAGCTCATCGACGCGACGGATGGCGCCCCGCTGCGGGTGATCGCGCCGGACCGGATCGCCACCACGGTCCTCGCGATGCCCGGACCGCGGGACGATGACATCCTCCTGGCGGGCGCCCCCGACGGCACGCTGTACGGCTACGACCCCGCCACCGGCGCCGAACTCTTCGGGCACGCCCTCGGCACCGGATCGGTGCGGGATCTCGCGGTCTACCCGACGCCGGACGGGCCGGCCGTGGCGGCGATCCTCGACAGCGGGCTGCACCTCTGGCGGCCCGAGGGTGGCCCCGCGACCCGGCTGCCCGATCCGCCGGAGCGGGAGCCGAGCCGCCTGTTCAAGGTGTGCGCCTACGCCGTCGGTGACCGGCAGTACGTGGCGGCGGCGTACACCGATGGCTACCTCGCGACCTGGGACCTGCACCGGCCCGATGCCGTGCCCACCGCCCAGCGGGCGCACGACGGCCAGATCTGGTCGATGATCGCCGCCCAGGACGGCGACGGAACGTCCATTGTGGTCAGCGGGGCCGCCGACCGCCGGATGCGGGTGTGGGGCGAGCCGGCGGGCGACGCGGGCGCCCTGCGGGCGCGGGAGGCGTTCCTCGCCGACGGCACGATCCGCCGCGTGGGCCACGTCAGCGACAAGCAGACCACCATGCTCGTCACCGCGTCGGCCACCGGCCTGGTCGCGTTGTGGCGGCTCGACGGTTCGACCGATCGTCCGGAACTGGAGATCAGCCGGCACGGCAGCGAGGTGTGGGCGCTGGCCTGTGTCACCACGTCGGACGGCGTGGTCATCGCGTCCGGCGACATGAACGGCGACATCCAGATCAAGCACCTGAGCACCGCGCTGCTCGACGAGGAGACCATCCGCGGGCTCTTCCAGACCGACACCACCATCTGGGCGGTGGCGCACGGCGACACGGTGGACGGCCCGTACGTGGCGTGTGCCGGCGTCGGGCAGGTCGTCAACGTCATCGACCCGAGCGGTCGCCGACCGCCGCTGGCGCTGCGCGCGCACGCCAGCACGGTACGGGCCCTCGCGACGGCGGGCGACCGGCAGCGACCGCATCTGATCAGCGGCGGCGCGGACCACCGGGTGCTCGACTGGGACCCGGCCATGGGCGAGTTGCGCGGCGAGTTGCCGATGGGCCACCAGGGCGAGGTGTGGGCGCTGACCACGTTCCGCGACGGCGACGAGGACTACCTGGTCACCGGCAGCGCCGACGGCACGGTACGGCTCATCTCGCTGGACGCGGAGGTCGCGGAGGCCCGGGTGCTGGCCAGCGAGTGCGGAGAGGTCAACGCGGTCATCGCGGTGCCGTCGGAGGGCGGGCCGCTGGTGGTGGTCGGCTCGGGCAAGGGGCTGCAGGCCTTTCCGGTGCGCGGTGGCAAGGGTCGCCACGTCGCCCTGTCGGCGGTCAGCGCCGCCTGCGGGGTACACGACACCGGCCGCATCCTCGTCGTGGCCGCGCTGCACGACGGCCGGGTGCAGCTCATCGACCCCATCGCGGCCGCCACGGTGGAGACGTTCACCCGCTCGCACGAGTCGGGTCAGATCCGGGCGTTGGAGGCGGTCGAGGTCGCCGGCACGACGTTCGTGCTGGGTGGGTGTGACGACGGCCGGGTAGTGGTCTGGCACATCGACGGCACGCTGGTGGGCAACCCGGTACGCGGTGGCACCGCCGGGATCCGGTCGATGGACGTGGTCGCCATCGCACACACGGACGGCACGGTCCACCCGCGGTCCCGGGGCGATGGCGCCGGGCCGACCCGGTCCGCCCTCATCACCGCCGGGCACGACGGCACGGTACGCCTCTGGCCGATCACCATCGACAGCCCGTTGCGCTCGGGCGGCTCGGTGGGGCGCGGTGTCCGGCCCGCCTCGATCCTGCTGCAGGACCAGCCCACCGAGCGCGACCACCTGTCCCGGGACGCGCTGGTGGAGACCCTGTACGACGCCCTGGCCTCGCCACACACGAAGCCACCCGTCGTGGTCGGCGTGCACGCACCGTGGGGGCAGGGCAAGTCCAGCCTGTTGCGGCAGTTACGCGGCCGGGTCGACCCGTGGACGAAGCGCGCCGAGCAGAAGCGCGCCGAGGCCGAGCGGCACCGCGCCACGGCCACGGCGGAGGCGGATGGCGCCGACGACGAGGAGACCAGCCACCACCTGGTAGCCAAGCCGCGCCCGCGCCCGCGCTGGCGGTTCTGGACCCGGTGGCGCCGGCCCACCGTGCGCACCCGGCTCACCCGCGCCTGGGCCTGGCGCCAGATCCACCGGTCCGGCGACCACTCCGCGCCGCTCGAGTACGAGATGCGGCCGCGTGCCGCCGGCTCCGGCGCGATCACGGTCTGGTTCAACCCCTGGATGTACGAGCGCACCGACCAGATCTGGGCCGGGCTGACCCGGGAAATCCTGATCTCCGTCACCGAGCGGCTGTCCAAACCCGAGCGGGAGCGGTTGTGGTTCGACCTGAACCTCCGGCGCACCGACCCCACCGCGCTGCGCCGGCGCATCCTGGCCAGCTATCTCCCGCGCACCCTGTTCGGCGTGATCGTCGCGACGCTGCTGCTGTTCCTGGTGGTGGTCGCCGTGGTGTCGATGAGCGTGGCAGCCGTCAACCACCCCACCGTGGTCGCGCTGCTGGGCCCCAGCACGCTCGTCGTCGTCACCGTGCTCCTCACCATCGCGCAGCTGACGAAGGGCTCGTTCAAGCACGTGCACGGCTGGGTCGCGCCGGACGAGCTCAACAACCGGGCCGGCCCGGAGCACGCCTGGAAGGGCAGCAACGACCCGCTGGCGTCGACCGACCGCGGCTACCTCTACATGCTCCAGCACGACGTCGCGGAGGTCGTGGGCCTGGCCGCCCAGAACGATCCGCTGTACGTCTTCATCGACGACCTGGACCGGTGCGGGCCGGCGATCGTCGCCGACACCATCGAGGCGATCAACCTGTTCCTGAACAAGGCGTTCGGCAAGTGCGTCTTCGTGATCGCCCTGGACCCCGCCACGGTGGCGGCGCATCTGGAGACGGCGTTCCAGGACATCGACCGGCGCGCGGTGGACGACCCGGCGAGCTTCGGGCATCTGCGGCACACCGGGTGGCGGTTCATGGAGAAGATCATCGACCTGCCGATCCGGCTGCCCCGGGTACCCGACACCGCGCTCAGCGGGTACCTGGATCAGTTGCTCGATCCCACGCCGGTGCCGGCGCCGATCACGGCGGCCGCGGCGCCGCCCCCGCCGCGCCGGCGCGGCCGGCGGCCACCGCGCCAGCGGGTCACCGACGCCGTCCCGGCCGCCGCGTCCTCGACGACGACGGTGGGGCTGGTCATCGTGCCGGACACGCCGACCACCGCCAGCAGCGTCGCCACGGTGGGCGAGCTGGAGGCACTGCCACCGGTACGCGACGCGCTGCGCGCCGCCGTGCTGAGCCTGCCCGGCCGCAATCCCCGGCAGACCAAGGCGTTCATCAACCTGTGGCGCTTCTACATGGTGCTCGACCACCGGATGGGCCTGTTCAACCCGAGCCTGCTGGCCATCGAGCGGCACAGCATCGAGATGGCCCGGCTGGTGGAGCTGATGGTCCGCTGGCCCTACCTGCTCGACCCGTTGGGTGAGCGGGCCGAGGGACACATCGAGACCCGCAACAACCTCGACCGGCTGCTCGACGCGTGTGTCGCCAACGACGACGTGTGGGCCAAAGCCGCCCGGCTGGCCCGCCTCGACCCGGCCGACCGGTCCGTGCAGGGCCTCCGCGCGCTGCTCCGCCAGGCCCGCCCGCACCGCGACGTCTTCAGCTCCATCGCCAACCGCTACCTCTGACCCTTTCCATGATCAAGGCGTCCCGGTGGTCGGCTGTGGTGTAGGAGGGTCGCCCGGGTGATTGGTTGGGTGGGGGACCATTACCATGATCATGGCGACCCTGTAGTCGTTAGAACTACGACAGGGACGCCTTGATCATGGAAAGGGTCCGGCACCAACTGTTAACAAACGAGTGGTGTTGGTGGCGGGCGATGAGGACTGATCATGTTGCTTGTGAGGGGTCATGTCGCGGGCCCGGACAAGCTCCGGGTGCTCTCGCTCTACGAGGGCTTTTTCGCCGGTGGCGCACGGGTGCTGCACAGCGCCGTCGTGGCCGGCCTGCAGGCGGGCGGCGCTCAGCAGCACTCGGTGCTGAGCATCCATCGGGCCATGCGCCGGGAGACCATGGTCCAGAAGATGGAGAACGACAGTAGCTACCAGCTGCTGCGCGGCGCCGGCGTACCGGTGTCGTCACTGATCCGGCGGTTCGGCGGCACCGGTCACCTGGTGGCGATCAGCGCCGCCGCGCACGCCACCGCGGCCCGACATGCGGCGCGCGCCGACGTCATCCTGTCCCTGAAGGAGCAGCCGCTCCGCCTCATCAACCAGGTGGGCTTCCCGCGCACCCCGGTGATCGCCTGCCTGCACCGGTCCGATCCGGAGAACCAGCAAGGCGCGCTCGACGAGCTCCGGACCGCGGTGGCCGACGGCCGGATCGCGGCGATCGTCTGCTGCGCCGAGTCGACCCGGGCGGCATACCAGGCCGCCGGCATCCCGGGCAGCCTGCTGCACGTCATTCCCAACGGGGTGGACCTGGAACGGTTCCGACCCGCGCCCGGCCGGGTACGCGGCGCGCTGCGCCGGTCCCTGGCGCTCCCGGCGCGGGCCAAGGTGATCGCGTTCGCCGCGCGGTACGACGGCATGAAGAACGTGCCGCTCTTCCTGGCGGCGGCCCGGGTGTTTCTCACCCGCGAGCGCACCGGGCACGTGCTGATGTGCGGCGCGGGCATGAACGCCGACAACGCCGACCTGCGCCGGGACATCGAGACCTGCTTCGCCGGCGCCTCGGCGCTGCTGCCCCGCCTCCGCCTGTTGGGCTTGCGGCCGGACATGCCATCGGTCTACGCCGCCGCCGACGTCGTGGCGCTCACGTCCCGCGTCGGCGAGGCCGCGCCGCTCTGCCTCATCGAGGGCGCGATGTGCGGCGCGGTGCCGGTCACCACCGACGTCGGTGACGCCGCGGACATCGTCGCCGGCCTCGGTTTCGTCACGCCACCCGACCCGGAGGCGATCGCCACCGCGTGGACCGCGGCGGCCGACCGCCGCGCGGAACTCGCCCCCGTGCTGGCGGCCAGCCGCGAGCGGTTCAGCCAGACCCGCATGATCGCCGCCTACGCGGGACTCATCACCATGATCAGGGCGTCCTCCATGTCGGTCTAGCGACCTGAAGCACGCCCTGATCATGGGACGGGAAAGAACAGCTCCACATCGTCGGCGGCCGCGGCGAGCACCTCGTCGGGCAGGCCGGGCCAGGGCTCGCTCGGCGGGACGGCCGCCGGCCGGGCCAGCTGCGAGGCGTGCGCGTCCAGCGCGTGCCGCTTCGCGGCCGCGTGCGGCGCGGTCCGCACCGCCACCGCGCGGCGCCGCACCACCATGCCGGTCGCGTCGACCATCGAGCCGAGCCGGTTGCCGCGGTGGACCGGCCACGAACCCCACAACCACACCGGGTACTCGTACAGCGCCGCTCCCCCGCTCGCCCGCACCGCCCGGCGCGCCGCGCGACCGACCGCGGCATGGTCGGGGTGCGGCTCGTCGGCGCAGGTGGCGTACACCTCCTGCGGCCGCACGGCGGCGAGCGTTTCGGCGATGACCCCGACGAGCCGCTCCTCGTTGCCGGCGACGGTGCCGTCCACCAGGCCGGCCCAACGCACCTGGTCCGCGGCCACCCCGAGCCGCCGCGCCGCCTCGGCCATCTCCGCCCGCCGGAGCCGAGCCAGCTCGGCGGGCGGCAGGTGGGCGCTGCGGTGCGAGTTGCTGCCGTCCGTGACGATCAGGATGGTCACCGGGGAACCGGCGGCGACCTTGTGCATGATGGTCGCGCCACAACCCAACGTCTCGTCGTCGGGATGCGGGGCGATCACCAGCGCGCTGCGCCGGGCGGCCACGGCCGTGACGTCACGGGCGCTCCGCCGGGTGGCGGATCGGGTCAGCCGGCGGACGCCGGCCAGCACCGGGCTCACCCGCCACCCACACCGAGCACCAGCTTGTGGCAGTGGTACGCCTCCGCGTACCGCGCGCGGCACTCCATGCCGCGCAGCCGGGCGAGCCCGAGGAACACCTCGTCGTCCCACCAGTCCCGGGCCTTCTGGGACGGGAAGCTGTCGTGCAGCAACGCCACCTTCCGCCGGGCCACCTCGTCGGTGAGCGGCACGTAGACGGTCGGCCGGCCGAGGTCACCGTCCCATTTGGGTATCTCGTAGTGCAGCGCCACGGCGTCCCGGAACGCCGTCGGCACCAGCTCGGCGACGGTGCGGTGATCCTGGTGCGCGTCGCCCGCCCACGGCGCCAGCACCAGCTGGGGCCGCAGCACGGCGGCGGCGGCCTCCACCGCCTCCTTGGCGGCCGACCAGTGCGCGGGCAGCCGGCCATCGGGCAACGCGTGCAGGGCGAAGGTCAGCTCGGCGCCGGGCAGGAACGCCTGGGCGGCCGCGCGCGCTTCCGCCTGGCGTTCCGGCGCGCCGGTGAGGAGCACGTAGTGCACGCGCAACCCCGGGCTGGCCGCGGCCAGCGAGAGCAGCAGCCCACCCGCGGCGATCTCGATGTCGTCGGGGTGCGCGCCGAGCGCCACCACGGAGGTGACGCCGGCGAGCGGCAACGGCAGCATTCAGGCCGCCCGCAGCGGGTGCGCGCCGTTGCGCTGCGGATCCCAGAGCATCCAGGGACACTGCGCGCGGTGGTACATGTCTTCCAGCTCGGCCCGGTCCTTGAAGGTGTCGGCCGCGCGCCAGAACCCCCGGTACGGGTTGGCGATGAGCTTCCCCTCGGCCACCAGCCGGTCGAAGCCGTGCGGCACCATGTCTTCGCCCTCGCGGAGGTAGTCGAAGACCTCCGGTCGCATCACGAAGAAACCACCGTTCTCCCACTGCATCAGGTCGCTCAGCAACTGGATCCGGGTCACCTTTCCGGACCCGTCCATATCGACCACGTGGTGGGTGGAGACCGGCGGAACCGCCAGCATGCTGGCCGCCGCGTCGCTGCGGGCGAACTGTTCGACCAGTTCGTTCAGTGGGGCGTCGGTCAGGGTGTCGCCGTAGTTGGCGAGGAACATCTCCTCGTCCTGGACGTGCTGCCGCACGCGCAGCAGCCGTTCACCGATGGTCGCGTGCAGCCCGGTGTCGATGAACGTGATCTTCCAGTCCGTGATGTCGGTGGAGAAGAGCTGGATCTCCCGACCGCCACCGGCGAGGGTGAAGTCGTTCGACTGGGTCTCGTCGTAGCGCAGGAAGTAGTCCTTCACCGCGGCGGCGCCGTATCCCAGACACAGCACGAAGTCGGTGTGGCCGAAGTGTGCGTAGTATCGCATGACGTGCCAGAGCAGTGGGCGGTCACCGATCATCGACATCGGCTTCGGCACGCTGCCGGCGCCGTCGCGCATGCGCAATCCGAAACCACCACAGAAGAGAATCACCTTCACGGTGTCACACCACCTCGAGTGACGGGATCGGAAAGACGAGCCGGCCGCCCCACTCGCGTACGTAGGCGAGCTGGTCGCTGATCTCGGTGCGCAGGTTCCACGGCAGCACGAGGACATAGTCCGGACGGTCCGCGGCGATGCGCTCCGGCGCGTGGATGGGGATGTGCGTCCCCGGCAGGAACATGCCCTGCTTGTGCGGACTGCGGTCCACTGTGTACGACAGCAGGTCGGCGCGGATGCCGCAGTGGTTCAGCAGCGTGTTTCCCTTGCCCGGCGCGCCGTAACCGACGACCCGCTTGCCCTCGGCGCGCGCGCCGTGCAGGAAGTCGACGAGGTCGCGCTTGACCCGGAAAACCGACTCGGCGAACCCGCGATGCCCCTCGACGGTGTGCAGGCCGGCCTCGGCTTCCGCCGCCAGCACCGCCTTGACGTTCGTGGTGGGTTCGCCGGCGGCGGCCGCGTGGCGCGCGTACACCCGGAGCGAACCGCCGTGCGAGGCCAGCTCGTCCACGTCGACCACGACGAGCCCGGCCGTCGCCAGGGCGCGCTGCGCGGTCAGCATGGTCAGGTACTGGTAGTGCTCGTGATAGATGGTGTCGTACTGGTTCCGCTCGACGAGCCGCAGCAGGTGCGGGAACTCCAGAGTCACCAACCCGGTCGGCTTGACCAGGGCGGCCAGACCGGCGGTGAAGCCCACCAGATCGGGCACGTGGGCGTAGACGTTGTTGCCGGCGACCAGGTCCGCACGGCCATGCCGCGCCGCCAGTTCGGCACCGCTCTCCGCACCCAGGAAGCGCACCTCGGTGCGGATTCCCTTGGCGCGCGCCACCTCGGCGATGTTGCCGGCGGGCTCCACGCCGAGCACCGGGATGCCTCGCGCGACGAAGTGTTGCAGGAGGTATCCGTCGTTGCTGGCCACCTCGGTGACCAGGCTGTCCGGGCCCAGCCGGAGCTCCTCGACCATCTTGTCCGCGTACCGCTTGGCGTGCGCCACCCAGGACTCGGAGTACGACGAGAAGTAGGCGTAGTCCGAGAAGATGTCCTCACCCGGCACGTACGCCGGCAGCTGGACCAGCAGGCATGCCGAGCAGACCCGGACGTGCAGCGGGTAGAACGACTCCCGCGTGTCCAGTTGGTCGGCGCGCAGGTAGCTTTCACACAGCGGCGACATGCCCAGATCGACAAATGTCTCAGTCAAGTTGTTAGCGCACAAACGGCACGCGACAGCGGCCATCACACCCCCAGGTCGTTCGGTCGTCCGGCCGACGCATCACCGCAGGCGGCCACCCCTCCGACAAGGTAGCGGCCACCACCGCTCCCCGGCGAGGCGAGTAAGAAATCCGTCACTTGCCATGGACGAGCAGCTCAGGGTACGTGCAAACGAAGATCATATGTTGCGCCGGGATGAGTGACGCGGGCACACTCATACTGCCGCACGCGTGACTAATCACGCCTGACTACATGAGGTGGCATGGATCTCTGGGACGTTGCCAAGCTGATGGCGCGACGTTGGTACGTTGCTGCGCCGATGCTGCTGGTGACATTGGTCGCCGCCCTCTGGGTCACCTCGGTGGTGAAACCGGATTACGAGGCCACGACAAACGTCACACTGTTGCCGCCTACGGTACGGAACGACTCGCCGAACGGCCGGCAACAAACCGTCAACCCCTGGGACACCGAGTCCCTGACGATCGCCACCCTCACCTACCTGAACTCCAAGCGCCTGCACGACCAGATGGCCGCCGACGGTTACTCGCAGGTGTGGTCGGCCGACACCGACATCCGGTTCCGTACGCTGATCATCATCACGGTCACCGCGTCCGGCCCGGAGAAGGCCCAGGGGACCGCCAAGAAGCTCCAGGAGCTCGTCACCGCCGAGGTGACGCGGCAGCAGGAGCGATACAACCTGAAGCCGGGCGAGGAAATCACCACGATCCCGTTCGACAACGGCGACAACCTGGAGACCAAGACCAGCAAGGCCAAACGCGCCCTGATCGTCGTGGCCGGCGTCGGCCTCATCCTGACCGTCGCGTTCACGGTGGGCCTCGACGCGCTGCTCCGCTGGCGGGCCGGCCGGCGCCGGCCCAAGGTGGGGGGCGCGGCGCTCCGGCTGGACGGTCCGACCGTGCCGGTCGCGAGCCCGGCCGCCGCACTGCGCAAGCGCGCCACCCCGGCGCCCGCCGAGTCGCGCGCCGGCGGAACGGACGACGACTCCAGCGAGGAGACTCGCGCCATCATCCTCACCACCGTCAAGACACCGCGGCAGACCGAGCCCGTGCAGATGGAGGATCTCGGCGGGCAGGAAGACGCGACCATCGTGCTGCCGCTCTCGAATACGCCATGGATGGGCAAGCGAGGGGATCGCAAGTCTGACGGCAAAGCCACCGAAAACGGCAAGCGGTGACCACCAGCGCCGTCCACCCTTACGACCTCGAGCCCGCGTTCGTCAGCCGACGGACGTACCAGTCGAGGCGACGGCGGCGCCTGGTCGACATTCCCGCACTGCTCGCCCTCCTGGTCATCCTGACGTTCGTCCTGCCGACCCCGCTGGTGGTGCCGCAACTCACCGGGGTCGGACGGCCGGCGTTGATGATCGGGCTGTTCCTGACGGCGTTGTGGGTGCTGGCCAAGGTGCACCCGACGCTGGGCACCCGTGGACCGCAGCCGATGCGCTGGGCGGTGATGTTCTTCTTCATCTCGTTCCTGCTGTCCTACGCCGCCGCATACCTGCGCGGGCTCGCCCCGCTCGAGGCCAACTCCATCGACACCACGCTCATCGCCATCTCGATCTTCCTCGGCATCATCCTCGTCACGGCCGACTTCGTGCCGAACCGGGGCCGCCTCGACGGGCTCCTCCGCGTCGTCGTGCTCGGCGGCGCCTTCATGGCCCTCGTCGGCCATCTGGAGACCCTGTTGGGCCGGCCGTTGACCGGATACATCAAGCTTCCGGGCCTGGTCCTGCACACCGACCTCGAAGGACTCGAGGCGCGCGGCGCCGGCTTCTTCCGGGTCGCCAGCACCGCCACGCACTACATCGAGTTCAGCACGGTCATGGCGATGGTGCTACCCTTCGCGATCCACACGGTCCGCTTCGCGCGCACCCGGGTCGCGCGGCAGAACGCGTTGATCGCGACCGTGCTGATCGCCGCGGCGATCCCGATCGCGCTGTCCCGCACCGGCATCCTGGCGTTGGTCGTGGGTATGGCGGCGATGGTGCCGGCGTGGACCTGGCGGATGCGCTTCAACCTCGGCGTCCTCGGGTTCGGCCTGATCGCCGCGATGATGGTGGTGAAGCCCGGCCTGCTCGGCACCATCCGGTCGATGTTCGAGGACCTCAGCGGCGACCCCAGCATCCAGGGGCGCACCGACGACTACGACATCGTGTCGCAGTACATCGCCGAGCGTCCGTTCCTCGGCCGGGGCATCGGCACCTTCATCCCGAAGCTGTATCTCATCCTCGACAACCAGTGGCTCCAGCAGATGATCGGCGGCGGTGTCGTCGGCGTCGCCGCGCTGGCCGGCCTGCACCTGACCGCCATCGTGCTCTGCGTCGTCGCCATCCGGCGCACCTCGTCGATCGAAGACCGGCACCTGTGCGCGTGTCTCATCGCCGTGCAGCTGATCGCGCTGGTCGCGCACGGCACCTTCGACACGTTCGCGTTCAGCACGTTCACCACGATGCTCGCCGTGTTCACCGGCATGGCGGGAGCGATCTGGCGGTTGACCCATCCGAGCCGCCAGATACGCAGCGTCGGGCGCGATCTCACCCCGCCGGGCGACGAGAGCCCGGAAGCCGTGGCCGCCACCCCATGATCAAGGCGTCCCTCAAGTAGTTAGAACGACTTGAGGGACGCCTTGATCATGGGTGCTGACCCGCTAGCGGGAGAACGGCTTGGTGACCGTCTCGAGCGTGGCGCGGCCGGCGCTGCGCACCAGCCGGGTGGAGTTGCGCACCGCCCAGCCGCGCAGCGCTCGGCGTCCCCGCGTCTTGTCCGCGGTGGACAGATCCGCGCGCTCGAGGGACTCGCGCAGTTGCTTCGCGTAGTAGAGCGTCACGGCCCGTGAGCCGCTCGGCGTCAGGTAGAAGCTGGTCGTGACGCGGTCCCGGCGACCCATCCGGCGGGTGAGACGGTCTCGGTGCTGGCGCACGAAGAAGAGCGTGTCGGGATCCCGCAGCAGGCTGCCGGCGAGCGCCAACTCCGCACACCACAGCCGGTCACTGCTCCAGAACGGAAGCAGCAGCCGGGTCTTCGCCATGGCCGTCCGGCGCACGACGCTGTACGAGTACTGGCAGTAGTGATTGAACCCGGCGAACCGGATGAACCGTTCGACCGGGTCGGGATGGTCGCCGCTGATCGGTTCGTCCGCGTGGTCCATCAGCTCGTTGTGCTCGTCGACCAGGCGCAGCCGCGACATCGCGGCGGCCGCGTCCGGACGGCCGCGCAGGAGGTCCACCATCCGCTGGTGGAAGTGCGGCTCGAACAGGTCGTCGGACGCCAGCCAGGTGAAGTATTCGCCGGTGGTGTGCTGAAAAACATAGTTGAAGTTGTCGGCCGGGCCGAGATTCACGTCCTGCCGCACATACCGGATGCGCGGATCACCCGCGGCGAAGTCTTTGATGATTTCCGGCGTCGCGTCGGTCGACGCGTTGTCGGACACCAGCACCTCGACGTCACCGTCGAAATCCTGCCGGCGCAGACGCTCCAGGGTGTATTCGAGGTATTTGGCACCGTTGTACACCGGCATCCCGATGGACAATGTCGGTGCCTTCGCGGCGGCGGCCATGCGATCTCCCTGGCGCTCGGTTTAGCGCCTCAGGCTACCGATCAAGCGACCCGCTCCACCAGCGCGAACGCGCTGATGTCGGCATCTGGACAATGCCGCCGGTGCGCGCCGGGCCCAACCCGTACGATCGACCGGCACCCCGTTTGCGGCGTCGAAAGGGCAGCTCAGGCCGATGGTCACCGGAAAGGCACGGCAACTGGTCCACGCCGCCAGCCGCGCGCGGGATCGGCGCTGGCGGCGGCCGCCGCGGCTGCGGTATTCTCCCGCGCCCGGACAGCCGGCCACGGTCTACTACCTCGCGCCCGACCTCGTCAGCCCGAGCGGCGGCGTCCGCAACATCTACCGGCACGTCGACGCGCTCAACGCGGCCGGCATCGACGCGGCCGTGCTGCACACCAAGACCGGCTTCCGGTGTGACTGGTTCGCCAATCAGACCCGCACGGTCGGCGCCGCCGAAATCACCGTGACCGACGCGGACCTCCTCGTCGTGCCGGAGTGCTACAGCCCGGGTCTGGACCGGCTGCCTCCCGCGCCCCGCAAGGTGATTTTCAACCAGGGGCACTATCACACCTACGACTTCATCCCGTTCGCCGAGACCGGCCCTGGCGCGCCGTACGCCGACGTGGCGAATCTGGCCGCGCTGCTGGCGGTGTCCGAGGACGGCGAGGCGTTGCTGGGCTACGCCTTCCCGGGCATCACCGTCCGGCGGGCGCGGCTGGTCGTGGACGGCGGCATCTTCCACCCGGCCGACCGTCCGGCCGGGCGGCGGATCGCCTACCTGTTGAACCGCCGTCCCGCGGAGCGCGAGCAGGTGCTCCACATCCTCCGCTCCCGCGGCGCCCTCGACGGCTGGGAGCTGGTGCCGATCCACGGGCGCACCGAGGCCGAGACCGCCGAGCTGATGCGCGGCTGCGCGTTCTTCTTCAGCTTCAGTGACCGCGACGGCTTCGGGCTGCCACCGGCCGAAGCCATGGCCAGCGGATGCTACGCGATCGGGTTCACCGGCCTCGGTGGCCGCGAATTCTTCGATCCCGACTACTGCGCCCCGGTGCCGGAAAACGACGTGCTGGCCTTCGCGCGCACGGCCGAGACCGCGATGAAGGCATTCGACGCGGATCCGGACCAGATCACGAAACTGGGCCTGCTCGCCTCCGAGCGGGTGCTCTCCCGATACACCCACGAGGCGCTGCGCGCCGACCTGCTCGCTTTCTACGCACCGATCCTCGGTCGGTGACATGGCGACCCACCGGATGACCAGTGCGGGCCGGCCGCACGCGGCGGACCCCGACGACACGGTCGCGCTGGACCTCACCGGCGTGGACGACACCGTCGTCCTGCCGACCATGCGGGAGCCGGAGACACCGCCGGGCGCGGCTCAGGTCGGGCGCTCCAACGCCCGGCTGGGCGTCGCCCTCAAATGGTCGTACCTGCTGACCACCGGTGGCTACGCGGTCGTCGCGGTGCTCACGTTCGTGCTGGCCTCGATCCTGAGCCCGCGCGAGTTCGGGGTGCTCGCGATGGCGCTGGTGTGGGTGGCACTCGCGCTGGTCTTGCTGCAGCACGGTCCGACCATGGCCGTGATCCAGCAGGACGACATCACCGACGACCACGTCAACGCCGCGTTCTGGAGCACGCTCGCCGGCGCGGTCGGGTTCAGCGCGGTCTTCGCCGCCCTGGCGCCGCTCTGGGCGGCGGTCAACGGCCTTCCCGAACTGACTCCGGTCTGCCTGGCGCTGACCCCGATGGTGCTGATCACCGCCACCAACGTGATTCCCGACGCCGTGCTGCGCCGCCGGATGCAGATGCGCGGCATCGCGATCCGGTCGCTGCTGGCGAACCTGGGCGGCGGCGCGGCGGGGATCGGGTGCGCGATCGCCGGCCTGGGCGTATGGTCGCTGGTCGTCCAGCAGATCACGTTCCCGATCCTGTACGGCATCATGCTCTGGTCGATCACGGACTGGCGGCCCCGGATCGGGCCGATCCGCCAGCAGCTGCGCGACATCCGGCGCACGTCGCTCCAGACCTACGGCGGCGCCGTCGGCAACTACCTGTCGTTGCGCAGCGACGTGCTGGTGATGGGTCTGTTCTTCGGGCCCGTGGTGATCGGCCTCTACCGCTTCGCCGCCCGGTTCGCCGAAATGGCGGTTGACCTCACCGCCAGCGGCCTCCATCAGGTGTCGCTGCCGCACCTCGCGCGGCACAGCCAGGACCGGCGCGCGCTCGGGCACGAGCTCGGCCGCCTGATGCACGGCACGGCGGTGCTCGCCTGCCCGGCGCTCGGCATCGTCGCGGGCGTCGCCGAACCGCTTGTGCTTTTCATCGGCGACCAGTGGGCGGACGCGGCGGGCGCCCTCCAGATTCTCTGTCTGGTCAGTGGCGTCTGGATGGTGGGCACGCTGTGCGGCCAAGGGCTCCAGGCCGCGCAACGGGCGGGTATTCCGGCCCTCTTCACGTGGCTCACCATGGGCGGCTCCGTGATCGGCATCGTCGTCGCCTCGTGGCTGTCGTCCGGCAGCGACACGACGACGAAGCTGCTCGCCGCCGCGTGGGCGATGCTCGTGACGCAGGTCGTGATGAACGCGGCTCTGGTGTATGTCACCTATCGCCGCGTGCTCCGCGTATCCTTCCGGCCCACGCTGTTCGGCGCCCTGCCCGGCGTTACGGCGGGCATCGCGGCCGCGGTCGCCGGCGGGGCGATCCACCCGCTGCTCGACGGCGCGCTGAACGACTTCCTCGAGTTGGTCGTGAGCGGCACCGCCGCGTCCGCGGCGGCCGGCGTGACGCTGCTCGCGTTGGACCGTGAGGTGCGGCGGCGGCTGCGGCAGCTGTCCGGCCGGCTCCGCCGCCGCCCGGCCTAATCCTCCATGATCAAGGCGTCCCTCAAGTCGTTATGACGACTTGAGGGACCCCCCCGGCAAACTCCCCCATCAACCTGGCGTCCCACCCGTCGAAAGGCCGACTGGCGGCACGCCTTGATCATGGGGACAGTCGCGTCAGGGCGCGGTTGCCACGACGAGGTTCAGTAGCAGGTCGACGGTCGGCGGTGACGCGTCGGCCCGGCCCGACAGGTAATCGTCCACCCAGGCCACGTTCACGAGGCCGGTACCGACCGCGGGCGCCAGCAGATCCGGGTGCCGGCGCAGGTGCGCGGTCACGGCCGCGGCGAGCGCCGCGGTGCCGACCGCCGGGTTGGCGGGCCGCCCGAAGCGGCGCCCCACCTTGTTCACGGCCTTCTGCGCGAAGCCCCGCACGGTGTTCTCACCCAGTTGCCGGGAGAGGGTGACCTGGCGGCTCAGGGAGATCGGGCGGAGTCCGGAACCCAGCGGCAGCCGCGCGAGGTCGGCGTCCAGCCAGTCGAGCACCCGGGCGGCGTACCGGGACCCGGACCGTTGCTCGCGCGGCACGCCGCGGATCACCGTGAGCACCTCCGGGTCGAGCAGCGGGTTGGCGACCACCCGGTGGGAGGCGGCGTCGGTGAGCGTCAACCCCGCCCACCGGTGCAGCCGTTCCCGCAGATAGAACTCGTCGGTGGCGGTCAGCCAGTCGGTGCGGTACCCGGCGAAGGTCTCCCGCAGCCGCTGCCGCGTCGTGGCGCGGGAATGGGCGGCGAAGGCCGGTTCCAGCACCTCGTCGGGAACGGCGTGGTTGGCCGTCACCCACCACGCGGCCAGCCGGTCGACCAGGCCCGGTTCCACGCGCGGGTGCTGGCGCTGCATGTAGTACGCCCCGCGGGCCAGCTCTCCCCCGTGCCCGCCCAGCCGCGGGTCGCCGCCGACCTGCCGTTCCACCCAGTCGAGGGCGGCGGCGCCGAGCGGGGACCCGAGCCCGTCCAGGCGCTCGGCGGCGGCGATCGCCGCCCGGTATGCCTCCGCCGGCTCGACGTCCGCCATCGCGGTCAGGTCGATGATCTGGTGCGGCATGCCATATCGCTGGGCGAGCCCGGCCGCCACCGCGATATCCGTCGAGCCCGGGTGCCCGAGGGTGAGGGCGCGGACCTCGCCGCGCCGCTCGGGTGGGATGGCCGCGAGCACCGTCCGGCTGTCCAGGCCGCCGGACAGCTCGATCACCGTACCCGGATGGGTGTCCAGGAAGCCGCCGACGGCGGCGCGGAGCAGCTCGCCGTGCCGGCGCACCGCGGCGCCGGTCGCGAGCGGCACCGGTTCCGCCGCGGGGCCGGGGTAGGGCTCCACCGTGAGCTCGCCGTCGGCCACCCGCCAGATGCTGCCCGGTGGGATCTTGGTGATTCCGCGGTACGGCGTCAGCGTGCCCAAATGGTGCCCGACGAGCCGGAAGACACCCATCGCCTCGTGGTCCAACGGCGCGCCGCTGAGCCGGGCGAGTTCCCGGGCCGAGCTCGACACCGCCGCCCATCCCGCGCCGCGCGCGGCGTAGACGTGTCCGAGGCCGACGTGGTCGGTGGCCACGCTGAGCCGCCCGCCGTCATCGACGGCCGCGATCGCGAACGGTGCCGCGAGGTTGACCAGATCGCGGCCCGCCACCAGCCGCCCGTGCGCGTCGCCCACCGCGACCCGTTCGCCGCGCCACGTGCGGACGCCCCGGCAGAGCGCGAAGGCGGACGCCGGCTCCGGTTCGGCCTCGGTGCGCCCGAACAGGTGCCCGCCGGCGATCCGGCGGACCGCCAGGGCGGGTTTGGTCGGGTGCCGGGGCGCGGGCGCGGTAACGGCGCCGGTGCCGGTCAGCGCGACGGAGACCGCCAGCATGAAGCGGAGAAACTGCATTTCGTGCGACTCCGGTGGATGAGACGCGAGCGGGGACGAATCGGCTCCGAACACATCAAGTACAACGAATGTGTGCCCGGCCGGGGACGCGGTCGTGCGGACAGCCGTCGATGGCTCTTCGGCCTAATCCTGTCGGAACCGCGACGTCCTGGTTGACTCGCGGGCCATCCACTTTGACACAAGCCCTACGCCACGAGCACGTCGGCCGAAATGCCGAGCTCCGCCAACGACTTGCCGATCTCGTCGCGGTACACCGGGTTGGTGATCACCACGGCCCGGGTGCCGAGGCCGGCGAGGCTGGCCGGCTCGTCCACGCGATGTCCGGTGACCGGCAGGTGCCGGCCCCACTTGGCCGGGTTGACGTCGACGACGGCCGCGAAGCGGCGGTCCGCGTCGGCGAAGTTCAACAACTGCACGCCGCGCGAGCCGGCGCCCCACAGGACCGGCCGGGCGCCGTCGGCGGCGAGCCTGCCGATCGTGTCCCGCCAGCGCCGCCGCTCGGCGTGGTGCCGGTCGTCGAAGTCGCGGATCGCGGCCAGCTGGCGGTCCCGTTCGGCCACGAGGCCGACCGGGCTCACCGGGCCGGTCGACACTTCCAGATATCTGATCAACCCGGAGAAGAGCGGGCCGGTGCCTTCGACCCGCCAGCCGGCGCGGGCCGCGATCCGGCACAGCGCGCTGGCGTTGAAGTACGACACGTGTGGATAGATGACTTCCCAGCCGGCCGTCGACAGGTCGTAACCGGCGTCCGGCACCTGGAGGTGCCCGACCACGGTCCGGCCATCCGCGTGCGCACGCAGCCGGCTCAGAAAGGCGTACGGGTCGGCCACGTGCTCCAGCACGAAACGGGAGACCAGGACGTCGAACGGCGGCAGTGGGGCGGCCAGCGGCGCCGGGCCGCGGCGCAGGTCCGCACCCGACGGGTCTGGGCCCTCCCGGCCGGCGTAGCTGGCGTCGTAGCCGACCCCGGTGCATCCCGCCACCTGGCACAACTCGCGCAGGAACTCGCCCTGCGCGCAGCCGACCTCGAGCACCCGCCGTCCCCGCAGCGGCAGCCGGCCGGCGAGGTCGGCGATCACCGCGGACGAGAAGGCCCGGAACGTCGCCGAGTGGTAGAGGTTCATGTCGGTGGGCGCCGCCGGGTCGACGAGCGCCTCGTCGAACGCGAGGTTGCGGACGTACGCGCACTCCGGGCAGTAGCCGAGAATCACCCGGCCGACCGGAGACGCCTTGGCCTCGGCCTCGGTCGCGAAGTGCGTGCCGGTCTCGACCGGGATGTCACCGAAGTCGCTGAACGGCGACAGCGCGGCGGCGCCGCAGGCGTCACACAGGCGCCCGCCTAGATCCACCGCAGTTCCCCGTTGAGGAGCCCGGCCGCCTGCAGACCCTTGATGCGCTTGAGCCGCTGGTGCCGCTCGCCGGTGAGGTCTTCGATCCGCAGCCCGGTGCCGCGGTACTGCTCGATGAGTTGCACGATGCCGGTGCGGACCGTCCACTGTGGCTTGAAGGCGGGCACCTCGCGCGCGATGAGGTCACACGAGACGCGGTAGTTGCGCGCGTCGGTGCCGGCGCCCTGGGCGAAGGTGACCACGCTGTCCGGCACCAGCTCGGCGACCAGCTCGGCCACGGTGCGGATGAGGTAGTTCTCCTCCGACTGGCCGACGTTGTACGCCTTGGCGTGCACCACCTCGCGGGGCGATTCCAGCAGCGCGAGAAACGCCGAGGCGATGTCGTCGACGTGCACCAGCGGCCGCCAGGCCATGCCGTCGGAGAGCAACCGCACCTCGCCGGTCAGCAGCGCGTGCGCGACGAGATCGTTGACCACCAGGTCGCCCCGCAGCCGCGGGGAGAAACCGTACGCCGTGGCGTTGCGCAGGAACACCGGCGAGAATTCGCCGTCGGCGAGCGCCAGCAAATCCTGCTCGGACCGGATCTTCGACTCACCGTACGGCGTCACGGGCGCGAACGCCGCCGTCTCGTCGAGCAGATCCTCGGTCGCACCCGCGCCGTAGAGGGAGCACGAGGAGGAGAACAGGAACCGGGTGGCCCCCGCGGCCTTGGCCGCCTCGGCGAGACGGATCGTCGCGCGGTGATTCACCTCATACGTCAGGGCCGGGTTGAGGTTGCCGATCGGGTCGTTGCAAATGGCCGCCAGGTGAATGACCGCGTCGACGTCCGCACAGTCCGCCGCCGTCACGTCGCGCAGGTCGACCCGACGGGTGGCGACCGGATCGTCGAAATGACCGAGGGTGCAGTCGGCGTAAAGCCCGATATCCAGGCCGACGACGTCGTGTCCGGCGGACAGCAGCCGAGGAGTCAGGACACTTCCGATATAGCCCTGGTGGCCGGTCACCAGCACGCGCATGGGAACTCCGTTGAGGGGTAACGGGCAAGACTCGCAGCATAGCCACCGGGGAAGCGCACCCCGCCAGTCTGTGACGGCTTTCTGACGATCGACATTTCGCGGGGTCCGATCTTCATATCCTGGTTGCCCAGCACACTCCCCGGTCGCGCCGGCCGCCACCCAGTCAGCGAAGTGACTTTCTATGACACGACGCCCACAAATCACCATCCTCATCGCCAACCTGCCCGCCGAACGGGACCGCCGGGTCATCCGCGAGTGCCTCAGCCTGGAAGAGGCTGGCTTCGACGTCACGGTCATCGCGCCGCGCGGCGACCGCCGGTTGAAGGTTCTTCCGGGCAGCCGAAACACCCGGCTTCGTCCCTACCCGGTGTACGTATACGGGTCTGGGGTGTTGTCGTTCGCGTGGGAGTTTCTGTGGTCATTCGCGTGCATCGCGGTCCGGCTCGCGGGCGAGGTCCTGGCCGGGCGGGCACACGCGGTGCAGGTGTGCAATCCACCAGACGTCTACTGGCCGCTGGCGTTGCTGGTCCGCGCGCTGCGGCGCCCCTGGGTCTTCGACCACCACGACCTGTGCCCTGAGGTGTACGCCACCCGATCCGGCGGCACACCGAACGCGTGGGTGTTCCGGACCCTCAACGCCTTCGAGTACCTGACCCTGCGCACCGCCTCCGCGGTGTTCCTCACCAACGAGTCGTTCCGCGACAACGCGGTGCGTCACGGCATCCCGCCGGAGAAGCTGACGGTGGTGCGCAACGGCCCGGCGTACGCGGAGATCGCCCCGCCGCCGCGGCATGCCGCCGTGCCGGATCGGACCCGGCACCAGGTCGTCTATCTGGGTGTGCTGGGCCCGCAGGACAACGTCGAGGGCGCGGTCCTCGCGGCCGAACGGCTCGCGGCGCTGCGCGGCCGGACCGACTGGCAGATGGTGATCGCCGGTGACGGTGAGAGCCTGCCTGCCCTGCGGAAACTGACCACGGAGCGCGGGCTCGACGACGTGGTAACGTTCGCCGGCTGGCTCGACGGGTCGGCCGTCGACGAGCTGTTGCGCACAGCCACCGTCGCGATCCAGCCCGACCTGCCCACGAAGATGAATGATTTGTCCACGATGGCCAAGACCGTGGAGTATCTGGGCCGCGGCGTGCCCGTGGTGGCCGCCGACCTCACCGAAACCCGGCGCACCGCCGGCGAGGCCGCGGCCTACGTGCCGCACGGCACGCCCGACGAGTACGCGGCCGCCATCAACAGCCTGCTCGACGATGCGGAACACCGGGAGAAGATGCGCGCCATCGGGTTGCAGCGGTTCGCGGACGAGCTGGCGTGGGAGCATCAGGCCCGGGCGTACGTCGCGGTGTGGCGCCGGCTGCTGGCCCGGCGGCTGGACGGGCCGGTCAGCGGGGCGACCCCGCCCCGGCAGCGCACCGGCGGCACCCACACGTCGGCGAGCTCCCGTGCACACTGAGTCACCGATCAGCGTGGTCATCGCCGCGCACAACGAGGCGAAGGGCATCGGTCGGTGCCTCGACGCGCTGCTCGACGGCGCCGCGCCCGGCGAGATCGACATCACCGTGGTGGCGAACGGCTGCACCGACGACACCGCCGCGGTGGCGGCGAGCCGGCCGGGCGTGCGGGTGCTCGTCCGCCCGGAGCCGGGTAAGGCCAAGGCGCTCAACGCGGGCGACGCGGTCGCGGTCGGTTTCCCCCGCGTGTATCTGGACGCCGACATCGTGCTTCCGCGCGGCGCGCTCCGCGCGCTCGCGGCCGCGCTGACCGGCGACGCCCTCGCCGCGGTGCCACGCCGCCAGGTGGAGGTGCGTGGCCGGCCGCTGCTCATCCGTGCCTATTACGCGATCAACTCCCGGCTGCCGGCGTACGAACGGGCGTTGTTCGGCCGCGGCGCGATCGCGCTGTCCGCCGCCGGCCGGGCCCGCTTCGACGCCTTCCCCGACGTGGTCGCCGACGACCTGTACCTGGATTCGCTGTTCGCACCGGCCGAGAAGCGCCAGGTCGAGGCGGTGACCGCCCGGATCGCGACGCCGCGCCGGACGCGTGACCTGGTCCGGCGGCTGGCGCGGGTCCGGTCGGGCAACACGGCCATCCGGGCCGCCGCCACCGGAGTGCGCCGCGCCGCCCGCTCCTCGTGGCTGCGTGACGTGGTGCTCCCCCGCCCGTGGCTGCTGCCGGCGGGCGCCTGCTACGCGGCCATCACGCTGCTCGCCGCGGCCCGCGCCCGCCGCGCGCCGGCCAGCGCCGGCCACTGGGGCCGCGACGAGTCCAGCCGCGACGAGGTGGCGGCATGACGCCCCTGGTCTCGGTCATCGTCGTGTCGTACAACACCCGCGAGCTCACGCTGCGCGGGCTCCGGGCGCTGGACGGGGCCGGCACCACCGTGCCGTACGAGGTGATCCTCGTCGACAACGCGTCCGAGGACGGTTCGGCGAACGCGGTCGAGGACGCCGGCCTCGCCGCGACGGTGCTCCGGCTGCCGCGCAACGTGGGCTTCGCCCGCGCGGTCAACGCCGGCGCGGCGCGCGCCCGCGGCCAGTACCTGATGCTGCTGAACCCGGACGCGGCGCCGGTGGGCGACGTGATCGGCGCGTTCGTCGCGTTCGCGCTCGCCAATCCCCGGCACGGCGTCTACGCCGGGCGCACCCTGCGCGAAGACGGCGCCGACGACGGCCGCTCGGTGTTCGCGCTGCCCTCGCTCTGGAGCCTCACCTGCTTCGCCACCGGTCTGTCCACTGTGTTCAGGCGATCCCGGTGGCTCAACCCGGACGAGCTGCCCGGCCTGGACCGCACCGCGCCGGCCGAGGTGCCGGCCGCGTCCGGGTGCCTGATGTTCCTGGACCGGAAGCTGTTCACGTCGATCGGCGGCTTCTCGCCGGCATACTTCATGTACAGCGAAGACGTCGACCTGTGCGCCCGCGCCACCGCGGCGGGCGCCGCGCCCATCCTGGTGCCGGCTGCCCAGGTGGTCCACGTGGGCGGCGCCTCGTCGACGAGCGTGGGCAAGCGGGTCATGGTGCTGCGGGGCAAGACCACCTTCCTCCGGCTCCGGTGGTCGGGCGGGCGCGCCGCGGCCGGCCGCACGCTCCTGGCCACCGGCGTCGCCGTCCGCGCGGCCGGTGCCCGGGTCACCGGGCGGGCCAGCTACTGGCGGCAGGTGTGGGCCCAGCGCGCCACCTGGCTGGCCGGCTGGCCGTCGGTCGATCCGGAGCACGCCTACGAGGAGGTCCTGTGAGGATAGAGGTCACCCGGCCGCGCGAGTTGGGCACCGCCGAGGTGGAACGGTGGCGGCAGATCCAGTCCGCCAATCCGGCGCTGCGCAACCCCTTCCTCGCCCCGGAGTTCAGCCTCGCGGTCGACCAGGCCCGGGACACCGCCCGGGTGGCCGTCGTCGAAGACGGCGGGCGAGTGGTCGGGTTCTTCCCGTTCGAGCGGCAGGGTCGCTTCCTCGGCACCGCCATCGGCTTCGGCATCGCCGACTGCACCGCGTTCATCCACGAGCCCGGTCTGGAGTGGGACGCGCCGGCCCTCATCAGGGCGTGCGGGTTGCCGGTGTGGGAGTTCGACCACCTGATCGCCGACCAGACGCCGTTCGCGCCGCACCACGCGCTGCGCGTCCCCTCCGCCATCATGGACGTGTCCGAGGGGTACGACGCCTACCTCTCGGAGCGGACGCGGGCCAACGGCGGTCTCATGAAAGACCTCCAGCGCCGCATCCGGAAACTCGGCCGCGAGATCGGTGAGGTGCGGTTCGAGTACGAGGTCCACGACCCCGAGCCGCTGCGCACCCTCATGGCGTGGAAGTCCGCGCAATACCAGCGCACCCGGGTGCACGACCGGTTCGCCACCCCGTGGATCCGGCAGGTGGTCGAACACCTGGCGGCGGCGAAGACCGCACAGTGCACCGGCACCATGTCGGTGCTGTACGCCGGCGACCGCCCCGTCGCGCTGCACTTCGGTCTGCGCTCGGAGACCGTCTTCTCCGGCTGGTTCCCGGCGTACGACCCCGATCTCGGCAAGTACTCGGTCGGCCGGGCCCTGTGGCTGCGGCTGGCTGAGCATGCCGCGGCCGGCGGCGCCGGATACGTCGATCTCGGCAGGGGCGAAGCGTCCTACAAGGACGAGCTGAAGAGCCGGGACCTCACCATCGCGGAGGGGCGCGTCAGCATCTCCCGCCCGGTGGCGGCCGTCCGCGAGACCCGCGCCGCGTTCTGGGACGGCGTCCACCGGATCCGCCGCCGGCGGCCACTCCGCCACGTGCGCCGGGCGGCCGCGTTCGTCAAGCGGAACGTCCGTCGAGCCCCGTGACCGGTACGTCGGCGAACGCGGCCACCGTCCGGTCGGCGTAGGCGCTCGCGTCGCCGTACGCCATCTCACCGTCCCATGTGGACGGGAGCGGTACCGGCGTGCCCGGCACCACCCGGCGCACGATCTCGTCGAGCACCGTCTCGGCGTCACCCACCCACAGGTGTTTGGCCCCGGGCACGCCCACCACCTCCGCCCGCGGGATCGCGGCGAACCGCTCGCGGGCCTCGTCCGGCCGCAGATAGTCGTCGTGCTCCGGCACCAGCGCGGTCACCGGCTTGCCGGATTCCGCCCACACCGCGAGGTCGTCGCCGGTCGCGAACCGCAGCGGCGGCGACAGCAGGATCGCGCCGTCCACGGCGGGATCGCAGCCATACTTCAACACCAGGTCGGTGCCGAACGACCACCCCAGCAACCACACGTGCGGCAGCGACGCGAACTCCGCGTGCTCGATGGCGGCGGCCACGTCGAAGCGCTCCCCGACCGCGTTGTCGAACGCGCCCTCGCTCGTGCCGCGCACGCTGCTCGTGCCTCGGGTGTTGAATCGCAGCACGGCCACCCCCGCGAGCGCCGGTAGGCGCCACGCGGCCTTGCGGAAGACGTGACTGTCCATCATGCCGCCGTGAGTGGGCAGCGGGTGCAGGCACACCAGCGTGGCCACCGGGTCGCGGTCGGCCGGCAGCGCCAGCTCACCGACGAGGCGCAGACCGTCGGCGGTGTGCAGCTCGATGTCGTCGCGACGGCCGGGCAAGATGGAGTTGGCGCGGATGTCACTCACAGTCCGAGTGTGTCACCACCGCCGGCAGCGGGCCGGGTCGCGGTGACGGCGGTCACGCTGATACGTGTCTAGGCAGTCGGAAACGTGACGCCCGGGCTTAATAAGAATCAGCTAACTTGTACGCCAAAGAGGCTCACTGCGGGGCCTCGCTTCACAAGGGAATAGGGTCACATGCCAGACCGCATGCTCAAACCGGGCGATGTCGTCGAAGTCCGTCCAGGTCCCGAAATTCTGGAGACTCTCGACAAGACCGGAGCGCTCGATGGTGTTCCGTTCATGCCTGAAATGCTCCAGTATGTGGGTCGGCGATTCACGGTCTACAAACGCGCCGAGAAGGTGTGTGACCCGAGCGGCAGTCGCCGCATGCGCGACACGGTATTACTAGACGACCTGCGATGCGACGGCGCCGCCCACGGTGGCTGCCAGGCGGAGTGCCGATTCTACTGGAAGGAAGCCTGGCTGCGGCGCGTCGACACCGCCGCACCGGCCGCCGCACCGCCACCGGTGTTCATCCCCTTGGCCGAGGTGGCTCGCGACACCGTACGGCCGCTCGATCTGCCTTCCGGGCTGGACGCCAACGACATCTATCGGTGCCAGGCGACCGAGGCCACCACGAAGACCGAACAACTGCGGGTGCGGCAGCCCGGCCAGTACGTCCGGGAGATCCGCGGCGGTAACGTCACTGTTTCCAGATTCCTCCGCGTCGGTGCCCGAGCGCTGTGGGGAAGCGTCGGACACCGGGTTGGATTCAAGGCCGCCCTGCCCATGAAGCTCGCCGGCAAGGCTGCCGTAAAGGGTGAGCAACTCAACCTCCAACCGGGTGAATGGGTTCAGGTGAAAAGCGCCGAAGAAATCGGCCTGACGTTGGATGAAACCGGACGAAATCGCGGCATGAAGTTTTCTCCCGAGATGGTTCCGGCATGCGGACAGGTCTTTCAGGTGAAGGGCCGCGTTAACCGGATCATCGATGAACCGAGCGGCAAGATGATCCGCTTCAAGGCCGAATGCATCATTCTGGAAGGCAACGTGTGTAATGGCGACTATTCGCCCGGCCGCTGGTTCTGCCCCCGCGAGCTGTACCCCTACTGGCGCGAAGCCTGGCTCCGCCGCGTCGACCCACCCGTCCCTTCCTCATGATCAAGGCGTCCTTCAAGTAGTCCTAACGACTTGAAGGACGCCCTGATCATGGAGGGCCGCGCCTCATGAGGGCGGCGCGCCGCTGTCAGCGGCGGCGGTCGCGGGCCTGCCAGCAGCCGGTATGCCAGTGGCGCCGGTCACTCTCGTCACCGCGGCCGTCGGCCGGCCACGCCACCACGTGCGGCGTGCCCGGCCGGATCTCCTGGTTACACCCCGGACACCGGTACGTCTTGGTGGATGCCCGCCCCGGGATGGCGCGCACCACCCACTCACCGTCCGCCCACTCCTGCACCCGCTGGACGCCTTGCCGCGCCCGCTCGACATCGAGCGGCGGCGCGTCATCGCGACGATAGTTCCGCCGTGGACTCACACCCGCAGCCTACGTACGCCCTCCCCCTCCCGTTGATCGAGGAGTTGCCGTGGGTGTTATGTTCGCTTTAGGTCCATTCGCACCCACGACAACTCCTCGATCAACTGTCGTGGGTCACGCGACGGTACCGGCCGGGCGCGGTGCCGAACTCGCGCTTGAACGCTTTGGCGAACGCGAACTCCGACCCGTAGCCACACCGTTCCGCGATCGTGCTCAACGCGGCGTCGGACTCGCGCAGCAGGCGCGCCGCGGTCGTCATCCGCCACCACGTCAGGTAGGTCAGCGGTGGCTGGCCGACCGTGACGGCGAACCGCTTGGCGAAGGCGGCGCGGGACAGTCCTGCCTCCTTCGCCAGATTCTCGACGGTCCATGCGCGCTCGGGGTGACGGTGGATGCGGTGCAACGCCATGGAGATCGCCGGGTCGTTCAGCGCCGTAACCCAGCCGGTAGCGCCGCGGCCGGACTGCTCCTCCAGCCACGCACGCAGGACGTAGAGCAGAAGCATGTCGATGAGCGCGGGCAGGAGGGCCTCCGTACCGGCGCGGGGTTCTCGCAGCTCGTTGCCCAGCAGGTCGACGGCCGCGCGGAGGGCCGGATGCTGCCCGACCCGCGCGGGTAGGTGCACGACCGGGGGCAGGCCGTGCAACAGCGGGTGCGGTCGAACCCGGTCGAAGCCGTAGTAGACGCACAGCATTTCCGTGGTGGCACCCGGCCCCGGAATGGTCATTCGCCTGATGAGTGTCTCGTCGCCGCGCTGGGGCTGGTAGTCCAGCGTCGGGCTGCCTGGCTGGTCGACGATCGCGTGCGCGTCACCGTGCGGAGTGAACACCACATCGCCGACGCCGAGCGCCAGCGGGGCACCATGCTTGGGCACGAGCCAGCACGAACCTTGCAGAACCACGTGACAAGCCGTCGCGTCGCCGTCCGGAAAGAGCACCCCCCAGGGCGCGTGGCACGTGGTCTGGCCCGCGTACGGCTGCCCGGTGCGCATGGCGGAGAGCGTGTCGCTGAGCAGATCCATGCCGCGACTCTATCCTCAGCCCAGGCAGACGCTGGGACATGAATCGCAGACGGTGAGCTATTCATGGTCTTTAGCAACGCGCCGTACGGTCGAGATCCGAACAGCCGAAAGGATCTCGATGTCACTTCAGGTCGTCGTCGGAGCCAGCCACTCCGCCGCAGCCACCGCCCGCCTCTTCGCCGACTCCGGTGACCGCGTTCGGATGCTCAGCCGGCGCGGCGGCGGGCCCGAGCATCCGCTGATCGAACGGATCACCGCGGACGCGAGCGACGCCGCCCTCCTGACCGAGCTGGCGCGGGGCGCGGCAACGCTCGTCAACTGCGCCTCGCCCGCCTACAACCGGCTACCGATCGAGACTCCGGCGCTCGCGGCCGCGCTCATGACGGCCGCCGAGCGCAGCGGCGCGCGCTACCTCAACCTCAGCAACATATACGGGTACGGTCCCGCCGCCGGTCCGATCGCCGAGGACCTTCCGCTGTCGCCGACCACCATCAAGGGCCGCGTCCGGGCGCGGCTGTGGGAGGACGCCATCACCGCCCACGACGAGGGGCGGATCCGGTACGCCGAGGTGCGCCCCGGCGACTTCATCGGCCCTGGTGCGGTGTCGATGTTCAACCTGATGGTCGCGCCGGCCGTGCTGGCCGGCAAGCCGGTCCACATCCCGGCGGACCTGGACGCGCCGCACAGCTGGGCCTATCCCGGCGATGTCGCCCGCTTGCTGGTCGCCCTCAGCGGGGACGACCGGGCCTGGGGGCGGGCCTGGCACGTGCCGTCCATCTCGGACGGTTCGGTGCGGGAGGTGGCGGTGCGGTTCGCCGAGCTGACCGGCAAACCCATGCCGCCACTGGTCAACATGTCACCACTCGACCTGCACACCCTGGCCATCACCGATCCGATCATGGCGGAGGTTCCGGAGATGCAGTACCTCTACCAGCGGCCCGCCGTCCTGGACGCCTCGCTGGCCGCACGGACGTTCGACCTCAAGCCCAGCCCTCTCGATGACGTCCTGCTGGAAACCGCCGAAGCGCTGGCGAGGTCCGTGTGATGCGCTCTCTTCCGCGATCTCTCGCGGCGCTTGGCCTCGCCGCGCTACTGGCGTGTATCGGCGCGACTGCCGCTTCCGGCGCGACTGCCCACGGCTCGACCGCCCACGGCTCGACCGCCCGCGGCTGGACCGCGACCTGGACCGCCGCGCCCCAGCGCCCGAGCGCGAGCTTCGCGCCGAACTGGTCCGAGCAGGGTTTCGCGAACCAGACCGTCCGCCAGATAGTCCGGGTCAGCACCGGCGGCGCGGCGATCCGGGTACGCCTGTCGAACGCCTACGGCGCAACACCGCTGGAGGTCGCCGGCGCGACCGTCGCCCGAACGGCGAGCGGCGCGGCGGTACAACCGGGGTCGCTGCGCCGCCTCACCGTCCACGGGGCACGGACTTTCGCGATCCCGGCTGGCGCCGGACTCGCCAGCGACCCCGTGCCGCTGCCACTGTCGCATGTGGATTCCGCCACGGTCACGCTCTACCTGGTCGCGCCGACCGGGCCGGCAACCTATCACGCCATCTCCTCGGCGACCAGCTTCCGGGCGGTGGGCGACCACGTGGCCGACACCGGCGCCACGTCGTTCACGGAGACCTCGCAGTCCTGGTACTACCTGAGCGGGGTGGACACGTTCACCACCGCCCGGCACCGCGCCGGCGTGGTCGCCTTCGGCGACTCCATCACCGACGGCACCGGGAGCAGCATCGACACCAACAGCCGGTACCCCGACGCGTTGGCCGAGCGGCTGGCCGCCCTGGGCCGGCCACGCCCGGTGCTGAACCAGGGCATCGCCGGCAACCGGGTGACCGTCGACTCCGCGTGGTTCGGCGACCGGGCGGCGTCCCGGTTCCGGCGCGACGTCCTGGACCAACCCGGCATCGGCACGGTGATCGTCCTGGGGGGCATCAACGACCTCGGCATCAGCGAGTTGGCCGCGGCGCCTCCTCTGCCGATCTTCGCGCCTTACCCGGACGTCTCCGTCCAGCAGCTCATCGCCGGACACCGCGACATGATCCGGCGGGCCCACGCCCGCCAGTTACGGGTTATCGGTGCCACACTCCTGCCGGTGAAGGGATCGGCCTACTACACCGCCCACAGCGAGGCGAAGCGGGATCAGGTCAACACCTGGATCCGCACGTCCGGCGAGTACGACGCGGTGGTCGATCTCGATCGCGCGCTGGCCGCACCGTCCGATGAGGACCAGCTGAACCCCGCCTACGACAGCGGTGACCACCTGCACCCGAACGACGCCGGCTATCGGGCGATGGCCGACGCCATCCACCCCGCCGACCTCGGCTGAACACGACAAGGCCAAGCGCCGCCGCGCGGCGGCGAGGAGGGCAGGCGACGCACTCCTAGCAATCCTACTGGGTTGCTAGGAGTGATGCATGGGGATTGGCTGGTCAAGAGAATCTTGACGGGCAGCGATCTGGTGGGTAATCGTATAACCGTGATCGCGGGCAGGGCTCCTACACAGCGTGATGTGGCGCAGCACGCGGGGTGTCCACGGCGACCGTGTCGTACATCCTGAGCGGCCGCCGGGACCGGAAGAACCCGGTCACCGACGAGACCCGCGCGCGGGTCCTCGCCTCCGTCCGGGCGCTCGGCTATCAGCGCAACCACGCCGCGCGCAGCCTGCGCCGGCAGCGCACCGACTTCGTCGCCGTCGTCTACCGGCCGCCGTCCAGCCCGTGGAGCGAGCGCCTCGTCGACCAGCTCCACGAGGCCGCGCGCCAGCGGGGCTACTCGGTGATCCTGCTGCCGGTGGGGCCGGACGACCGCACCGGCAACGTGCTGCGGGTGCTCCGCGAGCAGTATGTCGACGGCGCGCTCGTCCTGCCCAGCCACGCCGTGCCGACCAGCGAGCTGGCCGCGCTCGCCCGGCATGGCCTCGCCCTGGTGGTGTATGACGACCACGTCCGGCCGGCCGGGTTCGATGTGGTCCGGCGGGACCAGGCGGTCGCCTGCCGGGCCGCCGTCGCCCATCTCGTCGACACCGGGCACCGGCGCATCGCATACCTGGGGCACGGCCGCCCGGGTGAGCCGCCGGACGACGATCTGCGCTTCGGCGCGTACCGGTCCATGTTGGCCGATCGCGGTCTGTCCTATGACGACTCGCTGGTGCGCGCGGCGGCCGACTCGCGGTCGGCGGCCTATCAGGCCGCCACCGACCTGCTCGGCCGGCGCGACCGGCCGGACGCGATCTTCTCCGCCTCCGACCGGGGCGCCCTCGCCGCGATCTGGGCCACCGTCCAACAAGGATTGCGGGTGCCGGAGGACGTGGCGGTCGTGGGCGTCGGGAACACCGACGAGGGGGCGGTCGTCAGCCCGGCTCTGACGAGCGTCGGCACCCCGAGCTTCGATTTCACCAATGTGGTGGATCGGCTTTTCGAGCGGATCCACGAACCAGCCAAGGCCCTGGGCACGGTCCTGCGCCAACCCTGGGAACTGATTGTGCGCGAATCCACCCCCCGATGAAAGGGCACGCCATGCGCCGTCCTGCTGTTCCTGCCCACCGCGCTGCTGTTCGCCGTCACGCAGCGGTACCTGGTGCGCGGCATCGCGCTGACGGGGCTTAAATGACCAACGTCGTCGTCTTCCTCAGCGACCAGCAGCGGTCCGACTCGGTCGGGGCGTACGGCAACCCGCTCGACCTCACGCCCGAGCTCGACCGGGCGGCGGACGGCGGCACGCTGGTCCGCCACGCGTTCTCGGCACAGCCGGTGTGCGCGCCGACCCGGGCCATGCTCCAGACGGGGCAGTACCAGAACCGCACCGGCGTCTACCGCAATGGCATCCCGCTGCCGCCGGACGTGCCCACGCTCGCCCACCATTTCCGGGCCGCCGGCTACGACACCGGCTACATCGGAAAGTGGCACCTCGCCGGCACCGACTCCGCGCCGGTACCGCCGCACCTGCGCGGCGGCTACCAGTACTGGCTGGCGGCCGACGTGGTGGAGTTCATCTCCGACGCCTACGACGCCCGGCTCTACGACGGCGCCGGCGCCGAGGTGCGACTGCCCGGCTACCGCGCGGACGCCTATGTGGACGCCGCGATCCGCTGGCTCGCACAGCCGCGCGAAAAACCGTTCTACCTGTTCCTGTCGCTCATCGAGCCGCACCACCAGAACACCCGCGACGACTACCCGGCGCCGGCCGGATACGCCGACCGGTACGCGAACCGCTGGACCCCGGCGGACCTGGCCGCGCTCGGCGGGTCCACATCGGAGCACCTCGCCGGCTACTGGGGCATGGTGAAACGGGTCGACGAGGCGTTCGGCCGGCTGCTGGACGCGTTGACCAGCCTGGGCCTGCGCGACGACACGGTGGTGGCCTACACGTCCGACCACGGCTGCCATTTCAAGACCCGCAACGGCGAGTACAAGCGCTCGGCGCACGAGGCGTCGATCCGGGTACCCCTGGTGCTGTCCGGTCCCGGCTTTACCGGCGCGGAGCCTGAGCGGCTGGTCAGCCTCATCGACCTGCCGCCGACCCTGCTGGACGCGGCCGGCCTGCCCGTGCCGCCCGAAATGCAGGGCCGGTCGCTGCTCGCACCACCGCCCGACACGGACGAGGTGTTCATCCAGATCAGCGAATCCCAGGTAGGCCGCGCCATCCGCACCCGCCGCTGGAAGTACGCGGTGGTGGCGCCGGGTGCGGACGGCTGGGACGCCCCAGGCGCGACGGAGTACGTCGAGGACCTCCTCTACGACCTGGACGCCGACCCCCACGAGCTGACCAACCTCGCCAGCCACCCCGACTACGCGGCGGTAGCCGCCCACCTCCGCGCCCGCTTAATCGCCCACATGGTGACCGCCGGCGAACCCGCCCCCACAATCACCCCCGCGCACCCCGCGCACCCCGCGCCCGCGCGTTGATCGAGGAAAAGTCGTGGCTATGATGTCTCGATTTATCGGGATTCGATAGCCACGATTCTTCCTCGATCGACGGCAGGGAGCGGCGCGGTTGGGTGCAGGATCGCGGCGATCGCCTCGACGCCCTCCACCACGCGTGGGCCGGGGCGTACGACCAAGCCGTCACCGTCGATCGCCCACACCGCCGCGTCCGGGAAGTGCGGCACCACCTGCTCGGCCTGCGCGGCCGCGCCCTCCAGGTGGAAGCCGCACGGCGTCACCAGTACGACGTCCGGGTCGGCGGCGGTCAGCTCCGCCCAGGTGGTCTCCACCGAGCGGGCGCCGGGCCGCGCGGCCACCGGCTCGCCGCCGGCCGCGGACACCAGGTCGGGCACCCAGTGCCCGGCGGTGAACGGCGGGTCCACCCACTCGACGATCGCCACGCGCGGCCGCGGCCGGCCCGCCACGGCCGCGGTCACCACGGCCAACCGGGCGCGCAGGCCAGCGACGAGGGCGGCGGCCCGATCCGGTACGCCGGCGCGGTCACCGACGGCGACGATGGTGTCGAGGACCTCGTCGAGCGTGTACGGGTCGAGCGAGAGCACGTCGGCCCGGCAGCCGAGATAGTCGAGCGCGTCGGAGACGTGGTCGGACGGGAGCGCGCAGACCCGGCACAAATCCTGGGTCAGGATCAACTCGGGCTCCAGGCCGGCGAGCGCGTCCGCGTGCAGGGTGTAGAGGTCGGCGCCGGCCGCCAGCTGCGCCTTCACGTAACCGTCGATTTCCGCCGGGCTCATGCCGCGGGTGTCCCGGCCGCCCACCACGACGGTCTTGTCGCGGCGGGCCTCGGCCGGCTCGTCGCACTCGAAGGTCACGCCGACCAGGTCGTCGCCGAGCCCGAGGGCGTAGACGATCTCGGTCGCGGAGGGCAGCAACGACACCACACGCACACCCCCATCTTGAGGGATGGCTTGACCATGGGGAAGGATCTTGATCATGGGACAGGATGACGGGATGCGGGTGCTGCTGGTAGGCGATTCGACGGTGACCGACGACGCCGGCTGGGGTGCGGGCTTCCGGGCGCGCATGGCACCCGGCGCCGAATGCCTCAACCACGCGGCGAGCGGGCGCAGCTCCAAGAGCTACCGCGACGAGGGACTCTGGAAGACCGCTCTGACCACCGGGGCCGACTATGTGCTCATCCAGTTCGGCCACAACGACCAGCCGGGCAAGGGGCCGGAGCGGGAGACCGACCCGGACACCGGCTTCGCCGCGAACCTGGCGCGGTACGTGGCCGAAGCCCGCGCGGCGGCGATGCAGCCGGTGCTGGTCACCTCGCTGACCCGGCGCCAGTTCGACGCGGCTGGCGAGCGCCTGCGCGACACGCTCGGCCCGTACGCCGCCGCCACCCGCCGGGTCGCCACCGACGTCGGCGTCCCGCTGATCGACCTCCACCCGGCCAGTACCCACCTCTGCGAGACGCTCGGCCCGCTCGGCTGCGATCTGATCTCACCGCGCGAGCCCGACGGGAGCGTGGACACCACGCACCTCAACGCCACCGGTGGCCTTCGGATCGGCGGCCTCGTCGCGGACCTCGCCCGCGCGGCGGTACCCGGACTGCGCCCCTTTCTCACGCCAGCACCGGGCTCATGATCAAGGCGTCCTTCAAGTCGTTATAGCTACTTGAAGGACGCCTTGATCATGGGGGTGGCGATCACTCTTTCAGGGAGCCGCCGGTCAGGCCGCTGATGAGGTGGCGCTCGGCGACCAGGTAGAACAGCAGCGCCGGGATCATCGCGAGGATCACGTAGGCGAGGATCCGCGCGTAGTCCGAGGCGTACTGGGTCTGGAACTGCTGCACACCGAGCGGCAGCGTCCACTTGCCCGGGCTGTTCATCACGACCAGCGGCAGCAGGAAGTTGTTCCAGCTGCCGACGATGGCGAGCACGGACACGGTGGCGAGCGCCGGCCGGGACATCGGCAGCAGGATCCGCCAGAAGAAGCCGAACGGCGTGCACCCGTCGAGCGTCGCCGACTCCTCCACCTCACCCGGGATGCTGCGGAAGAAGCCGCGCAGGATGATGATCGTGATCGGCAGGCCGAACGCCGCCTGCGGCAGGATGACCCCCAGCGGGTTGTCCAGCAGGCCGAACGTGCGCAGCAGCACGAACAGCGGCAGGATGGCCACCGCGAACGGGAACATCAGCCCGATCGCGAAGACGGTGAACAGCAGCTCGCGGCCGCGGAAGGCGTACCGGGCGAAGATGAACGCGGCCATGGCTGCGGTCCCGACCGTGGCCACGACGGTGGCCACGCCGATGATGGTGCTGTTGACCAGCAGCCGCCAGAAGGCCGACGACGTCAGCACCTCGGTGTAGTTGCCGGGCACCCACGGGTCGGGCAGGCCGAACGGGTCGGTGGCGAGCTGGCCGTTGCTCTTGAACCCGCCGAGCACACCGAAAACGACCGGCACGATGATGACCGCGCCGACCATGATCGCGAGCGTGTGCAGCGAGATCGAGCGGCCGGCGCTGCGGCTCATTGGCGGCCTCCCATCACGGTGACGGCTCCTTCAGTGTCGCGGCGCATGACGTACCGCTGGTAGAACAGCCCGAAGACGAGGCTGATGAGGAACATCGCGATGCTGATCGCGCTGGCGTAGCCGACCTCGAACTGCCGGAAGCCCACCTGGAACATGGTCACGGCCATGGTCTCGGAGGCGTGCACCGGCCCGCCGCCGGTGAGCACGTAGACCATGTCGAAGAGCTGGATCGTGCCGATGATCGACAGGAAGATGCTGATCCGGATGGTCGGGCCGAGCAGCGGCAGGGTGACGTGCCGGAACGCCTGCCAGGGGCCCGCGCCGTCGATCGCGGCGGCCTCGATCACCTCCTCCGGGATGCCCTGCCGCCCCGCCAGGTAGAGGATCATGTGGAAGCCGAAGTACTTCCACGAGATGACCAGGAACAGCGTGTACATCACGACGGACGGCTCGGCCAGCCAGGCGATCGCGAGGCTCTCCAGGCCGACGCTGGACAGCAGGTGGTTCACCAGCCCGCTCTCCGGCGAGAAGATCATGGTGAAGAGCACGGCCGTGATGACCTCGGACAGCACGTACGGCGCGAAGAAGACCAGCCGGTAGAAACGGCGCCCGCGGATGCGCTGGTTGAGCAGCATCGCGAGGCCGAGCGACGCCGGCAGCTGGATCACCACGGTCAGCAGGATCAGCAGCACGCCGTGCCACAGGTCGTCGAGGAAGATCTGATCGTCGAGCAGCCGGCGGAAGTTGCCCAGCCCGATGAAGTCGGTGGGCGGTCCGAAGCCGTTCCAGTTGAAGAAGCTGGCGTAGGCCGCGACCACGATCGGGGTCAGCACCAGCAGGACGAACAGCAGTAACGCCGGGAACATGAACAGCGCGATGGTCAGCCATCGGCTGCGCCGCGCCCGGCGGCGGGATCCCGCGCGGGCCGGCTTGCGCGCCGCCCGGGATCCCGCCGCCCCCGTTTCCGGGTGTTCCTCGGCAACCGCTGTGTCGCTAGCGCTGTGCGACATTGGTGAGGTCTTCCGTTACCTGCTCGGGGGTCCGGGCGCCGGCCAGCAGCTGCGCGACGCTGTCGTTGACCTGCTGGCCCAGTGCCGGCGGGTAGGCCTGGTCGAGGTAGAGCTGGAACCCGGTCGCGCTGGTGAGGGTCTGCGACACGAGCTTCAGGTTCGGGTCGGTGACCTCACTCTGGACGCTCTTCACCACCGGCAGGGTGCCATTGGTCGTGATGATCTTTTTCTGCGGCTCGGCGCTCAACAGGAACTTGATGAAGTTGATCGCGGCCGGCGGCGCGTTCCGGCCGACGGCGAAGCCACCCCCGCCGCCGAACGCGTCGGTCGCGGCACCCTTGCCGCCTTCGACCGCCGGGAACGGGAAGAAGCCGAGCTTGTCGCCGAGGCCCTTCTTGCTGGCCGATGAGCTCTCCTGGACCTTGGGCGCCCACTGGCCCATGACCTCCATCGCGGCCTTCCCGTTGCCCATGGTCGCCGCCTCGCCGTCCGGGGTGTCGTACGAGGCGCCGAGGAAGCCCTTCTGGAACGGCTGGAGGTCGACCAGCTCCTTCAGGCGCTGGCCGGCGGTGACGAAGTCGGGGTTGTCGAAGGTCTTGTCCGCCGCGGCCTTGGTCAGCGCCTCCGGCCCGCCGACCCGCATCGCGAGGTAGGCCCAGTAGTAGTGGCCGGGCCACTTGTCCTTGCCGGCGAGCGCGAGCGGCGTGATCCCCTTGCTCTTCAGCGCCTGCACGGCCGCGAGGAACGCGGACCAGGTCGCCGGCGGCGTCGTGATGCCGGCCTGGGCGAAGAGATCCTTGTTGTACCAAATGCCGATCATGCCGGTGTCGGACGCGAACGCGTACGCCTTGCCGTCGATGGTGTACGGCGTTATCGCGTTCGGGATCAGGTCGAGTGATGACGTGTCCGAGGTGACGTCCTTGACCAGCCCGGCCTGCGCCTGCTGCGCGAGGACGCCGCCGCCCCAGGTGTGGAAGATGTCCGGCGGGTCGCCCGCCTGGTTCACCGTGGTGAGCTTGGCCTTGAACGCGTCGTTCTGCAGCGGCGTCACATTGATCTTGACGCCCGGGTTGGCCGCCTCGAACTCCTTGGCCAGGTTCGCGTAGAGGGTCAGGCCCGGATCGGTGTTGGAGATGTGCCACCACTCGACGGTCTGGTTGCCGCCCGAGTCGCCGCTGTCGTCGTCGCCGCAACCGCTCAGGGCGACGGCGCCCGCACCCAAACCGGCACTCACGCCGGCCATGCGCAGCAGGGATCGACGGGAGAAGATATTGTGCGTCGTCATAACGTTCCCCTCCGGGGGCACCCGAACCGCGTCCGCGCGCCCGTCGCGATGAATGATCGACCTACGCCAGCGGGGGCGCCGAAAGTTTCGGACAACACCCGGCTTGTTTCGGGCACGCTACGACGGCGAGCCTCACGAGGTCAAGACTCGTCACGTCGGTGTCCAAAGCGTTATCGTGAACCCACCTTGCTGGCAGCCACCGGAGAAGGTTCCGGAAGATTCCGGAAAACAGCACCGGCCCGAAGCGGGACGAAGGGGCGACATGACCACCGCGAACACGACCGCCACCGCCGAGACCAGCGGCGCGACGAACGGGCTGATCCGCAACCCGGTCCTGCCCGGTTTCCACCCGGACCCGGTGATCCTGCGCGTCGACCGGGATTACTACATCGCCACGTCCACCTTCGAGTGGTACCCGGGCGTGCGCGTGCACCACTCCACCGACCTGGTGCACTGGCGCCCGCTCGGCGGGCTGCTCAACGAGCGCCGGCTGCTCGACCTCAGCGGCGCCGGCGACTCGTGCGGCGTGTGGGCACCCGACCTGTCATACGTCGACGGCGTCTTCCACCTCGTCTACGCCGACGTGGCGAGCTTCTCCAGCGGATACTGGGATCCGCAGAACTATCTGGTGACCGCGACCGATCTGAGCGGCCCGTGGTCCGACCCGGTGCCGCTGCACGCCCGCGGCTTCGACGCCTCGCTCTTCCACGACCACGACGGCCGCAGCTGGTTGCTCGCGATGAGCGCCGACTGGCGGCCCGGCCACGACCGGTTCGCCGGCATCCAGATCCAGGAGTACGACCGGGCGCGGCGCCGGCTCGTCGGTCCCGAGCGGATCATCTACCGGGGCACCGACGCCGGCCTGACCGAGGCGCCGCGGGTCTACCACCGGGACGGGTGGTATTACCTCGTCACCGCCGAAGGCGGCACCAGCTGGGAGCACCGGGTCACGGTGGCGCGGTCCCGAGACCTGTTCGGGCCGTACGAGACCGACCCGGCCGGGCCGCTGCTGACCTCGCACGGACGCCCCGAGCTGGCGCTGCAGAAGGCCGGCCACGGCAGCCTGGTGCAGACGCCGGACGGCGAGTGGTACCTGGCCCACCTGGTGGCACGGCCGTACTCACCGCTGGGCCCGTGCGTGCTCGGCCGGGAGACGGCGATCCAGCGGGTGGAGTGGCCGGTCGGCGGGTGGCCCTCGGTGGCCGGTGGCGTACCGGCGGAGCTGGTGCCCGCGCCGGCCGCCGCGGCGTTCACGGAGAACGGCAGCGGGCCCCCGGAAAACCACGACGATTTCGACGCGCCGGCCCTCGGGCCGGACTGGTCGACGCTGCGCCGGCCGGCCACCCCGGACTGGGTCGACCTGACCGCCCGTTCCTCATACCTGCGGATCCACGGTGGACAGTCGCCGGTCGGGCGCCAGCGGCCGAGCCTCGTCGCGCGGCGGGTGACCGCGCCGCGCTGTGAGTTCGAGGCCACCATGGAGTTCGCGCCGGCCACGTTCCGGCAGGTCGCGGGCGTGACCGCGTATTACAACACCCGCAACTGGCACTTCGCGTACGTGACCGCCACCGACGACGGGCAGCGGGTACTGGAGCTGATGTCCTGCGACCAGGGCGTGCGCACGCTGCACGCCAGCTGCCGCGTCGACCTGACCGGGGTGGAGCGGCTCGGCCTGCGGGTGACGTTCGACGGCGCGGCCCTCCGGTTCGGATACGCGCCGGCCGGGTCGACCTGGCAGCAGCTGCCCGCGGAGTTGGACGCCACCATCCTCTCCGACGAGCATGCCGCCTTCATCGCGGCCGGCGAGCCGGAGGCGTGGGGCTTCACCGGCGCGTTCGTCGGGCTGTGGGTGCAGGACCTCGGCGCCGACGGCGGCTACGCCGACTTCGACTGCGCCACCTACCGCACCAACCTTTCATGATCAGGGCGTCCTTCAAGTAGTTATCACTACGTGAAGGACGCCCTGATCATGAAAGGATATGCATTCTTGCAAAAAGCGGGGCAGCGCGGGGCGCGCGATTTCGCGTAACTTCATCGCATGCACCTCGCATATGCCGACGACTCCGGGCGCGACAACGCACGAACGGTAACCGGGTTGGTTGTGCCCGCCCACGGATGGAACGAATTCCTGCACTGCTGGCTGGAAGCTCGCGAAAGGCTCACCGCCACCTGGGGAGTTCGCAAACATGCCGAGTTACACGGCATCGAGCTAGCTCGCGGACGCGGCTCCTATTGCGCGTCGGACGAAGAGGAATTGGTCTTCCGGCGCCGCCACGTCCGACTCCGTGCTTACGACCTGATGCTGGCGGCTTTGGCTCAATGCGAGAACCTGGTCGTTACTACTGTCTGCACCGATAGCGCACATCTCCCGACGGCGTACCGCAAGTTCGTCGAGCACCTCCAGCAGTGGGCGACCAGCGTCGACTCACGTGTCCTGATCATGCTGGATGGGCAGGGGTACCCAGTGGGAACCGAATCGATCACGGCAGACAAGACGGCCGCGAAGGTCCTCAACGCGTATCGCGACGCGATGCCATTCCAACGGGTGCACCGAGACCTCCACTTGCGAGCCAGACGCGTGATCGAGGATCCGTTTATCCAGGACAGCAAGTTGAGCCAGCTCATCCAAGCCGCGGACCTTGCAGCGTATGCGGCGACGCAGTGGATCTGGGAAAATACCGAGGTCTGGCCAAAAGGACCCAACCGTGGACGCCCGGTTACCGAACTGGCCACATCGTATGAGCGGCTTTCGAACCGATGGCTGCCCAACAGTGACCACGGTATCTACTGGGCGAGCCGTCATACGACGAACACGAAGTAGCCCCCGGATAACCGGGGGCTACTTCGAGAGGCGAGATCCCGTGAGTGTCCTCAAGTCGACACATAGGACCTCGCGTCACCAAGTATGGCCCGCCCTTCCGGCGAATGCAAGCACTCCCATGATCAAGGCTTCCCTCAAGTAGTTATAACGACATGAAGGACGCCCTGATCATGGGAAAGGATCTTGGTGAGATTTGCCACCGAGGGGGCGGTGTCGAAGCGTTACGTGGCAGACTCGCGCGCATAACCTGAGTGACCGTTAGGGGAGAACGATGGCGCGCGAGTTCAGGACCGTCGGCGTGGTGGGTCTGGGCACGATGGGCGCCGGCATCGTCGAGGTCTTCGCGCGCAACGGCGTCGACGTGCTCGCCGTCGAGATCAGCGAAACCGCCCTGGAGCGCGGCCGCGCCACCCTCACCGGCTCCACCGACCGGGCCGTCGCCAAGGGCAAGCTCACCCCCGAGGACCGCGACGCGCTGCGGTCCCGCGTCACCTTCGCCGTCGGGCTGGCCGCCCTGCGCGACGCCGACCTGGTGATCGAGGCGGTGCCCGAGAAGCCTGACCTCAAGCGGCAGATCTTCGCCGAGCTGGATCGGGTCTGCAAGCCCGAGACGATCCTCGCCACCAACACCTCCTCGCTCAGCGTCACCGAGATCTCCGTGGCCACCCACCGGCCCCACCAGGTGATCGGCATCCACTTCTTCAACCCGGCGCCGGTCATGAAGCTGGTCGAGATCGTCCGCACCGTGGTCACCGCGCCGGACGTGGTCGCCGACGTCGAGGCGCTGTGCGGGCGGCTCGGCAAGGTCGACGTCACGATCAGCGACCGCGCCGGCTTCATCGCCAACGCGCTGCTCTTCGGCTACCTGAACCACGCCGTCGCGCTGTACGAGTCGAAGTACGCGACCCGCGAAGACATCGACGCGGCCATGAAGCTCGGCTGCGGCCTGCCGATGGGGCCGCTCACGCTGCTGGACCTGATCGGCGTCGACACGGCGTACGAGATCCTCGACACCATGTACCGCCGGGGCGGGCGGGACCGCCGGCACGCGCCACAGCCGCTGATCAAGCAGATGGTCACGGCGGGACTGCTGGGCCGCAAGTCCGGGCGCGGCTTCTACACGTACGAGAAGCCGGGCTCGCCGGTCGTCGTACCCGATGATCTGACGCCCACCGCGGCGGCCGAGGCCGCCGGCGGCGCCCGCGCGATCGCCACCGTGGGCGTGGTGGGGTCCGGCCCGATGGCCACCGGCATCGTCGACGCCTTCACCACGGCCGGTTACAAGGTGGTGGCCGTGCCCCACGCCGCCGAGGCCGACCAGGATGCCGCGACGAGCCTCGCCGGCCTGTCGGATGTGGACCTCGTGATCGAGGCGGTGGCCGAGGAGCTGAGCGTCAAGCGGGCGCTGTTCGCGGCGCTCGACGAGATCTGCAAGCCCGGCGTCGTGCTCGCCACCACGACGTCCTCGCTGCCGGTGATCGAGTGCGCGATGTCGACGCACCGGCCCGCCGACGTGGTGGGGCTGCACTTCTTCCACCCGGCGCCGGCGGTGCCGCTGGTCGAGGTGGTGCGCACGATCCGGACGTCGCCGGAGACCACCGCCACCGCCCGCGCGGTCGTCGCCTCGCTCGGCAAGACCGGCGTGGTGTGCGCCGACCGGTCCGGTTTCGTGGTCAACGCGCTGCTGTTCCCCTACCTCAACGACGCGGTCAAGATGCTGGAGGCGTCCTACGCCACCGTCGACGACATCGACAACGCGATGAAGCTCGGCTGCGGATACCCGGTGGGGCCGTTCGAGCTGCTCGACGTGGTCGGGCTCGACGTCTCGCTGGCCATCGAGCGTGAGCTGTACCTGGAGTTTCGCGAGCCCGGCTTCGCGCCCGCACCGCTGCTGGAGCACCTGGTGACCGCCGGCTACCTCGGCCGTAAGACCGGCCGGGGCTTCCGCGACCACACCTCCCGCGAGAGTTCATGATCAGGGCGTCCCGGTGAAATCACCAGGACGCCCTGATCATGGTGGCACTCAGGTTTGCGGGTTAACTGAGTGATGACTCAGAGTTTACGCGCTTATCGTCCGAGGTCATAACCGTACGCCCGGATGATCGTCTGCTCCACCGCGTTGCCGCCGGCGTCCGTCGCGGTCGCGCGCAGCGACACGAAGCCGCTCCCCGCCGGGTGCCGGACCAGGGCGGCGCCGTCCCGCACCGGCACCGCCGCCCACGACGCGCCGTCGTCGAAAGACACCTCGACGGTACCGCCGGCGAGGCGCCCGACGTTCGCGCCCGGTTGCGCCGAAACCGTCATCGGTACCCGTACCACCCGACCCGCCGGGACCGCGTTGCGCTGGTCCACGGGCGGCGCGAACCGCACCGCCCACAGCGGCAGTGCCGCCGTGGCGCCGGTGTGCGCGGAGCGGAACGTCCACGCCACGTCGACCTTCGTGGACAAGGCGAACGGGGCACCCCGCTCGGCGGACATCACCAACCGGTACGCCGCCTCCCCGGCCGGCACCTCGAAGGCACCCTCGCGGTCCGGTACGGGCGCGCCGTCCCGGAACAGGCTGGTGTCGAGCCTCGTGACCGTGCTGTCACCGGCGTGGCCGGCGCCGTCGGTGAGGAGCGGCAGGTTGGCCCGGATCGTGTCGCCGGTGCGCACGGCGCCCTGCCAGAGCAGGTCAGTGGGCGGCAGCGCCGGCCCGAACACCCCGACGTTCCACCGTTCCCGGTACGCCTTTCCGGCCCGGTACTCGGTCGGCGTCACGGTCATGGTCGTGCTCAGCGGCTCGTCGCCGGCCGCCACCGTGAACCAGCCGCGCGACCGGACACCGGGATCGGTGTTGTAGTACTCGGTCCGCGTGGCCGGTAGCGACAACCGCAGGAACGGGCCGAAGCCGCCCACCTTGAAGCCGCCGTCCATGACGCCGGTGCTGACCCGGTGCAGGCCGGTCGTGCCAGGGTCGGCGAGCGCGAACTCCGCGCGCACCGTGGCCAGTTCGCGCTGGGCCACCACCCGCTGGTACCCGGTCAGCATGCCGCCGCGCTCCGGGAAGAGCAGCGCGTAGAACTCCGCCCCGTGCGTCCACTGCCCGCCGACCAGCGTCAGGAAGCGGTCGTCCGGCACGTCCGGCCCGATACGGGCGGTGGCGAGCTCCTCGAACGACTCCCCGCCGAGCGACATGCCCGCCGTCCCGTCCGGCCGCAGGGTGTACGCCGACAGCTGCGCGTAGACCTGCGTGGCGGCCGGCCGCGGCACGGTCACCGACACCGGTCGCGCCAGCCGGCCGTCCATCTCGACGGTCAGCGGGCGGTCCACGTACAGGTCGGGCCGCGCGAGCAGCGCCGTGCCGCCAGCACCGGACACGTTACCGATAACGCTGTAGTGCGCCATGGGCAGCCGCAGCGTGAACGAGTCGCCGGGGTCCGGCCCCCACTGACCGGTGTGGAGCGTGCCACCCCGATCGGTCACCATGGTCAAGAACGAGGATGGCACGCCGCCGGCCCGGTCCCGGTGGATGAACGTGACGTCGTAGCTCTCCACCTCCTTGTGCACACCGACCGGCGTACGCAGCACCTGCGCGCCGGCGGTCGCCGTCAGCCACCCGCCGACGTACCCGTCCGCACTGGACACCCGCGTGTCGGCGGTCACCGTCACGGTCGCGTCGCCGCCGGCCGGCACCACCACCGTGTCCGAGTCCACAGTGAACACCGGGGCGGGAACCGTCAACGCCAGCGTCACGTCGGCGTCACCGTCGTTGTGGTAGACGACCTCCCGGGTCTGCACCGGGTCGTCGTCGTGCGGCCACCGCTGCGCGTCGAAGCCGACGCTCGCCGTGCGGCTGGTCACGGTCTGCCGCACCGCGCGTCCGATGTCGACCCGGCCGGCGCCCTGGGCGTACACGCCGTCCTCGGCGCCGGGTTGGGCCGCCGCCATCAGCGCCGCCTTGAGCTGCTGACCGGTCCACTTCGGATGCCGCTGGGACAGGATCGCGGCGGCACCGGCGACGTGCGGCGCGGCCATCGACGTACCGGACATCGTGGCGTATCCGCCGCCCGGCGCGGCCGCCCGGATGTCCACGCCCGGCGCGGTGATGTCCGGCTTCAGCGTGCCGTGGGGACCCGGACCGCGCCGGGAGAAGTTGGCCACCACGTCCTGTTCGTCCACGGCACCCACGGTCAGCGCCGCCGGCGCGGTACCGGGTGAGCCGATCGCGCCCTCGACGACGCCGCCGTCGGTGTTGCCGCTCGTCACCACGAACAGCGTGCCGTGGCGCGCGCTGAGCTCCGCCACCGCCGCCTCGACCGGGTCGATCACCTCGGGCTCGTCCGCCCCGCCCAGGCTCATGTTGACCACCGTGGCGCCCCGCTCCGCCGCCCACGTCATGCCGGCGACGATCCACGACTCGGCGCAGCCGCCGTCGACACACACCTTGCCGTCGAGCAGCTTCGCGCCGGGCGCCACCCCGGCGCGTCCGGCCACAGTGGATGCCACGTGCGTGCCGTGCCCGGTGAAGTCGCCGTCCGGCTCCACGCCGTCGGTGAGGTTCGCCCGGTCGATGACCCGGCCGGCCAGGTCAGGGTGACCCCCGTCGATGCCGCTGTCCAGCACCGCCACCGTGACGCCGTCGCCGGTGTATCCCGCCTCCCACGCCGCCGGCGCCCCGATCCGCGGGACACTCACGTCGAGCGCCGGCGTGAGCGTACCGTCCAACCAGATCTTGTCCACGTTGGACTTCAGGGCACGTGCGGCCGGCGCACCGCCGGTGAGCGCCCGCCACGCCTCGGCCGCCGTGCCGCGCGGCTGGCGCACCGCGACGCCGTCGATCGCGGGCAACGCCCGCTCTTTCGCGAGGCCGCGGACGCTGACGGTGGTCCCACCGGTCAAGATCAACGGCAGGTGGTCCCGATCGTCGTAGCCGAGCTCCAGCAGTCGGCTCACGTCGAACAGCCGCGCGTCCACCCGGCCGGCCGCGAGCAGCGGCCCGGCGTCGCTCGGCACCACGGTGACCCGCTCACCGTCGGTCGTGATGGCGAACGTCACGCCCTGCCGGCCCGGTCCCGCTTCCGCCGACACGTCACCGGGCCCGGCCACCGTCACCCGGTCGCCGGTCACCAACGTGAGGGTGCGCGGCGGGACATCGTCCGGAATGGACCGGGCCTCGGCCGACGGCGCCTGCCGGAAGGCGAAGAAGCCCCCCGCCACCGCGACGGCCAGGCCAGCCGCGAGTTGTCGCTTGTATCGCATGGAAAACTCCAGTCCACTGCTTCGTCGCCACCAAGGACGACGCGGCCGCGCTGAAGGTTGACGCGCTCAGGCAATCAGCAAGTCAGCTGGACCGAACGTGCGGATGTCCGGATGCCGGGCCAGCGCATCGCTCGCCCCGCCACGCGACCAGAAACCGTACTGAGTATCGGGTTGCACCGGCAGGTGGGCTGCCCGCCGGCGAAGCTCCACCAGATCCCGTTCCGTCAGGTCCTTCGCCTGCCAGCGGCACTCACCAACCAGCACCGGCCGGTCGCCGCTGAGCGCGAGCACGTCGATCTCAGCGGTCTCGTCACGCCACCAGCGCCCGACGATAGCGTCGGCGGGAAGAGCCCCACTCAAGACCATTCGCTGGACGTGTGCTCGTGCACCCGCCTCAAACACCCGGGCGACGTGGGCCTGCCAACGGCCGAGCGTGCGGCGACGCACGGCTTCGCCTTGGCCTCCATCGACCAGATCGGCGTCGTCGCGTAGCACCGCGAACCAGTAGGCGAGGTAGTCATCGGCGATCTCGTACATCGGGTCGGCCGAACCGCCTGCCCCCAGGGACCGCACCACGCGCACGTATCCGGCACGGCGCAGCCGGTCCAGCGTGTAGTCGATGCGCTGCTGGGCGCGTCCCGCGATCCGTGAACGCCGCCGGGCGCCGCCCGCCATGGCGGTGAGCACTCGTTCGTAGCCGCCGCGCCAGTCGAGGTCTTCCGACAGGATGTCAGGAGCGTCCCGAAGCAGTAGCGCGCCGGTCGTGAACGCAAGATCGATAAGGTTGTCCTCGACGGAACGCGAGGCCGACCACCGCTCCAGGTGGAGCGGATAACCACCGCAAGCGGCGTACGCCTCCACGAAGTCGGCGGCGGGCAGGTCGGGTTGGAAGGCACGCGCCTCGGTCAGGGAGAAGGGGTCCATGCGGCGTTCGACCGTCGCGCGCCGGTGCAGCCCGCCGTGCGGTCCGAGCATCTGCTCCATCACGGCGACAGCAGATCCCGAGAGAACCAACATCAGGTGCTGCGCTCGGACCCTGTTCTCCCATACGGCGGAAACCACGTCGGCGAAGTCTGAGCGGCCGCTCGTCAGGCGAGGAGCTTCGTCGATCACGACCAGCAGCGGCTCACGGTCAGCCAGTCGCGTGACGAACCGCAATGCCGATTCCCAGTCCCGAAACGACTCCGGAGCGAGATCGGCAACGGCCTCGCCGAGCTGCTCACGAAGCCGCTCAGCGAACCGACGCAGCTGCCGTTCCTCGCTGTCCTGCCTGGTCGCGGTGAAGTAGACCGCCCGCTTGCCAGCGGCGAAGTGGGTCAACAGGTAGGTCTTGCCGACCCGACGCCGACCCCAAACAACCGCAAGCTGCGGACTGCCCTCCAGGGCACGCGCCCACCCGGCGGCCAGGTCTCGCTGCTCCCGCTCACGCCCGATCAGCTTCACATCGTCAGAATACTACGAACTGCTTGTAGCACATCCATCTTGTAGTACAAACTGTTTGTAGTACTGAGCCGACCTATCCGGCCACGTCCGCACACGGGCATGGGCACGGGCACGTCAACAAGGGCCCCTTGTTATGCGCAAAGCGATAACAAGGGGCCCTACCTTGCCGGAATTACCGCACCACCACCACGTTGGCGGGCTTCTCGACGCGCACGGGGGAGCCGTAGCCGGACAGCTCGACCGTCAGCTCATGGGTGCTCGAGAACTCCTCGCCGCCCTTCACGCCGGGCTTGAACCTGCCCTCGTCCCGCGACTCGTACGTGATCGTGGCGATCCGGTTGTCGGCGTTGACGGTCACCTCACCGGTGAACGTCCTGGTCCAGGTCGCGTACCGGTCGTCGCCCCGCTGCGTGCTCTCGAACCGGTAGACGCCGGCGCCCGCGTCCGTGATCTTGGCTCCGGAGTCCCGCAGCGCGTCGAACAGCGACTCCGGATCGGCGGACGCGCTGAGAGCACCGTCCAGCTCCCGGCTGTAGGCGAGCCGGTCGTGCGTGCCCTTCTCCTGCTTCCAGCCCTTCGAACCCGACGAGCCGATGTACCGCACGCCGTTCACCAGGCGCTCGAGGTAGACCGAGTCGGCGGCGCCGGTCCACCACGACTTCAGGTGCCCGGTGGCCGTGGCGGGGTCGAAGGCGCCTTCGGCGATGCCCGGTTGGGCGTTCCGCCCGCCGTAGAGCTCCGTCACCTTCACCTGGTAGCTGATGTTCTCGCTCGCGGCGATCGCCGACGCCAGCCGCACGTTGGGCGCGGCCACCGTGTGCGTGGTCGGCGGCGTTCCGGTACCCGAGCCGCCGATCGTCACCCCGGCGGCGAGCGCCCCGGCGAGCCCGACCACGCCCATGGCGTACCCGATCCGCTGGACCGTGACGCGGCGCTTGTGCCGGCGCGTGGCCTCGCCCACGACGTCGGTCGTGAGCGTGAGCCCGGCGGCGCGGTCCCGCATGCCGGCGGTGAGCTGTTCCTCTATGTCCATCATTTCGATGCTCCGTTCGCGACGGGCGCCCATTCGGCCGTGATTTCGCGCAGGCGGGCGAGCCCGCGCGAGGCGCTGGACTTGACGGTGCCAACGGAGCACCCGAGCATCTCGGCGGTCTCCGCCTCGCTGTACTGCTCCCAGTGCCGCAGCACCAGCACCGCCCGCTGCCTGGGTGGCAGCTGGGCCAGTGCGGCCACCAGCGCCTGCCGCAGGTGGAACGCGTCGGTACCGTCGGGCTGGCCGGGTGGCTCGACCGCCGCCAGCACCTCCGGCCGCCGCCTGCGGCTGCGCCACTGGTCGATCGCGAGGTGGTAGAGGGTGCGGCGCAGGTAACCTTCCTTGCTCTCGGTGACCCGGTGCCAGCGCCGCATCAGACGCTCCAGCGCCGCTTGCAGCAGATCCTCTCCGGCCGCGCGGCTGCCGGTCAGCAGCGTCGCGGTCGCGAGGAGGGCATTGCCGCGTTCGGCGACGAGGGCGTCCAGACCCTCGAAGCTCCGCTTCCAACGCACGGGCTCTCCTTCCGTCGCTACCAAGGACGACAGCCGCTTCGCGGAGGTTGACTACTTACCCGGGGGTAATTTGTCGGCCTAGACTGCGAGCATGACGGCGGTGCACAGCCCGGGCGTCGCCCGGATCGAAGACGGCGAGCTGGTCTCCACCAACCCGGCGACCGGTGCGGAGGCCGGCCGCTTCGCGGTGGCGTCGGCGGACGATGTGCGGCGCGCCGTCGAGCGCGGGCGCGCGGCGGGCCAGTGGTGGGCGTCGCTCGGCTTCGACGGTCGCCGCGACCGGCTGCTGCGCTGGCGGTCGCTGGTCGCGCAGCAGATCACCGAGCTGGCTGAGCTGTCGAACCGGGAGGGCGGCAAACCGGTCGCCGAGGCGATCGTCGAGGCCGTCTCGGCCATCGAGCACATCGACTGGGCGGCGCGCAACGCGCGCCGCGTGCTGGGCCCCCACCGGGTGCGCAGCCGGCTGGTACTCGCTGAGTTCTCCGCTCATCTGGAGTACCAACCGTACGGCGTGGTCGGCGTCATCGGCCCGTGGAACTATCCGGTGCTGACCCCGGTCGGCTCGATCGCGTACGCCCTGGCCGCCGGCAACGCGGTCGTCTTCAAGCCCAGCGAGTACACGCCGACGGTCGGGCAGTGGCTGGTCGACTCGTTCGCCCGGGTCGTGCCCGAGCACCCCGTCCTCCAGATCGTGCACGGCATGGGCGACGTCGGCGCCGCGCTGTGCCGGTCCGGCGTCGGCAAGCTGGCGTTCACCGGCTCCACGGCGACGGCGAAGAAGGTCATGGCCGCCTGCGCCGAGTCGCTCACCCCGGTGCTGCTGGAGGCCGGCGGCAAGGACGCCATGATCGTCGACGCGGACGCCGACCTCGACCAGGCCGCCGAGGCGTGCGTCTGGGGCGGCCTCACCAACGCCGGCCAGACGTGCATCGGCATCGAGCGCGTGTACGCCGTCGAACCCGTCTTCGACGCGTTCGTCGCCAAGGTGGTCGAGCGCGCCGGCAAGCTCACCGTCGGCGCCGAGGGCGCCGACATCGGCCCCATCACCATGCCGTCGCAGATCGACATCATCCGCCGCCACATCGACGACGCGGTCGCGCGCGGCGGCCGCGCGGTGCTCGGCGGCCCCGACGCGGTGCAGCCGCCGTACGTGCGGCCGACCATCCTGGTCGACGTGCCGGAAGACTCGGCCGCCGTCCGCGAGGAGACCTTCGGCCCGACGGTGACCATCAATCGGGTACGCGACGCGGATGAGGCGGTCGAGCGGGCCAACGCGGTCCCGTACGGTCTCGGCGGTTCGGTGTTCGGCCAGCGGCGCGCGGTGGCGATCGCCCGGCGGCTGCGCTCCGGCATGGCGGCGATCAACTCGACGATCACGTTCGTCGGCATGTCGACGCTGCCGTTCGGCGGGGTCGGCGACTCGGGTTTCGGCCGCATCCACGGCGACGACGGGTTGCGCGAGTTCGGCCGCGCCAAGTCCATCACCAAACGCCGCGGCCCGTCGTTGCTCCCCGCGATGACCTTCGACCGCACCCCCGCCCAGGTCGACCGCATCGTCAAGCTGGTGAAACTCCTCTACGGCCGCCGCTGACCCCCTCCCCTCAAGTCGTCGTTATAGCTACGTGAGGGACGCCTTGATCATGGGTGTCAGAAGAGGGTGAGCTCGTCGCGCTCGATGCCGCGGAGCTTGTCGTAGTCGACGACCACGCAGCGGATGCCACGGTCCTCGGCGAGCACCCGGGCCTGTGGCTTGATCTCCTGCGCGGCGAACACCCCGGCGACCGGCGCGAGCAGCGGGTCGCGGTTGAGCAGTTCCAGGTAACGGGTGAGCTGCTCGACGCCGTCGATCTCGCCGCGCCGCTTGATCTCGACGGCCACCGCCGCGCCGCCCGCGTCGCGGCAGAGCAGGTCGACCGGGCCGATCGCGGTCATGTACTCCCGCCGAACCAGCACCCACCCGTCACCGAACGTGCCGGGGTTGGCGGCCAGCAGCTCCTGGAGGTGCGCCTCGACGCCGTCCTTCCGAAGACCCGGGTCGACGCCCAATTCGTACGAAATGTCCTGGAAGATCTCCTCCAGAGCGATCCGCAGCTCCTCGCCGGCCTTGTTGACGACCCGCCACACGCCCGGCGCCTCTTCGAACCGGCAGGGCGGACTCATCCAGTTCAGCGGCTTGTACGCCCGGTCGTCGGCGTGGATCGATACCGACCCGTCCGCCTTGATCATGAGCAACCGGGTGGCCAGCGGCAGGTGCGCCGAGAGCCGTCCGACATAGTCCACCGAGCATCGCGCAATCACCAACCGCACCCGACGAGGGTAGTACGGCGCCCTCGCCCGACGTGGGAGGCTCCCATGATCAAGGCGTCCTTCATGTCGTTCTAGCGACTTGAGGGACGCCTTGATCATGGCGAAGGGGTGCGATGCTGGAGTGGTGCTGGAAGCGCTCACCGGAAGCGGGCTGGCCGCGTCGGCCGGCCTGAACGCCTACATTCCCCTGCTCACCATGGGGGTGCTGACCCGCTACACCGACCTGATGGAGCTGCCCAGCGGCTGGGACTGGCTCAGCAACGGCTGGGTGATGGCGATCCTGGCGGTGCTGCTGCTCGTCGAGGTGGTGGCCGACAAGGTGCCGGTGGTCGACCACGTCAACGACGTACTCCAGACCGCCGTCCGCCCGACAGCCGGCGGGCTCGCGTTCGGTGCCGGTGCCGGCTCGGAGACCGTGCTGGTCAGCGACCCCGGCGACACCAACCAGTGGATGCCGGTGGTGGCGGGCGTGTTGATCGCGCTCGGCGTACACGGGGTGAAGGCGCTGTCCCGCGGCGTGGTCAACGCGACGACAGCCGGCATCGGCGCGCCGGTCGCGAGCACCGCCGAAGACGTGACCAGCGTGACGATGTCGCTGGTCGCGATCATCCTGCCGTTCCTCGTGCTGGTCTTCCTGGCGGGCATCGTGCTGTTCCTCGCCTGGGTGCTCCGCCGCCGGCGGATCAAGAAACGCGAACGCGCGGCCGCGCAGACCCTGACCCTGCAGCGGTAGGCACGCGCGCCGCCCGTCATAACGTGGATCTAGTCGAGTTAGGGCGCTATGACGACCCCAACTCGACTAGATCGCGCCGAGCGCACCCGCCGCTACCCGGCTCAGCCCACCGCTCCCGCCCGGCCCACCTCACGCCACACCGCCCGGCGGCCCCACCCCGCACGGCCCCACCCCGCACGGGCCGCCCGCACGGGCCGCCCGCACGGGCCACCCCACCCGGGCCCCGCCCGCACGGCCCCCACCCCACGTGCCCGGCCCGCACGGCCCCCACCCCGCCCGGCCGGCCTCACCTCGCACGGCCTCGTGCCGTATCCCGACCGCCCGGCACGGCCCGGCCGCCCTGTATGGCCCTCGACCCACAGCGCACACGTCCCGCCTACACGACCCCACCCCACCCCGGCCCGCCGATCGAGGGCTTACCGTCGCGATCGCTCGTCGATCGAGGACCTATCGTCGCGGTTTAGAGATCCACTTGGGACGGTAAGTCCTCGATCGCGCGGAAGAGCGACGGTAGGCCCTCGATCAACATCGCTGGCGTGCTTGAGTGGCGGGCCCCAACAGGACGGTGACGCGATCAAGGGATAGTTCATCGATCACGGGCTCAGGCACGTGGTTCAGAGATCAATCCATGTGCCCGAGCCCTTGATCGGCGAAACAAGGGGCGAGGGCGAGAGGGGCGGGTCGGCGCGGGGCGTCCTAAGGGGTTGCCGGGGCGTGCGAAGATCGCCGCCGTGCGAAGATCCGTGATCTTGTTGACGACCGTCACGCTGCTCGCTGCGGGCTGCGGCAGCCCTCCGCCGGCGCGTACGTGGGAGCGACCGCCACCACCGCCCACTCCGGACAGTGCGGCGCCGGCACCCGCGCCGCCGGTCACCGCGAAACCCGTAGGGTCCGCGCCAGCGGGCACCTCGACCGCCGCGCCACCGGGGGCCACCCGTCCGGGCACCCGGCCGCCGGTCGTCGACCACGGACCGCGTACCGGGAACCTGGTCGCCCTGACGTTCGACGCCGACATGACCGACGGCATGCTCTACCAGCTGCGCACCGGCCGGGTGAAGTCATACGCCAACCTGCGCATCCTGGATCTCCTCGAGCGCGAGCGGGTGCCGGCGACGTTCTTCCTGACCGGCAAGTGGGTCGAGCGGTACCCGGAGATCACCCGCCGGTTGGCCGGCAACCCGCGCTTCGAGCTGGCCAACCACACATACGGCCATCAGGCGTTCACCGCGGACTGCTACGGGCTGCCGCGGGTGCCGCCCGCGCAGATGACCCGGGACGTGCAGCGGACGTTCGACGTCATCGCGCCCCACGGCGGCCGGCAGACCCGGTACTTCCGCTTTCCCGGCCTGTGCCACGACGGCCCCGCGCTCGCCGCCCTGGCTCCGCTCGGTGTGACCGTTGTGGACGGTGACGTGGTGAGCGGCGACCCGTTCGCGAAGAAGTATCAGCCGATCGTCCACGCGGTACTGTCCACAGTACGACCGGGCTCGATCGTGATCCTGCATGTCACCGAGGCGAACGCCGCGATGACCGACGAGGCGTTGCCGCTGATCCTCGCAGGCCTACGAGAGCGCGGTCTGAAACCAGCCCTCCTGTCCGACGTACTCGCCTCCTGATCAGGGCGTCCCTCAAGTAGCTGGAGCTGCTTGAGGGACGCCCTGATCATGAGGTCCAGCGGAAGAAGCGGGCGGCGAGGAACGAGCCGGCGAGCAGGTAGGCCAGCAACACCATCAGGTGGAGGAGCGAGGGGAAGTCGCCGGCCCAGGCGTCCTGCAGCGCCTGCGACGCGGCGCCGAGCGGGGTGAAGTCGCTGATCCGCCGCAGCGTCTCGGGCATCACCGGGCCGGGCGTCCAGACACCGGCGAAGAACAGCATCGGAAAGTACACGAGCATGCCGATCCCGTTCGCGGCCCGCGCGGTTGGCGCGACCGCCGCGATCACCAGTCCGACCGCGAACACCGCCGCGATGCCCAGCACCAACGCGAGCAGCAGGCTGGCCGGCCGCGCCGGCGGCTCGACGCCGAACAGCGCCAGGCCCACCACCATGGCCAGCGCGCTGGCCGTGACGGCCGCCACGCCCTGGACCGCGAGCTGCGCGGTGAGGAGGTTCGCGGGGCGCACCGGCGTGGTGGCCAGCCGGCGCAGGACACCCCGTTCCCGGTACGTGGACAGAAAACCGGGCAGCACGCTGAGTCCCATGGTGGCGATCGCCATGGCCAGCATCACCGGCAAGTAGATGTCCACGGGGCGCAGGCCGCCCAGGTCGTCGTCCGGGACCCGGAAGTCCGGCATCGCCATGCCCAGCACCAGCAGGAGAAGCGCGGGAAAGAGCAGGCCCATGATGATGGCGGCCAGGTCCCGTACGAAGAGACGAGCCTCCACCATGGTCAGTCGCGCGACAGCGGTTGTCATGCCGATCTCCCGTCAAGCTGCGTGCCGGTCAGTGCCAGGAAGGCGTCGTCCAATGTGGCGTGTTCCATCCGGAGGTCGCGGGGCACGATGTCGTGCGTGGCCAGCGCGGCGGCGACCGCGAAGAGCAGGTTTCCGGTGCCGGTGACCTCGATCTGATCGCCGCTCCGCCGGACCCCGGTGACCTCGGGGAGGCCCGAAAGCGACGGCAGCGGACCGGCGACCGTGAACCGGATGCGCTGCTCCCCCTGTACCCGGGCGGTAAGGCCGGCGGGCGTGTCCACCGCGACCACCCGGCCCGCGTCGATGACCGCGACCCGGTCGCAGAGCCGCTCGGCTTCCTCCATGAAGTGGGTGACCAGCACGACCGTCACGCCGCGGTTGCGGACGCTCTCGATGAGCGCCCAGGTGTCCCGGCGGGCCGCCGGGTCGAGACCGGTGGTCAGCTCGTCCAGCACCGCGATCTCCGGATCGCCGACCAGCGCCAGCGCGATGGAGAGCCGCTGTTTCTGGCCGCCGGACAGGGTGCCGTAGCGGGCGTCCCGCCGGTCCGACAGGCCGAGCAGGTCGAGCAGCTCACGCCAGTCGGCCGGCTGGCGGTAGAAGGAGCTGTAGAGGTCGAGCGCCTCCCACACCTTCAGCTTCTCGGGCAGCTCGCTCTGCTGGAGCTGCACGCCGAGCCGCTGCCGCAGGGCGGTGCCGTCGCGACCCGGGTCCAGCCCGAGCACCCGCACCGTGCCGCCGTCCCGCTGGCGCAGCCCTTCGACACACTCCACTGTGGTCGTCTTGCCGGCGCCGTTGGGGCCGAGGATCCCGAAGATCTCGCCCGGCTCCACAGTGAACGACACGTCGTCGACCGCGACCACGTCGCCGTATTCCTTGCGCAGATTGGTGACCTCGATGACCGACACGACGAATCCCTTCAGCCCGAAACCTTGTTGATGGGTACCGTGCGGACGAACGCGTGGATGGCGCTCCACATCACCGCGATAGCCGCGACCGCGATCAGCACGCCGACGCCCAGCGGCGGCGGCTCGAGGTCGAAGGCGTTGTTGAGGCCCAGACCGGCCCACAGCGAGTCGAACCCCATCTCGGTGGCCAGTATCGGCACGGTGCAGAACGGAAGGATCACGATTCCCCACCATGAGTTGAGCCGGTAGAAGAGCATGCCGATCAGCCAGCCGCCGGTGAGGTACGACAGGCCGACCAGAGACTCCTCGACAAGCACGGTGAAGCCGTCGGCCAACGACTGCACCGGGTACGGCTCGTCGAGCCCGGCCATCAGACCCGCGGACACGTAGACGGGGCGCTCCGCGGCGAACCCGAGAGCCATCGTCGCGCCGTAGATGGTCGCCAGGAGGGCGAAGTAGAGCAACGCGCCGCGGGCGAATTCCCGCCGGGTCAATCCATGTCCAATGTAGACCGGAAATTGACCGATCATGGCGATGCCCAGCGCGAACAGGAAGTATTTGGGTGCGGAGGCGCCCGATGTCGACCAGATGCTGATGTCCGGCTGGCCACCCGCCGCCGCGATGCCGATGAGGATGGCGGAGACCACCGCCAGCATGATCGCCCAGTATGAAACGATTCCCGGCATGACCGCGCGCAACGCGGTGCGCGCCACGATCCAGGTCGTCATGGGGCCGACTCCCGGTCCTGAGTGAGGTGGATGAAAAGGTCCTGAAGGCCGACCGGGCCCAGCTCCAAGCCGGCCGCGCGGGCGGCGGCGTGGTCGCCGTCGGCCATCTCGCCGTAGAGGGTGGCGGCTTTGGTACCCCCCAGGCGCTGCTCACCGAGCACCGTGCGCCCGGCGACGAAGGCGTCGACCGCCTCCACCGGGCCGGTGACCGTGGCGCCGCGCGCCCGCAGCGCCTCGGTTTCGTCGTGCGCCACCAGCCGCCCACGGTCGATGATCACCACCTCTTCGAAGAGGGAGCCGACCTCCTCGATCAGGTGGGTGGACAGGATCACCGTGCGCGGGTGCTCCATGTAGTCGCGCAGCAGCTCGTCGTAGAAGGCGTATCGCGCCGGCGCGTCCATGCCCAGGTAGGTCTCGTCGAAGATGGTGAGCGGCGCCCGCGCGGCCAGCCCGATCGTCACGCTGAGCGCCGACTTCGCACCCCGGGACAGCGCCGAGACGCGCTTGCCGAGGGGCAGATCGAAGCGCTTGATCAGCATCTCGGCGTATTCCGCGTCCCAGTTCGGCCGCAGCGACGCCGCGAGGTCGAGGACCCAGCGGACCCGGTCCGTGTCCTGCCCGTCGACCCGGTCGCGCGCGAAGCAGATCCGCCGGGTGAGCGCGGCGTTCTCGAACGGGTCGGCGCCGTCGACGGTGACCGTGCCGCCGGTCGGCCGCCGGAACGCCGCGAGCATCGAGAGCAGGCTGGTCTTGCCCGAGCCGTTGCGGCCCAGCAGCCCGTAGATCTTGCCGCCCGCCAGCGTGAGCGACAGGCGGTCGACGGCGACCGTGTCCCCGTACCGGAGGGTGAGGTCGGTGACCTCGACCGGGAGGCTCATCGCGAGCCCTCGTGGTGAGACGCCCGCACGTGCTGGATCACGTCGTCCAGCGAGATGCCGATGACCTTCGCCTCCCGGATCATCGCGTCGACGACCTGCTCGAAGAACCGCTCCCGCCGCTCGGCGCGCAGCTTCTCGCGGGCGCCCGGCGTCACGAACATGCCGATCCCCCGCTTCTTGTAGAGAACCCCCTCCTCGATGAGCTGGTGGAACCCCTTCGCCGCGGTGGCCGGGTTGATCCGATAGAAGCTCGCGTACTGGTTCGTGGACATGACCTGCTCGTCCTCCCCCAGTGCCCCGCTCAGGATGTCCTCTTTGATCTTGTCCGCTATCTGTTGATAGATCGGACTTCGGTCATCGAACACGAGAGGCACCTCAGGTCCCTAGGTTCATTACTGATGTGATGAACCATAGCACCACCGAACCACCCTCACAACGATCGCGGAAGCCCGCCGCCCGTTCCCGTCCGCCTCAGGCGCATGCCCGGGGGCGGGCGAAACGCAGACCTCTTCATGATCAAGGCGTCCTTCAAGTAGTTCTAACTACTTGAAGGACGCCTTGATCATGAAGAGGTGGCGCGGTAGGGCGGTGTTAGGGGAGGCGGGAGCGGAGGAACTTGGGGATGGTCGCGACGGCTGCGGCCGGTTCGCCGCGCAGCCGGCACTCGACGGCCAGGAAACCGTCGTACCCGGTGCAGCGCAGCGCGGACAGCACCCCGAGCCAGTCCAGGTGGCCGGCGCCGGGTTGGAGCCGGTTGGAGTCGCTGACCTGCACGTGTCCGACCAGCCGCCCGGCCGCCCGGAGCGCGGCCGCCGGGTCGTCCTCCTCGATGTTCATGTGGTACGTGTCGGCGCAGATCGCCAGCCCGTTCGAGTCGACGGTGCGGATCAGCTCGGCCGCCTGGGCGAGCCGGTTGACCATGTGGTCCTCATACCGGTTGAGCGGTTCGAGGAAGAGCCGCACACCCTCCTTCTCGGCGTGCTTGCCCAGCTCCGCGAGCCCTTCGAGGAGCACCTCGCGGTCCTCGTGGACGGTCCGCGGCGGCTGGAACGGCGGCAGCCGCAGCGAGAACATCCCGTACGACGCGGGCGTGACCGCGCCCCGCCCGCCGATGTCGGCGATGACCGACAGCTGCGACTTCATCTGGTCGACGGCGTCCCGTCGCAGCTCCCGGTCGAACGCGCCGAAGAAGTGCCGCATGTCCACGCACACGGTGGGCAGCACGATGCCCTCCCGCACGGCGCGCCGCAGCTCGGGCAGCCGCTGCCGGAACGCGTACGCCCCGTGGCCGCGCAGCTCGATCGCGTCGTAGCCGGCCCGGATCGCGAACTCCCACTTCTCGCGCAGCGTCGCACCCGGGAGCAGCTGCTCCTGACAAGCGATCTTCAGCATTCGAACTCCAGCACTACTTGCAGCGCGTCCGCGGGCCGTTGGTCGAGCAACTCGTACGCCTCGGCGGCCCGCTCGACCGGCAGCACGTGGCTCACCAGCCCGGTCGGGTCGACCTGGCCACCGGCCACGAGCCGCAGGAACGTCCGGTTCAGCCGATCCTGGTCCCAACGTCCGGAAACCGCCGCCGGTACCCCGCTGATCTGCGACGAGACCAGCTCCACCCGGTTGTGGTGGAACTCCTCGCCGAGCCGCAGCCCGATGCCGTCGCCCTGGTAGAAGCCGGCCGCCACCACCCGGCCACCGGCGCCGACGGACCGGATCGCCTCGTGCAGCGCGCGGTAGGAACCGCTGATCTCGATCGCCACGTCGGCGCCCCGGCCGCCGGTCACCGCGCGCAGCTCGGCCGCCGCCGACCCGGCGGAAGCGTCGTGGGTCAGCAGGGCGCCGTACTCCTTGGCGCGCGCCAGCCGCACGGCCAGCGCGTCGACGGCGGCGACCTCGGCACCGCTGAGGGCAGCGAGACGGGTGGTGAGCAGGCCGAGGACGCCCTGACCGAAGATCGCGACGGTCTCGCCGAGATGGATGCCGGCGGCCAGCACCGCGTTGAGCGCGACCGCGCCGCCGCGCACGAACGTGCCGGCGATCGGATCGAGATGCGCGGGCAGGGCGTGATGCAGGAATCGGTCGGCCGGCAGCAGCGCCTCGCTGCGGTGCCCCCAGATGCCCCAGACCAGGTCGCCCTCCGCGGGCACGCCGGGCAGGTCGCGTACGTCGTCCGCGAGCTCGGTGATCACGCCGACCTCGGAGTAGCCCAGGCCGGCGACCGGGTAGTCGACGTGGGTGGCGGAGTCGTCGAGAAAGAGCCGCCGGTCGGCGTCCCACTTCAGGTTCAGGTAGGGGTTGGTGCCGCGATAGGCGGTCAGCTCGGTGCCGGCGGAGATCCCGGAGTACCGCGTACGGACCCGAATCTGCCCAGGCTTCATCGGGGTGGGCTGTTGATCGACAACTTCGACGAGCCGTGGGCCAGAAAACTGGACGATACGCCCCATATCAGGCATAAGTTACATCCATTAGAAGCTATTTCGTTGCGGATATTTTACCGCCTGTTTAACAAATGTAACGCGAGCCTCGCCAGCCCGAACGTGCCCCATACCCACGGCGAGCCGTACCGGTATCGGCTCATACGTGAGTACCTAATGGTTAAAATCCCCATGTTTGCTCACGAAGGGGGATCAGTGGCCAGTGTTGCCGAGGTGAAGGCCGCCATCGACGCCGCGATGGCGCACGTGCAGGAAGGCCAGGAGGCCGTCCGGGCCGCCAACGACAAGCTCGGCGAGGCGCAGCTCAGCCTCGCCGCCGCCGTCGAGGGCAGCGGGCACGAGTCGGTCACCTCCGCGCAGAGCGCGCTGGCCCAGGCCGCCGCCGAGTTGGAGGACTGCATGGCCGCCACGCTCGGCGCCATGGAGCAGGCGCAGCAGTACGCCGCGGCGCTGTGACGCGATGACATCCCTGCTGCACGCGCTGGCGTACCGCCTCCAGGAGGTCGGTGAAGAGCTGCCGGTCGGCCAGGTCGCCTCCGCCGCTGACCGGCTGCGCAGCGCCAACGGGCTGCTCGCCTGGGTCATGCACGCCAGCGCGACCCGGTCACCGACCCCGACGCCCGCGCTGACGGCCGCCAGCGAACACCTGGACCACGCCGCGGGCGCCATGCTCGCCGCACGCGAGGCCCTAACCGCTTATTTGATCTCCATCGGCTTACCCCGCGACCCCGTACCCCCACCAGACCGCGACTGGCACACGGTGCTCGCGCCGCCGCCCGAGCGCCGCCGGAACCCGGCGCCGGACCCCAAGCCCCTGGCCAACTTCTGGTCCGCCCGCGTCGACCATCTGACCGATCGCCGATCTTGCACTGGCCATGCCCACTTGCCCGATTTGGCCCCTGACAATCGCAAGATCGGCGCGGCGACCAGCGCGGAGTTGTTGCACCTCTGCGCCGCGGCCGTGCGCGCGGAGGATCGGTCCCGGCTTTGCCGGGACCTGTCCTCCGCTGGCGCCGGGGTCGGGCTCGGGCTGTCGGCGGTGGCGCCGGCCCCGCTCCGCTTCCTCGCCGCGGAGCTCGTCGGTCGCCCGCCGTCCGAAGAGGACCTTCCCCGGGTACGCGAGGCGGTGCTGCCCCGGATTCGCCCGCTGCTGCCCACAGTGGATGAGGTGGTCGTCGAGCAGTTGCTGGCGCGCGCCTGCCACGCGCCCCCGCCACCCTCCGATGAGGAGACCCACCCGGTCGACCGGGCGGTGACGGCCGCCGTGCTGGTCGCCGTCCTGCTGCGCGCCACCGATCGGGAGCCTGACGAGCTGGCCCGCGTCATCAAGGAGCTCGAAGAGCTCGAGGAGCGGGACCGTGCGTAACTCCCGCGCGGGTCTCGTCGCCGACGTGCGGCGCGACCTGGCCCAGGCCCGCGGCCTCACGCTCGCCGCGCTCGGCGCCGCCGAGACCGCCCGGGTGGCGGCGCACCGCCGCCGTGACGAGGCGCAGGCCCGGCACAGCGAGCGGGTTAGCGCCCTCGCGGCGGCGCGGGAGGCGGCCAGGACGGCGGTCCGGGACCGGCACCGGCAGCAGGCCGTCACGCTGGCCGCCGGCCTCGCCGCGGTGGCCGCCAGCGGTGCCCCCGGCGCGGCGGGCGCGCCGTGGAGCGCCTGGCGCCCCACCGAACCCGAGCGCGGCCGCCGGCCAGGACTCGTGCGGATCGGCACGATCGGGTACGACGACGCGGGCACCGCCCTGCCCGCGTTGGTGCCGTTGCTGGACCACGCTCACCTGTCCTTCACCGGCGAGTCGTCCACCGTGGACCGGGTGATCGCCGGCCTGCTGCTGCGGGTGCTCGGCAGCACCCGTCCCGGCGAGGTGCGCCTCACCGTCTACGACCCGGAACAGCTCGGCGGCAGCCTCGCCGGCTTCGCCCCGCTCGGCAACGCCGACCTCCTGTCCTTTGTGGGCCCAGGTGGGCTGACCGGCATGCTCGACGACCTGGTGGAACAGATCCGGCGCATCAACGAGAGCGTGCTGGCCGGGGAGTACGCGTCGCTGGCCGAGCTGACCGCCGCGACCGCCGCCCGGCGGCCCGAGCCCTGGCGGCTGGTCGTGCTGCTCGGCGACGCGGCGACCGCCGAGGACCTCACCACCGCGCAACGGGCTCAGCTCGACCGCATCGTGCGCACCGGCGTGGCCTGCGGCGTCCACGTGCTCGCCCGTGGGCTACCGATCGCCCATCCGGCCACTGTGGAGCATGTCGAGGTGCTCGGCGGCACCGCGCGGTGCGAGATCACCGGGGATCTGAGGGTGACGCTCGACGCCGCACCGCCCGCCGACCGGATCGCCGCCGTCTGCCGCGAACTCGCCGAGCTGATGAACGCCGGCCCGCCCGCCGCCGAGTTCGTCGACCTGCTGCCCGAGAAGCTGTGGGCCGAGTGCTCGGCCAGCGGCCTGTCCGCGCCGCTCGGCGACGGCCCGGACGGCGACCTGGTCGAGGTGCTGCTCGGCGACGACCCGCCGCACGCGCTGATCGGCGGGCCGTCCGGGTCCGGCAAGACGAACCTCATCTACGCCTGGCTGGGCGCGCTCGCTACCCGGTACGGGCCGGACGAACTGGCCCTCTACCTGCTGGACTTCAAGGAAGGCGTGTCGTTCGCGCGGTTCGCGCCCGGCCGCCGGGACCCGAGCTGGCTGCCCCAGGTGCGGCTGGTCGGCGTCAACGTCAACAGCGACCGGGAGTTCGGCCTCGCGCTGCTGCGCCACCTCGGCGACGAGCTGCGCCGCCGGGCGGCCGCGGCGAAACGCCACGAGGCCACCAAACTCGCCGAGCTGCGCGCCGAGGATCCCGGCGGGCACTGGCCGCGGGTCGTCGCGGTGATCGACGAGTTCCAGGTGCTGCTCGCCGGCCGCGACGCGCTCGCCACCGAGGCGGTGACGCTGCTGGAGGACCTCGCCCGGCGCGGCCGTTCGCAGGGCATCCACCTGGTGCTCGCCTCCCAGGACGTGTCCGGCATCGAGGCGCTGTGGGGACGGTCGGCGCTGGTCGCCCAGTTCACGCTGCGGATCGCGCTGCCCAAGGCGCGCCGGATCCTCGCCGACACCAACCTGGCCGCCGACGTCATCCCCCGCTTCCACGCCGTGGTGAACGCGGACTCGGGCGTCGCCACCGCCAACCGCATCGTGCGGCTGCCGGACGCCAGCGACCGGTCGACGTGGCGGGCCTTGCAGGAGAAGCTGTGGCACGCCCGCCCCGAAGACCTCGCGCCACCCCACCTCTTCGACGGCGACGCGGTCCCGTCCCTGTCCGCCGCGCTCCGCGCGTTAGGAAGGGACCCTTCCTATGCGATAAACGATAATAAGGGGCCCTTGCTTGCGGTGGTCGGGGAGACGATCGACGTCCAGGGGCGGCCTGCCGTGGTGCGGTTGCCGCGGGCGCCAGGGCGCAACCTCGCGGTCATCGGCACCCGGATCGAGGACGCCTGCGCGGTGCTCGGCGCGGCCGGGCGGTCCCTGGCATCGTCCGGCGCGGCGGCGCGGTTCAGCGTGGTGTGCCTCGACGACGACGCGTCGTCGGCGGCCGGGCTGCTGCACGCGGCGCTGCCGGACGCCCGGTGGTACGACGCGGACACCGCCCAGGACCTCATCACGTCGCTGGCCGAGGAGCCCGCTGGTCCGCCGCACTACGTGATCGGCTACGCCTGGGACGCCGGCCAGCTCACCGGCCTCCGCGCGGTGCTGACCCGGGGGCCGGAGCGGCACATCCACGTGCTCGGCTGGTGGCGGGGCGTGTCCCGGCTGCGCGACGACCTCGGCGGGGTGGGCGCCCGATTCGACGCCATCGGTGCGTGGGTGGCGCTCGACGTACACGGAAGCGAGTTGTCGCCGCTCAGCCCGCAACCGGGCGGTCCGACCTGGTACCCGCGACCACACCGCGCCCTCTTCTTCGACCGCGCCACACACCGCGCGCCCGAGGTCGTCATCCCGTACCGCCTCGACCCGTGATCAGGGCGTCCCTCAAGTCGTTAGAACTACTTGAGGGACGCCCTGATCATGGGAGAGTACGTGAGCGTGAACGAGTATCGGCGGCTGGTCGGCGGACTCGCCGCCACCGCGAATCGGCGCGACGCCGAGCTCGCCGCCGCCGAACGCTCCTATCAGGACGGCGCGGCGGCCGCCGCGTCCGAGCTGGCGCTCGCGAGCATCGACGCCAGCGAGGCCGACCGCCGCGCCAGCGTCGCGGCCACCGCCGTGGTCGAGGTGGATCGCGAGGCCACCCGGTTGTGGGACGAGCTGAAGCGGGTACGCGGTTGGCGCGGCCGCCGGCTCGGTGAGCTGCCGCCGCCGGCGCCGGCCGATTCGCTCCCGCCGGACGCCCCGCCGGGACTGGCGGTGGAGCTGCTCGACGAGGCCGCCCGCCGGATCGACCAGGCCCGGCGGGGCGCGCCGCGCCCGGCGCTGCCCCGGTGGCTGCTGCCCCTGTTGCCGCCGCTCGGTGCGGCCGGCGCGACCATGACCGGCCTGGTCGCGGGCGGGCTGGTGACGATGGGGCATCTGGACACCGGCTTCCAGTGGCCGTTGCGGCTGCTGGGCTGGTGCGTGTTCCTGGTCGCGCCGTTCACGAGCGTGCCGCTCGGGGCGATGTGGGTGGACCGGCAGTTCGGCAGCCGGCTGGACACCGGCGCGATCGGGCTCATCGTGCTCGGCGGCATGACCGCCGGCTGCGGCCTCTCACTGCTGTTCGCCCGCTAGCAACTTCCATGATCAGGTCTTGACGGAGTGGCCTGCGGTGGTTAACACTGCCGCAATCGGGGAGAAATGTTAACGCTAACAGCTAGGTGGTCAGCATGCGTGTTCTCCTTGCCACCCTGACGGCGGTCGCCGCCACCCTCGTCGCGACGCCGACGAGTGCCGCGGCCGACGTCACGGACGGCCTAGCGCTCTGGTACAAACTGGACGCGACCTCCGGCGCGGTGGCCACCGACGCGTCGGGCCACGGCCGGGACGGCACCGTCAACGGCACCGCGGCGTGGGGCGACGGCCTCGCCTTCAACGGCTCGAACACGTACGTCAAGGTGCCCGACAACGTGCTGAGCGGGCTCACCTCGATCACCGTCGCGCTCGACGTGTACGTCGCTCCGACGCAGGCCACGCCTTACTTCGTCTACGGGTTCGGCAACACCAGCAGCGGCGTCGGCAACGGATACCTGTTCACCACCGGCGACCAGCTCCGCACCGCGATCGCCTCGGGCAACTGGTCGACCGAGCAGAACACCCGCCCCTCCCCCGGCCGCAACCTGGCGCGCGGCACCTGGAAGCACCTCGCGTACGCCCAGACCGGCACCACCGGCGTGCTCTACGAGGACGGTGTCGAGGTCGGCCGCAACACCAACGTCACGATCACGCCCGGCTCGATCGGCGGCGGTGTCACCACCGCCAACTACATCGGCCGCTCGGTGTACACCGCCGACCGGTACTTCCAGGGCAAGATCCGCGACTTCCGGGTGTACGACCGGGCCATCACCGCCACGGAGGCCGAGCAGCTCGGCACGCCGGCCGCGACCGCCGGCGTCGCCGCCGACAAGGCCGCGCTCAGCCTCGGCGACACCAGCGCCGTGACCAGCAACCTGACGCTGCCGACCAGCGGCCCGCACGGTTCGACCATCACCTGGGCCAGCAGCGCGCCCGAGGTGATCTCGACCACCGGCGCGGTCACCCGACCACCGCTGGGCAGCCCGGACGCTAACGTCACGCTGACCGCCACGATCCGGCGGGGTACCGTCACCGATACCAAGAACTTCGAGGTCACCGTGCTCGCCGATTTCGACGACACCACCAAGGTCAGCCGCGCCGCGGCGGCGCTCGTCGTGCGGAACCTCGACGACGTGCGCGGCAACCTGACGCTGCCGACGGCGGGTGACTATGGGACGACCGTCGCGTGGTCGTCGGCGCGACCCGACGTGATCTCACCGACCGGCGAGGTGACCCGGCCCGCGGCCGGGTCGGAAAACGTCGAGCTGGTCGCGACGGTGCGGCTGAACGCCGCCGAGACCACCCGCGCCTTCACCGCCGTCGTGCCGCCGCGGCCCGCGCCGCAACCCCTCAGCGGATACCTGTTCAGCTACTTCACCGGCGAGGGCACGGCGAACGGCGAGCAGGTCTACTTCGCGCTGAGCCAGGGCAATGACGCGCTGCGCTGGCGGGAGATCAACGGCGGCAACCCGGTGCTCACGTCGAGCCTCGGCGAGAAGGGCCTGCGCGACCCGTTCATCATCCGCTCGCCGGAGGGCGACAAGTTCTACCAGATCGCCACCGACCTGCGCATCTACGGGAATGGCAACTGGGACGCGGCGCAGCGCACCGGTAGCAAGTCCATCATGGTCTGGGAGTCGACCGACCTGGTGAACTGGACCGACCAGCGGCTGGTCAAGGTCTCGCCGGACACCGCCGGCAACACCTGGGCGCCGGAGGCGTACTACGACGAGGGCCTCGGCGCGTACGTGGTGTTCTGGGCATCGAAGATCTACGCCGCGGACGACCCGAACCACACCGGCAACACCTACAACAAGATGATGTACGCGACCACGCGCGACTTCCACACCTTCAGCGAGCCGAAGGTGTGGGTCGACCCGGGCTACTCGGTCATCGACTCCACAGTGGTCAAGCACGGCCAGACCTACTACCGCTTCACCAAGGACGAGCGGAACAACACCTCCAGCACGCCGTGCAGCAAGTTCATCCTCGCGGAGAAGTCGACGACGCTGCTCAACCTGGACTGGGACTTCGTCGCCGACTGCATCGGCAAGGGCTCGATCAGCCAGGGCGAGGGTCCCACCATCTTCAAGTCGAACACCGAGGAGAAGTGGTACCTGTTCATCGACGAGTTCGGCGGGCGCGGCTACATCCCGTTCGAGTCCACGGATCTGGAGTCCGGCCTCTGGACGATGTCGACGAACTACAGCCTGCCGTCCCGGCCCCGGCACGGCACGGTGCTGCCGGTGACCCAGGCCGAGTACGACCGGCTGCTGCGGGCGTACGCGGCGGACCAGCTCGTGGAGAGCGCGGAGGGCGTGGCCGTCACGACCCGGGTCGGCACCCCGCCGGTGCTGCCGGCGACGGTCATCGCCCAGTACGCCGACGGCGTCGCCCGCCCCGCGGCGGTGACCTGGGACGCGGTGCCCCCGTCGGCCTACGCCTCCGTGGGCACCTTCGAGGTCGGTGGCGCGGTCGCCGGCAGCGACACGGTGCGCGCGACGGCCACCGTCACGGTGTCGACCGAGGGCTCCGAGGTGCCCAATGACCTGGTGGTGCACTACGCGTTCGACGAGACCTCGGGCAGCGTCGCGCGGGACTCGTCCGGGCACGGCTATCACGGCACCTACGCCCGCACACCCGCCTGGGGCACCGGCGTGCACGGCGGCGCGTTCAAGATGTCCGGCGGCGCCGACTCGCCCTACGTCACCATCCCCAATGGAGTATTGAGCGGCGCGGAGAGCGTTACGGTCGCGTCCTACGTGAAGTGGCCCGCGTCGACCACGGTCAACCAGTGGCTCTTCGGGCTCGGGCCGGACAGCAACAAGTACCTGTTCATCTCCCCCTCCAACGGCAGCCGGGCGTTCTACTCGGCCATCACGACGGGCAGCTGGCAGGCGGAGTCCAAACTGCCCGGTTCGGCGTTCCCCACCGACAGCTGGCAACACGTCGCGGTGACGGTCGACGGCGCCTCGCAAGCGGCCACGCTCTATCTCAACGGCGTGCCGGTCGCGCGCGCCGCCGGCGTGACCGTGAAGCCGTCCGACCTCTACGACGCCGCGAAGTCCTACTCCGGCTACATCGGACGGTCGCTCTACGCGGCTGACCCGTATTTCGCCGGCGAGGTCGACGACTTCCGGATCTATCGCCGCGCGCTGCCCACCTCGGAGGTACTGGAATTGGCCGGCAACACCACCGCTCTCGCCGCGGTGACGCTGCCCGAACTGAAGGTCGACGCGCTGGTCGACGACGCGAACAGCCGCGTGGTGCTGCCGGTCAAGCCGGGCACCGACCGGCGCGCGCTGGCACCGCACTTCGTGCTGGCGCGGGGCGCGACGATCAGCCCGGCGTCCGGCACCGTCCGCGACTTCACCGACCCCGTGACGTACACGGTCACCGGGGCGGACGGCGAGAGTCGCACCTGGACGGTGACGGCGACGGAGATGCGCAGCCCGGTCCTGCCCGGCCTGTACGCCGACCCGAACGTCGCGTACTTCAACGGCCGGTACTACATCTACCCGACGACGGACGGCTTCGAGGGCTGGAGCGGCACCCAGTTCAAGGCGTTCTCGTCGACCGACCTCGTGCACTGGGAGGACCACGGCGTCATCCTCGACCTCGGTCCGGACATCACGTGGGCCGACAACAGCGCGTGGGCGCCGACGATCGCGGAGAAGAACGGGAAGTACTACTTCTACTTCAGCGGCGGCCTCGCCACCGGCGACACCCGCAAGCACCTGGGCGTCGCGGTCGCCGACTCGCCCACCGGCCCGTTCACGGACGCGCTCGGCAAGCCGCTGGTGCCGGCCGGCGCGTACAGCGGGCAGATGATCGACGCGGCCGTGTTCACCGACGACGATGGACAGTCCTATCTGTACTGGGGTAACGGCAACTCCTATCAGGTGCCGCTGAACGACGACATGGTGTCGTTCGACCCGGCGCAGGTGCGCACCTACCACCCGACGAACTACAACGAGGGCTCGTTCGTCATCAAGCGCGACGGCACCTACTACCTCATGTGGTCCGAGAACGACACCCGCGACGAGAACTACCAGGTGGCGTACGCGACCAGCGACTCGCCGCTCGGCCCGTGGAGCGACCGCAAGGGCGTGATCCTGCGGAAGGACCTGTCGTTGGGCATCAAGGGCACCGGGCACCACTCGGTGATCCAGGTGCCGAACACCGACGAGTGGTACATCGTCTACCACCGGTTCGCGATCCCTGGCGGCGACGGCACGCACCGGGAGACCACCATCGACCGCCTGGAGTTCTCCGCCGACGGCGCGATCACACCGGTGGTGCCGACGCTCTCCAGCATCGAGCCGGTGGTGAACCAGGCGCCGGCCATCACGGCGGTGTCCGGGCCGGTCGAGCCGGTCAAGCTCGGCGCCGAGGCGACCGTCACCGCGCGGTTCACCGACGGCAACCGCGCCGACCGGCACCACTGCCTGGTCGACTGGCAGGACGGCCGCACGTCGGTCGGCACGGCGGCGGACGGCGTGTGCACGGCGAGCCGCGTCTACGAGACACCCGGCGTCTACCGGCCGGTCGTGACGCTCACCGACGGCCGCGGCGGCACGGCGACCGCGTCGCACCCATACGTCACGGTGTACGACGCCGGCAAGCCGCACGTGGTCGGTGGCGGCTGGATCGACTCGCCGAGCGGGCGCGGGACGTTCGGCGTGGTCGGCGGCACGGCGGCCAGCAAGGGCGCGATCGACCTCCGGTTCCAGGTCGGCGACCGGGAGTTCCGGGCCACGTCGTACTTCAAGCTGGTGCTGGCGGGAGCGCGGGCCCAGTACAACGGGGTCGGCACGATCAACGGCGACGGGCAGTACGCGTACATGGTGACGCTGAACGACGAGGCGTTGCGCGGGGCCGGCAAAGACCGCTTCTGGATCAAGATCACCGACAAGACGACCGGCGAGGTGCTCTACGACAGCCGCTCAACGGACGGCTCGACCGCCATCAGCGCCGGCGGCATCGCGATCAACCCATAGCTCCCCCTGACACCCCGGCGATCTTGCAGTTGTCAGGTCCGAATGCCCGAAATGGCGCCTGACAAGTGCAAGATCGGCGGGGTGTCAGCGGTCGGTGGACCAGCGGAAGGTGCGGACGCAGAGCACGAGGCCGATGACGCACCAGGCCGCGAGCACCAGCGCGACCTTGCCCAGCTCCCACGAGCCGGCTGGCTCCTGGGTGGCGAACGCGTCGGGGAGGAACACCGAGCGCAGCCCCTGGCACATCCACTTCAGCGGGAACAGCGCCGCGACCCGCTGCATCCAGGTCGGCAGGTCGGTGAAGACGAAGAACACGCCGGAGATGAACTGGAGCACCAGCGCCACCGGGGTCGCGGTCGCGGTGGCGCCACGCGAGCTGCGCGCCAGCGACGAGAACGCGATGCCGCACAGCGTGCACGCGGTCAGCCCGAGCAGCGTCACCCAGCCCAGCGTGAGCCATCGCCCGGCGGTCCCGGGCAGCGTGAGGTCGAAGAACGCCACGGACACGGCGAGCAGCAGCGCCACCTCGACCACCGCGATCGCGGCCACCATGACTACCTTGCCGGCGAAATATACCCATTTCGGCATCGGCGTCCCGCGCAGCCGCTTCAGCACGCCGCGATCCCGCTCGATCGGGATCTGGATCGCCAGGCTCTGGAACCCGACCGTCATCAGGCCGGTCGCGATCATGCCGGTGATGAAGTACTGCGTGAAGCTCACCCCGGGCGTGATGTCCCAGGTGAAGATCGAGGCGAAGAGCAAGATCATGATGACCGGGAACGCCATCGTGAACACGACCGACTCCCGGCTCCGCAGGAACTGCTTGACCTCCAGCACACCCTGCCGGCCCGCCAGCCCGATCACGCCTTCTCTCCGATCATCCGCAGGTAGATGTCTTCCAGCGTCGGCCGGGTGACGGTCAGCTCCGGCACCTCGCCGCCGAAGCGCGCGGCCAACTCCGCCACCAGCGCCGTCGGCGTCGCGCTCGCCACCGACTCTTCACGACCTTCGGGGGTACGCCAGGCGACCGTCGCCGGCGCCCGATGGCGGTCGCCCAGCCGGCTCGGTGTGGCCACCTCGACCAGCTGGCCCCGGGCGATCACGCCGACCCGGTCGGCGAGCGCCTCGGCCTCGTCGAGATAGTGCGTGGTCAGCACGATCGTCGTGCCGGCGCCGGCCAGATCGCGGACGAGTTCCCAGAACTCGCGGCGCGCCTCCGGGTCGAAGCCGGTCGTCGGCTCGTCGAGGAAGAGCAGCTCGGGACGGCCGACGATGCCCAGCGCCACGTCGAGCCGGCGCTTCTGGCCGCCGGAGAGGGTACGCGTCCGCGCGCCGGCCTTGGCGGTCAGGCCGACCCGGCCGATCACCGTGTCGGGGTCGTCCGCCGCCGGGTAGAAGCCGGCGAAGTGGCGCACCACCTCGGCGACGGTCAGCTCCTCGAACTCGCCGGTGCCCTGGAGCACGATGCCGACCCGGGCCCGCCAGGCGGCGCCCGCCCGCTGCGGGTCTTCACCGAGGACGAGCACATCACCCGCGTCCCGCCGGCGGTACCCCTCGAGAATCTCCACCGTCGTCGTCTTGCCGGCGCCGTTCGGTCCGAGCAGGGCGAACACCTCGCCGCGGCGGACCGTGAGGTCGAGCCCGGCCACGGCGTCGACGTCGCCGTACGACTTGCGCAGCCCTCGCACCTCGATCGCGGAATCCATGAGCCCACACCCTAGCGGTGCCCATGATCAAGGCGTCCCTCAAGTCGCTCTAACTACGTGAGGGACGCCTTGATCAAGGGGGAGGGGTCATGGGGAGGGGTCATGGAAGGGGTCACGGGGAGAGGGCGCGGCGGGCGCGGGCCGCGTCGTCGGGGAAGACCAGCACCCTGATCAGGCCATCGACGCCGGGCGCGGCGGTCGAGCGGATGCCGACGCGCGCGAGCGCGGCCCGCACCTCGGCCGCGACCTCCGCCCGGTCGGTGAGCGCGGCGACCGCGAGCAGTCCGAAGTCGTCAGCGGCCGGGACGTCCCGCCCGAAGGCGCGGCGCAGCACGACCGTGAGCGCGCCGACCACGGCGAACGCGATCAGGGGCCCGGCCAGGTACCAGCCGTCGCTGAGCGCCATGGCGACAGTCTGACACCTCAAGGTCATCCTGAATGGTCGTTTAGAGTTCGACGGGAAACTCATTCGAGGAGGACACATGGCGGGGCGGTTGGCGGTCATCGGTGCGGGCCTCATGGGGTCGGGCATCGCGCAGGTGGCGGCGCAGGCCGGGTGGCAGGTGACGATGCGTGACCTGGACGCGGCGGCGTTGGGGCGCGGCGTCGACGGCATCCGGGCGTCACTGGCGAAGTTCGCCGCGAAGGGCGCGATCGGCGCGGACGACGCCGAGGCGGCGCTCGGCCGGATCACGACCACCACCGATCTGGACGCGGCGGCCGAGGCCGACATCGTGGTGGAGGCCGTGTTCGAGCGGCTGGAGATCAAGCACGAGGTGTTCCGGGAGCTCGACAAGGTGTGCCGGCCGGACGCCGTGCTCGCCACCAACACGAGCGCGATCCCGGTCACCCAGATCGCGGCGGTCACCGAACGCCCGGAGCGGGTGGTCGGCACCCACTTCTTCTCACCGGTGCCGATGATGAAGCTCTGCGAACTGGTCCGCGGCTACAAGACGTCGGACGAGGCGCTGGCCACGGCGAAGGCGTTCGCGGAGGAGATCGGCAAGACCTGCATCGTGGTGAACCGCGACGTCGCCGGCTTCGTCACCACCCGCCTGATCGCGGCGCTGGTCGTGGAAGCGGTGAAGCTGGTGGAGTCGGGCGTGGTGTCGCCCGAGGACCTGGACGTCGCGTGCAAGCTCGGCTTCGGCCACGCGATGGGCCCGCTGGCGACCACCGACCTGACCGGGGCCGACGTGCTCCTGCACGCGGCGAAGAACATCTACACCGACACCGCGGACGAGAAGTTCTTCCCGCCGGAGCTGCTGCAGCGCATGGTCGCCGCCGGCGACCTGGGCCGCAAGACCGGCCGCGGCTTCTACACCTACTAACCCATGATCAAGGCGTCCCTGGAGTCGTTAGAACGACTACAGGGACGCCTTGATCATGGAGGGTGTCGCAACCGGTTGAGCACGCCATATCGACCCCATTTCGGCTAGACCCACTGCGAAGCGCCGATAGCTGCGTCACGGGGGCGTCACGGCGGTTGATCGAGGACTTATCGTCGCGCTTCCCTCGTGATCGAGGGCCTGTCGTCGTGGTTTATAGATCCACTCGCGACGTTAAGCCCTCGATCACGAGGAGAGTGGCACGATAAGCCCTCGATCGGCGCGGGCGCTCGCCGTCGTAGACCGCGCGCAGCCCGTCGGCCACGGCGCGCCAGCCGGACTAACCCATGATCAAAGCGTCCCTGCCACCGGCGGGGACGCTCTGATCATGAGAAGGCGTAGGTGGGTTCCTCGGGCGCCGTCGTCCGGTCGATCTTGACGCCGAGCCGGCGCAGATCGGGTACGAAGTCCGGGTATCCCCGGTCGATGTGGTGCACGTGCGACACCTCGGTCATGCCGTCCGCGCACAGCGCCGCGATCACCAGGCCGGCGCCGGCGCGAATGTCCGTCGCCGAGACCGGTGCGCTCGACAGGCGCTCCCGCCCGCGTACCACCGCGTGGTGGCCGTCGGTGCGGATGTCGGCGCCGAGGCGCGTCATCTCGTTCACGAACATGAAGCGGCCGTCGAAGATGTTCTCGGTCACCAGGGACGCGCCCTCGCTCACCGCCGCCAGCCCGATGGCCATCGGGAGCAGATCGGTGGGAAAGCCGGGGTACGGCAGCGTGACGACGTCGACCGACGTCGGGCGCCGGTCCATCTGCACCCGGAACCCGCCCGGCCGGGTCTCCACCAGGCCGCCCGCCGACACGACCTTGTCGAGCGCGATCTCCAGACAGCCGGGGTCGGCGCCGGTCACGGTCATGTCGCCGCGCGTCATCGCGGCGGCGAACGCCCAGGTGCCCGCCACGATGCGGTCGCCGATCGTGGCGTGCCGCACCGGGCGCAGCTCGTCGACGCCTTCCACCCGCAGCGTCGACGTGCCGGCGCCCTCGATGTGGCCACCCATGGCGGTGAGCAGCTCGCAGATGTCGACGATCTCCGGCTCCCGGGCGGCGTTGTCGATCACCGTGACGCCGCGCGCCAGCACCGCCGCCATCAGGAGGTTCTCGGTCGCGCCGACGCTCGGGAAGTCCAGCCAGATGGTGGCGCCCCGCAGGCCGCGCGGCGCCGACGCGATCACGAAGCCGTGCTCGCCGGTGATGTCCGCACCCATCCGCGCCAGGCCGTCGACGTGCATGTCGAGCCCCCGCGATCCGATGGCGTCGCCGCCGGGGTGGGCCACCCGCACGTATCCGCGCCGCGCCAGCAGCGGTCCCAGCACGCAGATGGACGCGCGCAACCGGCGTACCAGGTCGTAGTCGGCCTCGGTGCCCACCTCGTCCGGGGTGTCGATGGTGACCTCGTCGCCGACGAACGTGACCGCGCAGCCCAGCCGCCGCAGTACCTCGCCCATGATCGCGATGTCGGTGATGCGGGGAACGTTGGTGATCACCGTCCGCCCCGGCGCGAGGAGGGCGGCCGCCATCAGCTTGAGCGCCGAATTCTTCGCGCCGACGACCGACACCTCGCCGACCAGCCGGGCACCACCATGTACCTGGATCACGTCCACGCCGGCCATCGTAGGCCCGATCCCCCATGATCAAGGCGTGTTAGGACTCCTTGGTCATGTGGGTTAGCGGTTGGCGCCCGGGACCCAGAGGACGTCGCCGTCGGGGTTCGCGATCCGTGACAGGACGAACAGCAGATCCGACAACCGGTTGAGATACTTCGCCGGCAGCGTGCTGGTGCGCTCCGGGTCCGCCTCGATGAGCGCCCACGCCGACCGTTCCGCCCGGCGGGCGACGGTGCGGGCGACGTGCAGCAGCGCGGCGCCCGGCGTGCCGCCCGGCAGGATGAAGGAGCTCAGCGGGGACAGCCGTCCGTTGAACTCGTCGCACCAGCCTTCGAGGCGGGTGACGTACGCCTCGGTGACCCGGAGGGCGTGGGCGTCGGAAGCCGGGTTACCCAGATCGGCGCCGGCGTCGAACAGGTCGTTCTGCACGTGCGTCAACACGTCGCGCACCTCGGCGGAGAGCTGGCCCAACGCCAGCGCCACCCCGATGGCCGCGTTGCACTCGTCGACGTCGGCGTACGCGGTGATGCGCGGATCGGTCTTGGGCACCAGGTCGTTGTTGACCAGCCGGGTGGAGCCGGTGTCGCCGGCCTTGGTGTAGATGCGCGTGAGGTGAACCGCCATGCCCCTCACCCTACGACCCCCTCGATGACGGTCCGCACGTCATTCGCACGCGTCGCCGCCGCTCAACCACGACGGCGGGCAATCTTGACGCCGTAGCGTCGCTATGACGACGCCACGGCGTCAAGATCCGCGCTGGGGTGGCGCGACCGCAGGAGCTGGGGAATCGATCAAGGAACTCAGCGCCGATCGAGGGCTTAGGCACGCGGATCGTAGAGGCGGTCTCAAGCGGTCAGTGCAACGCGAGGTACTCGTTGAGCTTCTGTGCCGGAGTATGCCAGTTCAGGGTTTGTCGTGGCCGGCGGTTGAGTTGGTCGGCCACGGCGTCCAGGTCGGCCTGGCCGATGGTGGTGAAGTCGAACCTGCCCTTGGGGAAGTAGTCGCGTAACAGGCCGTTGGTGTTCTCGTTGGTGCCGCGCTGCCACGGGCTGTGCGGGTCGCAGAAGAACACCTGGCAGTCCTGGACGAGTCCGAAAGTGGCGTAGCCGGCCAGTTCGACGCCCTGGTCCCAGGTCAAACTACGGTGCAGCCGGGCCGGGAGCCGGCCGAACAGGGCCCGGATCACCGCGATCACCTCCGGACTGGACCGGTCGGTCGGCAACGCGCCGAGCATCACGAACCGGGTCGACCGTTCGGCCAAGGTCACGATCGCCGACCGTTTATGGGCGCCGATGAGCAGGTCGCCTTCCCAGTGCCCGGGCACCGCCCGGTCGGCGACCTCGGCCGGCCGGGCCGAGATGTGCACCTGCTCGGTGATCCACGGCTTGCCCCGGATCGCGGACCGGGCCGCGAGCGCCGCCCGGGACTGCGAACGGCGCGCCTTACGCTTGACCCGCAACGCGTCGTCGACCAGCAGCCGCAGACTGCCCCGCGCCTGCAGGTAGATCGCCTGGTAGATCGTCTCGTGTGACACCCGCATCCCCGCATCACCGGGAAAGTCCGCCCGCAAACCGGCGGCCACCTGCTGCGGACTCAACCTATCGCGCAGCCCGGCCGCCACCACCGCCCGTAGCCGCGGGTCGGCGGCCATCTTGCGCGGCTTGGGCCGGCGCCGCCGCGGCCGTGCCTTCTGCTGCGCCCAGTCCGCCCGATACCCCCACCGGTACGGTGTCCCCCGGCGAGGACTTTTCACCCCTTGCCGGTAGGAGTGGTTACGGGCCAGCTCCCGCCCCACCGAACTACGGTGCACCCCGATCGTTCTGGCGATATCCGCGCACGACGC
>JBBEWH010000139.1:0-5246 GCA_037414955.1 Actinomycetes bacterium KLBMP 9797
TCGTCGAGGTCGTCGGGGGTGGGCGGGCCGGTGCGGGTGTGGATCCGCTGCCGCAGATCCGCGTTGTGCAACAACCCGAACTCCCGATTGTTGACCATCTCGTGCTCCTGACGCTCCCGCAACGCCTCAATGGTCAACCGCAACTGCTGCTCCACCTGATTCATCGGCTGATTGAACAGATCAGCCACCCGCGAATGCACCCGCAACACCGTCTGCGCCACACTCAGCTCGTACTCCCGCGGCGCCAACTCATAGTCCACATAGGTCGCCGGCAACACCGGCTCACCCGCATGACCCGACGCCAACTCGATCTCCGCCTCGCCCACCTTGTTCCGCGGCTTCGCGGCGTCGGCCAGCACCCGGGTGATGTGCGCCCGCAGCGGTTCCGAGTGCCCGTTCAGGCCGTCGAGCGGCGCCCGCAGGACCAGTACCGTGCACGGCGTCACCGCGCGCACGGTGTACGCCCATCGGCCCGGCTCGCCGGTCAACGCCTTCTCGCCGAAGTAGTCGCCGTCCGCCAGCACGCCGAGCACGATCTCGTCGCCGTACTTGGCGGTGCCGACCCGGTGCGCCTTCCCGTACGCGAGCAGGAAGAGCGTGTCGGCGGGCTGGCCGGACGCCACGATGACGTCGCCCGGCGCGTACTGCCGGGGCGCGAACCGCTCCGCGAGCGCGCCGAGCACCGCGTCGTCCGCGAAGTCCCGCAGCACCGGTAGTTCCCGTAGCTCCTGCGGCACCACCCGGGTCTGCCCGGCCTCGGTGATGAAGGTCAGCCGCCCGTCGCCGATGGCGTACGAGAGTCGCCGGTTGACCCGGTACGCGCCACCGGCCGCCGCCACCCAGGGCAGGACGCGCAGCAGCCAGCGCGACGTGACGCTCGCCATCTGCGGCACGGACTTGGTCGTCGTCGTGAGCGTCCGTGCCGCGGCCGTCGACAGTGCCATCGGTTGCGTCACGGGTCAGCCTTCCCGGCCGATCTCGACGTTCTCCAGGATGCCGAGCGCGTCCGGCACCAGCACGGCGACCGAGTAGTAGGCGCTCACCAGGTACGAGATGATGGCCTGGTCGCTGATGCCCATGAAGCGCACCGACAGCCCCGGCCGGTACTCGTCGGGGATCCCGGTCTGGTGCAGGCCGATCACGCCCTGGCTCTCCTCGCCGGTGCGCATCAGCAGGATCGACGTGGTGCGGGTGTCGCTGATCGGGATCTTGTTGCACGGCAGCAGCGGGATGCCGCGCCACGACGGCACCTGGTGGCCACCGAGGTCGACGCTCTGCGGGTAGATGCCGCGCTTGCTGCACTCCTGGCCGAACGCCGCGATCGTGCGCGGGTGTGCCAGCAGGAACCCGGGGTCCTTCCACACCATCGCCACCAGCTCGTCGAGGTCGTCGGGGGTGGGCGGGCCGGTGCGGGTGTGGATCCGCTGCCGCAGATCCGCGTTGTGCAACAACCCGAACTCCCGATTGTTGACCATCTCGTGCTCCTGACGCTCCCGCAACGCCTCAATGGTCAACCGCAACTGCTGCTCCACCTGATTCATCGGCTGATTGAACAGATCAGCCACCCGCGAATGCACCCGCAACACCGTCTGCGCCACACTCAGCTCGTACTCCCGCGGCGCCAACTCATAGTCCACATAGGTCCCCGGCAACACCGGCTCACCCGCATGACCCGACGCCAACTCGATCTCCGCCTCGCCGTATTGGTTCTGCTTGTGCGACGGGCCCGCCATCACCCGCTCGACGTGCGCGCGCAGCGCGTCGGACCGGTCGATCAGCTCGTCGAACGCCTGCCGGTCCAGGCGCAGCACGGTGCACGGCGTGACGGCGCGCACCGAGTACTCCCAGATGCTCTGCGGCTCGACGAGCGCCTGGTGCCCGAAGTACTCGCCGTCGGCCAGCACGCCGAGCACGGTCTGGTCGCCGTACTTGCCGGCGCCGACCGTGTTCACCTTGCCGTGCGCGATGAGGAACACCTGGTCGGCCTGGTGTCCAAACTCGACGATCGTGTCACCGGGCGCGTACTCCTGTTGGGTGAACCGCTCCGCGAGCGCGCCGAGCACACCCTCGTCGTCGAAGCCGCGCAGCACCGGCAGTTCGCCCAGCTCCTGCGGGATCACCCGGACCTGCGCGCCGGTGCTGGTGAAGGTGAGCCGGCCGTCGCCGACCGCGTAGCTGAGCCGGCGGTTCACCCGGTACGCACCGCCAGCCGCCTGCACCCAGGGCAGCATCCGCAGCAGCCAGCGCGACGAGATGGCCTGCATCTGCGGTACCGACTTCGTGGTCGTCGCGAGATTGCGCGCGGCCGCGGTGGCCAAGCTCTGTCGAGGTTCGCCATCGGCATCGAACCCCGCGTTCACCGAGTCAACGACGGTCATGAACAGCCACCCCATTCGTCCGGTTCGAGAAGTTGATACCGAGAATGGCAACCAGTCCGGACACTCGTACAGTCACCCGATAGAGCTGTCATCCGATCAGTGGAAACGGCCCTGGTGGGAGCCGATCCTCGCCTAAAGTTACGGCCTATGCTGACCGGGATATTGGTCACCGGCGGCGCGGTAGCCATGGTCGCGGTGCTCATCGCACTTACCGACCGGTACGCCGGCGACCGCCGCACCGCGGACCACGACGTCGCCAGTGCGATCTTCTCGATGGTGGGTGTGCTTTACGCGATCCTGCTCGCGTTCGTCGTCATCGTGGTATGGGAAGCGTTCAGCGCGGTGAGCGACCACGCCCAAGCCGAGGCGAACCACGTGTCGCGGATCTACTTCACCGCCCGCGCTCTGCCCGAGCCACAACGCTCCCACCTCATCGGGCTCGCCAACGACTACGCGTCCACTGTGGTTAGTCAGGAGTGGCCGGCCATGCGCGACGGCACGACGAGTCCACAAGCGAGGGGCCAGGTCGCGCGCATGCGTACCGAAGCCATGAGCCTGCGCCCCGCGGACGCCAACCAGGAAATCCTGATGGCGCAGACCCTCGACGCCATCAACGCGCTGGTCGACGCCCGGCGCCTGCGCACGGCGGCCATCGAGTCACCGGTGCCGGGCATCATGTGGGTCGGGCTGATCGCGGGCGCGACCGTCGCGGTCGGATTCACCTTCTTCTTCGGGTACGGGCGGCTGGGTCCCCAACTGCTCATGGTGGCGGGGATGACCGCGCTCCTGGCCTTCACGCTCTGGCTCACCTACGAGATGAGCTATCCGTACAGCGGACCTACCGGCATCCAGCCGCACGCGTTCCACACCATCCTCGACCGTTTCCGGGAGTTCTCATGATCAGTCGCCGTGTCCTTGCCAGCCTGGGTTTGGGTGTCCTCGGGGGCGCCGCTGTGGCCGCCGCACCGGCCCGAGCCGCCGCACCCCTGGAGATCGTCGCCCGGCGCAAACAGATCACCCTTCCCCAGGTGCCCGCGATCGGCGGCACCTACATCGCGACCTTCACGCTGACCGACCCGGCCGGCGCGGCGCTGGGCGAGGCGGCCGCGCACACCGCCCTCGTGGACGTCACACCGGAAGGCCCGGTGATGCTCAGCCAGGTGGTACTCAAGCTCCGCGACGGCGAGGTGCACTACCAGCGGATCATGAACCGGTTCGGCCCCTTCCCGCGCACCGCCGTGGGCGCCATCGTCGGCGCCACCGGCGCGCACGCCGGCCGCACCGGCGCCGTCGACATCACCTGGCCCGACGCCGACACCATCAAAATCAAACTCCCCTGACCAAGACGTCCGACGACACCCACCCCCAAGCCCCGCCCACTAAAGGCCCGCCCACCGAAAGGCCTCCGCCCGTCTAAAGGCCTCCGCCCGCCGATCAAGGACTTGGGCACATGGTTTGATCTCGGATCCAGGTGCCCGAGCCCTTGATCGGCGGGCATTTCCATGATCGAGCGTGGACCGCGACGAGCGTCCAAGATCACGTGGAGACATAGCGCCGTCGTGGCCACGGGGTGGGGGACCTTGATCGTTGTCCCAAAACCTCAACGAAACGCCGATCTGGTTGAGGTTTTGGGACAACGATCAAGGTCCCGAGGGGGTGGGCGCCACCTCGGGCGGCGGGATCGGTCGCCGGGCAACGTTGATCAAGGGAACGTGCGTCGGTCAAGGGCTCGGGCACCCGGATCCGAGATCCAACCGTGTACCTAAGCCCTTGATCGGCGTGGTTGTCCTTGATCGACGGGTCGCGGCAGCGGGGATACCGGCCATGACCCACTGCTGAGGACCGAGACAGCATGATCAAGGCGTCCTTCAAGTCGTTCTAACGACTTCTCGACCTTCACGCTGATGTCGCATGCTGAATGCCGATGCGGCACGGCCCTCCAACAACCGCCATCTGCCACTGGGAGACGAACGCCGCGCCGCCGCCGGCACCACCCGGCCGCCCAACAAAGGAACATATCCCGCAGCGTGCAGGCCACCGACGTGAATCTTGACGCCGAAGCGTCGTGATAGCGACGCCAAAGCGTCAAGATCTCCACGCCGGCCGCAATGTCAGGGACGTTGCGGCCTTCCGGCTTCCGGAAGCAGCAACGTCCCCGAGACATTGTCAGCACAGATGATCAAGCCGCAGCCGACCTTCGCGGGTGCCGGAGCCACCCCGACCGCATAACGCGAAAGGCGAGGGCTTGACGGGACGCCTTGATCATGAAGGCGTGTCGCGGATCGGCACCTGGGGAGCGAGCCGCGCGACCTCTCGCCGAATCTCGTAGGGGAACACCTCGTCGTCGAGCTTGTGGTACAGCTCCCCACCCTCAGCCAGTAACAAGACGACGTACTCCTCAGTCAGCGCCCAGGTGCCGCCGCTCCGCTCGACGAACCCGAGCGACTCGACGGCGCTCCAGGGCACTGGCTGGTCGACGTCGCGAAACCGGATGCTCTCCGTGGTGATCTCAGCGAGGAGCTTCCCGCTGGCGCGCGCCCGGAACCGCCAGTTGAACACGCCGAACGCGACCCAGAGCACCGCGATGCCGACCGCTACCCACGCCTGGTCGCTCAGCAGCGAACCCAGTAGGGCGGCCCCGCAGGGCAGGCCATAGAAGACCGTGCTGCCAAACCACCACAGCTTGTCCCATCGATCCCAGGACCGTCGCCGCACATACGGCTCAGTCATCGCCGCGCCCACTGTCCACATGACACCGCACGGCCCGACCGTACGATCACCCCGCAACCCTTCTCATGATCAAGGCGTGCCGCAAGTCGTTATAGCGTCTTGAGGGGCGGCGTGTTCATGAGAAGGTCAACACCCCGT
>JBBEWH010000140.1:0-45203 GCA_037414955.1 Actinomycetes bacterium KLBMP 9797
CTACCCAGCCACCCCGCGCCCCACATCTGTTTATCGCGACTGGCGGCACGCCTTGATCATGAGAAGGTCAACACCCCGTCACACACCGGCCATCCGCTGGCCGGCAGGCGGCAGGTCCGGCTCACCGACCTGGACGGCATGCCGCTCGTGGTGCCCCCAGCGGGCCGGGCACACCGGCGGGCCCTGGACCGGGCGTTGCTGGACGCGGGCGTCGCGTGGCAGGTCGCCGCCGAGGTCGACGGGTCGGACCTGCTGGTGCACCTGACCTCGCTTGGCTTGGGCGCGACGGTCGTCAACGGCTGCGTGCCCGCACCCGCTGGCGTGTCGGCAGTCCCCATCCGGGATCTGCCCGCCGTGCGGTACTGGTCGGCGTGCCGGCACGAACGCCTCCCGCTCGTCCGAGACCTGTTCGACGAACTGAGCCGGCCGTGACCGACGACGTCACCAAGGCCAGCCGCTTCCTGTCCTATGTGCTGCGGCACCGGCCGGACGCCATCGGCATCGAGCTGGACCCCGCCGGCTGGGTGGCGGTCGACACGTTGCTGGCCGCGCTCGACCGCCACGGCCGGCCGGTCTCGCGGGCACTGCTGGACCGGGTCGTCGCCGGCGCCGACAAGCGCCGTTTCGAGGTACGGGACGGCCGGATTCGCGCCGCCCAGGGCCACACCGTGGCGGTGGACCTGCGGCTGAGCCCGCTCGCCCCGCCGCCGGTGCTCCATCACGGCACGGTGGCGCGCTTCCTCGCACGCATCCGCGTCGACGGGCTGACGCCGCGGGGCCGCACCCATGTACATCTCTCCGCCGACCGGCACACCGCGACCACGGTGGGCGCCCGCCGCGGCGAGCCGGTGATCCTCGTCGTCGACGCGGCCGCCATGCACGACAACGGCCACGCCTTCTACCAAGCCACCAACGGCGTCTGGCTCACCGACCACGTTCCCCCACAGTGGATCACCTATCCCTGAAGATCAACCTGGTCGGTGGGGATGGGCGCGGGCGTGACGACCGGGCGCCGCGGCGGCGGCCAGCCGAGGACCGGGTGCGATGCCTGCGCAGGCGCGGACGGCGCTGCCCGCACCGCGGCCGGCGCGTCGCCCTCCCCATGATCAAGGCGTCCCTCACGCTGCTCTAACGACTTGAAGGACGCCTTGATCATGGGGAGGGCGACGGGAACGGGAGCTGGAGTGGGAGTGGGAGTGGGAGTGGGACGGGGGAGGGTGATCGTGCCGAGGGCGAGAAGGACGGCGCCGGTCACGAGCAGTCCCCACGCCGCCGACGGCAACCACCCCGGGCACGCCGTCACCCGGACGTCCACGGTCAGACCGGCGCGCGCGTCCGGGTGCATGACGATCAGGCTCAGCCGCTGTCCGCGTACCCGAGAAGACGCCCACTCGACGGCGCCGGCGCCCTGGTGGATCCACGCGGGCGGCGCGGCCGGTGCCGCGCCGCCCGCGACGGGGGTGACCCGGACCGGAAGTGGGCCGTTCCCGAGGCTGACCCGGTCGACCCGGGCGTAGGGGACGCCGGCGAGGTAGCGCGCCACCTCCGCCATCGGCGCGAGACCGATGAGCGCCGGACCCTCCTCGGTCTCGGCGGTCACCCGCACCGAGGTGTCCCGTCCCCGGGCGAAGGGCGCGGTGCGGCGCAGCAGCCGGTCCAGGTCGGCGACGACGACGGCGCGACCCGGCGTGGTGATCCGCTCGATCGCACCGCCAAAGCCTCCGGCGGCGTCGCGGTGCTGCGTCGCCATCCCCAGCGCGCCACCGACCACTAGCACCGGCAGGCCGAGGACGAGCAGCAGTATGCCGGCGGCCGTACGCACGATCCTCACGAGGGAAGGAACGACCTTCTTCATGATCAAGGCGTCCCTCAAGTAGTTATAACTACTTGAGGGACGCCTTGATCATGAAGAGGTGGGGCGGCGGGTGCGGGCGAAGGCCAGGCCGCCGAGCACCAGACCGCCGGCGCCGGTGATCAGGCCGATCAGGCCCAGCCACACGCCGGCGTCGGTGGAGTCCGCGTCGGACGCCGCCGCGGCCGGCGACGGGGAGGCGGTGGCGGACGCGGCCGCCAGGGCCAGCACGGGCGCCGGGTCCTCGGGCTCCGCGCCGCCGGTGGGCGCCTCGATCCAGCGGGAGATGTCGCCGTCCGAGTAGGTCTGGAGCGCCTTGAACACCATCTGGTCGACCTCGGGCAGCGGGCCGGCCGAGACCGGGAACTCGACGAACTCGCCCGGCTTGACGCCGCCACCAGCTGCGGCCGTCCACGTGATCTTGGAAACGACCTCGCTGATCTGGGTGCCGTGCGACTCGATCGGTGGGCTGACCGTCCGGCGCTCCACCGCGGTGGTCCAGCCGGCCACCGGCATCACGGACACGGACGCGACCGGCGCGTCCTCGGGCAGCGTGACCTCCAGCTTGACCGTGGACGCGGTGTCGCTCTCATTCGGCACCCGGAAGGCGAGCCGCGCGTAGTCGCCCTGGGTCGCCGCCTCCGGGTTGATGGTGACGTGCGCCGCCGCCGGAGCGGCGAAGACCAGCACGCCCGCCAGCACCGCGCCAGAGACGAAAGCGAGACGTTTCATCGCGATCCCTTCTACTTGATCGCCACGGTCGTGCTGACCGTCGCCTGGTCGATGTCGGAGATGCGGGCTGTGAAGCGCAGCTCCCAGCTACCGGCCAGCGAGAACGTCAGCTCGCCGGTCGCGTGGTTGTCGGTGAGCGGCAGCAGCGGGATGTCGAGCGGCGCGATGTCGTTGGCGGGCAGCGCCGCCGTGCCCCGCCACTCGACCACCTTGAGCGGCTTGCCCGCCAGGTCGTACGCGTACAGGTGGATGGAGTTGTTGCCGGTCGCGGCCGGGTCGATCTCCACCTGGAGGTTGAACAGGTTGCTGGTCAGGTTCTCCGAGTAGTAGCCGGTGTCGACCTGCTCGTTCGCGACGGCCGTGCGCGCCGGCGTGGTCTGGACGAGGATGGCGGACAGGGCCAGCACCACGGCGGTGATGGCCAGCTCCGCGCCCACGGCGCGGCGGAGCCGGCCGGGCGCGCCGGCCGCCAGCCGGCGGTTGACCAGCCGCCGGGAGTACGCCGCCACCGCCATCACCGCCGTGAACAGCCCGATCTTCGCGATGATCAACCGGCCGTACGTCGTGTCGACGAGCGCCTTCGGGGTGCCCACCTCGACGAGCGCCTGCACGGTGCCGGCCAGCACCAGCGCGGCGACCGCCAGACCCGCCCAGCGGGACCACACCGGCAGCACCGCGCCCAACTCCCGCTCGTTGGCCTGGCGGAGCAGGAAGCCGATCAGCATGACGAGCCCGCCGAGCCAGACCGCCATGCTGGCCAGGTGCACGGCGTCGACGACGACGGACACCGCCGCCACTGGCGAGGCGGCCGGGTGCCCGGCGATCGGCCAGGTCAGCAGCGCGGCACCGCCCAGCACAGCGAGCAGGATCTGGTCGGCCCGGCCGGACTGTCCCGGCCCGCGCAGCAGCGGGCGCAGCAGCACGACGATCGCGGCGAGCAGGCCCAGCCGGACCAGGTGCGCGGTGCCGTACGTGGTCGCCAGCACGTCCCGGAGCTGGCTGGGCGAGGCGTCGAAGATGCCACCACCCGCCGTGTACGGCGCCTGCAACCAGATGCCCGCGACGGTGGCGAACGTGACCAACCCGACACCGGTCCACACCAGCCGCGCCGGGCCGCGCCGGGACAGCCGCTCCGGCCACAACAGGGCCAGCACGAGGATCGGGCCGATCAGCAGCACGAGACCGGCGTACCCGAGGTATTTCGCGACCTTGACCGCGTTCGCGACGACCGGGTCGGTCGCGTCCCCCTGGTCGAGCGTGGGAGGCGTCGACGGCGCGCCCACCGAGTAGGTGTAGCCGCCGGTCACCGGGTGGCTGTCAGCCGAGATGACCCGGTAGCTGACCAGGTAGGTGCCCTGCCCGCCGCCCTGGTCGACCGGGATGGTGACCACCGGTCCGGCGAACGTCGGCTCGCCCTGGTTGACCTGCTTGCCGTCCGGCCCGATCACCTGGATCTTGCCGGGCACCTCGCGCACCGACTCGGTGAACGTCAGGACCACCTCGGCGGGCGCGCTGGCCAGGATCGCGCCCTGGATCGGGTTGCTGCTGGTCAGCACGGCGTGGGCGCTGGCGGGTGCCGGCGGCGACACCAGGACGGCCAACACTCCGAGGGCGAGGGCAACCAGGATGCGGCGAGTCATGACGGCCATACTCCCGCCAAACCGGTTACTCCCCACGATCGGGTAGTCGTTTCTCGATGCGGGAAAGTTCCCGGTGGGCCTTTCAACTTCCTTCCAGCTTGTCCGCGTACCCTCGGTTGTCGTGATTCCCGCGCAGCGTGAGCCGAACTCCGCCACCCCCGGTGGCGGAGTTGACGTGTGGGCGCTCGCCGCCCGCGACGGTGACCCGGCCGCGCAGGCCGCGTTCGTGCGCGGCACGCAGGCGGAGGTGTGGCGGTTCGTCGCCGCGCTGGTCGACCCGGGCAACGCCGACGACCTGACGCAGGAGACCTACCTGCGGGCGTTCCGCGCGCTGCCGGCGTTCGAGGGCCGGTCCAGCGTCCGCACCTGGCTGCTCGGCATCGCGCGCCGGACCTGCGCCGATCACGTGCGCACCGCCGTGCGGCGGCGCCGGCTCGACGAGCGGCTGGCGGCCCACGCGCAGACCGGCGCGCCGCAGCCGGATCCCGCGCAGCAGATCAGCGCCGCTGACCTGCTGCACCGCTTGCCCGAGGAGCGCCGGAGCGCCTTCGCGCTCACCCAGGTGCTGGGCTTGTCGTACGCCGAGGCGGCCGAGGTCGAGGGTGTGCCGGTCGGCACGATCCGTTCCCGGGTCGCCCGGGCGCGCGCCGACCTGGTCGAGGCCGTCGGCCAGGCACTCGCTAGCTAGGAACCGTTCAACCCGCGAGGACGACTAATGAATGTGACTGCGGTTCGCACGCCCGTTTCGCCCGGATATAGCGGTAAATGGTCCGCCGTTCGGCCCTGGCTCGGCACCGCCGTCCGGCTCGGGCTCGCCGCCGTCTGGCTCGTCGCCGGCGGCACCAAGGTCGGCGACCTCGCCGCCTCCGGCCGGGCCGTCAACGCGTACGACGTGATGCCGTACGAACTCGCGAAGGTGATCGGTGCTGCCCTGCCGTTCGTGGAGATCGGCCTCGGCCTGCTGCTGCTCGCCGGACTCGCCACCCGCGTCGCCGCCGGCGTCTCCGCGACCCTGCTGGCGGTGTTCATCGCCGGCATCACCTCCGCGTGGGCGCGCGGGCTCCAGATCGACTGCGGGTGCTTCGGCAGCGGCGGCCAACTCGCCGCCGGCCAGAGCCCCTCCTACGGTCCGGAGATCCTGCGTGACCTCGGGTTCCTGGCACTCGCCGGGTTCCTGCTGATCTGGCCCCTCACCAGATTGTCGATCGATTCACTGTTGGAGAGGGAATGAGCACTCGGGTCAAGCAGAAGCAGGCCGCCCGCGTCGTCCGCGACCAAATCGCGCGCGAGAAGCGCCGGTCGCGCACGCTGTGGACGACGATCGCCGCGGTGGCCGTGCTGGTCATCGCGGGCATGATCGGCTACGGCGTCTACGCCAGCCAAAAAACCGACACGTACACCGCGCCGCCGGGCGCCGTCGACAACGGCACCGGCATCTCCTACGGCAGCGGGCCGGTCAAGATCGACGTGTACGAGGACTTCATCTGCCCGGCGTGCGGCCAGTTCGAGCAGCAGTCCGGCAGCACGCTCGACAAGCTCGTCGAGGACGGCAAGGTCACCATCGTCTACCACCCGATCGCGATCCTGGACCGGGCCTCCTCGACCCAGTACTCCACCCGGGCCGCGGCCGCCTCCGGTGCGGCGGCCGAGGGCGGGAAGTTCCGGGAGTACGCCGAGGCGCTGTTCGCCAAGCAGCCCGCTGAGGGCAGCGCCGGCCTGAGCGACAATGAGCTCATCGAGATCGGCCGGTCGGTCGGGCTCGGCGACCAGTTCGCCCAGGCGGTCAAGGACGGGAAGTACAAGGCGTGGACGGAACACGTGACGGACGAGGCCAGCGCGGCTGGCGTCACCGGCACGCCCACGGTGCTGGTGAACGGCAAGAAGGTCGAGCCCATGACCCAGGCCATCCTCGCCGCCGTCGGCTGACTGTGAAAGGAAGGGCCCCTTCTTATCGCTTCATGCATAGGAAGGGTCCCTTCCTCACTCTCCTGGTGCTGGCGACTCTCCTGGTGCTGGCGCTTCTCGCGAGCCCGGCGCCGGCGTACGCGCACGGTGGGGACGCGCCGGACGCCACCAACTACCGCACCGCGGTCACGTCGGTGCCGGCGGTGGCGGGCTTGACGGTACGGGCCGTCGAGGCCGGTGGCCGGCTGGAGCTGGCGAACCGCACCGGCCACACGATCGAGGTGCTGGGTTACGACGGCGAGCCCTACCTGGAGATACGCCCCGACGGGGTCTACGAGAACACCCGCTCCCCCGCCACCTACCTCAACGCCACGCTCGCCGGCGACACCGAGCCGCCGGCCACCGCCGATCCCACGCTGCCGCCGGAGTGGCGCCGGGCCGCGTCCGAGCCGGTGTGGCGCTGGCACGACCACCGGACACATTGGATGAGCGGCACGCCACCACCGGTCGTGCGGGCCGATCCGGGGCGGGTGCATCGGGTACGGGACTGGACGGTGCCGCTGCGGACCGGAGTGACCACAATGGACGTACGCGGCACGCTCGACTGGGTGCCGCCCCCGAGCCCCGGCGTGTGGTGGGCGATACTCCTGCTCGCCGCGGTCGCCGTCGCCGCGCTGGGCCGCTGGGTCCGCCTCGTGGCGGGGCTGCTGATCGTGGCGGGGCCGGTCGCGATCGGGTACGCGGTGGCCCGGGAACTGGACGCCGGCGCGACCGGGTTCGGTGGCGTGCTGCAGGGCCTGCTCCTCGGGCAGGTGTGGCCGGTGCTCACCGGGCTCGCGGCGGTGGCCGCCGGGGCGTACGCGTTCACCCGCCGGCCGGCGGCGGACTTCCTGCTGACGCTGTCCGGCACCTGCCTGGCCGTCTTCGCGGGCGCGGCGAACGCCGCCGTGTTCGCCCGCGCGGTCGCCCCGGTGCCCGGGCCGGCGGTGTGGGCACGGGTCGCGATCGCCGTCGTGCTCGCCGTGGGCGCCGGCGTGGCCGCGGCCGGCGTCCTCCGCCTCCGCCGCGCCGCCCTCGCTTCCGCGCCCCCCGCGCCGCCGCCGCCCGCGCCGTCCCCACCCCCCGCGCCGTCCCCACCGTCCGCGCCGCCCGCGCCGTCCCAAGAGGGCAGCCCTCTTGGGCGTGAATTCTGAACAAGGGAGCCCTATACCTGTCTGGACGGGTATAAAGCTCCCTTGTTGGAAATTAACGCCCCCCAGGGCTGCCCTCTTGGCTCAGGGCGCGTCGAAGATCAAGGCGTCCCTCAAGTAGTTCTAACTACTTGAGGGACGCCTTGTTCATGAGGATGGGACGGGGACGGCGAAGCCGTAGGGGAGTTCCAAGCGGTGGCCGGCGAGCAGGTCCGGGTCGGCGAGCAGGTCGGCGGTGCGCCCGTCGGCGACGATGCGCCCCTCGTCGAGGATCACCGAGCGCTCGCACAGCTCCATCGCATATGGCAGGTCGTGCGTGACCATCAAAAGCGTCACCGGCAACGACCGCAGGATCTCGGCCAGCTCCCGCCGTGCCGCGGGGTCCAGGTTGGACGAAGGCTCGTCGAGCACCAGGATCTCCGGCCGCATCGCCAGCACGGTGGCCACCGCGACCCGGCGGCGCTGCCCGAACGACAGGTGGTGCGGCGCCCGGTCGCGGTGCGCCAGCATGCCCACCGCCGTCAGCGCCTCGTCGACCCGGGCGGCCAACTCGGCGCCGCGCAGCCCGAGATTCGCCGGGCCGAACGCCACGTCTTCGCCGACGGTCGGCAGGAAGAGCTGGTCGTCGGGGTCCTGGAACACGATGCCGACCCTGCGCCGGACCTCGGTCAGGGTGGCACGGTCGCGGTCGACGGTCAGGCCGCCGACCGCGACCGTTCCCTTACCCCCGGAAAGGATGCCGTTGAGGTGCAACACGAGCGTGGTCTTGCCGGCGCCGTTCGGCCCGAGGAGGGCCACCCGCTCGCCGCGCCGCACCGCCAGGTCGACGCCGTGCAGGGCGACGTGCCCGTCGGGATAGGCGTAGGTCACACCCCGCACGTCGAGAGAGAGCGACTCACTCATGACCACACCACCGCCGCTCCCGCGATCGTCACCGCTACCACCGGCACGGTGGCCGCCGCCAGCCACTGGCCGCGGGTCGCCACGCCCGTCGACAGCCACGCGTCCGGCATGCGTCCACCGTAGCCGCGGGACACCATCGCCACGTATACCCGCTCGCCGCGCTCGAACGCGCGCAGGAACAGCGCGCCCACCCCCGCGGCGAAGCCGCGCAGCTGCCACAGGAACCGCGGGTCGTCGCCCCGGCTGACGCGCGCGATCCGCATCCGCCGCGCCTCGTCGACCAGCACCACGAGGTAGCGCAGCATGAACATGGCGATCTGGGTGAGAATCTGCGGGCACCGCAGCCGGTCCAGGCCGAGAATCAGGTCCCGGGTCGTCGTGGTCGCGGCGAGGATCAATGACAGGAGTACGCCGAGCGTCCCTTTCGCCAAGATGTTGAACCCGCCGTAGAGGCCCTCCCGGGTCATCTGCACGCCGAGCACGGTGATCGGCTCTCCGGCCGCGAGGAACGGCAGGGCCAGCGCCAGCACCACGAACGGCAGCTCGACCAACGACCGCTTGGCGAGCCAGCCCGCGGGGACCCGACCGGCCACCGCCAGGGCGGCGACCAGCACCGCGTATCCCCCGAAAGCCCACACCGCCTCGCGCGGGGTGACCACGACGGCGAGCGTGACCGCGACCATCGCCGCGATCTTGACCTCGGGCGGCAGCCGGTGCAGCACGCTGTCGCGGTCGAGGTAGAGACCCTTCATCGGGTTGGCTGTCGCTTGCGGGTCAGCCAGAAGAGGCCACCGCCCACCGCGAACGTCAGGAGCACGCCGGCCACCCCGGCCACCCCGGTGGCGAGGAACTCGTTGTCGATGCCGCTGAGCCCGTAGTCGGCGAGCGGGCTATCGGCGGTCTCGCTGTCTTTCGCGTTCTGCGCCATGCAGGTGCCACCGGTGATGTTGCCGTCGGCGTCGAGCGTGCAGCCCTTCGTGGACGCGGAGTCGAGCCCGTCCGGCGAGCCGGAGGCGAAGTTGCTCACCACCCCGGCCAGCAGGAGCGCCACCAGCAGGCCGCCGAGGATGAACCAGGTGGTCTTCTTCACGCGACACCCCCCGCGGGCACCGTTTCGGCACGCTTGAGGCCACGCAAGGCGTACACGAGATCGGGTCTGGTTTTCGCCACGGTGACCACCGTGGCGGCCGCGATGACGCCCTCGCCGATGCCGATGAGCAGGTGCGTGCCGGCCATCGCGGCAGCGATGGCCCCGAGCGTGTAGTCGCGCAACTCGGTCGTGCCACCCAACGCGTACTGCAGGACGAAGCTCTGGGACGCCACCACCACGCTGACCACCGACGCGACGAACGCCGTGATCGCGAGGCCGTTCGGCGTGCGCGGCAGCACCCGCAGCAGCAGGGCGATCAGCAGGTATCCCGCCGCGGTGCCGACCAGCGCCATGTTGGTGATGTTGGCGCCGAGCGCGGTGACCCCGCCGTCCGCGAACACCAGCGCCTGGATGACCAGCACCACCGACACGCACAGCGTGCCCACCCACGGCCCGACCAGCAGCGCGGCCAGCGCGCCGCCGAGCAGGTGGCCGCTCACGCCCGGAAGCACCGGGAAGTTGAGCATCTGCACGGCGAAGATGAACGCGGCGACCAGCCCGGCCATCGGGGCGAGCCGGTCGTCGAGGTCGCGCCGGCCGCGAGTGACGCAGTATGCGAGTGCCGCGAGCGCGAGCGCGGCGTATATGGCGCAGACGGGGCCGTTGAGCACCCCGTTCGCGATGTGGAGCGCGAGAGCATCCATGCCCTGAGCTTATTTGTGGGCACCGACAGTTGCCAAGAGCTGGCAATAGGTCCTTGGCCAGGCCACCTGTCGAGTTGGAGACTCCGCCCCTCGGTAGGGTGGCGGCTATGGCCCAGACACCGCGACTCACCGCGGGCGACGCCGCGCCCGACTTCACGCTACCGACCGACACCGGCACGACGCTCGTGCTCAAGGAGCTGCGCGGCCGCAAGGTCATCCTGTACGTGTACCCGGCCGCGATGACACCGGGCTGCACCAAGCAGGCGTGTGACTTCCGCGACTCGTTGTCCTCGCTGCAGGCCGCTGGGTACGAGGTGGTGGGCATCTCCCCCGACAAGCCGGCGAAGCTGGCGCAGTTCCGCGAGCGCGACGGCCTGACCTTCCCGCTCGTCGCCGACCAGGACAGGTCGGTGCTGACGGCATACGGGGCGTTCGGCGAGAAGCAGCTCTACGGCAAGACCGTGACCGGGGTGATCCGCTCCACGTTCGTCATCGACGAGGAGGGCCGGATCGAGCGGGCGCTCTACAACGTCAAGGCCACCGGCCACGTCGCCAAACTCCGCAAGGACCTCGGCCTCGACTAACACCTCCATGATCAAGGCGTCCCGCACGTCGTCATGGCGACGTCAGGGGACGCCCTGATCATGGGGTGGCCTAGACTGCCTGTCGGGCGGGAGTGGCGTAATTGGCAGCCGCGCCAGGTTTAGGTCCTGGTGTCCGAAAGGACGTAGGGGTTCGAGTCCCCTCTCCCGCACTCCAGGTCAGACGGTCAGATGTGGGCCAGATTAAGGCTCGTGCACGAGTTGGCAGGATCGAAGACCCACGCGTCCATGATGTGGCTGAACTGAGTGTCGTGCTTGTAGCCGCTGGCGAGCAGCCCATACTTGCTGTAGCGATATGAGCCATCGGCGAACCGGTTCCAGATCGAGGACGGTCCCCCGGTTACACGGTTCCAGATCGACCAGGTGTGATCCTGGAACACGGTGTTCTCGAAGCGCCATCCCTGGCACCAGGCGTAGTCGCCCCCCATGAAGATGGCGGAACCGGTGTAGTGATCGCCGGTCCAGATGCACATCTCGCGCTCGTAGCAGTCGTACTCGAAGCCCTGGGAAACGAACACTACATACGGCGCGGCGTTCGAGCCCAGTTCAGTCGTGGGCGCGACCTCCACGGCCGTGCCGTCCGGTTGTATGCGGTAGACCTTCTGCACCCGCTCCATGCGGTCACTGACGGGGCCGGCCGCCGTCGTTCCAGCAGGCTCGTTCGGCGACGCGTGTGCGGCGGGACCGCCGACCATCATCATGGAACCGAGCGTTGCGGCCATCCCGAGAACGGCTACTACCCGTCGCACCCTGCTCAGTGGACTGCGTTGAAGTCGCATCGTCACTTCCCCTCGCGATCGGAAACGGCGTGGTCACACCGCCCATCACCACATGCAAACAGCCGACGCTTTCAAAGCCGCTTCAGATCAGCGTCACCCTTGACGGCGGGCGCGCTCGCCGAGAGCCTGCACGGTTGGTCGGCCGTGCTATCAATGGCGGTGGATCGGAACAGTGATCCTTCGAGTGCCTTGTGGAAGGAGCCACCGCCATGTCCTACGACCGCCGCGGGCCCAGCTACCTGATACCAGCCGGGATCACGGCCGTGATCGGGCTGATCATCCTTCTGATCGGGGCGTTCACCGGATTCGACAAGACGACCGCCGGCGACGTCGGGGTGGTGCGTAACGGCGGCTGGTTCGACAATAACCGGATCCGCCAGGTCGTAGAGCCGGCCTCCGGCCTCACCTGGACGGGGCTGTGGTCCGATATGCACAAATACCCCGCTCAGCAGCGCTTCTACACCATGACGGCCGATCCCGAGCGCGGCGGCCGTCCGGGCATCGACCTCGCGCACACCCCGTCGAGCGACGGCGTCGACATGGGGATCGAGGCGACCATCTACTTCACGCTCAACATCGAACCGGACGTGATCAAGTCTTTCGACGACAAGTTCGGCACCCGCCAGTTCCGGGGCTCTGACGACCAACTGCGCTACCCGTGGGACGGCGTCGACGGCTGGAACACCTTCTTCGACGCCGTAGTGCGGCCCATCATCGACAACGACCTGCGGATCCAGATCAGCAACTTCCGCTGCGCCGAGCTGCTGTCCAGCTGCGCGCTGGTGCAGAACCAGGCCGGTGGTACGCCAAATCCGGCGAACGTTTCCGCCAACGGCCAGCAGAACAACACCAACATCGCCCGGGTCCAGCAGGCCATCAACGAGAGCCTCCCCGTGGACCTGCGCAACAACCTCGGCGGCGACTTCTTCCAGAACATCAGGTTCAATCTGGCCCGGGTCACCCTGCCAACCGCTGTACAGGAAGCGGTCAACAAGGCGCAGGCGGCCTTCGCCACGGTGAGCGAGGCGCAGGCCAAGGTCCTGCAGGCGCAGGCCGAGGCGGACGCCAACAAGAAGCGCCAGGAAGGCTACAACGCTTGCCCGTCCTGCGCGCAGATCGACATGATCAGGGCCCTCCCCCCGGGCGTCACCACGTACGCTCCGGGCGCCGGCACCACGGTCCCCATCAAGTAAGGGGCAGGAATGCGCGCCTTCGCCCTGGTCCTTGCGCTGGCCCTCACGCTGTTCGTGATCTACTGCGCGTACGCGATGTCCACATCGCTGCGGCGCGGCCGTGACCGCCGGTCCCAGCAGAAGGCGGTCTGGCAGGTCCGCCACTACGGCGACAACGAAATGACCGTGGTGGCGGTGAGCCTCACCACGCCCACTGCGGAGATCCTCGACGAGCACGTCGTGGCCAGGGTGCCCGACGCCGATCCGGACTGGCAGCGTCTCTTCCTGGCGGCGCAGCAGGAGGCTGCGGAGCGCGCGTTCCATCTCAACACCGACAGTTGACCGCTACCGCGACCGCGCTGGCGGATATCTGCCACCGGACGGTGAATTCCCTGAGTCGACACCGCGTCAGGGGTGGTACGACCCTGGCCGCCTCGGTGACCTATGTGGACGACGTCCCGATGTCCCTGGTCCCAGCGTTCCGGAAGGGGATGCAGACGCTCGTCGACGAGGTGTTCTGCGGCGGGCACGCCCGGCTGTTGACGTCCATTTCCTGAGACCCGCCCACCTCAGCGGCCATGATCAAGGCGTCCCTCAAGTAGCTCTAACAACTTGAGGGACGCCTTGATCATGGAGGGGTTAGCCGTTCCAGTCGACTAGTTGGACGACAACCCCGTTGGGATCGCGCACCTGGAACGCCCGCTCGCCCCACTCCTCGCTGGTCAACGGCATCGTGATGGTGACGCCCTCGGCTTCGAGGCGCGCCAGCTCGCCCTCCAGGTCGTCGACCACGAACGCCAGGATCAGTCCGCGCGCGTGGTCGTCCCGCTGGTCGGCGGGCAGGGTGGCGAGCCCGCGGCGCAGGAATATGACGTTCATGCCGGCGTCGTCGCGGGTCAGCGACGCGAAGCCGTCGGCGGCCATCGCCTCCTGGAAGCCGAAGTGGTCAATCAGGAACTTGCTGGACGCGGTGACGTCGTCGACATTCAACGACACCGCCGATGAGGTGATCTTCACGCTAAACATTATACATCGTAAAGAGTTATCTGCCAGCCATGCCGACGCTCATGATCAAGACGTCTCTCACGACCGGTGGGTTCGTCCGGGGGCTCCACGGGTGCGCGGGCTCAACGGGTGGCCCGCGAGGACTCAGCGGTGACCTACGTACCTTACGGCGGGCTCATAAGGTGCCTACGTCACCGCTGAGCGCTCCGCCCGCCATACCCCACGCCGCCACGAACGCCGATCAAGGACTTACCCGCCGATCATGGGCTCAGGCACACGGATGAGAGATCGAACCATGTGCCCGAGCCCTTGATCAGCGAGGCAGGGCGGCGACGCCAGGGCGGGGACGCGAGGGCGGCGACGCCAGGGCGGGGACGCGAGGGCGGCGACGCCAGGGCGGGGACGCGAGGGCGGCGACGCCAGGGCGGGGACGCGAGGGCGGCGACGCCAGGGCGGGGAGCAGCATGAAGATGGGTGGGGGATGGGGGACGATGGGATCGTGCGGAAGCTGAAGCTGACGGATCTGGCCGACGGAGTGCGCCTGCCGGGCATGCGGATCGCGGATGGCGGGGTCGCGACCATCGCGCCCGGCGAGATGAGCCACCCGGAGGGCCGGCACGTGCACCCCGACCCGGAAGGGTTCCTGATCCTCGACGGTCGGGGACGGATCCTCATCGACGGGGTGGCGACCGAGTTCACCGCGGGTGACGTGCTGATCGTCGAGCCGGGCGAGGACCACCACCTGGTGTGCGACGGCGACCGTCCGGTCGTCAACACCTGGCTGCATTTCGAACGGGCCGCCGGTTGACCCGCCGCTGGCCCGGCCCCGACGGGCTGGACACGCCGGTGGTCGGGCTGGGCGGCGGTCCACTCGGCAACTACCAGCGCGCCATCACGGACGAGGACGCCATCTCCACAGTGGAGGCGGCCTGGGCGGGCGGCATCCGGTACTTCGACACCGCGCCCTTCTACGGCGCCGGGCTGGCGGAGCGCCGCCTGGGCCGCGCGCTGCGCGGCCGGCCGCGCGGCGACTACGTGCTGTCCACCAAGGTGGGCCGCCTGGTCCGTCCCGGGCCTGGTGCCGGACCGTCGGTCTTTCTAGGTCCACCGACGGATCACTGCGTCTGGGACTTCAGCGCCGACGGGGTACGCCGCAGCCTCGACGACAGCCTGGGCCGGCTCGGCGTCGACCGGGTCGACGTGGTGTTCATCCACGACCCGTACGACCATGGGGAGGCGGCGCTCGACGAGGCGTACCCGGCGCTGGCCGCGCTGCGCGCCGAGGGTGTGGTGTCCGCGATCGGCGTCGGCATGGGCGACGCGGCGATGCTGGCGCGGTTCGTGGCGGAGACCGACCTCGACGTGGTGATGATCGCGGGACGATACACGCTGCTGGACGACGTGGCCGGCGCCGAGTTGCTGCCGCGCTGCCTCGAGCGCGGCGTGTCCGCCATCTGCGTCTCGCTCTTCGACGGGCTGCTGGCCGGCGGCGTCCACACCGGACCTCGCCACAGTGGACGAGCCGAGCGGGTGCTCGCGGCGTGCCGGGAGCGCGGCGTACCCGTGGCGGCCGCGGCGATGCGGTTCCCGCTCACCCACCCCGCGGTCGCCGGCATCGCGATCGGCTGCCACACCGCGGATCAGGTGCGCGCCAACCTGGCCGCCTTCCACCAGCCCCTCCCACCCGACCTCTTCTCCTGATCAAGGCGTCCTCAGGTAGCTACAACGACTGGGGAAGAAGTAGGTCGATACCTTGTACGCTCGCAGTGCGCCGCGCACGCGGCACGCCTGGCACGACGGAGGGGTAGTTGCGCGGACCGGCAGCGGCCAAGCCGCATGCGAGTAGCAAGGCCGCCGTGCTGGACGCCATCCGAGCGGCCGGCACGATCAGTCGCGTCGGCTTGGCGCACGCGACCGGCTTCACCGGTCCGACCATCTCGGCGCTCGTCCGCAAGCTGCTCGACGAGGGGCTCGTGGTCGAGACCGGGCGGGCCGAATCGACCGGCGGCAAGCGCCGGATCCTGCTGCAGCTCAACCACACTTCGCGGTACGCCGTGGGCGTGCACCTCGACCACGGCGGCACGACGTATGTGCTGACCAACCTGGGTGGCACGGTCGTCGCGCGGATCTTCCGGCCGGGCGCCGCTGCCGAGGAACCGCCGGTCGTCGTGTCCCGGGTCGCCAGCGAGATCGCCACGCTGGTGGAGAGCGTCGGGGTGGAACGGTCCCGCGTCGTCGGTATCGGCCTGGTCTTCCCCGGGCGCGGCGCCGGTGCGATGCGCCGGTGGGCCGGATACCCGCTGGGTCACGCGCTGGAGCGCGCGACCGGCCTGCCGGTCGTGCTCGACAACGAGGCCACCGCCGCCGCGCTGGGCGAGCACTGGTCCGGCGGGTTCGGCAGCGCGAGCTCGTCGGCGGTGCTCTACATGGGCACCGGGATCAGCGCCGGCCTGGTCATCGATGGCATCGCCTACCGCGGTCCGAGCGGCAACGCCGGCGAGATCGGCCACGTCTGCGTCGACGCCAGCGGCCCCCAGTGCTGGTGCGGGGCGCAGGGGTGCCTGGAGGCGCTGGCCGGCATGCCGGCGGTGGTCGCCGCCGCCCGGGCCGACCACGCGCTGGCCCGGGCCGCGGGCCTGACGGACGGCCCGAAACGGGCCTCGACCGGCACCGACTTCGCCGCGGTCAGCCGGCTGGCCCGCCGCGGTGACCCGATGGCGCTGGCGCTGCTGGAGCGGTCGGCCCGCTACCTCGCGGTGGCCTCCCGCGACCTGGCCAACATCATGGACCTTGAGGTGCTCGTGTTGACCGGCCCGAGCTTCGCGATCGCCGGCTCGATCTACCTGCCGGTGGTGCGTGCCGAGCTGGAGCGCACGTTCTTCTCCCGCACCGCCCACCTCGTCGACGTGCGGCTGTCCCGGTCCGCCGCCACCGCGCCCGCGGTCGGTGCCGCCGCCCTGGTGCTGGAGTCCGAGTTGGTGCCGTTGAGCCGCAGCCTGCGGGTGCCCGAGGGCCTCGACGCCGAGCCCGTCTGGACCCCCGCGTCATGAGCGCCCGCAACGCGGTGGGCCTGGTGCTCGCCAGGCCGCCCCGACTGCTCGGCGCGGAGCCGTTCTTCATGGAGTTCATCGCGGGCATCGAGGAACGGCTTGCCGAACGCGGCCAGTCCATCCTGCTGCACGTGGTCACGACCCAGGCGGCCGAGATCGCCGCCTACCGGCGGTGGGCGGAGAACCGCATCGTCGACGCCGTCGTCCTGGTGAACCGGGCGGTCGACGACGACCGGCCCGCCGTACTCCGGGAACTGGGTCTGCGGGCCGTGGTCGCCGGTGAGCCGGCGGGCGACGCGCCGGCGGTCCGCACGGACGACGCCGGCGCGGTGCGGGCGGCGCTCGCCCACCTGGTGGCGCTCGGGCATCGCCGCATCGCCCGGGTCAGCGGTCCCGACAGCTTGCTGCACACCCGCAGCCGCACCGAGGCGCTGGTGGCGGGCGCGCGGGCGGCGGGCATCGACCCCGTCGTGGTGGAAGGCGACTACTCGGAGGAGTCGGGGGCGAAGCTGACCGCGCTGCTGCTCGACCGGCCCGATCCACCCACGGCGATCATCTATGACAACGACCTGATGGCGGTCGCGGGCCTCAACACGGCGAAGGAACTAGGGCTGGACGTCCCCCGCCAGCTAAGCCTGATCGCCTGGGACGACTCCAGCCTGTGCCGCCTGGCGTCCCCACCCCTGACGACCATGAGCCTGGACGTCCACCGATTCGGCCAGCTAGTGGCCGAGTCGGTGCTAGACCTGACCGACGACGCTCCGGTGCCTGACCGCTGGTGCCCCACCGCGACGCTGATCCCCCGCGCCACCACGTGACGCGCCACCGCCTTCTCCTCGTTGATCGAGGAAGTTTCGTGGGTACCAGATCCCGATAAATCCGGACATGATAGCCACGAAACTTCCTCGATCAACGAGCGCAGTACGATGAACCGCATGGCGCGCGCGCTGATTATCGTGGACGTGCAGAACGACTTTTGTGAGGGTGGGTCGCTGGCCGTCAATGGTGGGGCGGGCGTGGCTCGCAGGATTTCCGAAAGGCTCGCCGGGGACCAGCGGTGGGATCATGTCGTCGCCACGAAGGATTACCACGTCGATCCGGGCAGCCACTTCGGCGATCCGCCGGACTTTGTGGACTCGTGGCCGGCGCACTGCGTGGTGGGCACCGCCGGTTCCGAATTCCACCCGGCGCTCGCCACCGACCGCATCGAGGCGGTGTTCCACAAGGGCGAGCACGCGGCGGCGTACTCGGGCTTCGAGGGCCATGACCGCGACGGCGCCGGACTGGCCGACTGGCTGCGTGCCCACGAGGTCACGGAGGTCGACGTGGTCGGCATCGCGACCGACTACTGCGTGCGCGCGACGGCGGTGGATGCCGCCCGTGAGGGCTTCGCGACGACCGTGCTGCTGGACCTCACCGCGGGGGTGACCCCCGCGACCAGCGAAACCGCCCAGACCGCGATGCGCGAGGCCGGCGTCATGATCAAGGCGTCCCTGTAGTCTTTATAACGACTACTGGGACGCCTTGATCATGGTTACTTGTCGACTTCGGAAGAGGTGTCTTCCTCGTAGGTGGCGCCGCCGCGCGCCTCGCTGGTGAGGAGCTTGGCGCCGCCCTCCGGCGGGCCCTCGATCGTCTGCCCGGCCGCGAGATGCGGGAACTTGGCGTCGAAGGCGGGCCGCTCCGAGCGGATCCGGGGCATGCGGTCGAAGTTGCGCAGCGGCGGCGGGCAGGTGGTGGCCCATTCCAGGGAGTTGCCGTGGCCCCAGGGGTCGTCCACCTCGACGACCTGGCCGGCCTTGTAGGACTTCCAGACGTTGTAGAGGAACGGCAGCGTCGAGATGCCGGTCACGAACGACCCGATCGTGGAGATCGTGTTGAGCGTGGTGAAGCCGTCGGTCGGCAGGTAGTCCGCGTATCGCCGGGGCATGCCCTCGTTGCCCAGCCAGTGCTGCACCAGGAACGTGGTGTGGAAGCCGAGCGTGGTCAGCCAGAAGTGCACCTTGCCCAGCCGGTCGTCGAGCATCCGGCCGGTCATCTTCGGGAACCAGAAGTAGATGCCCGCGTAGACGGCGAACACGATCGTGCCGAACAGCACGTAGTGGAAGTGGGCGACCACGAAGTACGAGTCGGAGACGTGGAAGTCGACGGGCGGGCTGGCCAGCAGCACGCCGGACAGGCCACCGAACAGGAACGTCACCAGGAAGCCGATCGCGAAGAGCATCGGCGTCTCGAACGTGATCTGGCCCCGCCACATGGTGCCGATCCAGTTGAAGAACTTCATGCCGGTCGGCACGGCGATGAGGAAGCTCAGGAAGCTGAAGAACGGCAGCAGCACCTGGCCGGTGGCAAACATGTGGTGCGCCCACACGCTCATCGACAGCGCGGCGATCGCGATCGTGGCGCCGACCAGGCCCTTGTAGCCGAAGATCGGCTTCCGGCTGAAGACCGGGATGACCTCGCTGATGATGCCGAAGAACGGCAGCGCGACGATGTAGACCTCGGGGTGGCCGAAGAACCAGAAGAGGTGCTGCCACAGCAGCGGGCCGCCGGTGGCCGGGTCGTAGACGTGGGCGCCGAGGATGCGGTCGGCGGCGAGCGCGAAGAGCGCGGCGGCCAGCATCGGGAAGACCAGGATCACCAGGAGGCTGGTGACCAGGATGTTCCAGGTGAAGATCGGCATCCGGAACATGGTCATGCCGGGCGCGCGCAGCGTCAGGATCGTGGTGATCATGTTGACGCCACCGAGGATGGTGCCCAGACCGGAGATGGCCAGGCCGACGATCCACATGTTGGCGCCGACGCCGGGTGAGTGGATCACGTCGCTCAGGGGCGTGTACGCGAACCAGCCGAAGTCCGCGGCGCCGCCCGGGGTGACGAAGCCGGCCAGGGCCAGGGTGCCGCCGAAGGCGTACAGCCAGTAGGCGAACGAGTTCAGCCGGGGGAACGACACGTCCGGCGCGCCGATCTGCAGCGGCACGATGTAGTTCGCGAACGCGAACACGATCGGCGTCGCGAAGAACAGCAGCATGATCGTGCCGTGCATGGTGAACAGCTGGTTGTACTGCTCCGGGGAGAGGAACTGCAGCCCCGGTCGGGCCAGCTCGGCGCGCATGAGCAGCGCCATGAAGCCGCCGATCATGAAGAACACGAACGACGTCACCAGGTACATCAAGCCGATCTGCTTGGCGTCCGTGGTGCGGAGGGTGCGCGCGATGAAGGAGCCCTTGACCGGCTCGTGGACCGGCCACGGCCGCGTCACGATCGGCTTCGGTGCGACGGTGGTCACGCGTGGCCTCCGAGGTACTCGCTGCGGTCGGATCTACTACCTCGACGCAGGATAGTCCTCGCCGGCCGGGCACCCACTACGGGGGTTAGTAGGCCGCGACCAGGTCCCGGTAGTGGTCGGCCAGGAGGCGCCGGCCACGCCGGCGCAGCAGCGGGTCACGCAGCGCCGACGGCACGTCACCCAGCTTGTCGCGGTCGCGCGTGCGGTCCAGCACCCATTGGGTACGCGGGCGGCGCCGCCGCTCGTACCCGCTGAGCGCGTCCGGCACGTCCCCGGCCCGGCGCAGTTCGGCGGCGAGCACCACGGCGTCCTCGAAGGCCATCGCCGCACCCTGGGCGAGCGTCGGCGAGGTGGCGTGGGCGGCGTCGCCGACCAGCACGACCGGCCCCTTCGACCAGGCGTCGATCTCGACCTCGTCGGTGACCGCGACCTGGACCCGCTCGACGGCCTCGACCACGGCGGGCACCGGGCCGCCCAGCCCGCCGAAGACCTCCCGGAACCGCGCCAGCGGGTCGGGCGGCGCGGTGCCGCACGACTCGTCGGCGTGGCAGAACAGCCGCCCGGCGCCCATCGGCATCACCGTGAACGTGGACCGCTTGCCGAACACCCCGGTCCAGTCCGCGATCGCGGGACCGCCGGTGATCACGCTGCGGTAGACGACGTGGCCGACCGGGCGGGCGGCGTCGCCGAGACCGGCCAGCGTGCGCACCGCGGAACGCCGGCCGTCCGCGCCCACCACCAGGTCATACTCGCCGCTGGAGCCGTCGCCGAACTCCACTTTGGCCGAGCCGTCGCCGATCTCCACGGCCTTGACCTCGGTCTCGTGCCGCACCTCGCCGCCGGCCCCGCTCAGCATCACCCGGTGCAGGTCGGCGCGGGACAGCGCGCGGCTCTCGCCGACGCCCGCCCACAGCTCGGTCAGGTCGACGTCGCACAGCGGGCGCCCGCGCACGTCGAGGAAGCGCTGGCGCTCGACCACCTCGCCGTACGGCCGGACGGGCGCCTCCAGGTCAAGCGCGCGCAGCGCCCGCGCCGCGTTGCCAGGCAGGAAGATGCCGGCGCCCGCCACAGTGGACGCTGGCAGCTTGTCGACGACCTCCGGCCGGAACCCAGCCAGCCGCAGGGCACGGGCCGCCGCGAGTCCGGCGATGCCAGCGCCGACAACCAGAATCCGCAGGGTGGTACGGAGCATGGCGTAACGCCTCCGGGGTTCCGAACCCCCGTGAAGAGAGGTGGGGGCAACGCGTCGAACTCAGAAGACTACTCGGAGCAATCGCACAACACTATGCCCCGAACGCTTGGAAGACGAGCCCAACTCACCGTTGCACGCGGGCGCCGGCGCCCTTGACCAGCGCCTCAACCTCCTTGAGATTCGCCATGGAGGTGTCGCCGGGCGTGGTCATGGCGAGCGCGCCGTGGGCCGCGCCGTACTCCACGGCGGTGGCCAGCTCTCCGAAGGTCATCAGCCCGTAGATCAGCCCGGACGCGAAGCTGTCGCCGCCGCCGACCCGGTCCAGGATCTCCAGGTTGGACCGGTGCGTGGCCTCGGCGAACGCGCCGTCGGCCCACGCCACCGCACCCCAGTCGTTGACGGTGGCGCTCCGCACGGTGCGCAGCGTCGTGGCGACCACCTTGAAGTTGCCGTACTCCTTGGTGACCTCTTCGATCATCCGCTGGAAGTTGGCGACTTCCAGTTCGGACAGTGACTCGTCGGTGTCCGGCACCGCGAAGCCGAGCGAGGCGGTGAAATCTTCCTCGTTGCCGATCATCACGTCGACATACCGGGCGAGCCGCCGGTTGACCTCCTGCGCCCGCTCCTTGCCACCGATCGCCTTCCAGAGGCTGGGCCGGTAGTTCAGGTCGTACGAGATGATCGTGCCGTGCCGCCGCGCGGCCGCCATGGCCGCCTCGATCACGTCCGGCGTGGTCTCGGACAGCGCGGCGTAGATGCCGCCGGTGTGCAGCCAGCGCACGCCGAGCGTGCCGAACAGGTGCTCCCAGTCGACGTCGTCGGGGCGCAGCTGGCTGGCCGCGGTGTGGCCGCGGTCGGACGTGCCCACCGCACCGCGGACGCCGAACCCGCGCTCGGTGAAGTTCAGACCGTTGCGCACGCTGCGCCCGATGCCGTCGTAGGGCACCCACCGCACGAAGGAGGTGTCCACGCCGCCCTGCAGGATCAGGTCTTCGAGCAGCCGGCCCACCTCGTTGTCCGCGAACGCGGTGACCACCGCGGTGCGCATGCCGAAGCAGCGCCGCAGGCCCCGGGCCACGTTGTACTCACCGCCGCCCTCCCAGGCCCGGAAGCCGCGCGCGGTGCGCACCCGCCCCTCCCCCGGGTCGAGCCGGAGCATGACCTCGCCAAGCGACACCAGGTCGTAGCGGCACTCCTCGGCCGGCCTGATCGCGAGCGTCACTTCTCCCCCTTGGTGAGTGAAACGGCGGTGGCGGTCAGCCTCGTGACCTCGTCCCACTTGCCGGCGGCGAGCAGGTCAGGCGCCACCATCCAGGTGCCGCCGACCGCGAACACCGCGGGCAGCGCGAGGTAGTCGGGCAGATTGGTGGTGTTCACGCCGCCGGTCGGGATGAACCGCACATTCCGGAACGGCGCGGCCAGCGCCTTGATCATCTTGGCGCCGCCGACCTGCTCGGCCGGGAAGAACTTGACGATTTCCAGGCCGGCGTCGAGCGCCATCTGGATCTCGGTGGCGGTCGCCGCACCCGGGTAGACCGGAATGCCCAGCTCCTGGCAGTACGTCACCACGCGGCTGCTGAAGCCCGGGCTCACCACGAACTTCGCGCCCGCCGCGACGGCCGCGTCGACCTGGGCCGGGGTCAGCACCGTGCCGGCGCCGACCAGCAGGTCAGGGTTTTCCGCCATGATCCGGATGGCCTCGGCGGCGGCGTCGGTGCGGAACGTCACCTCGACGCTGCGCAGGCCGCCTTGGCTGAGCGCGGTGGCGAGCGGCTCGGCGTCGGCGGCGCTCTGGAGCACGACGACCGGCAGGAGGCGCGCCGCGCCGATGGCTTGTTCAGTATCGTGAACGCTGGTCACGTACATGACCATAATGGAAGACATGACGGCAGTCGAGTTCCAGCCGGTCAAGTCGGCCGACCGCACCCTCGAAGTGCTCGAAGCCCTGGCCGCGTCGCCCGGGCGGCGCTCCCTCGTCGACCTCGCCCGCGCGCTCGACATCCCCAAGAGCAGCCTGCACGGCATCCTGCGCACGATGGCCCGGCGCGGCTGGGTCGAGGCCGACGCCACCGGCACCCGCTTCGGCCTCGGCGTCCGCGCCCTGGAGGTCGGCGCAGCATACCTGGAAGCCGATAACGCCGTCGGCCTGCTCAGCGGCGTGCTCGACGACCTGGCCCGGCGGTTCGGCGAAGCCGTGCACCTGGGCCGTCTCGACGGTCCTAACGTCGTCTACCTGGCCAAACGCGAGTCCGCCCACCGGCTGCGTCTCTACAGCGCCATCGGGCGGCGCCTGCCGGCGCACGCCACCGCGCTCGGCAAGGCGCTGCTCGCTTGTGCTCGCTCGCCGCTCGATTTGCTGCCCGACCCGCTCCCCCGGCTGACGACCAACACCATCACCGACCGGGACGCGCTGCTCGCGGAGCTCCAGCAGACGGGGGTACGGGGGTACGCCGTCGACCGGGAGGAGAACACCGAGGGGATCGTGTGTTTCGCGGTGGCGGTGCCGCTCGCCGACCCGCCCACCGACGCGATCAGCGTATCGGTGCCGGCCGCCCGGCTCGCCCCGGAGACCGAGGCCCACATCGCGGCCGCCCTGTCCCAGGCCACGGCCCACCTCCGGGCCGCCCGCCCCATCCTCTCCTGAGCAGGGCGGTTAGGAAGGGACCCTTCCTATGCAAAAAGCGATAGGAAGGGTCCCTTCCTTGCTAGCTCGTGCAGGCGGCGCCGTTCAAGGTCCAGCCGGTGGGGGCTTGGTTGGTGCCGTTGTGCGTGCCCTGGAAGCCGAACGACGTGCTGGCGCCCGGTGCCAGCGCGCCGTTGTGGTTGGCGTTCCGGGCGGACACCGCTGACCCGCTCTGGGTGACAGTGGCGTTCCACGCGTTGGTGATCTGCTGACCGCTCGGGAACGCGAAGCCCAGCGTCCAGCCGTTGATCGTGCTCGTGCCGGAGTTGGTGACGGTCACCTCGCCGGTGAAACCGTTGTTCCACGAGTTGGCGCGGTAGGCGACCCGGCACGCGCTCGTGCCACCCGGCGGCGGCGACGTGACGGGCGGGCTCGTCGTCGGGATGGTCGGCGGCGTGCCCTGGTTGACGGCGGCCGAGAACGAGGTCACGCCGAGCCCGGTGCCACCGTTCCACGGCTCGAAGCCGGCCTGGATGCTGGTCAGGTACCAGGAGTTCGTGATCAGGCCGCGGTTGCGGGTGTCGTTGATGAAGTCCAGCACGCTGAAGCTCCAGCTGCTGATCGCGGACGGCGCCAGGTACGAGATCACGTTGTTGGCGCCGTTGCTGCCGCGCCAGACCTCCCAGGTGCGCCCGCCGACCGTGGCGGTGCCGACCGGCGAGCCGATCGGCTGGATCGGGCCCTGACGGTTGAACCAGATCATGATCTCCTGCTGGTTGACGCCGTCCCGCCGGGGCGTCGGGTCCAGCCAGATGTCGTACGAGGCGTTGTACGTGCCGCCCGCGTAGGTGTAGTTGATGCTGCTCGTGGCGCTGGCGATCTGGCTGACCTGGATCGGCAGGTTGGTGCCCGGCGAGCAGTTGGTGTAGTGGCAGCCGAAGAACACCGACGGGTACGACAGCGGGGCGCCGTTGGTGGCCGCGCTGCCCTGCTGGCTGACGATGGAGAAGCCGGTGTCGGTGACGTTGATGCACTGTTCGGCGCTGGAACCCCAGCGGTTGTTCTGCACCACGTAACGGCCCTGGATGGTGGTCGTGCCGAACTGCTCGCAGATGCGCACGTCGGCCTGTGCCGGGCCGGCGGCCACGACGACGCCGACCGAGCCGGCGAGGACCAGGCCAGCCGCCGCGATCGCGCGGATCTTGCGTCTCATAGGTGGGTACTCCTTCGGGGGAGGGTGCCGTGGAGTCGGACGGGAGCGCTCCCACAGATTACATCGAAACTCATCCACGTGTTCTCGCGACCTGGGGGACGCCTTGATCACGGAAAACGGGGTAAGTGGGCGGTGTGAACGATGTGACTGTCGTGGTGGTCAGCCACAACCGGCGCGAGCAGGTGCTGCGGACCCTGCCTCGGCACCAGGCGCCAGTGATCCTCGTCGACAACGCCTCCACCGACGGCACCGCCGAGGCGGTCACCGCACACGCGCCCGATGTCCAGGTGCTGCGGCTGCCCGTCAACGCCGGCGCCGCCGCCCGCAACGTCGGGGCCCGGCTGGCCGGTACCCGCTTCGTGGCCTTCGCGGACGACGACTCGTACTGGGCGGACGGCGCCCTCGGCGAGGCCGCGCGCGTCCTCGCCGCGCACCCCACGACCGCGCTGCTCACCGCCCGCGTGCTGGTCGGGCCGCAGGCCCGGCTCGACCCGGTCTCCGCCGGCATGGCGACCGCGCCGCTCGGCACGCCGCCGGCCCTTCCGGGCCCGGCGGTGCTGGGCTTCCTGGCCTGCGCCGCCGTCGTGCGCCGGGACGCGTTCCTCGGGTGCGGCGGCTTCCAGCCCAAATTCCACGTGTACGGCGAAGAGGCGCTCCTCGCCATGGACCTGGCGGCCGCCGGCTGGGGTCTGGCGTACGTCCCCTCGCTGGTCGTGCACCACCTACCGGCACCGGCGGGGCGCGATCCCGCACGCCGCCGCCGGCAAGAGACCCGCAACGCGCTGCTCACCACGTGGCTACGCCGGCCGGCGCGGCGCGCGCTGCGCACAGCGGCTCAATCGCTGTCCACACCGGACGGCCGGGCCGGCCTGCGGGCCGCGCTGACCGACCTGCCGTGGGCGCTCCGCCACCGCCGGCGGGTCCCCCCACGGGTGGAAGCCGCGCTGCGAGTACTGGAAAGCTCCGCACAATAGAGGGTATGGCCGATCGCCTCGACGAGTACCGGCGCAAGCGCGACGCGCGGCGCACCCCGGAACCGGTACCCGCGAAGGCGCCCGCGGCCGGTGACAACCGTGCGTTCGTGATCCAGCAGCACCACGCGCGGAGCCTGCACTGGGATCTGCGCCTGGAGCGCGACGGTGTGCTGGTGTCGTGGGCGGTGCCGCGGGGCGTGCCCCGCGACCCGGCGCGTAACAACCTCGCCGTGATGACCGAGGACCACCCGATGGAGTATGCGGATTTCCACGGCGAGATCCCGGCCGGCGAGTACGGCGCGGGCCGGATGACCATCTTCGACCGTGGCACCTACACCACGGAGAAGTGGCGCGACGGTGAGGTCATCGTGGTGCTGCACGGTGAGCGGGTCTCCGGCCGCTACGTGCTGTTCCGCACCGACGGCAAGAACTGGATGATCCACCGGATGGATCCGCCGGAGCCCGGGTGGACCCCGATGCCGGACACGGTCTCCCCGATGCTGGCGTCTCCGGCCACCCGGTTGCCCGCCGACGACGAGGCGTGGGGCTACGAGCTGGAGTGGCCGGGCGTGCGGGCGCTCGGGCAGGTGTCCGGTGGGCGGCTGCGGCTGGTGGCGGCGGACGGGGTCGACGTCACCGAGTCGTACCCGGAACTGCGCGAGATGGCGGAGGCGCTGGCGCCGACCGAGTGCGTGCTGGACGGCGTGGTGGTGGCTTTCGACGCCGGCGGCCGGGTCAGCGCGGCGGCGCTGCGTCCACGCGCTCGCGTCACGGACGCCGCTGCCGCGCGTCGTCTGATCTCCCGCACGCCCGTGCACTATCTCGCCTTTGACGTGCTTTGGCTGGAGGGCCGATCCACGATGGAGCTGCCTTACGGGGAACGCCGCGAGCTTCTCACCACGCTGGACCTTGCCGGCCGCCACTGGCAGACCCCACCCTACTTCGCCGGCGGTGGCGCGGCGGTCCACACGGTCAGCCTCGAGCAGGGCCTCGGCGGCGTGGTGGCCAAGCGCCTCGACTCCCCCTACACCCCCGGCAAGCGCACCCGCACCTGGCTCGCCATCCACCCACGCTGATCTCGCCCGCGCCTTGTCCCCAGAGGGCAGCCCTCTGGGGCGTGAATTCCCAACAGGGGAGCCCTATACCCGTCTGGACAGGTATAGGGGAGCTTTCCTCAGAATTCACGCCCAACAGGGCTGCCCTCTTGGGGCAAGGCGCGGGCGAAGCGCGCGATCATGGGCGGGAGGAGAGGTACTGGGCGAGGGCGGACATGTCGGCGGTGCCGAGGCCGGCGGCGATGGCGGCGCGGACGGTTTCGCGGTCGGTGGTGGCCTGGGGCAGGGTCGCGCCGACGCGGTCGGCGAGGCGAGCGACCAGGCTCAGATCCTTGGCGACCAGGTCGAGGCTGAACGCCACCGGCGTCTCGTCGGGGCGCTCGAACGCCGCCCGCTTGTACGCCACGAACGGCGCGGCCACCGCGCTGTGCGCCAGCACCTCGTACATCGTGGTGCGCGGCACGCCGGCCCGTTCGGCCAGCACCAGCGCCTCGGACAGCGCCTGGTTGAGCGCGAACACGACGGTGTTGACGGCCAGCTTGACCATCGCACCGGCGCCCACCTCGCCGACGTGGAACACCTGCGCGGCGAGTTCGTCGAGCACCGGCCGCACCTCGGCCAACGCGTCCGGCGGCCCGCCGACCATGAACGTGAGCCGGCCCTGCTCGACCAGCGGGACGCTGCCGGACACCGGCGCGTCCAGGAGCGCCGCGCCGCGCTCGCCGACCAGGTCCGCGAGCCGGCGGACCGTCTCGGGGTCGAGAGTGCTGGTCTCCACGACGACGCAGCCGCTGGGGAGGCCGGCGGCGATGCCGTCCGATCCCCCGTACATGGACAGCGCCGCGGTGTCGTCGGCCAGCGAGACGAGCACCGCGTCGGCCGTGGCCACCGCTTCGCGCGGGGTGTCGGCGACGGTCGCACCGGTGGCCTCGGCGCGGGAGCGGGTGCGGTTGTGGACCACCACGTCGATGCCGGACTTCTGGAGCCGCACCGCCATGGCCGCACCCATCCGGCCAGCGCCGATCACCGCCAGCTTCATGTCAACAGCCATCCCCCATCCACGGCCAGGTTAACCCCGTTCACTGACGAGTTTCGCAGCAGGAACACCACCGCGTCCCGGACATCGGCCATCGTCGCGAGCCGGCCGATCGGGGTGCGCGCGACGACCGCGTCCAGCGCCTTGCCGGTCCAGTAGGGGCTGTCACCGACGATGCCGGGGTGGACGCCGTTGACCCGGATGGGTCCGAGCTCGCTGGCGAGCGTGTGCACGAGTCCGACGACCCCACCGTTGACAGTGGACACCGTGGTGGAGCCCGGATACGGCCGGTTGAGCGCCTGCCCGCCGAAGATCACGATCGAGCTTTGCGCGTGCATCTTCGGCAGCAGCGCGTGCACCACCTCGGTGTACCCGACCAGCTTCAGCGTGACGAGCCGCACCGCCCGGTCGATGGCGTAGTCGGCGGCGGTGTTGTGGTCACGGTCGATCGCGGCCAGGACGAGGTGGTCGACCCGCTCCACCCCGGCCAGCGCCGCGGCGATGGCGGATGGCTCGGCGAGGTCGAAGGCGGCGCTCCGGGCACCCACCTCCTTGGCCGCCTGCTCGGCGCGGGCGGCCTCGCGGCCGGTCAGCAGCACGTCGTCGCCGATGGTCGCGAAGTGCCGGGCCACCTCCAGGCCGATGCCGGAGGTGCCGCCGACGATCACCACGGTCATGAGTCCTCCAGGGAGCGCAGGTATTCCCAGTCACGGGCGAACCGGTACGAGTGGCGGGCCGGCGGCTGCGGCGCCTGCGTCTCCAACCAGCGCACCGGCGTGTCGCCCGCGTTGGTGAACGAGTGCACGCAGCCGACACCGGCCCAAGCGACGTCGCCGGCCGTGAGTCGATAGGTCTCACCGTCGAACGTGGCGTCCGTCGCCCCTTGGAGGATCAGGTAGGTCTCCTCGAAGGGGTGGTCGTGCGGGCCCGCGACGCCGTCCGGCTCGTACTGGACCATGAACATCGTGGACAGCTCGGCGCCCAACTCCCGGTCGACCATCATCTTCACGGTGATCCCGCTGTAGACCAGTAGGGCGGTGCGCATGCTGGCGGAGACGGCCAGCAGCTCCTGGCTCTGCTTGCCCGGCTCCATGTGCGCGGGCGCGATGTGCCCGAAGGAGCGGTTGCGCGGGTCGCGCGGATCGACCGGTCTTACGTGCTCGTGCCGCAGCGGCGGCAAGGAACGGGAGTCGCCGCCGAGCCGGCCGCGGGGCTGTGGCGCCTGCATCCGGGCCCAGCGCGCCGGTTCGGTGCCGGGGTTGCGCCAGCCGTGCGCGACGCCGGTGGCCACCACGCCGTAGTCGCCCTCGCCGAGCAGGTGTCCGCCGTCCGGAGTGTCCAGGACGGCGGATCCCGCCAGCACGTAGACGCTCTCCTCGAAGGAGTGGACGTGAGTGCGCACCGAGCCGCCCGGCGCCAGCGTGCAGACCCCGAACCCGGTGTGCACCGCACCCGGGACCGTCTCGTCCACGATGGACCACTGCGCGTACCCGTCGCCGCCGGCGACGAAGTCCGCGTCCGCGGCCCGGCGTACGACGTGCCGTGAACTCACTTGGCCACCGCTTTGGAAGCCACCGCGCTCATCAGGTGGTCGCGGGAGTTCTCGACCAGCTGCCGCACCCGGGCCACGTCGGCGAGCAGCTTGCCGTCACGCTTGCGGAACTGGCCGGCCACCAGTACGGCATCCACATTGGACACGTCGGCGCACAGGGTGACGGCGGTGACCGCGTCGTGCAGCGGCACCATGTTGATGGCGCGGGCGTCGATCAGCACGATGTCGGCCTGCTTGCCCGGGGTCAGCGAACCGGTCCGGTCCTCCAGACCGGCCACGTGCGCGCCGTTGCGGGTCGCCATCTCCAGCATCTGGCGGGCGGTCAGCAGGCCCTCGGCGTCCACGTTGCGCTCCCAGAAGACCGCCAGCGCCCGCGCCCGCTCGGCGCCGAACGCGCTGCGGATCTGGGTGAACATGTCGCCGGGGACGGTGGTCACCACGTCGATCGACAGGCTGGGCCGCAAGCCGTACTCCATGGCCTTGACCACCGGCGGCCAGCCGTGTCCCATCTGGACCTCGACCTGCGGGGCGACGGAGATCGTGCCACCGCTGTCGGCGACCAGCTGCCACTCCTCGTCGCTGAGGTAGCAGCAGTGGATGTAGGTGGTGTCCGAGCCGAGCATGTTCATCGCGTCCAGCGTCTTGACCATGCCGAACCGGCCGGCCATCCGGCCCATGCCCACGTGCACGGTGATCGGCAGGCCGAGCTCGCGGGCCATCTCCCATTCGGCGCGCACCACGTCGTCGACGCACCAGCCCGGCCCGCGGGTGGCGACGGCCATCGTCAGCAGGCCGTCCGACGACGAGAAGTAGGTGTCGCGGACCCGCCGTACGTCGTCCCTGGGTATCGCGATCTTGCTCTCGAACCAGTAGTCGGCGAGCGCCAGGTTCGCGCTGCCGTAGGCGTACTGGGCGCGGATGCCGGCCTCCTGGAGCCCGCGGATCGCGGCGTCCGGGTGTTCCGGCGTGTTGTTGATGTGTGACCAGTCGACCAGCGTGGTGATGCCGGCGTTGAGGCATTCGAGCGCGCCGGCCAGGTTGCTGGCGTAGACGTCCTCCGGCCGGTACACCGGCGCGAACGTGTCGAGCACCTCGACGAAGTAGTCATCCAGTGTGGCGTTCGGCGCGCAGCCACGGATGGCGGCTTCCCAGGTGTGCCGGTGGGTGTCGACGAAGCCGGGAATGACGATCCGGCCGGTGGCGTCGACGACCTCCGCGTCGGCCTCGATCCGGCGGTCGACCGCGGCGATCCGGCCACCTTCGATGAGCACATCGCCCTCGGGCAGGTCGCCGAGGTCGGGGTCCATGGTAAGTACGTGACCGCCGCGCAACAGAATCTTGTCAGTCATCGGGGTGCCTCCGGTCAGTAAGCGCAGAGCTGGCGTACCGCCGCGGTGACCTTGCCGGTCGTGGGGATCACCTCGGCCTCGAGCGCGTCGGCGAACGGCAGTGGCACGCACGCCCCGGCGACGCGCTTGATCGGGGCGTCCAGCAGTTCGAAGCCTTCATCGGCGACGACCGAGACGACGGTGCCGCCCCAGCCGCCCTGATACGGATTCTCCTCGACCACCAGGAGCCGGGACGTGCGCTCCAGAGAGGACAGCACGGTGCGCATGTCGAGCGGCACGAGGCAGCGCAGGTCGATCACCTCGACCTCGATGCCCTCGCTGGTCAGCTCCTCGGCCGCGGCGAGCGCGGTGGGCACCGTGGACGCGAGCGCCACGACCGTCACGTCGGTGCCCTCCCGCACGACGGCCGCGCGGCCCAGCTCGACCACGTGATCGTCAGGCGGCAGCGGGCCGGAGCCGGCCAGCAGCGCCTTGTGCTCGAAGAAGACGACCGGGTCGTCGCTGCGGATGGCCGCGGCCATCAGCCCGATCACGTCGGCCGGCGTGGCCGGTGCCGCGATCTTCAACCCTGGCACGGTGAGCACCCAGTTCTCGACAGCCTGCGAGTGCTGGGCGCCGAAGCCGAGGCCGCCGCCGTTCGCGGTGCGGATCACCAGCGGGACGGTCACCTGGCCGCCCGTCATGTATCGGGCCTTCGGGATCTCGTTGGCCAGATAATCCCAGCAGCAGGCGAGGAAGTCGCTGAACATGATCTCGGCGACCGGGCGCATGCCGGTCATCGCGGCGCCCATCGCGGCGCCGACGATGGCCTGCTCGGAGATCGGCGTGTCCCACACCCGCTCCGGCCCGAACTCCTTGAACAACCCCACCGTGGTCTTGAAGACGCCTTCGGCGGCGCCGATGTCCTCGCCCAGGCAGACCACTGTGGAGTCCCGGCGCATCTCGCGCGCGATGCCCTCGGCTACCGCGTCGCGATACGTGATCAGGTCCGCCATGTCGCGCTCCCGTCCGCCCACACGTCGGTGAAGGCCAGCTCCCGGCCCGGTGGCGGCGCGCTCTTCGCGGCCTCGACGGCCGCCGCCACCTCATCGGCCGCGCGCCGGTCGCGCTCCGCGATCGTCTCCGGGGGTACGCCCGCCGCCTCCAGCTTGGCGCGCGCGACGTCCAGCGGGTCGTGCTTGAGCCACCGCTCAACCTCTTCCGCCGGGCGGTACTTGGCGGGATCGGCCCGGCTATGTCCAAAGTGGCGGTAGGTCTGTGCCTCGATCAGCGACGGCCCGTCACCGTTACGGGCCCGCTCGGCGGCCCGCGCCACCGCCTCGTACACCACCGTCACGTCGTTGCCGTCGATGACCTCGCCCGGCATCGCGTATCCCGGCGCGCGATCCGCCGCCGGATTGGGCACCGCCGTCACGTCGGCGATCGGCGTGTACTCCATGTAGAGGTTGTTCTCGCACACGAACAGCACCGGCAGCTTCCACACCGCCGCCAGGTTGAGCGCCTCGTGGAAGGCACCGATGTTCGTCGCGCCGTCACCGAAGAACGCCACCGCGACCTGGCCGCTGCCGCGCATCTTCGCCGACCACGCCGCCCCGGCCGCCATCGGCAGGTGCGCGCCCACGATCGCGTACGACCCGAGCATGCCGGTGGCCGCCTTGGTCAGGTGCATCGAGCCGCCCTTGGCCTGGCACAGGCCGGTGACCCTGCTCATCAGCTCGGCCAGGCACTCCTCCGGCGTCGCGCCGCGGGCCATCGCGTGGTGGTGGCCCCGGTATGTGGCGAACACGTAGTCGTCCGGGCGCAGCGCGGCGCTGGCCCCGACCGCCACCGCCTCATGGCCCGCCGCCAGGTGCGTGGTGCCCTTGACGAGCCCGGCCATGAAGAGGTCGTGCGCCGCCTTCTCGGTGCGGCGGATGAGGGCCATCTCCCCGTACGCGTCGAGCAGCTCCTCGGGCGTCATCGCGTGACCCCATTGTTCAAGTGCGACTGTGCCTCGCGCGTCATCTTCAGTGGGCCACCCGCCGCGATGTAGCGGCGCCCGGCGACCAGCAGCTCCTCCGCCGGGAACTTGGTGATGAGCTCGCAGCCGTCGGCGGTCACCACGACCTCTTCCTCGATGCGCGCCGCGGAGTATCCGTCGCCGGCCGGCCAGTAGGTCTCCAACGCGAAGACCATGCCCTCCTCCAGGACCTCCGGGTGGTCCAGCGACACCAGCCGGCTGAAGACCGGCTTCTCCCAGATGGACAGTCCGACGCCGTGCCCGTACTGGAGGGCGAACGCGGCCATCTCGTCCGGGAAGCCGAACTCCTCGGCCCGTGGCCACACCGACACGATGTCGGCGGTGGTGGCGCCCGGCTTCACGAGGGCGATGGCGCGATCCATGTACTCCCGGCACCGCACATACGCGTCGCGCATGCCCGGGGAGGCGCTGCCCACCGCGAAGCAGCGGTAGTAACAGGTGCGGTAGCCGAGGTGGCTGTGCAGGATGTCGAAGAACGCCGGATCCCCCGGGCGGATCAACCGGTCACTGTAGACGTGCGGGTGCGGGGCGCAGCGCTCACCGGAGATGGCGTTGACGCCTTCGACGTACTCACTGCCCAGGTCGTAGAGCACCTTGCTGACGAGGCCGACGCATTCGTTCTCGCGCACTCCCGGGCGGAGGAACTCGTAGAGTTCCTCATAGGCGGCGTCGACCATGGCGCAGGCCTGCGACAGCAGGCTGATCTCGTCAGGGGTCTTGACGCGGCGCGCCTCCAGGAAGAGCTGCTGACCGTCCACAAGGGTCAGTCCCTCCGCCTGGAGCGCCGCGAGCACCGGCATCTCCACGACGTCGACGCCGACCGGCGCGTCCGCCAGGCCGTGCTCGCGCAGCACGGTGGCGACCTTGGTCGCGACATCGGCGGCGATGCCGGCATCCGGGTGGAAGGCGCCGCGCAGCGTCGAGATGCCGGCGCGCGCCCGCTTCGTGCCCTCCAGCCACGGGTTGTAGAGCTGGTGGTGCCGTGCGGCCGAGCCGAAGTCCCAGATCACCGGCTCGCCGCCGCGCGGCAGCACCGCGAACCGGATCAGCTTGTCCATCGCCCAGGTGCCGATGTGGGTGGACGTCAGATAGCGGATGTTGGCGAAGTCGAAGGTCAGCAGCGCGCCGAGCTCAGAACGCTCCAGGTGCTCCTTGATCCGGGCCAGGCGTTCCGTGCGCAACCGGTCGAGGTTGACGCGCTCTTCCCAGTCGACGGCGTTGGTTCCGAACGTGCGAACAGCCATCGCGACCTCCTGTGACGGAGGACACCAGTCAACGCCTCGTTACGCACACGTGTCAAGCGTTACTTAACAGCCCCATGATCAAGGCGTCCCTCAAGTCGTCATAGCTACTTGAAGGACGCCTTGATCATGAGAGGTTGTTCACTCACGCTGTACGATGCGGAGCGTGACGTCGACTCTGCCACCGCTCGGTGAGCGCATTCGGGAGGCCCGGCTGCGCGGCGGCATGAGCCTGCGCGCCCTGGCCCGGACGGTGGGCGTGTCCGCCAGCCTCATCTCCCAGATTGAGACTGGGAAGAGCCAGCCGTCGGTCAGCACGCTGTACGCGATCACCAAGGCGCTCGGCATCTCGGTGGAGGACGTCTTCGACGCAGAGCCCGCAGTCGCCCCGCGCGCCGCGGCCACTGCGGTGCTCCACCGGCTCGGGCCGATTGTGCGGCCCGAGACGCGCGAGATCCTTCGGCTCGACTCGGGCGTGACCTGGGAACGGCTCGGCCACCCGCCCGGCGGACAGGTCGATTTCCTCCTGGTCACGTACGCGCCGGGAGGCAGCTCGTCGAGCGGCGACGCGCTGATGCGACACGCCGGCGTCGAGTACGGCTTCCTAGTCGAGGGACAGCTGACCCTGACACTGGGCTTCGAAGAGCACCGGCTCGGACCTGGTGACGCGGTGTCATTCGCATCCAGCACTCCACACCGCTATCGCAACAACGGCATCATCCCAGCCGTCGGCGTCTGGTTCGTCTCGGAGACCCCTCCGTGATCAAGGCGTCCGTCACGACAGCGAGAGATACCCTGGCGGCTGACGCCTGCCGGGCTTGACGCCTGCCGCGTACCACCAAGATGTCACACTTGAGGGCTGCCGCGCCTCGTTTTCTTACCTATACTGTGCGTCAAGGAATCGCCACCGATAAATAGTCGAGACACGGCCAGGAAGTTGCGGAGGGTCGCGTGCTCTATTTCTTCTTGAGCTATGCCCGGGAAGACGACGATCACTTCGTCCAGAAGCTCTATCACGACCTGTGCAATGAGGTCCGACTGCACGCCGGCGTTCCCCGTGATCAAGAAGTGGGGTTTCTCGACACCCGCAGCATCGAGGTGGGGGCGACCTGGTCACAGCGGCTCACGAGCGCCATATCAACGTGCCGATCATTCTTGGCGCTCTGCTCGCCACGATATTTCGTCAGCGAGCCGTGTGGCCGGGAATGGCACCTGTTCGCCGATCGGCTCCACCAGTACGAGACGGCCACTGGCCTGCGGCCGCCAGCGCTGATACCGGTGCTGTGGCTGCCGCCGCGGCGCATGCACCCGGTGGCCGCCGCCATCCAATATCACAGTGACGCGTTCAGCGACGCGTATCTGCACGACGGCATGCGGCAGCTCATGCGCCTACAGCGCAACCACGACGCCTACCTGGAGAGCCTTTCTGCGCTGGCTAGCCAGATCGTGGAGACCGCCGACACGCACGACATGCCGCCGTGCGCCACCGAGGTGCCATTCGACCAGTTGCCGAGCGCGTTCCACCAGCCCACAGCCAACTCGACGCCGCTGCGGCAACTGCCGACCGAGCCCACCGCGATGGGCTCGCAGTACGTGCATTTCGTGGTCGCCGCGCCGACCCGCGCCGAGTTGCCTCCCACCCGCACTGAGACCAGCTACTACGGCGACAGTCCGATCGACTGGATGCCGTACCGACCGAAGCTTCCGGTGCCCATTGGCGAGTACGCGCGCAGCGTCGCCACGAAGCGCAGCATCGACTCCCGCACGGTCACCCTCGATGACCTCTCGACGTGCATCGAACTTGCCATGCGACACAACCAGGTGGTCGTACTGCTGGTCGACGCGTGGGCGACCCGAGTGGCTCAGCAGCGACGGACACTGGCCGAGTACGGCGAACGCGAAGAGCCGCTCAGCGAGCAGAACACGGCGGTCATGGTTCCGTGGAGCCATGACGACGCGGAGACCGCACGCTACGGCCCGGAGCTCTCCGACTCGTTGCGTGCGATCTTCTACAAGCGGGTGGCGGGCGGCGAGGACGTCATGTACCGGTCGAGCATCCTCACCCACCACGCCTTCGACGCCGATCTTCAAGCGGTGCTCGAGGTGGCCAGAAACAACGTCTTCGTTCATGGCCGGGTCTATCGCGTCCCACCGGGACCGCTTTCCGAGCGCCCCATCCTCAGGCTTGATCCGCATGACGAAGGAGGGCCGGATCATGACCGGTTCACTTGATGATCCGGCGCCGGGAAGCGGGCGCATCATCACATTCTATTCGTACAAGGGTGGCACTGGCCGGACGATGACCGTGGCCAATACAGCATGGATACTTGCCAGCACCGGCCTGCGGGTGCTAGCCGTCGACTGGGATCTTGAATCGCCGGGCCTGCACCGCTACTTTCACCCATTTCTACTCGATAAGCAACTACGGACATCTCGTGGCGTCATCGACATGATGCGGGATTACGCCGCAGCGACGATGGAGCCGTCCGGGCATCATGAAGATCCGGATTGGCATATCCAGTACGCCGATGTCCTCCGGCATGCCGCCTCGCTGGACTGGCAGTTCCCAGACGCTGGCGTGATCGATTTTCTGCCCGCTGGTCAGCAGGACGAGTCATACTCAGAGATGGTCAGCACCTTCGACTGGCCGAACTTCTACGAGCGACAGCGCGGCGGAGTCTTCCTCGATGCGCTGCGTCGCAACATGCGCAGCCACTACGACTACGTGCTCATCGATAGCCGCACGGGCTTGAGTGACACCGCCGGCATCTGCACCGTCCGCCTCCCCGACGTGGTGGCCGACTGCTTCACGATGAGCACCCAGAGTATCGACGGCGCGGTGTTGGTGGCGCACTCCATCCGAGCGCAGCGCCGACACGACCCGATCCGAATCCTTCCGGTGCCGATGCGGGTGGAGGACGCCGAACAGATCAAGCTGGAGGCCGGACGCGACTACGCGCAGGCGCGGTTCGCCCCGTTTCTCGGCCATCTCGGGCCGGACAATGTCAATCGTTATTGGGGTGACGTCGAGATACCTTACAAGCCGTATTACGCGTACGAGGAGATCCTGGCCGCGTTCGGCGACCGTCCCCACCAGGACACGTCGCTGCTGGCCGCATTCGAGCGCCTCACCAGGGTGCTCACGGACGGCGTGGTGACCACCGCGCCCCCGCTCGATGAGCGTGAGCGGCGCCGCTGGCTGGCCGAGTTCGAGCGCCCGAAGCAGTTGGTCAGCTCCGACATCTTCATCAGCTACGCGGCGATCGACCGTATGTGGGCGGAGTGGATGGCGGCGGAGCTGGCCGACGCAGGCCTGCAGGTAGCCATCCATGAGGTCGATGCCGTCCGTGGACCGGCGTACGAGGAGGAGATGCAGCGCGTGGTAGGCACCGCGAGTCGCACGCTCGTCCTACTTTCCCAGGACTACATGAAATCGGCGAACGCCACCGCCTTCTGGAAGTTCGCCAACATGCGGGATTCAGACGGCACCGGACGGCTGCTCGTACCGATCCGGCTGGACTCCGCTCGCGCACCCGGCCCGTTCGTCGAACGTGCCCCGGTCGACCTGGTCGGGCTGTCCGCAGAGCGGGCCCGCGACGCACTGCTGGCAGCGCTCGACCAGCCCGCGTACTCGTCCGCAGGCCGGCCGACGGCGGAGCCGCGCCGGGCTGGGCCCCGCTTCCCGACGAACCCGCCGCCCGTGTGGAACGTGCCGCAACGCAACGCGGCCTTCACCGGTCGCGGCCTAATGCTGGAGGCCTTGCGCAACCGGCTGTCCACAGCCGCCCCGGCCGCATCGCCGCAGGCGCTGCACGGTTTGGGCGGCGTGGGCAAGACGCAGATCGCCCTTGAGTACGCCTATCGCTTCGCCGCCGACTACGACATCGTGTGGTGGGTGTCGGCCGAACAGCCGAGTTCGGCGCGAGCGACGCTGGCCGGCCTTACGGCCGAACTCGGTCTGCCCACGGGCGACAGCGTCAGCGAAAGCCTGCACACCGTGCTCGACGCGCTGCGCCAGGGCCAGCCGTACAGTAGGTGGCTGCTCATCTTCGACAACGCCAACGAGCCCACCGAGATGCGGGAGTTCATCCCGCAAGGTACCGGGCACGTCATCATCACCTCTCGCAACCAAGCCTGGGCCCGCGACGCTACGGCGGTCGAGGTGGGCGTCTTCAATCGCGACGAGAGCATTGCGTTCCTCCGCCGGCAGGTGCCCGCACTGGGCGACGACGACGCCAACCTGGTCGCCGAAAAGCTGGGCGACCTGCCGCTCGCGGTGGAGCAGGCCGGTGCCTGGTTGGCGGCCACCGCCATGCCAGTGACGCACTACCTCGGGCTACTCGACACCCAACTCCCCCGGGTGCTCGACGAGAACCCGCCGCCGGCCTACCAGCGCACCGCCGCAGCCACCTGGCTGCTCTCCCTGGAGCGGTTGCGCGAGCAGATGCCGGCCGCCGCCAAGCTCCTTGAGCTGTGCGCGTTCTTCGCCGCGGAGCCGATCCCGATTTCGTTGCTCTACAGTGACCGGTTCGTGCGCGTGCTGACACCCTTCGACCCGTCGCTGCGCGACCCGATCCTCCAGGGCCGCCTGATCCGGGAAATCGGCCGGTATGCCCTCGCGCGGGTCGACTCCGCGCAGAGCAGCATCCAGTTGCACCGGTTGGTGCAGGCGGTAATCCGCGACGACCTGCCGCACGCTGCGCAAGACGAAAACCGGCAGCACGTGCACGACATTCTCGCCGGCGCGAACCCCAAGGATCCCGACAAGCCGGAAAACTGGCCCGAGTACGGCGAGCTGTGGCCCCACCTGAGACCCTCCGGCGCGCTCGTCTCTCGCAGCCCCGAGGTGCGCCAGCTCGTCATCGACATCGTGCGGTACCTGTGGAAGCTGAGCGACTTCGCCAGCAGCCAGGAGCTTGCTGAGCGAACACTCATCGAGTGGGAGCGCATCTTCGCCGACGACGACCTGCCCGCCCTCATCCTCCGATTCCACCTCGCCAACTCGCTGCGTTCGCAGGCGAAGTACACAGCCGCGTACGAGATTGACGAAGACGTCCTGCGCCGGCTGCGCCACCTGGCGGGCGACGACCACCCGTACACGCTGATGACGGCCGGCGGTCTAGCAGCCGACCTGCGCGCGCTGGGCGACTACTCCCGCGCCCGCGACCTCGATCAGGAAACGGTCAGCCGGTTCAAGGAGGTGTTCGGCGAGGACAACTACCGCACCCTGATGGCGGTGAACAACCTCGCCGTGTCGCTGCGGTTGGTCGGCGACTTCGCGGGTGCGACTCTGCTCGATGAGGACACCTTGGAGCGGCGGCGCACGGTGCTCGGCGAGCGGCACCCGTACACGCTGTTCTCGGCCAGCAACTACGGCCGGGACCTCCGGGAAAACGGTGATTTCCAAGGATCGCGGAAGCTTCTGGAATCCACTCTGGCGTCTTACCGACAGTTCATCGGGCGGGATCACCCGGAAACCTTGCGTGCCGCCAAGAGCCTGGCCGTGACGCTGCGCAAGCTGGGTGAGTTCGCGGCCGCGCACGCGTTGACCGTCGATACGCTCGCCCGGTACGAGAAGCTGCACGGCCGGAACCACCCCGACACGCTCGCCTGCGGGATGAACTTGGCCTGTGACCAGTCGGCGCTCGGCGACCACGAGGCCGCCGTCGACACCGCGAGCGACGTATACGACCGCTACCGGGCGGTGCTCGGCGAAGACCACTCCTTCGCGCTGACCTGCGCGGCGAACCTCGCAATCTTCCTACGCAAGCGCGGTAACGTCGTGGCTGGGCGCGAGCTCTCGGATCGGGTCGTCAACCGGCTGCGCGGTGCCCTGGGCCCGGATCATCCGTACACATTGGCCTGCGTAAGCAATCTGGCCAACGACATGTACGAGATGGGCGAGTACGCCAGCGCCCGGCGCACCGACGAAGACACCTGGTTGCGCTTCCGACGCAGCCTCGGCGACGACCACCCGGACACCGTTGCGGTCGGCAACAACCTCGCGATCAGCCGGCTAGCCGAAGGCGCGCAGGCTGAGGCTCGACTCCTGCTCGATGACGTGCTGGCCCGCTCGCGCCGGTTGCTCGGCGAGAATCACCCCAACACCATCGCCGTTCGTACCGGGGATCGGCTCAACTGCGACATTGAGCCACCACCGACATGATCCTTTCAGCGTGGTCGTCACACTTCGAAGGTGCCCTGTTCGTGACCAATCTCCTTACCCAGCCAAGCAGCGAGGCCTTCGACAGCAGGCGTCCGCAGAGCCTCGACCAGCGCGCGCACCAGCGCCGGCCGCTCCTCTAGCGCGCTGGCCGCCGCATGCCAGCCAAGGTGCCGGCATGCGCGAGCCAACCCTGCCCACGCTAAGTCGTCTCCGAGATCCGAGGCGACGCGACGCGCGTAGTGCTCGGCCGCGGCGACCAGGTCGCCTTTCAGATACGCCGCGTCCGCCTCGTCGACATCGTTCGCCCGCCCCTCGGGGGAACCGATAGCTTCGCTTCTGAGCCACCCGGCGAGGCCGGGCATACCCGCCGGGCCCGGCGCCGCCGCAAGGGCGGCGTCGCGGTCCTCGGGCAGCGCGCCACACGGTGCACCCTCGCGCCATTGGCGCGCGAGCCGCTTCACCTCATCCGGCACCGGGGCGCGGTTTGCCAACCGCCACCGCACCGCGGCAAGCACTGCGATGTCGTCGACCGCTTCCGCGATGTCTCCGCGTACGCCGTCCTGGTGCCAGCGGTCCACCGTTTCGCCGAGACCCGCGACGAATACCCGTCCCGCATCGGTCAGCTCGCCGCTGCCCTCCAGTGTGGCCACTGCGGCCTTGGTCTGCTCTCTCCAGTACGCAAATTCGAAGTCCACTTCCCTGTCGGCTGTGGAGGATGAAATCCGGCGTGCCCGCCAGTAGTCGGTCACCGCGAGATGGGCGTACGCGCCCTGCAGTAGCGCACCCACTGGGCGGGGGTCCGCCCGCCAGGGTGCCCGGTAAAGACCTCGTCCCTGGGACTCGTGTAGGTCCACCAGGTCGAGCAGGCCGCCCAACTTCATGTGCGCGAACTCGTGGACCAACAGCAGCGCCAGTTCCTCCGCATCCGCAGGCGGGGCGACCGCGACCGCACCGCCAGCGACCCGCGAGGCCGCGCTGACGCTGCCGCCCGGCGAGGGCGGCACGAGCGGCACCACCGAACGCAAGGCCACGCTCATCCCGCAGGCGTGCTCCGGATGGCGCGCCACGATCAGCTGCCAGGCGTGGGCAAGCAGCCGGGCGAGGTGCTCGCGCCGCTCCGACGAGAGCATGGGTGCCACTCGCCACTGGAAGCAATTCCGATGTGGATCCTGGTCGTCTATTACGACGGTGAGACGGCGCTCTGGCGCGCCGGCCGAGATCACGGCGACCGGTTCCCAACCGTCCTGCCGCTGGCGCGGCTCGGCGAGAGTGATGGTCCGAACCGACCCGGCCAGCACAAGCGACCTGCCGTCCCCGGAAACCGTTACGGGTCCATCACCGAGGCCCGCCGCAGTGCCCAGCATGGGCAGGTATACCACGCCGTCGGCTGCCGGTATGGCGATGGAGAACGGCAACTCGGCCCGGCTAGCGACCGACGCGGCGAACCCGGAGAGATAGCTTTCGGCAACGCGTGGGTCTTCGACGCAGCGGGTGGCCCACGAGTCCAGGAACGGGTACCCGAACGATTCCTCGACAAGCTCGGGGCGCTGGGTCCGCACGCGAGTCAGCAACGCTCGCGCTGTGGACAGTCTGCTCTGGACACCGAGTCGGGCGGCCTCATCGAAGACCACACGCAACAACAGCTTCCGCTTAGACCGTTGCCCGGCGACCAACGTGGCCATGGCGTCCGGACCACCATATCCAGCAGCCAGGTCGGCGAATTGGCTATCGGTCAGCCGGTACCGGCGCACGTTCGCTCTCTCCAAGGCGGGTTTTCACCAAGCGATGCAGATCGGCTCCCACCTGTGCATCGACGTGCCGGATCAGCCGGACGAGGTCCGGGCAGTACACGGAGGGATTCGCGAACCCGCTCGCCGCGTCGTACCGGTGCGCGTGTAACCCACCCCCGCACACCCGTACCAAGGAGCACGACCGGCACGTCGGACTCAACGCCGCGAACGGGTCTTGCCGGGCCCGTACCGCAGGCGCATTGAGCACGTCATCGAACGAGTGCCGGTCGACGTCCAGTCCGGTTGCCGACATTCCCTCCGCGGTGGTCCGCAGGGCGTCACTCTGCTCGAAGCCGCCATCGGTCTCCACGGTCACGATGTCCGGCGGGTTGAGCCCGAGTGCCTCGGTGGCGCTGCCCCTGCCGACCAGCAAGGCGATCAACGAATGGAACAGCCGGACGCGCGGCTCGGGCCTCGACGAGCGGTACCACCGATCAAACACTGCCACCAGCCAGTCGCCGTACGGGGTCTCGGCCGGCTCGGCCGGGCGCCCCGGCGGGCGTGTCGTCCAGTTGCCGAGCGGCAGCAACAGGTCGATGGCGGGTGGCTCGAACTCGCACAGGTCCTCATAGACCTGGATCGGATCGTTACCCAGGTCCACAGTGCACAAGATGCCCGCGTAGAGGCGGCGGAATTCGGGGTCGAGCAGGCGTCGTAGGCCTCGTACGGCACGGTCGAAGCTACCGCGGCCGTCCGCGTACCGTCGATGGCGATCATTAGCGGCCTGGCCGCCGTCCAAGCTCACCGCGACTCCGATCCGGTGGCGCCCCAGCACCCGGAGCACCGCATCGTCAAGCAGAATGCCGTTTGTCTGCATGCGTATTTGGAGGTCGGTCCGGGCCGGCAGCGCCGCGCGGAGGGCCGTCGCTGCGTAGTCGATCAGCTCCGCGCCGGCCAGCAGCGGTTCGCCGCCGTGCAGGACGACTCGCACCCAGGGCAGGCGGTGCCGTTCCGCGTGTTCGCCGATGCGCTCGGCGACCCGCGCCGCGGTGGCGCGGGTCATCACCGATGGGCGGTCGCGCCAGCTCTGGTCCACCGACTCATACAGGTAACAGTGCCGGCACCGCAGGTTGCATCTGCTGTGGATCTTGAGCACCACTTGGCGAATATGCGGTGCCGCCCGTGCGACGCCGTTAGATGGAGTCATAGGCTGCTGTTGAACGCCGTGACCCGCCGCCGTGGGTCTTCGGTCGCTGCCTCCCGGACCCGCCGGAGCGACGCCATGAAGTCGGCGTCGTCGACTTCGGCAAGTACGTCGTCGAGCGACATCTCGTCCAAGATCGCGAGAGTTGACTCAACACTCTGCTCGGTCGGTGCCATTTCGCGCTCCTCAACACCCGGTCACCGCGCACTGGCGGCGGAAATGAAAATTATGTTGCTGCGATTCCTCGACGATGTCCTCGCGACGACCGGCCTGCCTGCGGCACGAGGATCAGAAGAGGCGCTCCGCATGGTCGGCGGCCTCCGCCAGCGGAATACTGTCGCCTTCGCCTTGCCCGCCTCGCCGACCACCACGTTGGCCGACTCGGCCGCGCACGCCCGGCCGACGTTGTCGAAGTCTGCGCCGTCCACATCAGCCTCGGACTCCAGCCCCAGATGTGAATGGCATTCGCGGCTCACCATCCGTGCTGGCACCGGTTCACCGATAGCACGGAAGGTGCTTGCTTGATACTGGCCGCACACGGACTGCGGATAGACGCGTACGACTTTCATGATCGCGTCAAGGCCACGGCCGGGAGTACATTCGGAATCGAGAATCGAAATTGCGTCATGGACCCGATGAGGCCGCTCCACAGACACTTCCAGATCGTGCCGCCGACTCGGATCATGATCGAGCATGTGGGCCGGCGCGACAAGGCTCTCGGTCGATCCCGACACGTCGCGTGACGCCGGAACCACAGGCCACTCACCGCCCACAACGCGCCCGATGCGACGCGGGACGGCATGGGCAAGCACCGTATCGCCCGGACGGAGCATCCTCTTGAGGTCACTCCGCAGGTCAGAGCGCGTTACGATCCGGCCAGCCGTCACGGTGGGTGCTGCCACAGGCGCAAACCCTACCGCACGGTCCGTTGTACACAAAGGACCGACCGCGCCACCTCCATCGGTCGGCGGGTAGGCGCGGCTCCACGTAGCGCTGTAGTTAGAAGATCGGGGCCGGACACTCCTCTTTGCGGCTCAAGGAACTCACCCGTCTGCTCCTGGAATGCTACTCCCACCCAGGCCAACCATGCGCAAAGACTGCACCTGCGGCGTGGCGATTTTGCAACCCGACCCAGGATGACATACTCAGACTGTCATGGTGAAGGGCAGCCGGAAACGGCTGTGCATGAAGAGTCAAAAGTCCGCAGAGCGCGTCAATGTCTACCTCGACAGCAAGGCCAGGAGAGCATTACAGGATCTAGTCGAGAGAAACGGAATGACCAAGACGGAGGCCGTCAGCAAAGCCATCGTCGCATACGCCTATCTCGACGAGCGGGTCCAATGCGGTCTCGACGTCGTGGTCCGCGGCGACGGGCACGAGCAACTGCTCCGATTTCTTTGACACCGGAGCCGGAGTCCCATGATCAAGGCGTCCTTCAAGTCGTTAGAACTACTTGAAGGACGCCTTGATCATGGGTTAGGCGCCGGGGAGGAAGAGGCAGAACGGGTGGCCGGCCGGGTCCAGGTAGACGCGGACGTCCTTCTGCGGCTGGTACTCCGCGAGCGTCGCGCCCTCCGCGACCGCGTGCGCCCCGGCGACGTCGAGGTCGTCGACCTCGATGTCGAGGTGCACCATCATCTGCTGGTCACCCGGACCGGCGGGCCAGACCGGCGGCACGTGGTCGACCTCTGTCTGGAACGACAGCTTCGGCCCGCCGTCGGGCGGGCTGAGCGTCGCCCAGTCGTCATCGTCATCCTTGAACGGCCAGCCCAGCAGCCGATGATAGAAATCCGCCAGGTCGCGGGCCTTCGGCGCGCCGAGCACGACACCGGCAAGCGTCAAACGTGGCATGACCCCCATCCTTACCATGATCAAGGCGTCCCTCAAGTAGTTATAACGACGTGAGGGACGCCCGTTTCAATAGGGGGGGGACGG
>JBBEWH010000141.1:0-14518 GCA_037414955.1 Actinomycetes bacterium KLBMP 9797
CACCCCAACCCTACCATTTACCCCGGCGCCCCGCATGTCTTTACAACGACTTGTGGCACGCCTTGATCATGAGGTGGGGACGGGGCTTGGGCGGTCGTCGCGGATGTAGACGAGCAGGTCGCCGGTCTCGATCGTGGTGCTCTCCGGCTGGGCCGCCGAAATGATCCGCCCGAGCCGCACCAGGGCGATCACCGGCTCCGCGACGTCGCGCGGCGATCGGCCCACCTCGTCGCGGACGGCGGACCGCAGGGCGAGGGCCATGCCCTGGCCGGGGGTCAGCAGGTCCTCCACCACGTCGATCAAGGGCGGCGCCGACGTGGAGAGCCCGAGCAGCCGCCCCGCTGTCGCGGACGACACGATCACCTGGTGGGCGCCGCTCTGTTTGAGCAGGGGCGCGTTCTCGGCCTCGCGGGCCGCCGCGATGATCCGTACCTTGCCGGCCGTGAGCTGCCGCGCGGTGAGCGTGACGAGCACCGACGCCTCGTCGGTGTCGGTCGCCACGATCACCGCCTTGGCGTCTTTGACGTGGGCGTCCATCAGCACGGACGACTGGGTGCCGCTGCCCTCGATCACGACGAAGCCGTCGTTCGTGGCCCGGCGTACCGTCGCGCGGTCGGCCTCGACCACGATGATGCGTCTCGGGTCGACGCCGCTCTCCTTCAGCGCGGCGACCGCGCTGCGTCCCTTGGTGCCGTAACCGCAGACGATGACGTGGTCCTTCAAGATCCTCCTCCACCGCGCGAGGCGTGCGTTGGTGCGGTACTGCTCGGTGAGCACCTCCAGTGTGGTCCCCACCAGGATGATCAGGAACAGCACCCGGGCCGGCGTGACCACCAGGATGTTCACAAGCCGGGCTTCCCGGGTGAACGGGGTGATGTCCCCGTAGCCCGTGGTGGACAGCGACACCACCGTGTAATAGAAGCTGTCGAGCAGTGTCAGGCCGTCTTCGTTGACGTCGCGATACCCGTCACGGTCGAGGTAGACCACGAAGACGATCAAGAGCACCAGCGCGAGCGCCGCGAGGAGGCGGGTCGTCAACGCCCGCAGTGGCCCCCGTGGCGGGCTGGGAAGATGAATCACGACAATCCTCGTGCCGGCACGCCCTACACCATAGTGGTGGGGCGCATGGCCAGCGTCGCCCCTGGGTAAGACCGGCCGCATGGAGCACTTCACGATCGCCACCGTCGCCGAGGAGAGCCCGGACTTCCGGCGGGTGTTGTGGACCGGCCAGCACGCCCAGCTCGTGGTCATGACGATCCCGCCAGGAGGCGAGATCGGCGAAGAGGTACACGAGGACGTCGACCAGATCCTGACGTTCGTGAGTGGGGTTGGCGAGGCCCGGGTGGCCGGCGCGAAGAAGAAGGTCGCGCAGGGCGACCTGGTGGCCGTGCCGGCGGGTACCAAGCACAACTTCGTCAACACCGGCCCGAACCCGCTCGTGCTCTACACGGTCTACGGGCCGGCGGAACACGCCGACGGGGCCGTGCACCACACGAAGGAAGAGGCGGACGCGCTGGAAGAGGCCGGCAAGGACAACCCGCCCAGCTGAGGCGTTAAGAGGGGACCCTTGTTATGCGAAAAGCGATAACAAGGGGCCCTTCCTTGAACGGGGTCAGCCGCGGCGGGTGCGGAGGTAGTCGGCGACGACGTAGCGGCTCAGGTCTTCGGCGTCCGGGGTGAACACCCGGCCGCCGGACCGCCGGGCCACCGCGTCGACGAACCGCCGCAGGCCCTCGTCCTCACCGAGCATGAAGACGTTCAGCGTGGCGCCGTACCGGGTCAGGTGGTCGACCTCGGTGATGGTCGCCTCGACGGTCTCCCGCAGCGGCGGCCAGAAGAACACCGCCTCGCCGTCGGCCTCCAGGTGGGCGGTGGGCTCGCCGTCGGTGACGACCAGCACCACCGGCTCGGCATCCGAATGCTTGCGCAGGTGCCGGCCGGCCAGCTTCAGCGCGTGGTGCAGGTTGGTGCCCTGCACGAAGTCTGGCTCGACGGCCGCCAGCTCAGTGGCGGACAGCGGCATGGCATACCGGCCGAAGCCGATGATCTGCAACGCGTCCTGCGGGAACTTCGTGGCGACCAGGTGCGAGAGCGCCAGCGCGGTCTGCTTCATCGGGCCCCAGCGCCCGTCCGCCACCATCGAGTACGACAGGTCGACGCACAACGCCACCGCCGCCGAGGTGCGCCGCTCGGTCTCGACGACCTCGAAGTCGTCCACCCGCAGCGCCACCGGCACGGACCCGCCGCGGCGGACCGCGTTCGCCACCGTGCGGACCACGTCGATGGGCTGCTCGTCGCCGTACGCCCAGGGCCGGGACGCGCCGGTGACCTCCCCCGCCGCGCCCGCGTCGCGGACGTCGTGGTCGCCCCGGCGCCTCGTCTCCAGAGCCGAGAAGATGAGACGGAGGGCCGTGCTGCCGAGCCGGCGCAGCGCCTTCGGGCTCAGGGTCAGCCCATCCGCGCCCCGGGTCACCCAGCCCTGGCGGCGCAGCTCGCGCTCCAGCTCCTGCAACCGGCGTACGTCGCTGGCCGCGTCGCGCCCCAGGATCCGCTCGACGGCTTCCACGTCGACGTCGTCGAGCGTCGCGCCGGGGTGCTCCTGGCCGAGCTGGTCGAGCAACTCGTCGAGGTCACCGATCTCCGCCAAGGCGCCAGCGGCTTCGCCGTACCCGAGTCCTTCCCGCCCGCGGACCGGCGTCCGCCGGTCCCAGGCCAGGTCCGGTCGGAGCGTGCGCAGGTTGGCGGTGAGCCGCGCCATCTGGTCGGCGAGGCCGGCCTGGCCGAGCGCCTGCGCCATCAGGCGCGACAGCTCCTCCTGCTGTTGCGGGGTGAGCGAGCGCATCAGCCGCTCGCCGGCGGCCGCGCGGCGGGCGAGCGCGTCGATCAGCTCCTCGACGGTGCCGGGTTTCTCCGGGAAGTAGTCGCCGTGCCGGCGCATGAACTCGGCGAACGCGTCGGTCGTGTCCGCACCGCGCGCGTGCCGGTCGAGCAGGTCGTTGAGGTCGCGCAGCATCTCGGCGAGCCGCTGCTGGGCGGCCGGGTCGCCGAGACCCTCCCGCAGGCCGGCGAACCGCTGCTCGACCACCTCGTTCCGCAGGCCGTCGAGGATCTGCTGGTAGAGGGTGCGCGCCTCGTCACTGGCCCAGTCGTAGTCGGACAGCTCCTCCACCGCCCGGGCGGTGGACCGGGGCAGGCTGTCCAGCTGCGCCTCCGCGAACCGGGCCGCGTCGTCGGTGCGCTGCGTCAGCGCGTCGCGTTCGGTGGCGAGCGCCTGGTCGAGCAGCGCCCGCGCGCGGGTGACGGCACCGTCGAGGTTGCCGCGCCGCATCGCCTCGCGGCGCAGCCGGCGGGCGCGCGCGGCCAGGTCGTCGAGGCCGCGGCCGCCGTCCGGGCCGCGCCGCAGCAGGTTGCGCAGCGCGTCGCGGAGGCTGCCACCATCCAGTACCTCGGCGCCGACCTGGTCGACGGCGGCGCGCACGTCGTACGGCGGCGCGAGCGGATCGGGCCCGCCGCGCCACGCGCCGTACCGGTAGCGGCCTTTCACTCCCGGCTCCCGTAGAGGGTCCGCCCTTCGTCGGTCAACGCCTTGGAGAGCCTGCGGGTGAGGTGCAACCCCTCCAGCACGAACTCCACGCCGGCCGCCGCCTGCCCAGGGGTGGGCGCGTCGTCGAAGCCCAGCCGCTCCAGGACCTTCGCCAACCCGGGCACCGTGCCGACCTGGCGCAGCAGTTCGCCGCCGCCGACCAGGTCGCCGCTCTCGATGATCGTGCCGTCGGCCACCACCTCGGTGAAGCCGGACAGGTCCAGGCCGCTCAGCCGGGCCCGGAACGTCTCCGCCGTCGCCGTGCGCAGCAGGTGCGCGAGCACCTCGATCTCGCGCCCCTCCTCGCCGCTCTCGAACTCGACCTTGCCGCGCAGCGTGCTCACCACCGACGACGCGTCGCCCACCCGGGCGACGGCGTGGTTCTCGTCGTCGAGCAGGCCGCTGCGGCGCAGCGCGGACGCGGCGACCGTCTCGGCCGCCGCGATCGCGAACCGCGCCGACACCCCGGACCGGGCATCCACCGCCGGCGACTCCCGCACCGCGCGCGCGAAGCGCGCCACGACATCCAGGACATGGTCGGGTACCTCGGCGACGAGCCGCGCCTCCTGGCGGATCAGCGCCAGCTCGAGATCGAGGTCGACCGGATAGTGGGTGCGGATTTCCGCGCCGAACCGGTCCTTGAGCGGCGTGATGATCCGCCCCCGGTTCGTGTAGTCCTCCGGGTTGGCGCTGGCCACGAGCAGCAGGTCGAGGGGCAGCCGCAACTGGTACCCGCGCACCTGGATGTCGCGCTCCTCCAGCACGTTGAGCAGCGACACCTGGATCCGTTCGGCGAGGTCGGGCAGCTCGTTGACCGCGAAGATCCCGCGGTTGGTGCGCGGCACGAGTCCGAAGTGGATAGTCTCCGGGTCGCCGAGGGTGCGCCCCTGCGCCACCCGGATCGGGTCGATGTCGCCGATCAGGTCGCCCACGCTGGTGTCCGGCGTGGCGAGCTTCTCGCCGTACCGCATCGACCGGTGCAGCCAGCGGATCTTGAGGTCGTCGCCCATTTCCTCCGCTTGTTTTTGCGAGGCGGGCGTCAGCGGATGATAGGGGTGCTCGTTGAGCTCCGACCCGGCGATCACCGGCGTCCACTCGTCGAGCAGGTTGACCAGGGAACGGATCACCCGGGTCTTGCCCTGGCCGCGCTCGCCGAGCAGCACCATGTCGTGGCCGGCGAGCAGCGCCCGCTCCACCTCGGGCAGCACGGTGTCGTCAAACCCGACGATGCCGGGGAAGCGCGGCGCGCCCGCGCGCATCCGGGCCAGGAGGTTGCCGCGCAGTTCCTCCTTGACCGACCGGTACTCGTGGCCGCTGGCGCGCAACTCGCCGAGAGTGCGGATCGTTTCTGGGCTCACCGAGCCACGTTAGCTCGCCCTTGTTACAAGCACCCCTCATGATCAAGGCGTCCCTGTAGTCGTTAGAGCTACTTGAGGGACGCCTTGATCATGGGAGTAGGGGTTCGAGGAGCGGGTGCGGGCGGCGTAGGGCCACCGTCACGGGGTCGTCGCGCTTCCGGAGCGCCTCTCCCGGGCCGGGACGGATGGTCACCTCGTCGGGCGGCACAAGGCGGCCACAATCCGGGCAGCCGCCGGTCTGGTCAAGCCGGGCGCCACAGGGCGTGTGCTCGAAGATACGCATCGTGCCCGCGTTGGCCAGATGCCGGTCGCCCCACTGCATCAGCGGATACACCACGGACCACAGCTCACGGCCCCGCTCGGTCAGCACATACTCGTCGCGAGGCGGCGTCTCCCGGTATCGCTGCTTGGCCAGGATCCCGGCGGCGGTGAGCGTGGCGAGCCGGTCGGCGAGCACCGCGCGGGGAATATCCAGGTGGGCGCGGAAGTCGCTGAAGCGACGCACACCGTAGAACGCGTCGCGCACCACGAGCATCGTCCACCGCTCGCCGACGACTTCGAGCGCGCGGGCGAGCGTGCACTCCTGCCGCTCGTAGTCCTTCCCGAGTCCCATAGATCACATTCTAGCGCTGATGGTTCATTCAACGAACCTACGTCGCTAGGGTTCATTGAGTGAACCAACGGACGCTCACCATCGTCTCCGCCGGCACGCTGCTCGTACTGATCAACTACGCCGCGCCGGCCTCCGTGCTCCCCAGCGTCGCGGCCGACCTGGGCGCCGGACCCACCGCCCAGGCGTGGCTCATCAACGGGATCGTGCTCGGCCTCGCCGCGCTGGTGCTCACCGCCGGCAGCGCCGCCGACAACCACGGCCGCCGCCGCGTGTTCGCCGCCGGCGCCGTGGTCCTCGCGCTGGGCACGGCCGCCAGCGCCGTCGCACCCAACCCGGTGACCTTCGCGCTCGCACGGGTGGTGCAGGGCGGCGCCAGCGCGGCACTGCTCGCCGCCGGTCTGGGGCTCATCGGGTACGCGTTCCCGAGCGGCCCGGCGCGGGTTCGCGCGACGGCCACCTGGGGCGCGATGCTGGGCGCCGGGATCGCGATCGGCCCGCTCCTGGCCGCCGAAACGGACCGGCTCACCGGGTGGCGAAGCCTCTACTGGGGCATCGCCGCGTTCGCCGTACTCCTGGCGGTTGTCGCCCGTGCGGCGCTGCCCGAGTCGCGCGCGGCCGAACCGCGGCCCCTCGACGCGGCCGGCGCGGCGCTCCTGGGCGGCGGCCTCACGCTGCTACTCACCGGCGTGACCGCCGGACGCGAAGGCTGGGTCCGGCCGGGCACGCTCGCCCCACTCGCCGCCGGCGCGCTGCTCGTGGCGGCCTTCGTCGCGGTCCAGCACCGCGGTCACGCACCGATGCTGGACCTGGCGCTGTTCCGCAACCCGGCGTTCGTGACCGCTACGGTCGGCGCACTGGTCACCGGTGCGGCGGTGGTTGGCCCGATGACGTTCCTCGCCGCCGCGCTGCAGCACGACGCCGGCCTTTCGGCGCCGGCGACCGCCGGGCTGTTCGCGGTCTGGGCCGGGACGTCCGCGGCCGTCTCGCTGCTCGCCCGGCGACTGTCCGTCACCGTGGACGGCCGGCGCGAGTTGGTCGTCGGCCTCGGCGTCACCGTGGTCGGCAACCTCGCGATGTACGCCGCGGTCGGCCCGCTGGAGGGCGGCGCCTGGGGGCTTCTCCTGCCCGGCCTGGTCGTGGCCGGCGTCGGCAGCGGCGTGCTGAACGCCACACTGGCGCGGATCGCCGTGCAGAGCGTGCCGGTCGACCGGGCCGGGATGGGCTCCGGTGCCAACAACACCGCCCGGTACATCGGCTCGTCGCTCGGCCTCGCGGTGGTGGTGGCGACCGGCGGGCACATCCAGGTGGTGCTGCTCCTCGGTGCGGCCGTGGCGCTGACCGGCGCCCTCCTCGGCCTCCGCCCCACCCGCCCCCTCACTCCCTCTCTCATGATCAAGGCGTCCCTCAAGTAGTCCTAGCTACGTGAAGGACGGCTTGATCACCAATACTGCCCGCTGCCGTTTGGTCTCGATCCGCGATAGTCTGCGTCATGCTCGGCGTCGTTGAGTGCCCGGGCAAGTGGGAGGGTGGCCACCATGCGAGGTGGACTCGACGACGCGCTGGAGCGGCTGGCCCGACGAGACCAGCTACGCAAACGCGTGTCGTCTCCGAACGGCTCGTCTCCGGAGAGCGTGGCGTCAAACGACCCGGCTCCGGACGGCTCGCCGTTCGATCGGCCTGCTCCCGCAGGCGGCTCGGCCGCGGATAGCGCATACCCCGCTCACTCGTCCGCTGGTCCCTCACCTGCTGGTCGCGCGCCTGGTCCTGCGTCTTGGCACCGCGAGCCGCCGCCCAGTGATGCCTGGGGCGGCCCGCCGCCGGCCGCACCGTGGGGCGATCCCCCGCCGGCCGCACCATGGGGCGACCCGCCGCCGGCCCACCGGCCCACGCCGGCTCCCGACCCCGTGCCGGCGCCAGCGCCGCACGCCAGCATGGCCCCGGCCAACAGCGGCATCGGAGAGGCGGTCGAGGCGGTCCGCCGGATCGTGCAGCGGCATCCCGGCCTGTCCATCACCGTGTACGGCGAAGAGGCGGCGCACTGCGCGGAGATCCGCATCGCCTGGCACGGCGGCATCGTGGAAGCCCTCGTGGTGGCCGCCGAAGGCCCCGAGCCGGCACCCCCGCCGCCCGCCCCACCCGCTCCCACCGCGTCCGGACACGCACCCATCCCCGCGCTCCTCCACCCCCAATACCCCTCATGATCAGGGCGTCCTTCAAGTAGTTAGAACTACTTGAAGGACGCCCTGATCATGGATGGTGATCAGCTGGCGTCATAGGTTGTACCTATGTCCTCTCTCGAGTCCCTCACCGAGCAGATACGAGCGTTCGCGGAGGAACGGGACTGGGGTCAGTTCCACACGCCGAAGAACCTGGCGATGGCACTGGCCGGGGAGGTCGGTGAACTCCTGGCCGAACTTCAGTGGCTGACGCCGGAGGCGTCTGCTGCGGTGATGGCCGACGAAGAAGCCGGCAACCGCATCAGGAATGAGATTGGCGACGTCATGATCTACCTGGTACGTCTCGCCGACGTTCTGGGCATCGACCTACTCGAGGCGGCCCGGGCCAAGCTGCAGGACTCGGCGCAACGGTATCCAGCTGATGTCGTCCGCGGTTCGTCCAAGAAGGTCCCTCGGACCGGCTGACGTTAGCAGCCTTGACTTCCCAATCGGACAGAGCTCTGATGGTTTGACCGGCCAGGTTGCATGATCGGGGTTGCAGGACTGCCAATCACAGACAGACACGGAATCGTTACGGGAGGTCGAAGACGTGTCGAGGTTCTACTACGTGTACGTGCCCCAGCCTTCGTTGAAGAATCTCACCATCGGTATCGACGAGGGCGTCTGGGGTTGGCGTACGAAGGCCCTGGAGAAGAGCAGCGGCCCGAATACGCCTTCCAACCTCGAAGTCGCTCACCGGATCGCAGTCGGAGACCACATTGTCTTCGCCGCAGGGGGACCTGGCCGGCAACCGATGACGGAGTGGGCTGGCGCCACCCTCAAGCGGGTTTTGTTCGCAAGGGTGGTCCGCCCGCTATATGTCTCGGACAAGACTGTTTGGCCAGATGGCCTTTACCCACATCGGATCGATGTGGAATTCCTGGAAGACAAGGTTGGCGTGGCGAGTGCGGCACTCGGCGCCCCGGCTACCAGTGCTCTTCGGCTCTCGGCATGCAAGCAAGGCGTCGCGGTGCCAGCCGAGGCGTACTTGGCGTCGGCCCTCGACAGCCCGGACGCACCGTTGACAGACGAGGAGGACTTCCTATCCCCTGACGGTCCACTTGACGGAATAGGATCCCGTCCTTGGCGCCGGGAACAGCGACGCATCCGCACCCGAAAGTTTGGGAAGTCGCCGTTGGTCACGTGTGACTTCTGCGGACGAACCTATCCTCGGAGTGTGGTGGTGGCGGCACATGTGAAGCGCCGCTCCGAAGCCACCTACACGGAGCGGCTGGACCTGAACAACATCGCAGCCGCCTGTCTCATAGGCTGCGACATCCTCTTCGAACTGGGCTATATCCATGTGGACTTCAACGGCCAGATCCAGCGCACGATCGAAGACATGCAAGATCTGGACGAGCCGGCCAAACTGCTAAACGGGCGGCTGTGCGCAGCCTTCAACGCGAAGTCGCGGCGCTATTTCGCAGAGCATGCCAGGCGAGCCGTCACGGGGAGGCCTGAGGCGCCGCTGTCGAGGTTGGACCTGTCGTGGCCGAAGCATCCCTGGGACACCGACCTCAAGCACCCCTCGTGATCAGGGCGTCCTTCAAGTAGTTCTAACTACTTGAAGGACGCCCTGATCATGGGGTGAGGAGTTTGCGGGCTAGGGTCAGGGTGTCTGTCGGGGCCTCTAGGCCGAGGAACTCTGGTGGGCCGGCGGGCTGGCTAGGCACCGCGCGGTGGTGTTGTCGTGGTTCGAGGGCCACGGTGCCGTCGGTGTTCTCGCCCGCCGGGGCGTATCCGGCGGTCCGCAGCGCCTTCAACGTCTCCGCCGCCGATTTCGCACTGCCCAGCACGGTCGGCGCCAACGCGACCAGACCCAGCTTCGCCAACGCCTTCGCATGCCGGATCTCGTTCAGCAGCGCGGTGTCTTCGCTGCGCAGGCAGCAGGCGATCGGCATCACCCGAACCTCGCCATGCCGCCGAGCCACGTCCTTGACGAGGTATTCGAGCGGCTGCGGCATCCGGCCGCCGGCGGCCACGTCGCGCAGGGCGGCGAGCAGTTCGTCTGCGACCACGCCGCCGTCGAACGCCCGCCGCACCGAGGCCGACGAAAACCGCCACGTGGCCGCGGTGCCGGAGGATTCCCGGTCGGCGGCGCCGTCGAGCAGCGCGACGAGCCGGGCGGATGGCGTGCCGGGCACGACCGCGGTCAGGTCGGCCTGCAGCAGGACCGTTTCCTCAGCCGCCGGCAGCAACGCGCCAGCGACCTTGTCCACTTCGGAATGGTCACCGGCCGTCAGCGCCCGGCCCAGCCCGCTCGCCGCGCCGAGGGCGATCGCACCGACCGCGACGGCTTCCTCCCACAGGCTGGCGACCAGGTCATCCGCGTCGGCGACCGCTGCCATGATCTCCGGGCGGTGCCAGGTGGTGTACTCGACGAGGGTCTCGAAGCCGTCGATGGCTACACCGGGCGCGAGGGAAGTCGCCGCCCGGAGCACGGTGTCGCGCAGGATGGGCAGGATCGGGTCGTCGCGGGTTTGCGCCAGGGCCGGCTGGCGCTGCTCGTCGTAGCCGGGCGCGCGGAGCGGGGCGGAGTCCATCGCCTGCCAATGCCCCAGCAGGGTGGCCGCCTGCGTAGCCGGGTCACCGAGTCTCCACTTGTCGTACATTTCGGTCGGCACCAGACCGTCGGAGGTCGCCGCGATCAGGCCGGCGGCGTAGGTCAGCTCCAACCACAGCCGGGCCCGCTCGGGCGTGTCGTCGATCACCTTGCCGAGCCGGCGCAGCTCCCGGACGCCCACACCACCGTTCTTGAGCACCGCCACCGGCGCCCGTCCGCACTCCTCCAGGAGCGCGGTCGTGCGCCGCACCATGGTCGCGGCGGCCGCCGCGGCTTCGCGCTCGACATCGCCGCGCACCGGGGTGGTGGCGAGCGCGGGTGGATCCGCGTCGAACGGGATGCGCCCGTCGGGGCCGCGCAGCGCCAGCGCGACCTCGCGCGGCATCTCCAGAATCAGCTCCCACTGGTTCGACGGGACCAGCAGGCCGCGCTCGAACGCCCATTGCGCCGGTCCGAGGTCCAGGTTCTGCCACTGGTGGCCGTATGGGTTCAGACGAATCGGACCCTTCCACGCGTGCGTGGTGAGGACCTTCTGGGTGGGCTTGGGAGCATCGGCGACCAGCCGATGGACATTGTCGTGGTCCGCGAGCCACGCCGCGATCTCGGCGGCGAGGGCGCCCTTGCTGCCGCTGGCCCGCAGTCCGAGCGCACGGGCAACTTCCCGAAGGAACTCCGCGTCCTGCGCCTGAAGCAGCGTCAGCGCCGGCCGGCCGAGCTTGAACGGCCTCGGCCAGACCTCGCCGAGCGGTATCGTCTCCAGTCGGTCGCCCGCCGGCCAGGCCACCGCGTGGTCGGCCAGACCGGCCAACGCGCGCTCCAAGCCAGGATCATCGACGGGTACGCCGAGCGTCGCGGCCAGGTCGGCGCGGGTGCACCCATCGCCGTGGAACACGAGCGCCTCGGCGACCTGCAGCTCCGCCTTGTTCAGCACCACGACCGCGACCGGCGCATGGTGCGGATGGGCGAGACTCCGGGCTAGGAGGTCCAGCGTGCGCGGCGGCACCAGGAACCGGAAGTCCAGCCGCCGATCGAGGATCGCGGCGAGCCGCTCCGGCGTGAGCGTGGAGAGATAGTCGGCGAGACTCACGCCCGCAGACTTTACGCCCGCAGACCTATATGCCCGCAGACCTATATGCCCGCAGACCTTTACGCCCGCAGACCTTTACGCCCGCCGTCCGACCACGACCGTGACGTCGTCATCGCGTGCCAGCCGCGCGTCGAGCCCGGCGCCGGCGACCACGGCGAGGGCGAGGGGCGCCTGCCGCTCGCTGGTCTCCACCAGCACGTGACCGCCCGGAGCCAGCCATCGGGGCGTCTCGGCGGCGACCCGCCGCAGCACGTCGAGGCCGTCCGCGCCGCCGTCGAGGGCGACCCGCGCCTCGTAGTCCCGGGCCTCGGGCGGCAACATGGCCACCTCGCTGGCCGGCACGTATGGCACGTTGGCGAGCAGCACGTCCACCCGGCCGCGCAGGGTGGACGGCAGCGGGGCGAACAGATCCCCTTGGTACACCTGGCCGGTGACGTTGCGGCGGGCGCACCGCACGGCGGCCGGGTCGACGTCGGCCGCGTGCAGGTCGACGCCGGGCACGGCAGCGGCCACCGCGACGCCGAGCGCGCCGGAACCGCAGCACAGGTCGAGCACGACGGCGCCGGGTGGGGCCACGGTGATCGCCTCGTCAACGAGAAACTCGGTGCGTCGGCGCGGCACGAAGACGCCCGGCTCGACCGCGATCCGGAGACCGTGAAAATCGGCCCAACCCAGGACGTACTCCAGCGGCACGCCCGTGACCCGCTCCTCCACCATGGCCGTGAGCTGGGCGGCGGTGGCGGCCGCAGCGAGCAGCAACCGCGCCTCGTCTTCGGCGAAAACGCAACCCGCGGCTCGCAGCCTGGTCACGACGACTGATCGCTGCACCCACTCAGCCTGCCCCCGACCGCACCGATCTGCCACCCACTTTCCCCATGATCAAGGACGCCTTGATCATGGGGGCGAATGACGTCCAGTGCGAGCGGGGCCCTCGACCTACCCTGGTCGAGGGCCCCATTTTTCCGCCCAGGTCGCACGCCGGTGGCGTTTAAAGCCGCAGGTCAATTTGATGTCCGTTGCGCTCGGCCATTGAGCTACCACGCCATGGTGGAGGCGCGGATGGGACTCGAACCCACATCTCAACAGGCGTGTCCCGCGGCTGTTCGATCCGGCGATCGGCGGGAATACTGAGTCTGGAGCGAGAGTCTGAGTTTGGGTCGAAGACGGTCGCCTCTGCCAGTTGGGCCACCCCAGCGCGTGGTGCTGGGGGCAGGAGTCGAACCTGCACTGGAACCGTCCTTCGCTCAGTCTGAACGTTCAGCCTCAGCTTTGCGCTTTCGCGCACCCCCCGCGCTCCAGCGGGGGGAGCTTTCGACGTTACCCGAAGAGATAGCCGAATACCTTGTCACCGGCGGTGAGCTGCTCCACCTCGGTCATGTTGGCCTGCTCGCGTGCGAACTTCACCGCCTGCTGGAGCTTCCCGATCCGCTCCCGCAACTCCTTGACCCGGGTGGCCGGCAGGGCACCGGACAGCTTGACAGTGGTCCAGTAGCCGACTGCAACGTCCTCTGTGTACACCTCCACCTGCGCGGCGTGCTTCTCGGTCGCCTCCGCCTTGACGTGGTTGCGCATCACCTTGCGGCTCCGGACGGTCTTGACCGGGTCCGACGCGTACGCCCCTGCGGCCTCGCTGAACGTCCATGTCTCGGCGGGATCGAGCACCGGCAGCTTGTCAACGAAGGTATGCAGGTCGACAAGCTGCTTCTCGAGGAACAGCAAATAGGTCACCGGCACGTCGGCGAGGAGCGTCCGCCCCTCCACCACCACGTCGGCCTTCGCCTTGGTGTTCGCCACGTCCTGCGTGAGGACCAGATCGAACAGCCGGGTCAGCGTCTTGGACACGTCGGCGATGACGTCGATGGCGGACACCTGCACGCGCGTGGACTCTGGCGGCAACTGCTCGCCCTCCTCGTCCTTGGGCTGGTAGCTGCGCGAGATGCCGGACAGCAGCGGAGCCTTCTGGACGTTGCGGTGCGCGTCGGTGAACTCGCGGGTGGTCTGCGCCTTGACTCCCTTGGTCACCGCGAGGATCTGGTTCAGCTTGGCCATCGTCGTTTCCCTTCAGACGGCAGCACGCTACCAGCGCGCGTCAACCGCCAGCGACCGCAATTCAGCGCGACAATTCTCCGAAGTGACCACCGGCGCGATTGATCGTGTGCGAAGGGAAGGTGCGTATGTGCACTGAGGAGTGTCTGCGGCAGGCCGGCAATCGCGACAACGTGACAAGACGGGCGGCTCTGCTCGGCGCGGCGGTGGCCGCGGCCACCGCGGCCACCGCCGCGGTGGCGAGCCCTGCACAGGCCGGGACGACCGCGCTGTCCGGGAAGACCCGCGGTCTACGCGATCTCACCTACCCGTTGACCACGTCGTTTCCCGCGTTCGCGCCCGGCGAGGAGGCGACCCGCCGGACCTACGTGACGATCGAGGACAACGGCTACTACATGCAGGAGTGGCGGATCCTGGAGCACTACGGCACCCATGTCGACGCGCCCGGTCACTTCGCGGCCGGCGGTCGCCTGTCGACCGAGCTGCACCTGTCCGAGCTCATCCTGCCGGCGGTGGTGGTCGACATCGCGGCCCGCGCCGCCCGGGAGCCCGATACCACCGTGACGGTCGACGACCTGCGCGCGTTCGAGCGCCGGTACGGCCGGATCCCGCGGGGCGCCGCGGTGCTCATGTACTCCGGCTGGGGCGCCAAGGTCGGCGACGCCGACGCGTACCGCGGGACCGACGCGGCGGGCACCCTGCACTTCCCCGGCTTCAGCCCGGAAGCGTGCGAATGGCTGTTGCGGGACCGCGGCATCCGCAGCCTCGGCGTCGACACGCTGAGCATCGACCCGGGCAACTCCACCACGTTCGACACGCACCTGATCCTGAGCGGCGCCGACCGCTACGGCGTGGAGAACCTCGCGAACCTGGACCGGATCCCGCGGCACGGCGCCACGATCGTGGTCGGGCTGATCCCGTACCAGGACGGCTCCGGCGGCCAGGCCCGCGTCTTCGCCACCTGGTAACCGTACTCACGAGCGTGCTGACCTCATGATCAAGGCGTGGGGGCAGGCAGTTTGGATACTGGTATGGGGGCGGTGGGAATTTGT
>JBBEWH010000142.1:0-37507 GCA_037414955.1 Actinomycetes bacterium KLBMP 9797
GCTTTCAACCCTCCTCACCCCGGCGCCGGCCAGTGCTGTAAACCTACTGGCCCCACGCCTTGATCATGAGGGGGTGTAGCGGCTGGTGAGTTCGGTGCCCAGGCGGACGAGTTCAGCCTTGACGGAGTCGGGGTCCAGCACCTCGATGTGCGCTCCCCAGCCGGCCAACTGGCTGGCGATGTTCAGTGGGGTGGGCGCGGAGACCATCACCCGGACGCGCCCGTCGTCATGCCGGCCGGCGACCTCGAAATGACGCCCGAAGTGGTCGCGCAGCACCGGTAGGAACCGCTCCTCGAGGAGCACGGTGGCGGTGACCAGTGCGCGCCGCTGCTCCACCTCGTCGACGACCCGCTCCCACGCCCGCCCCAGGTCGAACCCCGCCGGACGGTCCACCACGCCGTCCGTCGGCTCGGCGTCGACCACGCGATCGACGCGGAAGGTGCGCTCGCCGCGATCGGTGCCGGCCACCAGGTACCAGACGTCGTCCTTGTCGATCAGGCCGAGCGGCGCGACCAGCCGGGTGGACCGCTGGCCGGCCCGGTTTTCGTACACCAGCCGCACCTGCCGCCGGCGCACGACGGCGGTCTGGAGGAGCTCGACCATCCCGGGCCGCGCCCGGCCCTCCTCGCCCCACCCGGCGGGGTCGACCACCACCGCATCCGCGGCGGCTTCCGCCGCGGACCGGAACGTGCCGGGCAAGGCCCGCATGAGCTTGCGCAGCGCGGACTTCAGCACCGGAGACACCGCGGTCGCCGGGCCAGCCAGCAGGAAGAGTGCCTGCGCCTCGCTGGCGGTGAGCCCGCTGAGGTCCGTGCGGGCGCCGCCGACCAGGGACCAGCCGCCGCCGCGGCCGGGCTGCGGGTACACCGGGACACCGGCGGCGGACAGCGCCTCAAGGTCGCGCCGGGCGGTGGCCACCGACACCTCGAGCTCGGCGGCGAGCTCGGCCGCCGTGACCCGGCCCTTCCGCTGCATCAGCAGGAGGGCGGCCACGAGCCGGTCCGCGCGCATGGCCAGAAGTCTGCCAGGAAAAGTGCTCAGAAGGTGAGCACTTTAGGGCGGAGGCTGGTGTCATCGGATCGCGAGAGAAGGAGCACCACGATGTTGCGAGGACTCACCACCGTCGTACTGCACGTTGACGACATCGTCTCCGCCACCCGGTGGTACGCCGAACTGCTGGGCATCGAGCCGTACTTCGAGCGGCAGGTGGCAGGGTCACCGGCGTACATCGAATTCCGGATCGGCGACTACCAGCACGAGTTGGGCTTCCTCGACCGCCGGTACGCGCCGCACGCCGCGACGCCCGAGCCGGCGGGCGCCGTCGTCTACTGGCACGTGGACGACCTGCCCGGCGCGTACGAGCGGGCGCTGGCGCTGGGCGCGAAGGAGCACCAGCCGCCGACGGAACGCGGCCCTGGCTTCGTGACCGCGTCCGTCGTCGACCCGTTCGGCAACATCCTGGGGCTGATGTTCAACCAGCACTACCTGGACGTCCTAGCTTCATGATCGAGGCGTCCCTGTAGTCGCTCTAGCGACTACAGGGACGCCTTGATCATGAGATGGCGAGCTGGCCGGGAAGGCGCAGGGAGACCGCGGACCGCGCCGCGGGCGCGGTCGCCTCCGGGCACAGCGCGCGCAGCAGGAACTCCTGGAGCGCGGCGTCGATCGGGTGCAGCTCGGGCGAGATCTGGTAGTGGCTGAAGTTCATCGCGTACGAGACCTGGCGACGCTGGTCGGGCAGGTGCCACGACACGGTGATCTGCCCGATCACGCCGCCGTCGTGGCCCCAGATCGCGCCGCACGGCGTCGCGATCGAGTAGATGCCGAGCCCGTACCCGCCGACGCCCGGGTTCTCCGGGTCGAACGGCACGACGGTGCGCATCTGCGCGAGCAGTTCGGCCGGCAGGAGGCGCCCGGACAGCAGCGCCTGGAAGAAGTCGTTCAGATCCTCCATAGTGGAGATCAGCTCACCGGCCATCCAGGCCCAGGTCGCGTTGTAGGTGCTGAGATCCCGCACGCCCAACGAGGCGAAGTAGGCACCCGCGTGCGAGCCGCGGATCGCCGGATCGCTGCCGGGGAAGTACGTGTCCGTCAGCCGCAGCGGCCGCAGGATACGCCGGCCGATCTCGGCGGCGGGGTCGTTTCCGGTCAGCCGCTGGATGATGAGTCCGGCGATGATGTAGTTGGTGTTCGAATAGGAGTGCACGGCCCCGGGCTCGTTGGTCGGTGGCATCGCCAGCCCGATCTTGACGAGTTGCTCCGGGGTGAACGAGGCGTTACCGACCTCGATCACCGTGGCGACGGAGTTGAGGATCTCGTTGGTGTAATTGCCGATGCCACTGGTGTGGTTGAGCAGCATGCGCACCGTCACGCGCTCGCCGACCTCGCCGGTCACCAGCTCGGGCAGCAGGCTACCCACCGGGTCGTCCAGCTTGAGCCGGCCCTCGCCGACCAGTTGCAGGATGGTCGTCGCCACGAACGTCTTGGTGATGCTGCCCACCCGATGACGCATCTCCGGCCGGGTCGGACGGGCGTTGGACAGCGTGGCGAGGCCCGCCGCGCCCTCCCAGGTGCGCCCGCTCCCGCGTGCCTCGGCGAACGCGCCGGGCGCGCCCGCCGCGTGGACGGCGGCGAGCGCGCGGCGTAACGCCGGGCCTTGACTGTCTGCCGAGGCCGACGCCGGCAGGGTGGCCACCGCCGTCGCCGCGACGGCGACCGCGGCGGTGATCCGCATGATCCGAGAAGCTTTCGACATACGTCCATCGTCGGCCCCGGACGCAAAGAGCACATCCATCTCGGGCCGGACCGCATCCCCCTCGAGCGGGACCGCCGGGTTCGACCTGAGGACGACTCGTCACCCCGAGACGCGGGCCGCGGCGAAGTCCGCCGCCTCGCCGGCGTCACCGCGATAGCTGAGGTGCGCGGCCACGCTCGCGCCGCCCGGGTCGCACACCACGTCGCCGTTCGCGCAGATGTCCAGGGTGCGCTCGGCGAACTCGCCCTCGATGCCTTGGCCCTGCTTCCGCAACGGGTACCCGAACACCAGCACCGCCGCGACCCGCGGCTGGACCTCCGCCGGGATGGTCGCCACCACCGGACCGCCGACCACCGCCCCTTCGGAACTGGTGCCCAGCGAGTTGCCCACCACGTTCGCGCCCTGGGAGTACCCGACCAGGACGAACCGCTGATCCGCGCACTGCTGCGCCTGGGCCGTCACGTGGTCAACGAGCGCCTGGTTGCCGTCCGTCGGTGAGTTGCGGCTGAGATTGGCCGGATAGTCGACGGCGTGGCTGGTCACCACCGCCCCGGCCACCCGTTGCTCGATCGCGTCGAACACCGGGTCGCCGACGATCAGGCCCAACTGCCCCGGTTCGCTGGTACCCCGGGCGACGACGACCTCCACGTCCGAGCACTCGGCGGCCATGGCCGCCGGAACGGTCACCACCGCCACGCCGCCGGCGGCGAGCAGTGCGCCCGCGAGAATGACAGCGGTACGCATGACAGATCACCTCTGTTCCTGATTGGCGCATTCCGACGGCACGAAGCTAACGAAGCGCTCAATCCGGGCGGTACTCAGCGAAATGCCAGTGCGAGCGGCCAAAAATGTCACTTCCGCACGCGACCGCGGCGACCTCTGGTGATCAAGGCGTCCTTCATGTCGTGAGAGCGACGTGCGGGACGCCTTGATCATGGGGTCCGGAGGGCACAATGTGTCCATGGTCGAGGTGCCCTGGGCTGAGCTGGACGACGAGACGTTCGCTCGGTTTTATCGCGAGGTGCTGGTGCCCTCGTTTCCGCCCGAGGAACTGGTCGACCTCGACGGCCTACGGCCCACGGCCGGTGCATTCGGCACCGTGGTGCTCCGCGACGGTGAGCCGGTCGCGGGCGCGCTCGGTGACCTGTTCCCGGACAGCGGCGTGCTGCTGCTGAGTTATCTGGCGGTCCGGCCGGGCCTGCGCGCGGGAGGCTTCGGCGGCAAGCTGCTCGGCGCCGAGCTGGCCCGCTGGCGGCAGCGCGCGCCCGAGGCGCTCATCCTGGCCGAGGTGGAGGACCCCCGGGCCCATGCCGCCGGCCCGCACGGCGACCCGGTGGCCCGGCTTCGGTTCTACGACCGACTGGGCGCCCGGCTGCTACCGCTCTGGTACTTCCAGCCCGCCCTGCGGCCCGGGGCGGACCGGGTCCGCGGGATGCTGCTGATCGCGTGGGCACCGTCGGGCGATGTGGTGGAGGCCGACGTCGTCGCGCGCTTCCTCGACGAGTACGTCGGGGCCTCCGATGACACCGACGACCCCGAGTACGAGGCTCTTCGGGCGCAACTCTCCGCCTGGCCGGACGGAAAGCTTCCACTGTGGCCGCTGTCCCGACTGCCAAACGCGCCTCGCCCATGATCAAGGCGTCCCTGTAGTCGTGAGAACGACTTGAGGGACGCCTTGATCATGGGGGCGGTGACCGTCAACACGTTGCCTTGACGTCGGCGTCAAGGAATAGCTTGGTCCGATGTTGATCGGCGAGTTGGCGGAGCGGGCCGGCACGAGCACTCGCGCGCTGCGCTATTACGAGTCACACGGGCTGGTCCAGCCGGGGCGCTCGGCCAACGGTTACCGCGTCTACGACGAGGCGGAGCTGCGGGTCGTGCACGAGATCCGGGCCCTGCTCGCGGCGGGCTTCGGCCTCGACGACATCCGGCCGTTCGTCGCCTGCCTGCGCGCCGGCCACCCGTCGGGAAACGTCTGCCCCGACTCGGTGCTGGTGCTGCGCCGCAAGCTCGTCGAGGTCGAGGCCCTCATGAGCCGGCTCGATGCGGTACGCCAGGAACTGCGGGGCCAACTCGAGCAGGCGATGGAGAGGCGGTCGGCGTGAAGTTCGCGATCAGCTACAGCACGACCTTCAACGGCGTCGACCCGGACCGCATGATCGACTACGCGCGGCACGCGGAAGCGTGCGGCTTCGAGGCGTTGTACGTACCGGAGCACATCGTGCTCTATCCCGGCGCGATGCTCGGCACGATGGAGATGCCGACGACGCTGCCGATCGCCGACCCGCTCGAATGCCTGTGCTTCATCGCCGCCGCGACCGACCGGATCCTGCTCGGCACCGGCGTGCTGCTGCTGCCCTACCACCATCCCGTCGTGCTCGCCAAGCGCCTGGCCACCATCGACGCGCTGTCCCGGGGCCGGATGCGGCTGCTCACGGTGGGAGTGGGCACGCTGCCCGGCGAGGCGCAGGCCACCGGCGTCGACTTCCGCACCCGCGGCCGGCGCACCGACGAGGCCATCGACGTGCTGCGGCTGCTCTGGGCCGGCGGCCCGGAGGGCGTCAGCTTCCACGGCGAGTTCTTTGACTTCGACAGCATGTGCAGCTTTCCCAAGCCATATCAGGACAGCGTGCTACCGATCCACATCGGAGGGTCGAGCCGGGCGGCGGCACGGCGGGTGGGGCTGCGCGGCGACGGCTACTTCGCCGGCGGCGCGCTGCTGCCCGACGAGCGCGCCCGGCAGCTCGACCTCGCGCGCTCGACCGCGGCCGCGGCCGGGCGGGACCCTGATGCGCTGGAGTACACGCGCTGGGGCTCGATCGAGCTCACCCCGGACCGGCTGGAGGCGTACACCGCACAGGGCGTGACCCGCATCGTCGTGACTGCCACCGGAACCGACCCGGCCGAGCAACACGACCAGATGTCCGCCTTCGCCGCCCGCTTCGCCCTCCCCACGACCTCCCCCGCATGATCCCGCACGATCCGCAGGGATCCCCGCGTGGATCAAGGCCTTCCCCGCCGATCAAGGGCTTAGGCATGCGGTATAGAGATCAAACCACGTGCCTCAGCCCTTGATCGGCGAGGAGGGCCTTGATCGGGGAGGTTAGTACGGGAGGCCGGCGGTTTCGGCGATTAGTCGGAGTTGTCCGAGGAACAGCGCGTCGCGCGCCTCAGGCCCCATCCAGTCGAAATGGCCGTACGCCTCCAGTGATGTGAAGCCGTGCAGCGCCGCCCACCCGTGCAGCATGGCTTGGAAACTCTCCGGTGAAACGGAGTTGCTGTGCTTCGCCTTGAGCAGGGCGCACTCCGCCACGGCGGGCGGGACGTCCCGAATGAGCGGTGGACGCAGTTCTCCCCGCTGGAGCGCCTCGACGAAAAGGGACGATAATTCGGACATCGCCCGGCCGGCGGCCTCGGTGGTGACGCCGTCCTCCGGCGCCGCGTAGTCGGGCAGCGGCAGGCCCAGTATCAGCGCGAACTGCTGCGGCTCGGCATGTGCCCACCGCCGGTAGGCCTGCCCGGCCGCGACCCAGGCGGCCGCGATGTCGCCGGGCGGCACCTCCGCCCGAGCCTGCGCCACGGCAGCCCCCAACGCCTCGTACGCGTCGGCGATCAGCGCGCTGATCAGTTCGTCCCGGTCGGCGAAGTACCGGTAGAGCGCGGGCGGGGTCATGTCCATGGCCTTGGCGATGTCGGTGAACCGCACGGCGTCCACGCCGCTCTCTCGCATGAGACGCCGAGCGACGTCCTTGATCTCGTTGATCGTCGCGGCGCGCGCTCGTTCGCGACGGGGCGCCGCGCGCTGGGCCGGGCTCATCGCTCCTCCTCATTGCCAATCCGTTAAGCATCGTTACAGACGTGAAGGCGCTTGACAAGTGAAGCTCCATCGTGTTTGTTATGAGCCGTAACGAAGATGACGCCCCTTCGCGTTAGGTGGGACCATGAACGACTTCACCGAGCAACGGGTCGGCCCGCTGGGCCGGATCGGACGGCTCGCCTACCGCCGCCGTGGCCGCACCATGCTGCTGTGGCTGGCCGCGCTCGCGCTCGCCGCCGGCCTGTCGACGGCCTTCGGCGGCGACTTCGCCGCGGACTACTCGGCACCCGGATCGGACTCCAAGGCCGCGCAAGAGCTGTTGCGAGACCGGTTCCCCAGCCAGGCCGGCGAAAGCGTCGACGTCGTCGTGCGGGCGGACGGCGGGATCACGGCCGCCCGCACCGAGATCCAAGCCCTGCTGGACGGGCTGGCGGCCGTTCCGCACGTGGCGGGCGTCGACGACCCGTTCAGCGCGCCCGGCGGAATCGCTCCGGATGGGCGGACGCTCATCGCACACCTCCGCCTCGACGTGGACAACCCCAACGACATGCCGGTCGAAGACAGCGAGCGGATGCTGGCGATCGCGGACGGTGCGGACCGGTCCGGGCTCGACGTCGCGCTCGGCGGTCAGACCATCCAGCGCGCCGAGCAGGGCGAGATCGGCTCCGAGGGCATCGGCCTGCTCGCGGCCGCCGTCATCCTGCTGCTGACCTTCGGCTCGGTGGTCGCCGCCGGACTGCCGATCGTCGTCGCGGTGGCCGGTCTGGCGGTCAGCAGCACGCTCACCGGCCTGGTGCTCCGCTTCGTCGACGCGCCGGACTGGTCGACCTCCCTGGCCACGATGATGGGCATCGGGATCGGCATCGACTATGTGCTGCTCATGGTGACCCGGTTCCGGGAGTGGCGGGCCGCCGGGCTGGACCCGGAAGCGGCGACCGTCGCCACGCTCGACACAGCCGGCCGTTCCGTGCTGGTCGCCGGCAGCACCGTCGTGGTCAGCATGCTCGGCCTGTTCGCGATGGGCCTGTCCTTCATGCGCGGCGCCGCGCTGGTGACCATCCTCGGCGTGTTCGTGGTCATGGCCGCCAGCGTCACGCTCTTCCCCGCCGTGCTCGGCTATCTCGGCCGCCACGTCGACCGGCTCCGGTTGCCGCTCGGCCGCCGGCCGGTCGAGGTGGCCGTCGGCGGCCACCTCGAGCCCGGGCGCAGGTGGGTGGCCTGGGGCCGGCTGGTCCACCGGCACCGGGTGATCGCCGCGCTCGGCGGCCTGGCCATCCTGCTGGCCCTCGCCGCGCCGTTCCTGGGCGTCCGGTTCGGCTTCCCGGACGCGGGCAACAACCGGGAGAACACGTCCACCCGGCAGGCGTACGACGCGCTGGCCACCGGCTTCGGCCCGGGCGCGAACGGCCCGCTGGTGCTGGCCGTGGAGCTGTCCGGCGCCGGCGACACGGCCGCGCTGGAGCGGCTCGGTGCGGCGCTCACCGCGACGCCGGGCGTCGCGGCGGTGACGCCGCCGCAGCTCAACCCAGCCGGCGACACCGCCGTGGTCACGGTCGTGCCCACCACCGGCCCGCAGGACGCACAGACCGAGGAGTTGGTACACCGGCTACGCGACACGACGATCCCGGACGCCACCCGGGACACGGGTACGACCGTGCGCGTCGGCGGTGTCACCGCCACTTCCATCGACAGCACCGAGAACATCGCCCGCCGCATCCCGCTGCTCATCGCCGGCGTCGTGATCCTGTCGATGCTGCTGCTGGTCGCCTCGTTCCGCAGCATCGCGATCGCGGTGAAGGCGGCCGCGATGAACCTGCTGTCGGTGGCCGCCGCGTACGGCGTGGTCGCCCTCGTGCTGCAGGGCGGCTGGGCCGGGCAGTTGGTTGGCATCGACACCGAGACACCGTTGCCGGCGTTCGTGCCGGTGCTGATGTTCGCCGTCCTGTTCGGACTGTCCATGGACTATGAGGTGTTCCTGGTCAGCCGGATGCGTGAGGCGTGGATCCGCACCGCCGACAACGGCCGCGCCATCACCGAAGGGCTTGCCGGCACCGGACGGGTGGTCACCGCGGCCGCCGCCATCATGATCGCCGTCTTCGCCGCCTTCGTGCCCAGCCCGGACGTCGTGCTCAAGGTCATCGGCGTGGGCATGGCCGCCGCCATCCTCGTCGACGCGACCGTGGTGCGCATGCTGCTCGTGCCGTCCGTCATGCACCTGCTCGGCCGCGCCACCTGGTGGATGCCGGCCGCGCTCGGCCGGCTGCTGCCGGAACTGCACGTCGAAGGCCGCCCCGAGCAGCACCTCCCCCCGGTGACCCCCGAGCCCAAGCCCGAGCCACTACTCATCGGCTAAACCATGATCAAGGCGTCCCTCAAGTCGTTCTTACGACGTGTTTGTCGCCCGGGTCCTGTGGTTGCTGAAGGACGCCTTGATCATGAGGAAGGGCGGAGGCGGAGGGTGAGGATCTGGAACGGGCGGAGGCTGAGGGGTACGGCACCGTCGGCGCCGGGCAGCGCGGCGGACAGCGGGCGCTCGAGCAGATCGACCACCTCCGCGGCGGCCAGGCCGAAACCGGCCGTCAGCGTCGCCGTCGCCCGGCCACCCAGCGACTCGTACAGCCGGACCACGACGTCGCCGCTGCGGTCATCGGCGAGCTTGACCGCCTCCACCACCACCGCGGGATTGTCCACAGTGACCAGAGGCGCCGGCGGTTCGCCATCCCCCGCGGCGACCCGCAGCGGCAGGTTCAGCGCGTACCCCTCCGCGACCGCGTCGGCGATCGTGGCGCCCGGCAGCAGCGCGTACGTGAACCGGTGCCGCCCCTGGTCCGCCTCCGGATCCGGGACCCGGGGCGCGCGCAGCAGACTCAGCCCGATCGTCGTGGTGGTCCCGCCACCGTCCCGGGTGTGCCGCCCGACATCGTGGCCGTACGTCGAGTCGGTCAGCAGCGCCACGCCGTACCCGGGCTCGCCGACATGCACCCAGCGGTGCCCGTACACCTCGAAGCGGGCCGCCTCCCAGCCGGTGTTGGTGTGTGTCGGGCGGTGCACGTGTCCAAACTGGATCTCGGCGGTGGAGCGGTCGGCGTGGACGTCGATCGGGAAGCCCGCCTTGAGGAGCTTCTCGGTCTCGTGCCAGTCGACCTCGGTGACGAGGTCGATCCGGCGGCTGCCCGCCCGCACCTGGATGGTCTGGGTGAGGGTCGACGAGCCGAAGCTCCGCGACACCCGCAGCGAACCGACCAGCGGCCCAGCGGAGACGACCGTGATGTCGGCCGCCGCCGTCAGGTCGACGTACTGCCGCCGGTAGTGCTCGTCGATGTCCCAGGCGTCCCAGTGGTTCGGCAGGTCGGTGTGCAGCCGCAGCAGGTTGCCCCGGCTGCCGGGGGCCAGCACCTCCCGGTCGGCGACCAGATCGCGCACCGACGTGAACAGCCCATCGTCATCAATCTCGACCCGGACGAGCCCATTGTCGAGCGACCGATCGGTCACCACCACCGGCTCTGACGTGAGGAAGGGACCCTTCCCATCGCTATGCGTTAATAAGGGGCCCTTCCTTGCAGCGCCGAGCGCGGGCACCTCGACCAGAGCGCCGTCCACCACGTCGGTACGCGGCAGCGGCCCGGCGTTGTAGACGCCACCACCCAGGGTGGCCAGGGCCGACTCGATGATCGACGACAGCGCGGCTGCCACCGCGGCGTACGTGGCCTCCGCCTCGCGGTGCACCCACGCGATCGAACTGCCCGGCAGGATGTCGTGGAACTGGTTCAGCAGCACGATCTTCCACAGCCGATCGAGCTCCTCGTACGGGTACGGGAAGCCACTGTGGACCGCTGCGGTGGCCGCCCACAGCTCCGCCTCGCGCAGCAGGTGCTCGCTGCGCCGGTTGCCGGCCTTGGTGCGCGCCTGCGACGTGTACGTGGCCCGGTGCAGCTCCAGGTACAGCTCGCCGGACCAGACCGGGGCGTCGGGGTACTCGGCTTCGGCGGTGCGGAAGAAGTCGGCCGGATTCTCCAGCACCACCCGGGGCGAGCCTTCCAACGAGCGCAGCCGGCGGGCGCGCTCCAGCATCTCCCGGGTCGGTCCGCCCCCGCCGTCGCCGTGCCCGTACGGCGCCAGCGAGCGGGTGCCCCGCCCCTTCTCCGCGTAGTTACGGACGGCGAGCGCCAGCTCGTCGCCGGTCAGCTCGGAGTTGTAGGTGTCGATCGGCGGGAAGTGCGTGAAGACTCGGGTGCCGTCGATGCCCTCCCACCAGAACGTGTGGTGCGGCAGCTTGTTGACCTGGTTCCAGGACAGCTTCTGGGTGAGGAACCAGCGCATCCCGGCCAACCGGGCCAGTTGCGGGAACGCGGCGGTGTAGCCGAACGAGTCGGGCAGCCACACCTCTTCACAGTCCACACCGAACTCGTCGAGGAAGAACCGCTTGCCGTGCGTGAGCTGGCGGGCCAGCGCCTCGCCGCCGGGCAGGTTGGCGTCCGACTCGACCCACATGCCGCCCACCGGCATCCACTGCCCGGCCCGCACCGCCTCGACCATCCGCGCGAAGATCGCCGGCTGGTGCTCCTTCACCCAGGCGTACTGCTGGGCCTGGGAGGCGGCGAAGATGAACTCCGGGTACTCGCGCGCCAGCGCGGTCACGTTGGCGAACGTGCGCGACGACTTGCGGATCGTCTCGCGCAGCGGCCACAGCCAGGCGCTGTCGATATGCGCGTGCCCGACGGCCGAGATGGTGTGCGCGCTGGCGTGCGCGGGCGCCGCGAGCGCCGCGGTCAGCTCCTTGCGGGCCGCGCTCGCGGTGCCGGCGACGTCCTGCGGGTCGAGGGCGTCGAGGGACCGCTCGATGGCGCGCAGGATCTCGTGCCGCCGCGGGTCGGTGAGCGCCAGCTCGCGCATCAGCTCGGAGAGCACCTCGAGGTCCAGGCCGAGCTGCCAGACCTCCTCGTCGAGCACGGCCAGATCGGCGGTCGCCAGCCGGTACATCGGCACGTCGCCCGCCGTCGCCTTGTCGCCGAGCGGGGTGGGCAGGAAGCCGTTCGCCAGGATGTCGGGGTTGGCGGCCGCCTCCAGCAGCAGCCCGACCTCCTCACCGCCGCGCGCCGGGTTCGCCACCGGCAGGTACGTGTTGCGCGGCGCGATGCCCTTGATCGGTATGCCGCCCAGGTCGTACACCAGCGCCTCGGCCTGGTTACCCGGCCAGTCGCCGACGAACCCCAGATCGAAGACCGCCTCCACACGCCGCCCCGCCCACTCCGGGGGCACGGTGCCCCGTACCCGGAACCAGGTGGTCGACCACGGCGGACCCCACGCGTCGCCGGCGGCGAACGGCTCGTACTCGGCCGCGAGCGCTTCGGTCACCGGCACCGGCTCGCCGGGCACCTGCCATGCCTCGATCGTCAGCGGCACCCCGGCGGCGTACTTCGCCGGCCGGATCCGCTGGCGCAGGATGCGGTCGAGTCGTTCCTCGACGAGGCGGCGGTTGTCGTGCACGGTGGGACTCCAAATAACTAGGCGCGCAGGTACGAGAGCTGGGGCAGGCGCTGGACGTACCCGTCCAGGATCCGCCGCGCGACGGTGACCGAGTCGACGAGCGGATGGATCGCGAGCGCGCGCAGCGCGGCGGCGCGCGAGCCGGAGACGGCGGCCTCGATGGCGGCGCGCTCGACGGCCTTGACGCCGCAGACGAGCCCGGCCATGTGTTCGGACAGCGGGTCGACCGGCAGCGGGCGGGCACCGCGCGCGTCGACCACGCAGGGCACCTCGACCACGGCCGAATCGTCCAGGATGGACAGCGCCGATCGGTTGCGCACGTTGAGGATGAGCGTGGTCCGCTCGTCGTGCGCGATCGCCCGCATGAGCGCGAGCGCGACCTCTTCGTAGCCGCCCGATCCGATGTCGAGCGCGTCCCGCTCACCCTCCCGGGTGTCGGCCATATATGTGGCCTCGCGCTCGGAGCGGGTGCGCCGCCAGGCCGTGAGCGCGCCGTCGGTGTCCCGCGCGAGGCCCGCGTAGAACTGCTCCTGCTGCCGCTGCAGGAACGCGCCCCGGGTCTCGCTCGCCCGGCCGGCCGTCACAGCCTCGCGGGTGAAGTAGTAGTAGTGCAGGTACTCGTTGGGCACCGCGCCGAGTACCCGTAGCCAGTCGGCGCCGAAGAGCTTGCCCTCTTCGAACGAGCCGAGCGCGTCCATATCGGACAGCAGGCGCGGCAGGTGGTCGACACCGTCCACGTGGACGCCGCGCAGCCAGCCGAGGTGGTTGAGACCGGCGTAGTCGAAGTGGGCGCGCGCCGGGTCCAGCCCGAGCACGCGGGCCACCCGGCGGCCGAGACCGACCGGCGAGTCGCAGATGCCGATCACCCGGTCGCCGAGGTGGGCGGACATCGCCTCGGTCACGAGGCCGGCGGGGTTGGTGAAGTTGATGACCCACGCCTGCGGGGCCACGGCCGCGACCCGGCGGGCGACGTCGATGGCGACCGGGAGCGTGCGCAGGGCGAACGAGACGCCGCCCGGGCCTACCGTCTCCTGGCCCAGCACGCCCTCGTCGAGCGCCACCCGCTCGTCGATGGCCCGGCCGCCCAGTCCACCGACCCGGATGGCGGAGAACACGAAGTCGGTGCCGGTGAGCGCCTCGTCGAGATCGGTGGTCAGCGTGATCCGCACCGGCCCGCCACCAACAAAAGCCTGGTCGCGCAGCACCCGCGCGATCGCCGCCAGCCGCCCCGCGTCGACGTCGTGCAGCGTCAGCTCGGTGACCCGGCCCGGGCCGGTGTCGCGGAGCAGCGCCTGGTGGATCAGCGGCACCCGGAAGCCGCCGCCGCCGAGGATGGTGAGCCTCATGGGTGCACGACCTCGACGCCAGCTTCGCGCAATGCCGCGCACGTGTGCGCATCGGCGTCCGCGTTCGTCACCACCACGTCCAGATCGCGCGGCCCGCACACCCGGGCCATGCCGGTGCCCGGGAACTTGCTGGCGTCGGCCATCAGCACGACCTGGTCGGCGGCCGCGATCATCGCGCGCTTCACCGGCACCTCCACGACCGTCGTGTCCATGACCTGGCCGTCCCGGCGCACCCCGCTGGTGCCGAGGAAGAGCCGGTCGGCGCGCACCTGGCGGAGCGCGTCCTCGGTGAGGAAGCCGACCAGCGAGCGGTACTGCCGCCGGACCATGCCGCCCAGCAGCACGAGCTGGATGTCGTGGTCGTCCTGCAGCTCCTCGTAGACCGCCAGGTTGCTGGTGATGACCGACAGCGAGCGCCCGTGCAGCTGGCGGGCCAGCCGGTGCGCGGTGGTGCCGATGTCGAGCAGGATGGTCTCGCCATCCTCGACCAGGCTCGCGCAGCGCTCGGCGAGGGCGTCCTTCTCGCGCACCCGCACGGTCGCGACGTCGGCGAACGGTTCGTCGCTGTCGGTCGTGGAGACCGCGCCGCCGTGCACCCGGGTGAGCCGGCCCTCCCGGTCGAGGAGCACGAGGTCGCGCCGGATCGTCGCCTGGCTGACGCCGAGCCGGTCGGCGAGCTCGTTCACCGCGACCGGGCCGGCGGACCGCAGGGTTCGCACGATCATTTCGTGGCGCTGTTGGGGAAGCACGCGGCGACGATATCACTCAACCTCGCTCATGTGAATGAGCGATCTTGGGCGACTATTGCCAAGCTTTGAGCAAGCGTGCACAATCTTGCGCATGCTTGAACGGGGTTGAGCGAGGAGGAGTCATGCGTGAAGACGCGGAGACGTTCGACGTCTTCCTCGCCGGCCTGCTCTTCTACGACCTCGTCTTCACCGGCCTGGAGAAGCCGCCCACCCTCGGCGCCGAGGTGTGGACGGACGACATGGGCACCGGGCCGGGCGGCATCGCCAACTTCGCCGTCGCGCTGCGGCGCCTCGGCGCCCGGACCGCGCTCGCCGCCGCCTTCGGCGACGACCGCTTCGGCGAGCTGTGCTGGGCGGCGCTCGCGGACGGCGAGGGCATCGACCTGACCCGCTCCCGCAGGTTCCCGGACTGGCCGCACCCGGTCACCGTGAGCCTCGCGTACGACGACGACCGCGCCCTGATCACCCATGGTCGCCCCCCACCCGTGCCGGCGGACGAGCTGATCGGCGAACCACCGCCCAGCCGTGCCGCGATGGTCCACATCGGTGAGTGGGAGCAGCACTGGCTGGCCCGCGCCCAGGCGAACGGCAGCCTGGTGTTCGCGGACGTCGGCTGGGATCCGTCCGAGACCTGGACCCCCGAGGTGCTCGAACAGCTCACCCACTGCCACGCCTTCCTGCCCAACGACGTGGAGGCGATGCGCTACACCGGCACCGACTCCCCCACCGCCGCACTGCGCAAGCTGGCCGACCTCGTACCCGTGGCCGTGGTCACCCGGGGCGCCGACGGCGCCCTCGCGGTGGACGCCACCACCGGCGAGTCGGCCGACGTGCCGGGTCTACGGGTCGCGGCCCGCGACACCACCGGCGCCGGCGACGTCTTCGGCGCCGCCTTCATCGTCGCCACCCTCGGCGGCTGGCCGCTGGCACACCGGTTGCGGTTCGCGAACCTGGCGGCCGCGCTCTCGGTACGCCACCTCGGCGGTGCCGCCGCGGCACCCACCTGGTCCGACATCGCGGCGTGGCGCACCACCCACGCCGACCCCGATTACGCGTTCCTCGACGAACTCACCCCCGAACGACGATAGGACTGTATACAATGGACCTCTCCCGTAGACGCCTGCTCCAGCTCGGGGCGCTCGGCTTCGCCGGCTCCTCGATGGGCATTCTCTCGGCCTGCGAAGCCGACTCCGGCTCGTCGTCGGGCTCGGGTTCCGGCACCGAGCTGACGCTCTGGTACTGGGACGGCGGCCTCAGCAAGCAGGTGGTCACGGACGCGTCCACCCACTTCACCGACGTGAAGCTGACCCCGTCGATCATCGGCGGCACCTTCAAGGAGAAGCTGCTTACCACGATGACCGGCCGGTCCGGCATCCCCGACATCACCGGCATCAAGGGCGAGGACATCGCCTCCTTCCTCGCCCAGGCCGACCGCTTCCTCGACCTCAACGAGCTCGGCTTCGACAAGCTCAAGAGCGAATACCTCGAGTGGAAGTGGCGGCAGGCCACCACCCCCGACGGCAAGACCATCGGCTTCCCCATCGACATCGGGCCGACCGCGCTCTACTACCGGGCCGACGTGTACGAGAAGGCCGGCCTGCCCACCGACCCGGCGGCGGTCGCGGCGGCGATGTCGACCTGGGAGGACTTCTTCGCGGCCGGCGTCGAGCTGAAGAAGAAGGTGCCGAAGGCCAACATGGTGGTGGACGCCAACAACCTCTTCGACCTGATGATCGGGCAGGGCACCAAGCGGTTCGTCGACGAGAACAACGCGTTCATCGGCGACCAGGACCACGTGCGCAAGGCCTGGGACCTCGCGCTGCGCCCGCTCCAGCTCGGCATCGACTCGAAGACCGCGTCCGGCAGCCAGGACTTCAACGCCGCGCTGAACGCCGGCACGCTGCCCAGCATCGTCGGCCCGGCGTGGCAGGCGCTGGACATCAAGTCGGCCGCGGCGGACACGACCGGCAAGTGGCGGGTCGCCGCGGCGCCGGGCGGACCGGGCAACAACGGCGGCTCGTTCCTGTGCCTGCCGAAGGAGTGCCGCAACCCGGAGAAGGCGTTCGAGGTCGTCAGCTGGATCCTGAACCAGGCCAACCTCGCCCGCAGCTACGCCGACGCGTCGATCTTCCCGGCGATGCCCGCGGTGTACACGTCGGCGGAGATGACCAAGGCCGACGAGTTCTTCGGCGGCCAGAAGACGATCGACGTGTTCGGGCCCGCCGCGCAGAAGATCCCGATCGCGTACGAGAGCCCCTACGACGCGGCGGTCAAGGCGCCGTTCTTCCTGGAGCTGACCAATGTGGAGGCGAAGGGCAAGAAATCCGACGACGCGTGGGCCGACGCGGTCAGCGCGGCGAAGAAGGCCGGGGAACGGCTGGGAGTCAAGTGACGTGACGTCCTTGGGTACCCCTCCTCTGGAGACTCCGGCCCGGTCGCAGGGTGGTGCGACCGGGCCGGTACCCGGCAGCCGGCACGCCCCGCGCCGGCGCCCGCGCGGCCTGCTGCGGTACTGGCCGCAGTACCTGGCCATCTCGCCGTTCTACGTGATCTTCGCGGTGTTCGGCCTCTTCCCGGTGCTGTTCACGCTCTACCTGGCGTTCCACCGGTGGGACGGCCTCGGCGAGATGCGGTATGTCGGGCTGGAGAACTTCCGGTACCTGGTCGACGACAGCACGTTCTGGCTGGCCCTGCGGAACACCATCGTGATCTGGGTGCTGTCGACGGTACCCATGCTGTGCCTGGCCCTGGTGGTCGCGGCGATGCTCAACTCGGCGGTCCGGTTCAAGGGCTTCTACCGGCTCGCCTACTTCGTACCGAACATCACCTCGCTGGTCGCCATGGCGATCTTCTTCGGCGCGGTGTTCAGCACGAACTACGGCTTCGTCAACGCGGTGCTGCACTGGCTGCACCTGCCCGAGGCGGCCTGGCTCAGCACGCCCTGGGGCATCAAGATCGCTATCGCCACGCTGATCACGTGGCAGTGGACCGGCTACAACGCGATCATCTACCTCGCCGGCATGCAGGCGATCCCCGGCGACCTCTACGAGGCGGCGAAGATCGACGGCGCCGGACCGGTGCAGACATTCTTCCGGATCACGCTGCCGATGCTGCGGCCGGTCATCCTCTTCACGGTCATCGTCTCCACCGTCACCGGCCTGCAGACCTTCACCGAGCCGCAGGTCATGCTGCCGGACACACCCACCACGCCGAATTCGGGCGGCCCCGGCCAGGCCGGCCTGACCATGGTGCTGTACTTCTACCACCAGGCCTTCGACAACAACGACTTCGGCTACGGCGCCAGCATCGCCTGGGCGGTCTTCCTGGTGGTCCTGCTCTTCGCCGCCATCAACTGGCGGCTCGTCCAGCGACGGGAGCGCTAGTGATGAAGTCTGGACGGATCTTCCTGCACGCGGGGTTGCTGGCCGGCGTCGTCGTGTCGCTCTTCCCGCTCTACTGGACCGTGGTCATGGCCACCAACACCACGGCCGACATCTACAAGTTCCCGCCCAAGCTGACCTTCGGCAGCCACCTCGGCGACAACATCGGCCGGGTCTTCGACACCATCGACTTCCTGGTGCCGCTCACCAACACGCTGATCGTCGCGACCAGCATCACCGCGCTGGTGCTGTTCTTCGACTCGCTCGCGGCCTTCACGTTCGCCAAGTTCGCGTTTCCCGGCCGGCGCGTGCTCTTCGGCGTGCTGCTCGGCACGTTCATGCTGCCCGTCCAACTCGCGATCATCCCGCAGTTCGCCACGATGGCCTGGCTCGGCTGGGTCGGCGACCTCAAGGCGCTCATCATTCCGGCCGCGGCCAACGCGTTCGGCATCTTCTGGATGCGCCAGTACATCCAGGGCGCGGTACCCGACGAGCTGATCGACGCCGCGCGGATCGACGGCGCCGGCTTCTTCCGGCTCTACTGGCACGTCGGGCTGCCGGTCATGCGTCCCGGTCTGGCGTTCCTGGGCATCTACACGTTCATCGCCGCCTGGAACGACTACATCTGGCCGCTCGTGGTCCTCACGAACCCCAACAAACTCACGCTCCAGGTCGCCCTCGCCCAGCTCAACAAGGCGAACGGCCTGGACTACAGCATGGTGATGGCCGGCGCCCTACTGGCGATGGCCCCGCTAATCCTGATGTTCGTCCTCTTCGCGAGAAACTTCGTCGCCGACCTGGCAAAGGGCGCCCTCAAGAGCTGACCCCACCCCGTTGATCGAGGAAGAGTCGTGGCTATGATGTCCGGATTTATTAGGATTCGATAGCCACGATTCTTCCTCGATCAACGCGCGAGGCGGGCGTGGACGTCGGCGGCCTCGGGGTGGCCCAGCTCGTCGAAGATCGCGGCGGCGCGGCGCCAGGCGTGCTCCGCGTCCGCCTTGCGGCCGGCGTCGCGGCGGGCGTCGCCCAGGCGCGCGAGCGTGCGGGCCTCGTTGGTGCGGTCACCCACCTCGCGGAAGATGTCCAGCGCGTCCCGGTACGCCGCCGCGGCGCGTTCGTGGTCGCCCCGCTGGTGGTGGATGTAGCCGAGACTGTCCCAGGTGGACGCCTCGCCGAAGCGGTCACCGCTGGCCTGCAGCAGCGCCAGGGCCTGCTCGCAGTGTTCCAGCGCCCGCTCGTGCTCGCCCGACAGCGCGCTGAGCCAGCCCACCGTGTTCAGCGCGTTCGCCAGCATGGTCTTGTCGCCGGCGTCCTTGTACAGCCCGAGCGCCCGCTGCGCGTGGATCAGCGCGTCGGCGGGGCGGCCCTGCTGCTCCAGCACCCAGGACAGGTTGCCGTGCGTGTGCGCCTCGCCGATCGGGTCGCCGGCCTCCGCGTAGAGCACGAGCGCCCGCCGCAGGTGCCGGTCCGCCTCGGGCAGCTTGCCCTGCCGGAAGCACGCCCGGGCCAGGTTGCGCAGGACGTGCGCCTGGCCGAGCAGGTCCGCCTCGCGGCTGGCGGCGCGCAGCGCGGCCAGGTGGGTGGCCACGTAGTCGTCCCGATGGCCGCGGCGGTCGAAGAACGTGGTCATGGCCCAGGCCAGCCGCCACACGTGCCCGTCGGAGTCGGCGGGCGCCTGGGTGACCAGGTCGACGAGGACGCGGTGCTCCGCGGTGAACCAGGCCAGCGCGGCCACCTGGTCGGCCGGGCTCTCCGGCGTGACGCCCGGTCCCGGCTCGGTCAGGGCGATCACGTCGCGTTGCGGGTTGAGCAGCCGGTCCGCGGCGTACGCGGTGTGCAGGTAGTGGTCGAGCAGCCGCTGGGTGGCGGCCCGGCGCTCGTCGTCGCCGTCGTGCCGCCGGACCAGCTCGGCGGCGTACCCGCGCAGCAGGTCGTGCAGCGCGTAGCGCCCGGGAAGGTGTTCGGCGACCAGGTGGGCGCGGGTCAACTCGGTGAGCGCCTGCCGGGCCGCCCGCACCGGCACCCCGGCGAGGCTGGCGGTCGCGGCGGCGGTGATGTCCGGCCCGCCGTGCAGGCCCAGCAGCCGGAAGACGCGGGCGGTCGGCGAGCTGAGCGTGCGGTAGGAGCTGGCGAGAACCGTGCGCACGTCGGTGGCCGGCTCGCCGGCGTCGAGCGCGTCCAGCTCGCCGCCCCGCCGCAGCTCGCCGGCGATCGCGTCGAGCGGGAAGTCCGGGTTGGTGGCGGCGCGGGCCGCGACGATCGCCAACGCCAGCGGCAGTCGCGCGGAGCGGGCGATGATCCGGTCGACCGCCTCCGGCTCGCGGGCCAGCCGGTCCGCGCCGAGCCGGCGAGCCAGCAGTTCGCGGGCCTCCCCGGCCGGGAGCAGGTCGAGTGACAGCGGCTGCGCGCTCTCGGCCGCGACCAGGCTGGTGAGGTCGGCGCGACTCGTAACCAGCGTGAGGCAGCCGGGCGTGCCGGGCAGCAGCGGCCGGACCTGCTCGGCGTCCCGCGCGTTGTCCAGCACGATCAGGGCGCGCCGCCCGGCGAGCAGGCTGCGGTAGAGCCCGACCTGCGCCCCATGGCTGGTGGGCATCCGGTCGGCGGGCACGGCGAGGGCGTCCAGGAACCCGCGCACCGCGTCGGCCGGATCGGTCACCACACCGCCGGGGTCGAAGCCGCGCAGGTTCACGTAGAGCTGGCCGTCCGGGAAGAGCGTGCGGACCCGATGTGCCCAGTGCACGGCCAGCGTGGTCTTCCCCACGCCCGCGGTGCCCACGACGACGGCGATGCGCGGCCCGCCCACCTGACCCGCCAGTTCGTCCAACCGGGCCAGTGCGGTGCCGCGGCCGACGAACGTAGGCAGGTCGAGGGGAAGCTGCTGGGGCACCGTGCGGTGCTCCGCGACCCGGGCGCCGCCCGCGGGGGCGTCGTCCCGCAGCACTCGCAGGTGCGCCTCGCGCAGCAGCCGGCCGGGCTCGGCGCCCAGCTCGGTGGCGAGCCGGTCCCGGATGTCCGCGTACCGGTCCAGCGCCTCGGCGGTCCGGCCGCACGCGTGCAACGTCAGGATCAGCTGGGCGTGCAGGCGCTCCCGGAACGGGTTTTCCCGTACCGCGTCGGCGACCTCGGCCACGACGGCCGCGTGCCGGCCGGCGGCGACCTCCGCGTCGAACAGCTCCTCCAGGAGGCTCACCCGCCGCTCGTGCAGGCCGGGACCCTCGTGGGTGACCAGCGGCTCGGTCGCCCCACCCAGCGCCGGGCCGCGCCACCGCGCGAGCGCCGCGCGCAGTTCGGTCGCGGCGGCCGCGGGCCGCCCCGCTTCCAACTCCGCGCGGGCCCGGGCCGCCGCCTCCTCGACCTCGCGCAGGTCCAGCTCCCCCGGGTGTACATCGATGAGGTATCCGGGGGGACGCCGGACGATTACCGTGGCACCGAGGAGTTTGCGCAGCCCGGAGATGTGCACCTGCACCTGTCCCCGGACGGTCGGCGGCGGCTCGTCGCCCCACACGAGGGCGATCAGGCGCTCCTCGGACACCACCCGGTTGGCGTGCAACAGCAGCGCGGCCAGCAAGGATCGTGGTTTGGGGCCGCCCAGGGCCAACTCGTCGCCGCCGGAGCCGTGGACCACGACCGGTCCGAGCACGTGGTAGCGCACACCGATCCCTCCTGGGTCCGAATCATGCTCGGCCAGGAATGGATTGGCAAACGGCGAGCGGCTCCCCGGGGGGCGATTGGGGGAGCCGCAGGCCCTTGCAAGGTAGCCAACCCCACTTCGAACCCGCTTCGACTCCACTTCGAACCCTCATGCCCCGATCGCAGATACTGGAACAAACTGCGGGGGTGATGGATGGACCGGCGTGGCTGGTGGGTCCCGGCCGCCTTCGCGGCGGGGTTCGCCGCGCTGACCGCGGCGCTGGCGGGTGGCGCGTTCCTCGATGCCGACATCGCCGTCCGGGACTGGGTCGACGCGCACCGGCCCGAGCCGCTGCGACTGGCGGCGAAGGGCCTCTACTTCCTCGGCTCGGCCAACCTCATCGCGTCGATCCTCCTGGTCTTGGCCGCGTTGCTGGCCGTGCGGGACCGGACGCTCCGTCCAGTGCTGCTGGTCCTGGTCACGGCGGCCACCAGCTACGTCGTCGTGGTGCCGCTCAAGATCCTGACCGACCGATCCGCGCCGCACGCCCCTTGGCGCGACGCGGTCGAGCTGTTCGCGAACGACGCCGGCTGGTCGTACCCGTCCGGGCACGTCGTCAACACGCTCATCTGGTACCCGGTGGTGGTCCTGCTGGTCGAGCGCCTGTCGCGCGGGCCGTTGGGCACGCGGACCCGGCGCGCCATCCTGGTCGCGCCGGTGGTCATCGTGTTCGCGGCCGTGACCTACCTCGGCTATCACTGGCTCACGGACAGCGTGGCCGGCCTGCTGCTGGGCGCCGCCCTCCGCACCGCCCTCCCCCGCCTCCCCGTGATCAAGGCGTCCTTCAAGTCGTTAGAACTACTTGAAGGACGCCTTGATCATGGTCGGGGTGATCGCGCCTCGCGGCGGTAGCGGGTCGACTCAGCGCAGTGCGATTTCGCCCGCGTGGACGGCGCGCATGGCGCGCTCGACAGTCTCGTGGTTTTCGCCGACCGGAGCCACGTAGCCGAGGACGTCGCGTGCGGAGTCCTCGCCGAGCATGCGGGTGATCACCCACGCGGCGAGATACTGCGACGCCAGGCAGCCGCCGGCCGTAGCGATGTTCCCCTCGGCGTGAAACGGCGCGTCCAGCACGGTGACGCCGCAGGCTTCGACAAAGGGCCGGCTCATCATGTCTGTGCACGCCGGCGCGCCATCCAGCAGCCCTAGGCGCGCGAGCACCAGCGCGCCGGAGCACTGCGCACCGATCAACTGTCGCGACGGGTCGAGCGGCAGCCTGGAGATCAGCCGATCGTCGGCGACCACGTCTCGCGTCTGCACCCCGCTGCCGATCAGCACGACGCTGGCCTCGGTCACGAACTCCATCGGGCGCTGCCCGGTCACCTCGACGCCGTTCATCGAGGTGACCACCGGCGTCGGTGTCGTGATGAAGGCCTCCAACCCGTCCTTACGGCATCGGTTGATCAGCGCGGAAGCGATGAAGCTGTCAAGCTCGTTGAACCCGTCGAAGGTGACCACGGCTACCTGCATCACAGCTCCTTAAGGACGGCATCGGATCTCCACCCTCCCGGGCGCGGCGTTCCGGGTCGAGAGCCAATCGCCGGCTGGCGGCATGCCGGCCTCGCCCAGTCACGAGGAGGCGTGGATGGCGCGGTCGTAGCGGGGCTGCACGGCGCGGGTGTTGCCCCGCGGGAAGGCGGCGACGAACCGATCGACGCTCTCCGGCGCCACGGCCAGCGGCTCCGCGAGCACCACCCACTGGATGCCGTCCCGGAACGGCGCGGTGGTCAACGAGCCCTGGTACTGGTACGAACCCAGTGAGTGCGGCAGCAGGTGTCGGGCGTCGAATTCCAGCGGACGTGACGGCTCGTCACCGGCGGGCAGGTCGCGCATCAGCGTGCCGAACAAGCCGTCATCGCCACCCTCCCGCTCCTCGAGAAACGTCGCCAGCACCAGGATCCGGCCGCCCGGCCCGTCGTGGCGCATGTGCTGCTCCATCGCGAAGTACCGGCCGTCGATCGAGTGCTCGGACGGCGTGTGCCAGTGCACGCTGTGCAGGTCGTACCGCTCGCCCTGCCACGTCAGGTGGCCGCCCGAGCCAGGCTCCGCCACTTCGGCGTAGACAGTGGACTCGCGTGGGTCGGCGCGGTTCTCGCGGCGCAGGCGGACCGTGGTCGCCGTGTAGGCCAGCTCCGGGACCCGCCCGGATGCCGGGACCGCGTTACGCTTCCAGATCTCGATCGGGCTCTGCCGCCACGCCGGCGCCGGCGGCCCCGGCCGCTCCCGGTCACTCCGCTCCAGCATCGCCGCCGCACCGGCGCCCGCTTCCCGCAGCACCATCAGCCACCCCCGTGGTCGTTGTCCTGCCCGCAGGCTAGTGCCCCGACCCATGATCAAGGCGCCTTTCCGGGCGGATGCGGTGGCCTGCCACGTGATGGAAGGGCCACGCCTCATGATCAGGGCGTCCCTCAAGTAGTTCTAACTACTTGAGGGACGCCCTGATCATGGGCGGGGTGGCAAGCGGTCGCCGGGCTGGATCAGTCCACAGTGGAAGGCAGCGGCCACCGCCTGCGCGCGGTCCCGCAGGCACAGCTTCATCAACACCCGGCCGAAGTGGGTCTTGACGGTCGCCTCGCCGAGCACGAGATGAGCGGCGATCTCGGCGTTGGACAGGCCGTGCGCGACCAGCCGCAGCACCTCGCGCTCGCGGGTGGTGAGCTGGGCGAGCTGCGCGGGCGCCGGCAGCCGCGACTCCGGCCGGGCGGCGAACTCGGCGATCAGCCGGTGCGCGACCGCCGGATCCAGCCACGCCTCGCCGGCCGCGACCGCCCGGACGGCGGCGACCAACTCCCCCGGCGCGGCGTCCTTGAGCAGGAACCCCGACGCACCCGCGCGCAGCGACGCGTAGACGGCGTCATCGACGTGGTACGTGGTCAGCACCAGCACCTTGACCGGGCCGTCCGCCGCCGGGACGAAGTCGTCGGCGGTGATCTGCCGGGTGGCCGCCACCCCGTCCATCCCGGGCATCCGCACATCCATCAGCACGACCTCGGGCCGCCGCTCGCGGGCCAGGGCGACGGCCTGCAGGCCGTCCTCGGCCTCCGCCACGATGTCGATCTCCGGCTCCGCGGCCAGCAGCATCGCGATCCCCGCGCGTACCAGCGGCTGGTCGTCAGCGAGCAGTACCCGGATCGGCATGCGCCAGCCCTTCCTCCGTGGCGGTGGGAACATCGGCCGGCCGCGCCACCGGCAGGGCCGCCGTCACCTCGAAGCCGCCACCGGGTACCGGCTCCGCGGTCAACTGCCCGCCGGCCAGATCGACGCGCTCCCGCAGACCGCGCAGCCCGTACCCGCCGGACAGCGTGGCCACCCGGGGGTTCGCGGCAGGCGGGCCGTCGTTGGTGACCTTGACCAGCAACAGGTGCTCGGCCCAGGCGAGCACCACCGTGGTCCGGGCGCCGGGTCGGGCGTACCGGGTCACGTTGGTGAGCGCCTCCTGCACCACCCGGTAGGCGGTGAGGCTCACCGCACCGGTCACCTCGCCCGGCGTACCCTCGGCCCGCAGTCGGACCCGGACCCCGGCGGCGCGGAAGCCGGCGACGAGGGGCTCGAGGTCGGCGAGGCCCGGCTGGGCTCGGGTCAGCGGCTCGGTGTCGGTGTGGTCGTCGGCGCGCAGCACGCGCAGCATCCGGCGCAGCTCGTCCATGGCCTGCTTGCCGGCCTCCTCGATGGCGCCCAGTGCCCGCCCGGCCCGGGGCGGGTCGGTGGCCACGATCCGCTGCGCGCCGGCCGACTGCAGCACCATCACGGTCACCGAGTGGGCCACCACGTCGTGCAGCTCCCGGGCGATGCGCAGCCGCTCCGCGCCGATCGCCTCCCGCGCCGAGGCCTCGCCGAGCTGGCGACCGACCCGGACGAGCCGGCCCGCCGTCCACGCCACACCCCCGTACGCGAGCAGCGACGCCGTACAGGCCACCGCGGCGCCGTACGGATTGTCGCTGGCCCGGACCGTGTACACGATGCTGATGGTCATCGGCGCGAGGTAGGCGACCAGCGCGCCCAGCGCCGACCGGCCGCCTCGATACTCCGCCACCGAGAAGATCGCCACGACCATCCCCACGATGGGGAAGTAGGTCAGTGCCGGCGTCAACAACGCCACCATGCTGTGCACCCACAGCACGGCGAACACCACCATCGGTGCCCGGCGCCGCAGCATCAGGGTGGCGTAGCCCACGACGGCGTACCCGACGATGATCGCCGCCGGCACGCGCTGCTCCGCCGCGCCGACGTGGCTGAACATGCTCAGGTCGAGCGCCACCGCGAGGAGCGCGAGCACGGCGTCCCTGGCGGCCGCCGGTCGGCTGGCGGCCGCCAGGACACCCCTCGGACTCATCCGCCGAGCAGCATCTGCTTGCAACATCTCGGTGAGGGACAGCATTTGCGTTCGGCCAGTTCTCGATAGGAGCCGTAAACCTGCTCGCGGCGGTCGACCGCGCCGTCCGCCGCGAGCGCCGCGTCCCCGTTCGGGACCGGCGCCGCCGCCAGCAGCTCGGCGGGCGGCGCGGCACCGAGCCCGTCCGGCACGATCCCGAATCGGCGCAGCGCCGACCAGTAGTCGCCGCCGCAGCCGTCGAGCGCGTCGTTGAGGCGCGCGGCCTCCTCCCGGGTGAAGGCCCGCCAGCGGTGCCGGGAAGCCGCTTCGAGCAGGATGTACGCGGCGACGGGCGACCGCTCGCCGCCGCCGTCCACGCTCTGCACGACCACCTTCCGGGGCCGGATCCGTTCCGGCGGCGGCCCGTCCCCCTGATCGGGTGCGGTGGGGACGATCACCACGTCGAAGAGGTACCCCGGGTCGAGCACCTCGGCCGGCGGCCGGGGCACCATGACCACGTCACTGTCGATCAGCAGACCGCCCGCGCGGTGCCCGGAGCGCGGGTCGTCCGCGCTCCGGTCCTGCACCGACACGAACGCCGCGAGGGGTTGATGCGACATGTCCGCTCCTTAGATCCGGAACTCGGGTCCGTAGGTGAGCCCGGTCGGGCCGGGAAGCGGGATGGCCATCAGCTCGACCGCCGGCGTGGCCAGCCCGCGCATCTTGCCCACCGCGTTGCGCAGGTGGCTGGGGTCACCGGTCGCCCACGCGGTGTTGAGGTCGGTGAGCATGTCCCGGTACAGCTGGTTGAACTCGGCCAGCTTGGCCCCCACCTCCGGCGCCGGGTCGGGCCAGCCGCCGGCCGGCACCGGGCCCATCGGATAGAGCTGATCCGGGGTCGGGAACGGCACCGGGTCTCCGGTGTACCCCCACTCGCCGGTGGCGGGGTCCAGGACGATCGCCCGCCCGTTGAACAGCTCGCCGAACTGGTAGTAGTGAGCGAGTTCGCCGCCGGGGTCCGGGTCGGCGGGGCTGCCCTCGCCCTCCTCACGGATGATGCGGATCGCCGCGGTCACGTCGTCGAGGCTGTTGAAGGGGAAGACCGGGCCTCCCTGGCTGCCCATCTGCCGCACCGGCGTGATGGTCGGCCGCACCTCGGTGAACGCCGCTTCGAGCGCGGCGTAGAAGGCACCGATCGACGGGTAGGTGACGTCCATGCGCGCCACCGGCGGCCAGTCCGGCTCCTCGATCTCCATGAAGACCGCCACCTGCTCCCTGGTCAGCCCGGCGAGCTGGATGGTCAGCTCCGGCTTCACGCCGCCGGGCATCTGCCCGGGATAGGTGGGCACGGCCGCGAGGATGTCGGGATCACCGCCGATCGCGGTCAGCATGTTGCAGGCCAGCCCCATGTGGGCCATCTCCTCCATCACGATGGATCGGATCGTCTGTCCAATCGCGATGGAGCGGTCCTTGATCGACCAGAACGCGCACAGGTACGGCGGCAGTGTGGCCAGCTCCAGCGAGATGGCCGCCTGGAGGCTCTGCTTGATCCACTTCAGGTCACGGTCGGGCGGTGCGATGCTCATGAGCCGGATGATCGAATCATCCCGGCTGATTACTCCTGTCATGGTTGTCCCCCCAGGACTCGATACGAAAGGTGGCCGATACAGCACGAAGAGTAGTTGGAACGTGCCGGAAACTTGCCGATTTTTCCCGTTGGCCGGGTTTTCCTTCTCCGGGCCGTTGTTTGGCGGCGTCTGCCCAGGAGCGCGACCCGCCCTCGACTGCGTGCGCTTGCGCGTCGCGCGTTCGCGCCGTCTGGATCTAGTCGAGTTGGGGTTGCTATTTCGCCCTAACTCGACTAGATCGACAAGTGAGCTCTGCCGCGCTAGGTCATGCGGGGCGATTTATCCGCTATGGTGGCGTTGCGGTCTCCGGCCAACCCCGTCTGCCGGGCGCGCCGCCTACGGCGAGGGTCGCCTTCGCCTTCGGCCGGCGTCGGTTCCGCCCTCGGCGGACGCCGCTTCCAGCCCCCGGCCGACGCCGGTGCTGGCCCTTGCCGGACGCCGCTTCCAGCCCCCGGCCGACGCCGGTGCTGGCCCTTGCCGGACGCCGCTTCCAGCCCCCGGCCGACGCCGGTGCTGGCCCTTGCCGGACGCCGCTTCCAGCCCCTGGCCGACGCCGGTGCTCGGCGGACGCCGATCAAGGAAAGTCCCGCCGATCAAGGACCGGGGAAGCCGGATCGAAGATCGAACCGTGTGCCCGAGCCCTTGATCGGCGGAGTTTTCCTTGATCGGCATGGCGGTCCGTGGCCTCCCCGCACGGGCGTATCCAGGACGCGTGCCACCTCCGCCAGGTGGTTTGGACTGATGAGGGCGCGGTGGGTGCATGTCACCTCGTGCACCTGGATGGCTCCGGTGACGTAGGGCCGCCAGAGGTGCGGGTGGTACCCGGCGGGGGTGCCCACCGAGGCGCGGAAATGCCGGACGTCCCCGTCGAACAGCGGGTGCCGCAGGCGGCGCAGCAGCGCGACGGTGCGCCGGGACGCCCGCGCGACGGCCGCCGTCGTCGCCGCGTCGAGGCCCGCCGGCGGCCGCACGGCGCGCGCGCTGCCCGGTGGCGGCGGACCCGGGTAGCTGTCCAGCAGTGCGAGCAGTTCAACCCGGCCACCGTCCGCCTGGAGCCGGCTGGCCAGCGCGTGTGCGAGAACGCCGCCGGCGGACCAACCCAGTAGGTGGTACGGGCCGTCCGGTTGGACTGCGCGGATGCGAGCCAGGAAGCCGTCCAGCGGTCCGGCGCCCGGGTCCGGCTCCGGTGGCCGCACCGCCTGCAGGCCGTAGATCGGACGGCCCGGCTTGAGGTGGCTGCCGAGTGGGGCGTAACACCAGGCCAGGCCGGTCACGGGCGGCACGCAGAACAGCGGCGGCCGGTCCCCGCCGGCGCGCAGCGGCAGCAGCGGCGCCAGCGGGTCGCCACCGCCGGCACAGGCGCACGGACCGCCACCAAGACCGCAGCACAGGCCGCCACGAGCACCGCCGCACGGACCACCACCAGCACCGCCGCACGGACCGCCACCAGCACAGGCGCACGGACCGCCACCAGCACAGGCGCACGGACCACCGCCGGCAGAGGTGCACGGATCGCCGCTGGCGTCGAGCCGGGCGGCGAGCGCGGCGACGGTCGGTGCCGCGAATAGGTCCGCCATGCCGATCGGCCGGCCGAACGCGGCCTGGACCCGGCCAGCGAGCCGGACCGCCAGCAGCGAGTGGCCGCCCAGTTCGAAGAAGTCGTCGCCGAGCCCGACGTCCGGCACGCCGAGGACACTGGCGAACAGCCGGCGCAACAGCTCTTCCCCGGGCGTGCCGCCCGCCCGCACGCCGCCGGCCGGTGGACCGGCCGCGGCCGGCGCCGGGAGCGCCGCCCGGTCGACCTTGCCGGTCGAGGTGAGCGGTAGCCGGGGCAGCACCAGCACAGCCGCCGGCACCAGGTAGTCCGGCAGCTGTCCCGCCAGGTGCCGGCGCACCTCCGCCGGGTCCGGCCCGGCGGCGGCACCGGGCGCCGGCGTGACGTATCCGACCAGCCGCACGTCGGTGCCGGTCCGGTGGGCGGCCGCCGCGACCGCACCGACGGCGGGATGCGTGGCCAGCACCGCCTCGACCTCGCCCAGCTCGACCCGGAACCCCCGGATCTTCACCTGGTGGTCGGCGCGGCCGGCGTACACGAGAGCGCCGTCGGCCCGGCGCCGCACCAGGTCGCCGGTGCGGTACCAGCGCTCGCCCGTCGGCCCGCGCGGGAAGCGCTCGGCGGTCAGCTCCGGCCGGTTCAGGTATCCGTCCGCGAGCTGGGCGCCCGCGAGGTAAAGCTCGCCGTGGTCCGCCGGCGCGCCGGTGGCGTCCCGGACCTCCGCCCGCACGCCCGGCAGCGGCCACCCGATCGGTGCCTCCGGATCGGCGGCGGCTCCCGGGCCGGCCAGCGTGGCGACCGTCGCCACCACCGTGGCCTCCGTCGGCCCGTAGGTGTTGAGCAGGGTGACCCGGTCGCCGACCGTCCGGCGCCAGCGCGCCACCCGGGCGGGCAGCGCCGCTTCACCGCCGATGATGACGGTGCGCACCGACGGCGGGAGCACGGCCGTCCGCTCCGCCAGCGCGTCGGTCAGCTCGTGCCAGAACGCGGTGGGCAGGTCCAGCACGGTGACGCCGGCCGCGACGCAGGTGTCCAGCAGCGTGGCGATCGAGGTGTCCTCGTCACGCAGTACCAGGGTCGCGCCGGCGCACAGGGTCAGGAAGATCTCCTCGACGCTCGCGTCGAAGTGCGGGGCCGCGAACTGGAGCACCCGGTCACCCGCGTGGATGCCGTACCGCTGCCCGGCCGCCGCGACGAACGCGGCCAGCGCCGGGTGGCCGACCACGACGCCCTTCGGCACCCCGGTCGATCCCGAGGTGTAGATGACGTAGGCCGCGCCGTCCGCGGGCGCCGGGTCCACCCCGGCACCGTCCACATCGGAGATGCAGAGCACCCGGTCCGATGGCAGACCCAATTCGGCCGCCGTGCGCGCGGTGCCGACGACCAGCGCCGGCTCCGCGTCGCGGAGGATCGCGCCGGTACGGGCAGCGGGTGCCCGCCGGTCCAATGGTAGGTACGCGGCGCCGCTGAACAGCACGCCCAGGATCGCGACGATGGTGGTGGCGTCGCGGGGCAGGTGCAGCGCGACGGTGGTACCCGGTCCGGCGCCGCGCGCGACCAGTTCCGCGGCCACGCCGCGCGCCCCGGCCACCAGCTCGGCGTACGTGAGCCGGCGGTCACCGTGACGGACCGCCGGCGCGTCGCCCCGCTCCCGGGCCCGGTCCAGGATCAGCTCGGTCACGGAGCGCGCCGTGACGTCGGCCCGGCGGGCTGCGGGCGGCGCCACCGGACGGTCCGGGTCGGCCGGGACCGTCGCGAGCAGCTCCAGGAGGGCCGCGTGGTGCCCGGCCAGCGCCTCCTCGTCGTAGGCGCGCGGGTTGGCGTCGACCACCAGACGCAGGTGTTCGCTCGGCACCACGGACACCGACAGGTCCTCCACCGGTCCGGCGGACACCGGGTGTACGACGCCGCGGTGCCCGGCGAACGACAGCTCGTGATCGAACGGCATGACGTTGACGACGGGGCCGAACAGCCGCCGCTGCCCCGCCACCAGCCGCAGGTCGCGCCGCATCTGCTCGTACCGGTACCGCTGGTGCGGCCGGGTCGCCCGGACCGCGCCGCTGACCTGCCGCACCACGTCGGTCCACGTCGCGCCGGCCGGGACCGGCACCCGCAGCGGCAGGATGTTCATCGCCATGCACGGGGTGCGCAGCGCCGCCGAGCCGAGCCGGCCCATGACGGGCAGGCCGAGCACGATCTCGGGGGCGCCGGTGACCCGGTGGGCGTAGCCGGCCACCACCGCGGCCACCACGTCGGGCCAGCCGCCGCCGGCCCGGCCCGCCAGCGCGCGCCAGGCGTCCACACTGGAGGGCGGCAGGTCGGTGGCGCGCCGCCGGACGTCGCGTGCGGCGCCGCCGCCGGCGCCGAGCGTCACCGGCGGCGGCATCCCGGCCAGCGCCTCGGCCCAGAACCGCCCGTCCTCGGCGTAGCGGTTCGAGGCCCGGTACCGCTCGTCCTCCGCCAGCACCGGGGCGAGCGGGTCGAGGCGGCCGTGGTCGGGCCGCCCGGTGACCAGCGCGGTGTACCGCTCCGCCACCCGCCGGGCGACCAGCGCGAAGGCGTACCCGTCGAGCGCGATGTGGTGGGCCCGCTGGTACCACAGGTGCCGGTCGTCGGCGACCACGAAGACGGCCTGCGCGAACAGCGGCCCGCGGGCGAGCTCGACCGGGGTGGCGAGGTCGGTCCGCATCCAGGCGTGGGCGGCCGCCCACGGGTCGGCTTCGCCGCGCAGGTCGAGCACGGTCAGCGGCCAGCGGTGCCGGGCCACCGCCAGGCGCGGCAGGCCGTCGTCCTGCGGGAAGCGGAGATGCAGGGTGTCCGCGGCGGCCAGGACGTCGCGGAGCGCGGTCTCGAACTCCACCATCCGCAGCGGGCCGCGCACCTCCACGTACTGCGCGGCGTTGTATGCCGGGCTGGTGGGGTCCAGGTGCTGCCCGGACCAGATGCCCAGCTGTGCCGCCGTGAGCGGGCGACCGGTCACGTCCATCTCAGCTCACCTCCGCGGCGCGGGCGGCCAGGAGCGCGGTCCAGGCGGTGAGGGTCGGCCGCTCCGCCAGGTCGACAAAGGACACGTCGACACCGGACACCCGCCAGCGGGTCACCAGCTCCATGACGCGTACCGAGTCCAGCCCTTGATCGGTCAGGTCGGCGTCGCCGTCCACACTGTCCGGTGGGACGCCGAGCAGCTCGGCCACGTCGGCCCGCGGGTCCGTCGCCGGCAGGTCACGAAGGACCGCCGCCGCGGCGGTGACCGCCGCGCAGCGGGTCGCGGCGTACCGCAGCGCGGTCCGGTGCTCATCGACGCCGAAGTCGCCGATCGCGTCCGCCACCAGGAACGGCTGGATGTCGCGCATGAACGCGTCGCACGCCGTGGCCAGGCAGCCGATGTGCCCGTACACGCCGGTCACGAGCAGCTGGTCGCGGCCCCAGCCGCGCAGCGTCTGTTCGAGGTCGGTGCCGCGGAACGCGCTGTACCGGGTCTTGGTCAGCACGACGTCACCGGCCGCCGGCGCCAACTCGTCCACGATGGACTGCGGTGCCGGGTCGGCGCCCAGCCCGGGCCCCCAGAAGTCGGCCAGCAGGCCGCGCTGGCTGGGTGGTTGGCCGCCCGGCTGCCGGGTGTAGACGACCGGGATACCGAGCCGGTGGCAGCGCTCGCGCAGCCGCGCGATGGTGGGCACCAGCGCGGTGCCGGGTGGCCGGTCGCCGAACGGCGCGACGAAGTACCGCTGCATGTCGTGCACGAGCAGCACCGCCCGGGCGGCGGCCGGACGCCAGGTGACCCGGTTCGCCGGGAGTTCGGCCTCGGTCGGCATCTCGTACGGTTGGACGCGAAGTGCGCTCATCGCGGTACCCCCTCGGTGAGTTCTGTGCGGCTCAGCTTGCCGACGCCGGTCTCCGGAATGGCGTCGACGAAGGTGACCTGGTCCGGGATCTTGTAGGTCGCCAGTCCGCGCTCGCGCAGGAACGCGCGCAGCGCGGCGGGACTGGGCGGTTCGGCCGGCGCCGGCGCCGGCACCACCAGCGCGCGGGTGCGCTCGCCGAGAAACGGGTCGGGCGTGCCCACCACCACGGCCTGGCGCACCCTTGGGTGGGCGAGCAGGTGCTGCTCCACCTCCTCGGCGGCCACCTTCTCGCCGCCCCGGTTGATCTGGTTCTTCGCGCGGCCGGTCACCGCGAGCCGGCCGCCGGCGGTGCGCCGGGCCAGGTCGCCGGTCCGGTAGAACCCGTCCGGTGTGAACGCCGTCCGGTTGTGGGCGTCCGCCCGGTAGTACCCCCGGATCGTGTACGGCCCGCGGGTGAGCAGGTGCCCGGACGCGCCCGGCGGCACCTCGCGGTCCTCGTCGTCGACGATCCGGATCTCGTCGGCGGGGCTCAGCGGCCGGGTGTGCCCAGCCACCGCGACCTCGTCCGGGTCGTCCGGGTCGGTGTAGCTCAGCAGGCCCTCCGCCATACCGAACACCTGCTGCAGCGCGCAGCCGAGCACCGGCCGCACCTGGCGGGCCACCGCCGCCGGCAGCGGAGCGCCGCCGACCTGGAGCACCCGCAGGCTGGACAGGTCCGGGTGGGGCGCCGCCGCGGCGCGCAGCCACACCTGGGCCAGCGGGGGCACCACCGCCGTGATGGTGACCCCTTCCCGCGCGATGAGCGGGAACGCCACCTCCGGGGACGGCGCCGGGGCGAACACCAGCCGGCCACCCACGCTGAGCGTGCCGAGCACGCCCGGCGAGCTCAGCGGGAAGTTGTGCGCCACCGGAAGGGCCACCAGGTATCCGCTGTCGCGGCCGAGCCGGCACGCCTGGGCGCTGGCCCGCGCGCTGTAGAGGTAGTCGTCGTGGGTGCGCGGGATCAGCTTCGGCACGCCGGTGGTGCCGCCGGACAGTTGCAGGAGCGCGACGCCGCCCGCGTCCGCGTTCGCGCGCCCGTCCGGCCCTGGTGCCTCACGCAGGTCGTCGAGCGCGAGCCACGGACCCGCCGACCGGTCGGCGGCCACCACCCATCGCACGGTGGGCACCCGGGCCGCCGCGCCGGCGGCGCCCCGGCCCGCGAACACGTAGGCCACCGCCGCGGTGTGCGCGCAGAGATGCGCGATCTCCGCGCCGCGGTGCGCCGGCAACGCCATCACCGGTATCGCGCCGAGGCGCCACAGCCCGAAGCAGACCTCGGCGAACTCGGCGGTGTTGCCGAGCTGGACGACCACCCGGTCGGCCGGCGCGACACCGAGCCGCCGCAGCCCCGCCGCGAGCCGGCCAGCACGCGCGTCCAGCTCCCGATAGCTCCACCGCCGGGCACCGTCCACGATGGCCACCCGGTCGCCGAACTCGGCGGCGATCCGGTCCAGGAACCCGCCCAGCGTCTCGCCTTGCCAGTAGCCGGCCGCGCGGTACCGCGCGGCGAGGTCCGCCGGCCAGCCGATCCATCCGTCCATCATGGTCACTCCAGTCCTTCGCCCAGCGCGTGCAGCATGGTGCGGAACTTCGCCGCGGTCTCCGCCAGCTCGGCGTCGGGTGTGGACCCGGCGACGATGCCGGCCCCGGCGTAGAGCGTCGTCTCGCGGTCGCGCACCTCGGCGCACCGGATGGCGACCACCCACTCGCCGTCGCCGGCCGCGTCGCACCAGCCCACGGTGCCGGTGTAGAAACCGCGTCCGGCCGGTTCCAGCTCGCGGATGGCGGCGCGGGCGAGCGGTTCGGGTTCGCCGCACACCGCCGGGGTGGGGTGCAGCGCCGCGGCGAGGGCCAGCGACGAGACCGACGGGTCGGCCAGCTCGCCGGTGATCCGGGTGGACAGGTGCCACATGGTGGCGGTCGCCACCGGGCTGGGCCGGTCCGGCACGGTCAGCCGCCGGCAGTACGGGCGCAGGGCGCGCGCCACCGCGTCGACGACCACCGCGTGCTCGTACAGGTCTTTCGCCGAGGCCATCAGCTCGCCGCTGCGCCGGCGGTCCTCCTCGGGGTCCGCCGCGCGCGGCCGGGACCCGGCCAGCGGGTTCGACACCACCCGCTCGCCCCGCTTGGCCACCAGCAGTTCTGGGCTGGCGCCCACCAGGGTCCGCGGGCCGCCACCGGGCAGATCCGGCTCGCCTCCCGGCAGGTCGGTCGCGAACGCGTAGGCGGCGGGATCCCGGCGGGCCAGTGCCCGCAGCAGCCGCCGGACGTCGACGGGCGCGCCGGACTCGACGCACAGCCGCCGGGCCAGCACCAGCTTGCGCAGCGGCCCGGCGGAGAGCCGCTCGAGCGCCTCGGCGACCGCCGCGGCGTACGCGGCCGGTTCCGGCACCGGGCGGACCTGGCGGGGTGCCGGGCCCCGGGCGGGCCGATCCGCGCCCCCCGCCACCGACGGTCCGTAGTGGACGGTGTGCGGCAGGTGGAGGCGCGCGCCGGCGGTGCCCTCGAACGGGATCGCGCCCACCAGTAGGGCATCCGGCCGGCCGGTGCGGCGCAGCAGCGCCGCCGCTTCGCGGGAGACGGCGTCCGGCGGGCCGGCCGCCAGCCGGGCCCGGACCCCGCGGGCGACCAGCGCCCGCCCGGCGGGGGTCGAGAAGTAGAACCCCGTGCCCGGCCGGTACCGGTCCAGCGGGCCGGTACATCTATCTACAGTGGAGGTTGACATCGCGCTCATCCCTTTCCCCGTCAGAGGCGCAGTGACGCGCCGCCGTCGACGTAGAGCTCCTGCATGGTGATGTGGCGGGCGCGGTCGGAGAGCAGGAACAGCACGGCGTCCGCGACGTCGGCCGGCCGCGCCATCCGGGCCAGCGGGATGCCCACCCGGAAGCGGTCCGGATCGCCGGCGACGGCCGCGTGGCCGCCCGCGTCGCCCCACAACGCCCGCTGCATGGGCGTGTCCGTGGAGCCGGGCGCCACGACGTTGCAGCGCACGCCGCGCCCGGCCAGTTCCAGCCCGAGACACCTGGTGAACGTGCTCGCCGCCGCCTTCGACGCGGCATACGCGGCCAGATCGGTGCGCGCCACCCCGGCGGCGTTCGAGCCGACCGTGACGATGGCGCCCGCGCCGCGGGCCGCCATCCGGGCGCCGACCGCTCGGGAGACGTAGAAGACGCCGGTGGTGTTGACCGCGAAGGTGCCCAGCCAGTCCTCGTCGCGATAGGACGTCACCGGCCCGGCGCGGAGGATGCCGGCCACGTTGACCAGCGCCGCGATCGGGCCGACCCGCCGCTCCACGGCGTCCACCGTGGACTCCACGGCGGCGCGGTCGGCGACGTCCACGCCGTGCGCCCAGGCGGCCGCACCGCCCCAGGTCAGCTCGGCGACCACCGCCGCGAGGCGGCCGGCGTGGCGGTCCAGCGCCGCCACCCGGTACCCGGCTCGGGCCAGCGCCCGCGCGACCGCCGCGCCGATGCCCTGGGCCGCGCCGGTGACCAACGCCACCGGCCCGCCCCCGGGCGCCGCGCCGGCCCCGCCGATGGGCGCCGCCACCGGCGAGCCCTCGGGCACCGCCGGCGCGGTCATCGCGAGGCTCCTCGGGGGCGGACCCGGAAGGCGCGACGCGCGCGCACCGCGGAAGCGAGCGCCCGCATCATGCGGACGGTCACCTCCCAGCCCACGCAGGCGTCGGTGACGCTCTGCCCGTACCGGAGCGGCGCTCCCGGGCGGTGATCCTGGCGCCCGGGCACGAGGAAGCTCTCCAGCAGCACGCCGCGGATCGCGCGCCGGCCGGCGGCGATCTGGGCGCCGATCTCGGCGGCCACCCGCGGCTGCCGTTCGTGGCACTTGCCGCTGTTGCCGTGGCTGGCGTCGATCATCAGCCGCTCCGGCAGCCCGGCGGCCCGCAGCTCCGCGACCGTCCGCGCCACGTGGGGCTCCGTGTGGTTGGGGCCATCCGCCCCGCCGCGCAGCACGACGTGGCAGTACGGGTTTCCGGTGGTCCGCAGCACAGCGGCGGTGCCGCCGGCGTCGAGCCCGACGTAGGCGTGCCCCACCGCCGCCGCCCGGACCGCGTCGATCGCGGCCGACGTGTTCCCCGACGTGCCGTTCTTCATCCCGACCGGCATCGGCAGCCCGCTGGCGAGCTGGCGGTGCGGCTGGCTCTCCACGGTGCGCGCGCCGACGCAGCCCCAGGCCACCAGGTCGGCGAGGTAAGCCGGCGTGGTCGGGTTGAGCCACTCGCACGCCACCGGCAGGCCGAGATCCACGAGGAATCCCATGAGCCGCCGCGCCTCGACGACGCCGCGCGCCACGTCACCGGCGCCGTCCAGACCCGGGTCGCTCAACAGCCCCGGCCAGCCCAGGCAGGTGCGCGGCTTCTCCACGTACGCCCGGACGACCACGAGCAGGTCGTCGGCCAGCTCACCCGCGAGCCGGGCCAGCCGGGTCCCGTACTCCATCATCGACTGTGCATCGTGGACCGAGCACGGGCCGACGATCGTCACCAGCCGGCCGTCCGGCGCGTCCAGCGCCTCGGCGACGGCGCGCCGCGCCGCCGCGACCCGCTCCGGCGCGCCGGAGGGCACCGCCGTCCGCAGCTCGTGTGGCGGCGGGAGCGGGTCGGTGACGCACGACCCGCCGCTCGGTTGTCCGGTGTAGACCTGGGTCATCGCTGGCCCCCCATGTGCGGCTTGATCCCTGTGCCGCCCATCGTCGAACACCGGACCGGGCGGGGGCGTCCCCCACCGAACGGATTCCCGAGGTCCCCCACCGGGTGGACCGGTCCTTTTGCCGGCGGACCTGGCACGCGCGAGCCCTGTTCCGAACCGCCCAGTTGGGCCGGCGCGGGACGCCGTGGGTCAGACCGCCCTGCTGGAACGGACCAAGGGGCGGGGGGGGG
>JBBEWH010000143.1:0-12895 GCA_037414955.1 Actinomycetes bacterium KLBMP 9797
AGCTGACTCGAAAATCGTGAGTGAGTGGGCAGGCGGCAGCGCCCGGCGTAGCGCAGCGGAGCCGGGCTCTGGGTCTTGACCACTGTTCGGGGGTGTCAGGCGGCGGCTGGTAGGTCGGGCTGGGGATGGAGGGTGACTTTCTGCCCGGTCAGGTGTTCGAGTTGGCGGATCAGGTCGCGTCGCCGACGATGCTTGTTGATCTTTGACTGGTGGAAGTCGGCCCCGAGGTCGCGGTAGCGGGCCTCGGGGTCGGCCAGCAGATGCCAGATGATGGTCAACACCGAGTTGCCGACCGCGACGATCGCGCGTTTCTTACCCCGCCGTGCCACCAGACGCCGGTAACGCTCGCCCAGGAAGGTGTCGGTCCGGGCCAGCCCGGCCACGACCTCGCCGAGGGTACCGGCCAGCCAACCGTTGCCCTTACCGGTGCCGGCACCCTTTGTCTTGCCCGCGGACTGTCTGTCGATCGGGGCGAACTTCGCCCAGGACACCAGATGGGCGGCGGTGGAAAAGACGCTCATGTCCACCCCGATCTCGGCGATGATCTCCTGCGCGGCGCGCACACCGATGCCCGGGACCTCATCCAGCTTGCGCACCGCCGCCGCGAAAGGGGCGATCAGTTCCTCGATCCGGCCGTCGAGGTCAGCGATGTCCACCGCGAGGGCATCGATACGCCGCAGCATGGCGGCGCACAGGTAGGCGTGGTGACCGTCGAAGTGACCGGTCAACGCCTCCCGCAGTTGAGGAATCTTGGGCCGCATCCGTCCCTGGGCCATCTCGGCCAGTACCGCCGGGTCCCGCTGCCCGTCGATCATCGCCTGCAGCATCTGCCGGCCGCAGACACCCAGAACGTCACTGATCACGCTGGACAACTTGATCTGAGCGTCTTCGAGCAGCTTCTCCAGCCGCTGCTTCTCACGAGTCTGCTCCCGGACCAGGGATCGCCGGTAGCGGGTCACGTCCCGCAACCGGCGGATCGGTTTGGGATGCACCAGGCTGGGCGCGCACATGCCCCGCTCGACGACCTTGGCCAGCCACACCGCGTCCAACCGGTCGGTCTTCGGCCTACCCGGCACATGCTTGACATGCTTGGCATTAAGCAGCCAACACTCGAACCCCTCCGCCTCCAGCAGGTAGAACACCGGCTTCCAGTAATCCGAGGTCGCCTCCATCGCCGCCAACTCCACCCGCTGCTCGCGCAGCCAGTCGGCCAGTTGCAGCAACGCCGGCGTCACCGTGGCGTACTCACGCACCTGCTGCACCCGCCGGCCCGAATCGGTGGCGTGCGGCACCCGCACACACGCCACCAACCCGGCCTTACCGATATCGATCGCGCACACCCGCGCGGCCACCTCGACCGGCTCCTCGCTGATCTCCCGCATCACACCGCCCTTCCGCGTCACCACCAGACCAGACGGTCGCTCGCGGGAGCGGGCCGAGAAACAGAAAGCGGACTCGCGTGCTCGAAGCGACAAGACACGGCCCTCAAGATCAACACTCCCCGGCGTCAGGCTACTTGCCGGCCTCGAAGCACCAAGCTGAAACGACGTCGGCGAGCGACCACCCCGATTTTCACGCACGACAGGGCGTCCCCCAAGGACACAGATGGCTACTTGAGGGACGCCTTGATCATGGGGAGGGGTAAGGCTGTGGTGGGGCTGGGGACGGGGTGGGGCAACTCGGTGCATTTCGCACCCGCCGGCGGGCGATTGTCAGCGCCGGGACAGGTGCGCCACGGGTCCAGTACAGGCGCGAACTTCAGGGTCGGTCGAGGTACCACCATTCACGACACAGATCCGGAGGTTCGATGTCCAGGCCGATAACGAAGAAGACGATGTTCGCCGGGTTGGCCGCCGCAGGCGCCCTGGCGGTGGGGATCGCCGCGCCGACCGTGGCGTTCGCCGAGGACGGCTCGGGCTCGTCGTCGACCACGCGGACCGATCGGGACCAGCAGCGCGCCGAGCGGGATGCCGCGCTCGCCAAGGCCCTCGCCACCGAGCTGGGCGTCCCGGAGGACAAGGTCGCGGCCGCTCTCGACAAGGTGCGCGAGCAGCTCAAGCCGCAGGATCAGCCGAAGGACGGCCAGGGCGCCCAGCAGAGCCAGGCCGACCGGCAGGCCGCGCTCAAGAGCCGGCTCGACCAGGCGGTCAAGGACGGCAAGCTCACCCGGCAGGAGGCCGACGCGATCCTCAAGGCGTACGAGGCGGGCGTCCTGCGCGGCGGGCCCGGCGGCGGCCGCGGCCCGCGCGGATAACCGCCCATGATCAAGGCGTCCTTCAAGTAGTCATGACTACTTGAAGGACGCCTTGATCATGAGAACGACTACAACGCGCCGAGGTAGCGCTGGCGCTCGTACGGCGTGACCTCGCGGCGGTACTGCTCCCACTCGGCCCGCTTGTTGCGCAGGAAGAACTCGAACACGTGCTCGCCGAGCACCTCGGCGATAAGCTCCGAGCCGGCCATCACGTCGATCGCCTCGGAGAGGTTCTCCGGCAGCGCCTCGTAGCCCATCGCCTGGCGCTCGGCCTGCGACAGCGACCACACGTCGTCTTCGGCGCCGGGCGGCAGCTCGTATCCCTCTTCGATGCCCTTGAGACCGGCGCCGAGCATGACCGCGAAGGCCAGGTAGGGGTTGGCCGCCGAGTCCAGCGACCGCACCTCGACGCGCGCCGAGTTGGGCTTCCCGTATGCCGGGACGCGGACCAGCGCGGACCGGTTGAGGTGGCCCCAGCACACGTACGCCGGGGACTCCGTGATGCGGTCGGGCAGCGCCTGCGGGAAGAGCCGCTTGTAGGAGTTGACCCACTGGTTGGTGACCGCCGTGTACTCCTTGGCGTGCACGAGCAGGCCGGCGATGAACGCCTTGGCGACCTTGGAGAGCTTCATCGGGTCGCTGGCGTCGTGGAACGCGTTGCGCTCGCCCTCGAACAGCGACAGGTGGGTGTGCATGCCGCTGCCCGGCTGGTCGGTGAACGGCTTCGGCATGAACGTGGCCCGGACGCCGTGCGAGAGCGCCACCTCCTTGACCACGTGCCGGAACGTCATGATGTTGTCGGCGGTGGCCAGCGCGTCCGCGTATCGCAGGTCGATCTCCTGCTGGCCGGGGGCGACCTCGTGGTGGCTGAACTCGACGGAGATGCCGATCCGCTCCAGCGCGAGCACGGCCTGCCGGCGGAAGTCGCGGGCGACCGCGTGGGTGGTGTGGTCGAAGTAGCCACCGGCGTCGACCGGGAGCGGCACCGAGCCGTCGGTCGGCCCGTTCTCCAGGAGGAAGAACTCGATCTCGGGGTGGGTGTAGAAGGTGAACCCCTTCTCCGCCGCCTTGGACAGCGCCCGGCGCAGCACGTGCCGCGGGTCGGCCCAGGAGGGGCTGCCGTCGGGCAGCAGGATGTCGCAGAACATCCGGGCGCTCTCGCCGCTCACCCCGCCCTCGAACGGGAACACCTGGAACGTCGTCGGGTCCGGCATGGCGATCATGTCGGACTCGAAGATCCGGGCGAAGCCCTCGATCGCCGAGCCATCGAACCCGATGCCCTCGTCGAACGCCGCTTCCAGCTCGGCCGGTGCGACCGAGACGCTCTTGAGCGTGCCCAGCACGTCGGTGAACCACAACCGGACGAACCGGATGTCGCGCTCTTCCAGCGTGCGGAGCACGAACTCCTGCTGACGCTCCACTAGTAACCCCTCGGGACGGTACTCAAAGCCTGGTCGGAGTTTGCCCTTACCCCGTTACGCCGACGTTACGGCACCCACGCCGCCGCCGCGCAGCGGGTCGCGCAACCGTGTCCGCTTCATCACGTTAGTACCAACATGGTGCGCAGGCGGGTGATCCTCGGCGGGCTGTCGCTGGGCGGCCTGCTGGCCGCCGTACTCGCGCTGGCTGGCGTCGTGCACGTCCGGGTGATCGACGAGGCGGGACCGGCCGCGAGCCCGGCGCGGGCGCCCCGGCCGCACACCGCGACCCAGCCGGAGCTGGCGGACGCGCTGCTCGCGGCCGACGACCTGCCCGAGGGCTACCGCCCGACCCGCGCGCCCGCGTCCCCGACCACCGAGAGTGATCGCACCGGGCGCTGCCGGGCGCTCTTCGAGCGCCCGTGGGAGATGGGCCGGGCGACCGACCGCGCGCTGGCCGACTACGCCGGCCAGCGGGACGGCTCGCTGCTGCGCCAGGCGCTCGCGCTCTTCGACCCGGCCGGCGCGGACCGCGCCTTCGGGGAGCTCCGCGCGGCGTCGCGGGCCTGTCCGGCGTTCGAGGCCCGGTTAGAAGACGGTACGGCGGTGCGCGTGCACCTGCGCGAGATGGCGCTCCAGCAGGTGGGCGACGAGGTGTACGCGGTGCGGCTGATCACCCGCGGCGAGCGCGGCACCCAGCACGGCTACCTCGCGGTCGGGCGGGTGGGTCCGGTGCTGTCGGTGCTGTGCCACCTCGGCCAGGAGGCCGTCGACGCCGACCTGGTCTCGGGCACCCTCCGGCAGGCGCTGGACCGGGCGCGCGTGATCCCCGCCGCACCGGAGCGTTCGTAGCGCGCCGGACCGGGGAAGATGGAGACATGCGGACCCTGCGTATCGCGCTCGCCCAGGTGAATTCGACGGTCGGCGACCTCGACGGCAACGCCGCGACGGTCCGGCGCGTCAGCCGCGCCGCCGCCGACGCCGGCGCCCAGCTCGTGGCGTTCCCCGAGCAGATGATCACCGGATACCCGGTGGAGGACCTCGTGTTCCGCGAGTCCTTCGTGGCGGCGTCGGTGGCCACGCTGCGGCGGCTCGCCACCGACCTGGTCGCGGACGGGCTCGGCCACCTGCCGGTGCTGGTCGGCTACCTCGACGCGGACGGCCCGGCCCGGATCAGCTCCGACGCCGCGCCCGGCAAGGGGCCGCGCAACGCGCTGGCGGTGCTGCACGGCGGCACGGTCGCGGCGACGTATTTCAAGCACCACCTGCCCAACTACGGCGTCTTCGACGAGGACCGCTACTTCGTGCCCGGCGACACGCTCACCGTGATCCGGTTGGGCGGGGTCGACGTGGCGCTGACCATCTGCGAAGACCTGTGGCAGGCCGGCGGGCCGTTCGCGGTCGCCCGCCGCGCCCAGGTCGGCCTGGTGGTGAACGTCAACGCGTCGCCGTACGAGTTGAACAAGGACGACACCCGGCTCGACCTGATGCGGCGGCGCGCGGCCGAGGCCGGCGCCACCATCGCGGCCGTGAACCTGGTCGGCGGCCAGGACGAGCTGGTCTTCGACGGCGACTCGATGGTGGTCGCCGCCGACGGCACGCTGCTGACCCGGGCCCCGCAGTTCACCGAGCAGCTGCTCGTGCACGACCTGACGCTGCCCGCCGCGACGCCGGACGCGCCGACCGGCGACCTCGGCGAGATGGCCGTGCGGCGGGTCGCCGTGGGCGCGCCGTCCTTTGTGGATGGCGCACCGGCGGTGGGCGGCATCGCCGACCGGGTCACCGACGAGGCCGAGGTGTGGCAGGCGTTGACGCTCGGGCTGCGCGACTACGTCGAGAAGAACGGCTTCCGCTCGGTCGTGGTCGCGCTCTCCGGCGGCATCGACTCGTCGGTGGTGGCCGCGATCGCGGTCGACGCGGTCGGCCCGCACCGCGTGGTCGGCGTCTCGATGCCCAGCCAACACTCGTCGCAACACTCCCGGGACGACGCCGCTGACCTGGCGAAGCGCACCGGGCTGGATTACCGGATCGAGCCGATCCAGCCGATGGTCGACGCGTTCCTGTCGAACATGTCGCTGTCCGGCCTCGCCGTCGAGAACCTCCAGGCCCGGGTGCGCGGTGTCATCCTCATGGCACTGTCCAACCAGGAGGGCCACCTGGTGCTGACGACCGGCAACAAGAGCGAGCTCGCGGTGGGATATTCCACTTTGTACGGTGACTCGGTCGGCGGCTTCAACCCGCTCAAGGACGTGCCGAAGACGCTGGTGTGGCAGCTCGCCCGGTGGCGCAACGCGGATGCCGAGCAGCGCGGCGCCGAGCCGCCCATCCCGGAAAGCTCGATCAGCAAGCCGCCGAGCGCCGAGCTGCGGCCCGGTCAGCTCGACACCGACTCGCTGCCCGACTACACCGAACTGGACGCGATCCTCACCGGGTATGTCGACGGTGACCACGGCCGCGACGAGCTGATCGCCGCCGGGCACGACGCCGCCCTCGTCGACCGGGTGCTCCGCATGGTCGACATGGCGGAGTACAAGCGCCGCCAGTCCGCGCCCGGCACCAAGATCTCGATCAAGGCGTTCGGCCGCGACCGCCGCCTCCCCATCACCAACCGCTGGCGCGAACACCCCTCATGATCAGGGCGTCCTTCAAGTAGTAAGAACTACTTGAAGGACGCCCTGATCATGAGGATTAGTGGAAGGCGTGCTCGGGGCCGGGGAACTCGCCGCCGCGGACCTCGTCGGCGAACTGCCGGGTCGCCTCGGTCAGCGCGCCCGCCAGGTCCGCGTACCGCTTGACGAAGCGCGGCGCCTTGCCGGTGCGGAGGCCAGCCATGTCCTGCCAGACCAGCACCTGCGCGTCCGTGTCCGGTCCAGCGCCGATGCCGACCGTCGGGATCGCGAGGTCGTGGGTGATCCGCTTCGCGACCTCGCTGGTCACCATCTCCAGCACCACCGCGAACGCGCCCGCCTCGGCCACCGCGTGGGCGTCCGCCACCACGTCCTCGGCGGCGTCACCGCGGCCCTGCACCCGGTAGCCGCCGATCTGGTGCTCGCTCTGCGGGGTGAAGCCGACGTGCGCCATCACCGGGATGCCGGCGCCGGTGATCGCGGCGATCTGGTCGGCGACGCGGCGGCCGCCTTCGAGCTTGACGGCGTGACAGCCGCCCTCTTTCATGAACCGCACCGCCGTACGCAGGGCCTGCGTCGGGCCCTCCTCGTACGACCCGAACGGCAGGTCGCCGACCACCAGGGTGTGCTGGGTGGCGCGCACCACGGCTCGGACGAGCGGGAGCAGGTCGTCGACGGTGACCGGCACGGTGGTCTCGTAACCGAACACGTTGTTGGCGGCCGAGTCGCCGACCAGCAGCACGGGGATGCCGGCCTGGTCGAAGATCGCCGCGGTGTACTGGTCATAGGAGGTCAGCATCGGCCACCGCTCGCCGCGCTGCTTGGCGGCGATCAGGTCGCGGGTCCGTACTCGTCGGGTGGCGGGGCCGCCGTAGAGGGCAGGCTCTGACATCGTCGTCTCCTCTCGCCTCGAGGCCGCGCTCGCGGTCCCCGGGTTCCTGGAGCCAGCGTCTCACTAGCACTACCGGACACGTCAGATGTTAGTGGAACATTTCACAGCCGTTACAGCGCGTATTCCCCCATGATCAAGGCGTCCTTCAAGTCGTTATAACGACTTGAAGGACGCCGTGGTGATGGGGGGGGGTGGGGTTAGCGGGCGAGAGCGTCGCCCCACCACTGTTCGACCCGGTCCGGCGACCAGTTCCGCTCGTCGGTAAGCGTGCGGTAGACGTCGATGTTGCAGATAGCCGCGTAGACGTCGACGGCGGCGGGCACGTCCACACCGGACCGGAGCACGTCGGTGGGCCAGGACCCGAAGACCCGTACCCTCGTCTCGTCGCCGCGGCGGCGACCGTCGCGATAGGCCGTCGCCAGGTCAGGCTCGGTGCGCCCGGCCTCGCGCACCAAGACGATCACGTCCCCGGCACGCTCGAACAACCGCCGGTCGTAGCCGGCCATGGCGGCGAGTTGCCGCGCCGGGGTCGCGGCCGGCGACTCCAGTTCGGCGACCATCTGGGCCGCGTCCGCGGCGAGGTCGGCGGCGTCGGCCAGGGCCTGCACCAACCCGGTCTTGTTGCCGTACGTCGCGTACACCGTCGGCACGGAGACGCCCGCCGCGCGCGCCACCTCGCGCACGGTCGTCGCCGCCCAGCCCTGGGAGACGAACAGCTGGCGAGCCGCCTCGGCGATCCCGGCTCGCGTCTCGCGCGCCTGCGCCGCGCGGCGCAGCGAGTCATAGCGCCGCCGCCCCTCATTCATTTTACGCTCCCTATAATGAATACATGTTGCGTAAACCCAGCTTCGCGCACCTCAGCGGCATCGCCGCCATCGGCTTCGCCGCCATGATCGTGACCGGCAACCTGATCGCCCTGCCCGCCGGCCTGCCACACAGCGGCGCCGCCCTCAGCGACGTCACCGCATTCTTCCGCGGGCACGGCGACATCCTCGGTGTCTCGGCCGCGCTGGGTCCGGCCACCTGGGTCCTGGCCACCCTGTTCGGCGCCGGCGCGGTCCTCGCGCTGTGGCCGGCCGAGCGCGAGCGAGGCGAGGCCTGGTCACTTGTCGGGTTCGGCGGCCTGCTGCTGCAGAACGCCACCTTCACGGCGATCGTCGCGACCCGCCTCGCCCTCGCCGCGCCATCCGCGGGCGACGCCACCGCGACCGGCGCGCTGTGGGCGCTGCACGACGGGCTGTTCGTGCTCAACGGCACGTTTCTCGCCCTTGCCCTCACCGGGCTGTCCGTCGCCGGCCGGCGCGGCGGTCTCACCCCCCGCTGGCACTACGTCCTGGGGTTGGTCGCGGCGGTGTTGCAGTTCGGCGCGGCGACCCTCGCCCCGCTCGCCATCGACGATCCCGGTCGCTTCGGGTTCCTCGGCCTACTCGGCTGGCTGCTGTGGGTGGTCTGGCTCGTCGCCTACGGCATCCGACTCGTCCGCCATGATCAAGGCGTCCCTCAAGTCGCTCTAACGACTACAGGGACGCCTTGATCATGAGGGTGGGTTTACAGGTCGGTGACGCGGATGCCGGCGTGGGCCTTGTAGCGGCGGTTGATGGCGATCAGGTTGGCGGTGAACGCCTCCACCTGGTGGGCGTTGCGCAGCCGCCCGGCGTAGATCCCGCGCATGCCGGGGATCCGGCCGGCCAGCGCCGCCACCACGCCCGCGGCGTCGCGATCCTCGGCGCAGATCAGCACGTCGAGGTCGACCTTTTCGACCTCGGGGTCGGCCAGCAGCGGCGCGCTCACGTGGTGGAAGGCGGCGCACACCCGGGACTCCGGCAGCAGCGCGGCGCACTGCTGCGCGGCGCTTCCCTCGGGCACGGGCAACGCGTACGGCCCCTGCTTGTCGAAGCCGAGCGGGTTCACGCAGTCGACGACGATCTTGCCGGCGAGCGGCGCGCGCAGCGCCGCGACGGTGGCCGCGTGCCCGTCCCACGGCACGGCGACGATGACCACATCGGATCGGGCCGCCACGTCGGCGTTGTCGCCGCCCTCGGGTGCCCGGGTCACCCCGGGCAGGGCGGCGATCTCCGCCGCGGCCTGGCTCGCCCGGTCGGCCGACCGGCTGCCGACGAGCACGGCTTGGCCGGCGCGCGCCAACCGGTACGCGAGGCCGCGTCCCTGGTCGCCGGTGCCGCCAAGGACTCCCACGGTCAGGCCGGACACGTCAGGCAGTGCGTTCGCGTCAAATCCCATAGAAGGATCCTGCCACGGGCCGGCACGCTCCCATGATCAAGGCGTGCCGCACGTCGGTATTAAGCCGGGTGGGGCGCCCTGGTGCTGGGCGGCCACCCCCCCTTGAGCAGGGCGCCCCACACGGGGTTAAACCGCGGTGGGGCACGCCTTGATCATGGGAGGTGGGTGAAGAGGATGCGGCGTTGGGCGGGGTCGGCGGTGACCAGGCGGGCCTGGATGCGCTCGCCGAGCGGCAGTTCCCCCTCGCAGCGGGCGCGCACCGGCGGGTCGGTCAGCGCGATCATGCCGCCGGGCACCTTCCGGGGCCGGTCGTCCCGGTCGAGCACCGCCGCCTCGAACTCCTCGCCGACGCGCTCGGCGAGGAGCACCGCCTCGGTGAGGTCGACCGCACCGCGCTCGGCCGCGGACGCCGCGCGGTCGGTGGTGGCCATCACCTCGGGCAGCCGCGGCAGCGCCGCGCCGGCCCACGCCGGCACCGGCACGTCGGTGTAGACGGCGAGGCAGATCTCGGTCGCGTACCGGTCGGCGAGGCGCCGCAGCGGCGCGGTCACATGCGCGTACGGGGCCGCGACCGCGCCGTGGGCGGGCTCGTCGGGCACCTTGCCGTCGAACGCCGTGTAGGCGGCGCCACGCATCAGCTCGGCGGCGTGGTCCAGGAACGCGGCACCGCGGGGTTCGGCGGGGTCGACGCTCGCGACGACCCGACCCACCGGGTGCCCCTCGGGCCAGTCGACGCCGAGCGCCCGCGCGGCGGTGCGGAGTCGCTCGACCGCCTCGCGCCGCGGCGCCGGCATGGTGCGCAGCAGCCCGATCCCGCCCGAGAGCATGAGCTGCGCCGCGGCCATGCCGGTGAGAAGGGAGATCTGCGCGTTGTACTCCTCGACCGGATGCGGCGCGCGCAGCACCAGCCGCCAGCCGTCGCCGTCCGGCTCGACCTCCTGCTCGGGCAGCGGCAGGTTGACCGCGCCGCGCGCCAGGCCGCGCTCGACCAGTAGCGCACCGAGCGCCGGCAGCGCGGCGATCGGCTCGGGCAGCCGTCCGGCGTCGGCATCCGCCTGTACCCCCACGTAGTCCAATTTGGCCCGACTGCGCACCCGGGCCCGTTCCAGGTGGACGGACACAGTGGACCCGTCGGCGGCCACGTCGATGGTCCAGACGACGGCGGCCCGGTCGACATCGGGCAGCAGGCTGACCGCGGCTTCACTCAACGAGTACGGGTGCAGGGGGATCTTCTCGTCGGGCAGGTAGACGGTCTGCCCGCGCCGCCACGTCTCCACGTCGAGCGCGCCGCCCGCCCGCACGTACGCGGCCACGTCGGCGATCGCGTAGTGCACCCGGAACCCACCGCCCGGCAGCCGTCGCAGGCACATCGCCTGATCCAGGTCGCGGGACGTGGCCGGGTCGATGGTGACGAACGGGATGTCGGTGCGGTCCGCCTTGGGCAGCGGGGTGGACGCGGCCGCCGCGTCGGCTTCCCGCTGCGCCGCCGCGGGAAACTCGTCGGGCAGTTCCAGCTCCCGGCGCAGTGCACCGAAGTCGATGCGGGGCGCGCGGATCCGTCGAATCGTCACGGCCCATTCATACCAGCCCCACGCACCCATGATCAGGGCGTCCCACAAGTAACCCGAACCGGAATTCGGGTCGTTCTCCGTCGTTGGTCGCCACGGCTCCTACCTGGATCCGATGGTGACCCGTGAGACTAGCGGGACGCCCTGATCATGAGGGGTTCTAGCGTGCTGCGGTGCGTGCGCTCTTGCGAGCGGTCGCCTTCTTGGCCGGGGCCTTCTTCGCGGCGGCCTTGGTGGCGGTCGTGGTCTTCTTCGCGACCGTCTTCTTCGCCGCCGTCGTCTTAGCCGGAGCCTTCTTCGCGGGCGCCTTCTTGGCCGGCGCCTTCTTCGCCGCGGTCGCCCGCGTCGACGTGGCGGTGGTCTTCTTCGCCGCCGTCGTCGTGGTCTTCCGCGCCGCCGTGGTGGTCTTCTTGGCGGTCGCCTTCGAAGCCGCCGCGGTGGTCTTCTTCGCTGCGGTCGGCGCGGTCTTCCGCGCCGTCGTGGTCTTCTTCGCCGCCGCTTTCCGTGCGGTCGTCGACTTGCCCGCCGGCGCTTTCTTCGCCGTCGTGCGGGAGGCCGGCGCGGTGGCGGTAGCCCTCTTCGCCGGTGCCTTCTTCGCCGTGGTCTTCGTGGCGGTGGTCGTCTTGGTCGCCGCCGTCTTCTTCGCGGCTGTCGTCGTCGCGGTCTTGCGCGCCGGTGCCTTCTTCGCCGCGGCCGCCTTGCTGGTGACGGTCTTCCGGGCGGTGGTGGCGCGCGCGGCCACGGTGCTCTTCGGGGCTTCGGTCGCCGGGGTGGTCGCCACCTTCTCCTCAGCCGCGTTCTGCTCAGCCGCGCGTTTCGCGGCCGTTGTGCTGGTGGCCTTCTTCGCTACGGCCATCTCTCTCTCCTCCTTGCGTGTGACGATCCGCCAGCCCGATGGCCGACGGCAGCGGTCGCGCCGAATTAGCGCTCCTCCCCGGACCAACGAGCGTCTTCTGCTTCCCACTCGTCGTTGCGCTCGCGAATCCGTTCGAGTCCGCGCTCGGCTTCGTCAGCCGAGCCGTACGGACCCAATTGGTACTTGCTCGGGCACGAGTTGGAGTCATCTTCGACGCGGTGGTGGCGCAGGCACCAGTAGTACCGGCCACCACTCCCGCTGCTGGTCATGAGATCACTGTGCACTGCGAAACGCGCAACCGCCACCTTTTCCGCCGAAAAATCGGCAGCGTCTCCACAATAGAACAGCCTGCCGAACAAAGGCGCACCGTTCGCCTAAGCCGTTCCTGTCGGCGAAAACCCTTATCCGATAACGGATTCACGGCGGTAAGCGGATGGCGGTCGACCCCCATGCCACCCCGACCATCCCGAGAAGAAATTTCCACCGCAAGGCGTACCCGATCCACAGTGGCCGGGTGCGGTGCGCGACGGACGAGTCGACCTGTACGCCGGATTCTGTCGCTGGCGACACGTCGCCAGCTGGCGGCCATCCATCTAGGCCTGCCGTTGCCGGCAGGCTCCAGCGGCCTACCCGCAGGCATCGGGCGGGCCGCCCTCGAACGCCTGCGCGGACCGCCGCCTCGCGGTGGCGGCCCTTCTTGGCCTTGCTCCGGGTGGGGTTTACCAAGCCGTCCCGGTCACCCGGAACGCTGGTGGGCTCTTACCCCACCGTTTCACCCTTACCGGGCCGAGGCCCGGCGGTCTGTTTTCTGTGGCACTTTCCCGCGGGTCACCCCGGGTTGCCGTTAGCAACCACCCTGCCCTACGGAGTCCGGACGTTCCTCGGCAACGAGGTCGAAACCTCGCAGACGCGGCCGCCCGGTCGACTCGTCCGTCGCACTCCCAATACTACTAACGCCCGCAGGACTACTCATGATCAGGGCGTGCCGCCACGGGGGCTCAAGACGGGTGGGGCGCCCGGGGCAGGGGGGGGGTTTGGG
>JBBEWH010000144.1:0-14627 GCA_037414955.1 Actinomycetes bacterium KLBMP 9797
CCCCCCCCTGACAACGAATCACCTGGGCCCCCCACCACGCGATACACCGCCTGGGGGCACGCCCTGATCATGGGGAGGTTAGGCGTAGCGGTAGGCGTGGGTGATGGTCTGGGTGACGGTGTTGCCGGCGGCGTCGCGGGCGATCGCGCGCAGCGAGACGAAGCCGCCGCCATCCGGGTGCCGCACCAAAGCCGCGCCGCCGAGCACCGGCACCGTCGCCCACGTGGCGCCGCCGTCGAAGGACGCCGCCACGGTGAGCGCGCGCGGTTCGCCGACAACCGCGCCGGGCGCCGGCTCCACCGTTACCGGTACGGCGAGCACCCGCCCGCCGGGCGCCGTGTTCCGCCGGTCGAGCGGCGGCGCGAACCGCACCGCCCACAATGGAAGCACCCGCGCGTTGTCCGCGCGCCGGGACCGGAACGCCCATTCGACGTCAATCTTCGTGGACAGCGCGTACGGCGCACCGCGCTCGGAGTGCACGACCAACCGGTACGCGGCGTCGGCCGGCGGCACGGCGAACTCGCCGTACCCGCCCGTCGCGCTCGCGCCGACCTTCGCACCGTCGCGGTAGAGCGTGGTGCTGCCGGCGTCCCCGCTGACCCCGTCCCGGCCGGCACCGTCGCCGTAGAGCGACAGGTCCACCGCGATCGTGTCGCCCGAGCGGACCGCCCGGGTGTTGGGATCGTCCGGCCGCGGAAGGACCGGGCCGAACACCGCGGGGTTCCAGGTCTGCCGGTACACCCGGCCCGGCGTGTACCGCGTCCAGCGGTCGGTGACCCGTCCGCACGTGCACGAGTCCGTCCGGTCGTACGCCGTCGACCGCCACTCGACGTCGCCGTTGTTGACGTGGCGCGTGACCGCGCCGGGCTGCCGCACCGGCAGCGCGACCGTCGGGGCGTGCGCCTCCACCTGACCCGGCACGCGGCTGACCAGATGCCAGGTGCTCAGCATCCCGTCGTCGTTGCCGCCCCGGTACGTCGCCTCGATGGTCGCCAGCTCGGACCGCGCGACGGTGTGGTGGAATCCGGAGATCATGCCGCCGGCCCGGTCGTACCGCAGGTGGTAGGAGACCCCGTCCCGGGCCCACACACCGTTGAGGCTGGACGAGTAACCGTCGACGTCGCCACCGATCTGCGCGGTGTAGAGCTGGTCGAAGCTCTCCGCGAAGAACTGTGTCTCCCGCGCGTCCGCCCCGGTCCCTCGCATGGCGCCGACCGATGCGAAGAGCTGGGTCGCCGACGCGTCCGGCACCCGGACCGAGCTGGCCACCGCGCGGCGCGCGTCGACCACCACCGTCACGGCCGCGGTGACGTCCAGCGCCGGCTGGGCCAGCAGGCTCGCCCGCGGCTCCCCGCCGTCCGGCGGCAGGACGAAGCTGTCGAGCGTGTAGCGCCCCTTCGGGAGCCGGACGGTGTCGGTGCCGGTCTGCCCCACGACGCTGTACTCCACGCCGGTCGCCCAGCGGTCCAGCGTGGCGAAGTAGGTGCCGGCGGGCGCGCCGTCGACCCCGACGTGGGTCAGCGTGACGTCGTAGCTCTCGATCTCCTTGTGCACCGTGAACGGCGTCCGCACCGCGCGGCCGCCAGCGGTCGCGACGAGCGCGCCGGTGAGGCGGCCGTCCGGGCCGGCCACCCGGGTGTCGGCGGACAGCGTCACCGTCGCGGCGCCGCCCGCCGGCACGGTCACGGTGGTGGGGCGCACCGCGACGGTACCGGCGGCACCCTCGACGGTGAGGGCCAGCTCGACCGGCTCGGATCCGGCGTTGCGGTAGGCGATGTCGCGCGTCACCACCTCGTCGTCGCCGTGCGGCCACCGCTGCATACCGAAGTCGACGGATGGCGGTTCGGCGGTCACCGGCTGACCGACCGCCGCGGCCACGTCGACCCGGCCCGCCCCCTGGCCGAACGCGTCCAGGCCCGGCGTGGGTTTCGCCGTGCCCATCAGCGCCGCTTTCAGCCGGCCGGCGTCCCAGTCGGGGTGCCGCTCGGCAAGGATCGCCGCCGCGCCCGCCACGTGCGGGGCCGCCATCGAGGTACCCGACATCGTGGTGTGCCCGCCCGCGATCGCGCGGGCGGCCGTGATGTCCACGCCGGGCGCGGTGATGTCCGGCTTGATGGCGCCGTCGCCGATGCGCGGGCCACGGCTGGAGAAGTTCGCCAGCGCGTCGTGGCCGTCCACAGCCCCGACCGCGAGTGCCGCGTCGGCGCTCGCGGGCGAGGAGACGCTCTCCGGAAACCCGTCGTTCCCGGCCGCGACGACGAACAACGTGCCGTACCGCTCGGTCAGCGTGTTGACCGCCTGCTCCAGCGGGTCGACCTCCGGCGCGTCGTAGCCGCCGAGGCTCAGGTTGACCACCGCGGCGTGCTGCTCGGCCGCGGCCCACTCCATGCCGGCGAGGATCCACGACTCCGCGCACCCCGCCACGACGCACACCTTGCCGTCCAGCAGCCGGCTCCGCGGCGCCACACCCCGGTACGTCGTACCGTTGCCGGCGATGGTCGCCGCCACGTGGGTGCCGTGCCCCGTCAGGTCGCGGTCGTCTTCCCAGCCCTCAGTGAAGTTGGCCCGCGCGGCCACCGTGCCCGCCAGGTCCGGATGGGCGTCGTCCACGCCGCTGTCCAGCACGGCCACGGTGACGCCCGCGCCGGTGTAGCCGGCGTCCCACGCCGCCGGCGCGCCGACCTGCGGCACCGACACGTCCAGCGCCGGCTGGCGCATCCCGTCCAGCCACACCCGGCTCACCGGCGTCGACTGGGAGCGGAGCGTGCGCCAGAACTCCCCCGGCTTCTTCCGGTCCTGCCGCATCGCCACCGCGCCCAGTCGCGGCAACCGGCGGTCGACGGCCGCACCGGCGGCGGGTACCGCGGCCGCCCCGGCGGTGACGATCAGCGGCAGGTCGGCCCGCCGGTCGTCGTAGCCGAACGCCAGCAGCGTGGTGACGTCGAACAGCCGCGGGTCCAGCTGACCGGCGCCGAGCGGGCCGACCGCGTCACCGGGGGTCACGGTGAGACGGCCGCCGGCGCGCCGCGAGAGAAACGTCATCGCGTCGCGCCCGGGCCCGGGCTCGACCGTGAAGTTGCCGTCGTCGAACACGGTCACCCGGTCACCGGTCAGCAGCGTGACCGTGCGCGCGGCACCGCTCGGTGCCGGATCTCTGTCCGAAGTGGTCGCTGCGGCATCCCGCACCGCCACCAGCGACCCGGCCACCGCCAAGGCCGCCGTCACGCCGCTGGCCACCCGTTGGAGTCTGCTCATCGCACCCTGGCTCCCGCTCGTCGAAGGACGTTGTCGCCAGGAAATGCGCGGGACGGCCGGATTCTTACCGGCGTAGGGTCGAACCCATGGTGGAGGAGATGGTCGAGGTCACGTCGGCGGACGAGCTACGCGAACTGTTGGGTGAGCCCATGCCACGGGCGGTCACCAAGGAACGGGTCCGGTTGCACGAGCGCGACCGCGAATGGCTGGCGGCGTCGCCGTTCTGCCTCGTGGCGACCTCAAGCGCCGATGGCAGCTGCGATGTGTCGCCGAAGGGCGACCCGCCCGGATTCACCTTGGTGCTCGACGACCGCACGATCGCGCTGCCGGAGCGGCCGGGCAACAGGCGCGCCGACGGCTTCCAGAACATTCTGGCGAACCCGCACGTCGGCCTGCTCTACCTGGTGCCGGGCCGGGGCGAGACGCTGCGCATCAACGGCCGGGCCCGGCTGGTGCGCGACGCCACGTTCTTCGACCAGCTGGTGGTCAAGGGACACCGGCCGCAGCTCGCCGTCGTGGTCGAGATCGAGCAGATCTTCTTCCACTGCGCGAAGGCGTTCATGCGCTCGTCGCTGTGGCGCCCGGAGACCTGGGACCCCGACCAGCTGCCGTCCACCGCGGCCCTCGTGAAGAGCGTGCAGCAGACGCCGGAAACCCTCGAAGAGCTCGAGCGCTACTACGGCCAGCAGTACGCGGACGGTCTCTACCGCGCCCGCTGATCCCCATGATCAGGGCGTCCTTCACGTCGTTCTAACGACGTGAAGGACGCCTTGATCATGGGAGGTGAGCGGTGTCGTTGATGGTGCGGACCGCCGTGTTGCCGTCGGTCCAGAAGTCCACGATAGACAGTCCGCAGGGGTCGAGGTAGAGGCGGTGCAGCAGGGCGTCGCCGGCCGCGAGCGCGTCGCGCAGCATCAGCTTCACCGGTGAGACGTGCGAGACCACCACGACGGCCTGCTTCGGGTACGCCTTCAGCAGTGTCGCCGTGGCCCGGCGCACCCGGGTGGCGACCGCGCGGAACGACTCGCCGCCCGGCGGCGCCACCGCGGTCGAGCCGAGCCAGGCGTCCATCTCGTCCGGCCACTGCGCACGGACCTCGGCGAACGTCTGACCCTCCCAGGCACCGAAGTCGCACTCGATCAGGTCCGGTTCCACCTTCACCGGCACGCCGCCGAGCGCGTCGGCGATCGGCTCTCCGGTGGCCACGCACCGGGACAGCGGCGACGTGACCACGGCTGTGGCGCCCGGGACGAGCGCAGCGACCCGCGCGGCCGTGGCGCGCGCCTGCGCGACGCCGCGGTCGGACAGCGGCACGTCGCCCCGCCCGGAGTACCGCCCCTGCGCGGTCAGCGCCGTCTCGCCGTGCCGCACCAGCACCAGCCGCGTCGGCACCTCGGCCGGCGGCTCCCAGGAAGCCTTCGGCGCCTTCGGGGCCTTCGACGCACCGGCTGCCACGGGCGCGGCCGCGGCGGCATCCATCGCCTGGTTGGCGAGCGCGTCGGCGGCCGTGTTGCGCTCGCGCGGCACCCAGCCGTACGTCACCGACTCGAACCGGCGCACCAGCGTGGCCGCCTGCGCGGCGAGCGGGCGCAGCCCGGCGTTCTTGATCTGCCAGCGGCCGGACATCTGCTCGACCACGAGCTTCGAGTCCATCCGCACCTCGACCTCGGCCGCGCCCAGCTCGGCGGCGGCCTCCAGCCCGGCGATGAGCCCGGAATACTCCGCGACGTTGTTCGTCGCCACCCCGATCGCCGCGGACCGCTCGGCCAGTACCGTGCCGGTCTCCGCGTCGCGCACGACCGCGCCGTAGCCCGCCGGTCCCGGGTTGCCGCGGGCCCCGCCGTCGGCCTCGACGATGACCCGCAACCGGCTCGTCACAGCCCGGACTCCGCCGTGCGCACCATGATGCGCCGGCACTCCTCGCAGCGCACCACCTCGTCGGGCGCCGCGGCCCGGACCCGGGCCCGCTCGCTGCCGGACAGGTCGAGGCGGCAGCCGCCGCACCGCCCGCTCTTCAGCAGCGCGGCGCCGAGCCCGCCCTGCGCCTCCCGGATCTTGTCGTAGAGCGCGATGAGATCGGTCGGCAGGTCCGCGACCAGCGGCTGGCGGGCCGACGACCGGAACTCCTCCTCCTTCGCGATGTCGGCCAGGGTCTGATCGCGGCGCGCCTCGACCTGGTCGCGCTGTTCGCGCGCCGCTGTCAGCCGGGCCTCGATGCCATCGAGTACGCCCTGCGCGGTCTCCCGCTGCTCCATCAGCTCCAGTTCCTGGTCTTCCAGCTCGGTCTGCCGGCGGTTGAGCGAGACCATCTCGTGCTGGAGCGCCTCCAGCTCGCGCGCCGGGCCGCGCCCCGCGTCGAGCCGCACCTGGTCCTTGTCCTTGCGGGCGCGCACCTGCTCGATGTCGCGCTCCAGCCGCGCGATGTCCCGGTCCAGGTCGTCGACCGCCACCTGGGCGCGGGCCCGCTCGTCCAGCTGGGACGACAGCTCCTTGTTGAGGCTGTCCAGCTGCGCGTGCTCGGGCAGGGTGCGCCGCTTGTGGGCGAGCTGGGCCAGCGCGGTGTCGATCGCCTGGAGGTCGAGCAGGCGGCGCTGGGCTTCCGGGTCAGCCTTCATGGGGCTCCTTCAACGGCGAATTCGGGGGCGGGGGCAACGGCGAGGTCAACGGTGAGGGGTAGTGCACGGTCCAGGGATCGGTGTCGACGTCGGAGACCACCGTCGTCACGTCGAAGGTGGCGCGCAGGTGGGCGGCGAGGTCGTCCAGCCAGGGCCGTTCGGTCGCCCAGTGCGCGGCGTCCAGCAGCGCCGGGCCGCCGTCGGCCAGGTACTCGCTGACCGGGTGGTGGCGCAGGTCGGCCGTCAGGTACGCGTCGACGCCCGCGGCCTTCGCGTCGGCGAGGAACGAGTCGCCCGCTCCCCCGCACACCGCCACCGTGGACACCACACGATCGGGCGGCCCCGCCGCGCGTACCCCCCACGCCGTCGCGGGAAGGGCGGCCGACGCGCGGCGGGTGAGCTCGGCGAGCGTCATGGGTGCCGGCAGGCGGCCGACCCGGCCGGTGCCGCGCCCGTCGGTGGCGTCCGGCGCGGGGCGCAGCGGCCGCAGGTCGCGCAGGCCGAGCCGTGCGGCCAGCGCGTCCGAGACGCCGGGGTTGGCCACGTCGGCGTTGGTGTGCGCGACGTACAACGCGATATCGCGCTTGATGAGCTGGTGGACGATGCGGCCCTTGTACGTCGTCGGGGCGACCGACGACACCCCGCGCAGCAGCAACGGGTGGTGCGCGACCACGAGGTCGGCGCCGGCGTCGACCGCCTCCGCGACCGTCTCGGGCACGCAGTCGACGACGCACAGCACCCGCCGCACCGGCGCGTCCGGCTCGCCGAGCACGAGCCCCACCCGGTCCCACGACTCCGCCCATGCCACGGGGTACCGGCGCTCAAGCTCAGCCTGGACGTCAGACACCCTGGGTGGAGTTGTGGTCACGGCGGCGAGGCTACCAGCGTTGCTGGCTAGGAATGAGAGTGACTGTCCGTGCCGACCATGGTGTGCAGGGCGTCCAGCGCCAGGTGCCACGGAAACGACTTGCGGTTCGCCTCGCCGGTGCCCGGCGAGGGCAGGGCGAGCACCTCGTCGCCGAAGAGCACGGTGACGCCCCACCCGCGGAGCCGCTCGATCGCCTCGTGGAACGCGGGGTGCGCGGCCATCGCGTGGTTCGTGTACGGCATCGCCACGATGGGCAGCCCGCGCCCGTACCCCTCGACCAGCAGCCCCAGCGCGAGCGTGTCGGCGATGCCGGCGGCCCACTTGTTGATGGTGTTGACGGTGGCCGGCGCGACGATGATGGCGTCGGCCGGCGGCAGCACGTCCGGGTCGCCGGGATTCTTGTAGAGCGTGCGCACCGGGTGGCCGGTCAGCAGCGCCAGCGCCGGCACGTCGACGAACTTACGACCATCCGGTGTCACCACGACGCACACGTCCCAGCCGGCCTGATGTGCCAGGGCGACGAGCCGGCCCGCGTCCCGGGCGGCCGGGGACCCGCACGCGATCAGATACAGGACCCCCCGGTTCACCAGGTCACACTCCAACTCCCATGTGCTCCGCGAGCTCCGCCACCGCCATCGGCGGGGTGCCGCGGGTGCGGCGCAGGACGTCCGTCAGTACCTCGCGGGCGATCGGCCGGCAGCGGATCTCCGAGGGCGCCAGCCGGTCGCCGTCGAGCAGCATCTCGCTCGCGCGCTCGACGTCGCCGATCTGGGCGTACCCCCGGGCCACGTCGATGAAGTGGTGGGCGCGGCGCTCGGGCAGCAGCGCCGCGAACGCCAGGGGGTCGATCCGGTTCTCGTGCGTCTCCACCGCGAGCCGGCCGTCGCCCAGCTCGACCGCGGCGGCGGCCCGGTGCACCTCCACGTTCGTCGGGCCGAAACAGGTCCAGTAGCAATTCTGGTCGCTGCCCAACTCGCGGGCCGCCTCCTCGGCGCCGTGCAGGAGGTCGCGCACGGTCGCGCTGTCGCCGATCCGCGCCGCCGCCATCGCGCCGTTGAGCAGCAGCATGCCGTACACCGACAGCCGATCCGGGGTGGCCTCGGCGGCCTCGCACGGAGCCAGCCGGTTGGCGAGGTTGACGTTGAGCTCGAGCGCCGGCCGGGCCCGGCCCAGCGCCAGCAGCGCCGCGCCCACCCGGTAGGTGGCGATGCCCGCGAGCAGCGTGTCGCCGGCCCGCTGGGACACCGCGATCGACCGGTCGGCGGCCAGCCAGGACAGCTCGTGCTCGCCCAGCTTGCGCAGCGTGGACGAGGCGATCTGGTACACCTGCCCGAGCAGGTGTGCGGACTCCCGGGCGCCGTCGCCGTCGCCGGCCATGTCGGCGGCCTGCCCGTCGCGCAGCAGCTTCGGCAGCGCGCGGGCCAGCACGCCGTACTTGGCGTGCTGGTAGGTCAGCCAGGCGTGGCTGACCGCCTTGCGCGTCTCGGTCAGCGGTGGGGCCTCGGGCGGCGCGGAGAAGAACGTGCTGATCTGGTCGTAGCGCTCCAGCGCCGCGCGGATCTCCTCGACCTCGATCTGGTCGATGCAGCTCAAGCTGTCGGTGCGCCGCTCCGGCTCCTTGCCGAGCAGCAGCGTCACGTCGACCTGGAGGACGTCGGCGATCTCGTAGACCACCGAGAACTTGTCGAGGCGGCGGACGCCCCGCTCCACCTTGTCGACCCAGCTCTTGGACTTGCCGAGTCGGTCCGCGAAGACCTGCTGCGACATCTTGCGACGGGCGCGCCAGTATGCGACGCGGCGCCCGATCGGCAGCTCATCCACGTCCGCCCCTCTCTCCGCACTCGAGCCCGCCCGCTGCGATCCCGGGTGGACCCTCACCCGTTGGGGCTGGTCGCACATTGTGTGCGCCGGATCGCTGACCGTGGCTCGTAATTTCTAGTGCAAGTTGCAAAAAAGGCTCTCTTGTTTGGCCAACGACGGTGTGTCGTGCCGAGATACGGCGCCGGACGTCTGATAAGACTCCGGCCCGCGCCACGGGAGGTTTGTACCGATGCGGTGGAGTCCCCGCCCGCCATTCGTCCACTGGTCCACGCGGTCGTCCGCGCCGCGGCCCGGTGGCTTGCAACTGACGCTGGACCGTACGCGCCTGCGCCGTGCCGCCCTGCGCTTCGCCGACCACGACTGGCCCGTGACGCCGGGCGCCTGTCTCGGCGGCGAGCGCTTCGACTGCGCTCGCCCCGGCTGCCCGACCATCGGCTGCCACCCCGCGCTGGAAGCGTGGGAGGCGGCGGCCAGCACCGACCCCGAACGGATCGCCGACTGGTGGCGGCAGCGGCCGCACACCGTGCTGCTCGCGACCGGCCGGGCCTTCGACGTGCTGGACGTGTCGGCCCACCTCGGCCTGCGCGTGCTGGGCGCGGCCCGCCTCTACGCCGGCGTCATCGGCGCCGGGCGCGGTCAGGTGCGCGGCCCGGTCGCGGTCGCGCCGACCGGGCGCTGGATGTTCTTCGTACGCCCCGGCGACCCGCTGCGCCCCGAACTCGCGGACAGCCTCGATGTGGTGCGGCATGGGCCCGGCTCCTGGGTGCCGGCACCGCCCACGCGGCTGCCCGAGGGCCCGGTGCGCTGGTCGGTCTCGCCCGAGGAGACCAGTTGGCTCCTGCCCGACTCCTACGCCGTGCAGGCCATGCTGGTCGACGCGCTGAACGCGGTCACGAGGCCGCCCCGCCGCTCCCTGCCCCGCCAGACCTCCACCCTCCGCCGCGCCGCCTGACCTGCCGCCTCGCTTTCCAGAGGGCAGCCCTCTGGGGCGTGAATTTTGAAAAGGGCTCCCCTGTACCCGCGTGGGCATTGAAAGGGCTCCCCTCTTGGGCGCAGCCCAGCGACCGGCCGGCTCTGCGGTCGTTGGAAGGGGTAGCGCCGCGATGCGCGCGAACGGGGGGCACATGTTAGGGGTCAACGTAGTGCTGTCAGCGGTCGGGGTCGAGACCCTGAAGGGAGTATTCGGGCGTTATCGATGGGCTGGCACGCGCCCGGCCGGGTCGCGACCTGGCGGCACCAGGCCGGGCGGCTCCCGGCCGGCCGGCACCCTCCGCCCTCGCATCGCGCATCCGGGATAGCCCAGTCGGGTCGCGGTGCAAAATCCAGGACATTGCCCGGATCTTGAAGTCGTCGTGCGACATCGGACTGCCCGGAAGGCCAGCGCGCCCACCTGCCGCACACGGCAACCCCCGCCGCCACCTCCTCGATCAAGGAAAACCATGCCGATCAAGGGCAAAAACACCCGATCAGAGATCGAACCACGTGCCTTCTCCCTTGATCGACCGGAGAGACCATGATCGACGGACGCAGCGTCCGCTAAGGCATTGTTCATGAAAGAGGGATCATGGCGCGGCGGCGAAGAGCTTCATGGGAACGTAGTCGCGCTTGGGGAAGACCTTGCGCACCTGCGCGTCCGTGAGCTTGAAGTGGCCCTGCACCACGGAGCCGTACACGTCGAAGAGGTTGTTGAACTCGGGCACGTCGCCGCCGTCGAGCTGAGCGAGGCCGTCCCAGCGGCCGAGCAGCGACCCGGCCAGCTTGCGACCGGACAGCAGCGTCACCACGCCGCCGTGCCCGTGGTCGGTGCCGGTGCCGTTCGCGGCGACCCGGCGCCCGAACTCGCTGGAGATCAGCACGGTCACGTCGGCGGCCCGGTCGCCCAGGTCGGCGAAGAACGCCGCCAGGCCCTGGGCCAGCTCGCTGAGCCGCGCGTGCAGGTAGCCGCCGTCGGCGGTGCCCTGCTTCTCGTGGGTGTCCCAGCCGCCGCTGGTGATCGCCGCGACCCGCACCCCGGCACCGCCCTTGATGAGCTGGGCGACCTGCCGGAACGCGACGCCGATGTCCTCGTAGGTCACGCCGGGCGCCGGCTGGTACGGCGCCGCGGCCAGCGTGCGGGCGGCGCCGAGCGCGTCGACCGCCGCCGCCACCGAGCTCTCCACCGGGTGGTTGATGCCGGCGAACAGGCTCTTCACGGCGCGGAGCGTGGCGTCCGCGTATTTGGCCTCACCGTTGAGCTTGAGCGCCTCGACGCTGTTGAGCGACAGCGCCCCGTTCGCACCGACCAGCGAGCGGGGCAGGGTGTCGCCGATGCCGACGCTGCGGAACGCGGTGCCGGCGCCGAGGTGGTCCACCAGCCGGTCGAGCCAGCCGCGGCCGCCGGTGTCCTTGGGCAGCCCGCCGAGGTTGCAGGCGTCGACGGCCTGGAAGTGGCTGCGGGACAGCCGCGGATCGGACGCGCCCGGGATGAACGCGAGGTGGCCGTCCTTGAGGTACCCCTCCAGCGGCGCGAACGCGCTGGTGAGCCGGAACTCGCGGTCCAGGGCGAGCGCGGTGCGGTCGGTCAGCAGCAACTGCTCCGGACGGGCCTCGCGCAGCACCGGGTCGTCGATCGGGGCGACCAGGCTCAGGCCGTCGAGCCCACCGCTGAGGAACAGGTGCACCAGCGTCCCGCCGGCCGCCGCCGCGGACGCGCCGCCCGCGGTGGCCACCTGGGTGGTGGCGAGCGCGGTCAGCGTCGCGGCCGCGCCGGTCAACAGACCGCGGCGGCTGAGCTGGCTGTGCTCGGTAGACATGGGGCAGACCTACCTCAGGTGGTGTTGGGGCGAGGCGAGAATGGTACGCACGACGGCGACGACGGCCCCGCCGAACGTGGGGTCGGTCTGGTCGCCGGCGCGCAGACCCGCCACGCTCAGGATCAGGTCGCGCTCGCGGTCGCTGAGGCTCTGGTAGACGAGACGCTCGGCGAGGGCGTTGACGTAGGCGCCGGCGGCGGCCGGCGGGGCGCCGGCCAGCTGCTCGGGCTTGTTGTACGTGAACATCGGGCGCGCGCCGGCGATCGCGTCGGCGGCCTCGTTCCAGCAGTTCACCATGGACCCCGCGGATGACCAGGCGACGAAGACGTCCGGGTACCCGTTGGAGGCCGGCGCGCCGGTCGGGAAGTGGCCCAGTTCCTCGAGCTTGCGCCGGATCTGCTGGAGCCCTTCGACGAGCGGCGTGCGGTTGCGGTCGGCCGGGGTGAACCCGGCCGGCGTCCGCGGCGAGACGCCGAGCGTGCGGTAGGTGGCCGCCACGTACTCCATCGGGCGGCGCACCTTCTGCCCCACCGCCGCCCAGAACTCCGACGAGCTGAGCAGCTCCAGCAGCACCGGCTTGATGCGGCCGCGGTTGACCGTGTAGCTGCGCGCCACCCGCTCCACAAGGGACTCCGGCGGGGTGTCGGAGACGAAGCGGATGGCCAGGTGGGTGGCCACGGCGCGCGCGGTGGCGGCGTGGTTGGCGAGGTAGCGCACGTACTCCTCGACGGCCCGTTCGCCACCGGCCGCCGAGCCGTTCTCGTGGTTGAACCCCATGACCTTCACCGGGCCGACGTAGTGCCGGTCGCCCCGGTACACGTACTGGTCGTCCTCGACGCCGAGCCCGGTCAGCAGCAACCCGGCCTGCCGCACGTCCTTCTCGGTGTAGTCGCCGTCGACGCCCACCGTGTACTGCTCCAGCGTCTCCCGCGCCAGGTTCTCGTTGACCGTGTCCTTTGTGGAGGACGTGCCGTCGAGGTAGCTGAGGAACGCCGGGTGCCGGTGGGCGGCCACCAGCATGTCGGGGTAGTTGTCCAGCGCGTACCGGCGGATGACGTCGCGGTCGAACGAGGCCCGCCGCACCTGCGACCCGTCGAAGAACGCCGGCACGTGCAGGAAGTCGTTCCAGAAGTCGACCATCACCTCGAAGAGCTGCCGGTCGGACCAGATCTGCCGGGCGATCGTCGCCAGCACGTACTCCTCGTCGGCCCGGACGCCCTTGGCCTCCAGGTCAGCCCGGGCCTTGCGCAGGTCCGGGATGGACATGTCCAGGGTGGCGAGGTCGGTGGCGAGCCGCTGCTCGGCCTCCGTCGCCGGGATCTGCTCGGGCGCGAGCTGCATCTCGATCCACTCGTCGATGCCGAGCTTGTTGATGTCGTCGATGACCTTCGGCGTCGGCCCGAACGTGAGCCGGCTGGCCAGGTGCCGGGCCGGGTCGTTGGAGAGCACCGTCTCCACCGTGACCTTCGTGGCCCGCGCCGCGATGGCCGGGCTGGAGAAGCGGCGGCCACCGGCCGGCACGTTCCGCTTCAACGCGTCGCCGGCCGTCGAGGCCATGTACGACTCGTTCTCTTCGGTGTAGGTGCGCACCGTGCTCGGCTGCTGGCCGGCCGGGCGGTCCGGGGTGGCGTCGGCGCCGTTCCCCGCGAACGAGTCGGGCGGCTGGACCTGACCGATGACCCAGTTGACGAACCGGCTGCCGGGCGGCGTGCGGGCGGCGGCCGTACCCGCGATCAGGGTGGCCAGTGCGACCAGCGCGCCGCGCCGGCCCACCGGACGCTGCTTACGGCGGACGTCGCCGCGGCCGTCACCGCGGGCGTCGCGGCCGTCGCGGGCCCGGTGGCGCGGCTGCTCCGCGAGAGCACGGTTAGGAGTTTTGGGAGCCTTTGACGCCTTTGGCGCCGGTGGCTCCGACCGCCGCACCGTCTCCCCGGCCGCGCGGTGGCGCGGCGGTGGGGGCTGATACGGACGGTAGTGGTGGGAGTGGGGCTTACGCGGCGCCTGCTCGGCAGAAATAGGGATGGCTTGTCCCTCCCATCGCCCAGCACCGTACGGCTGGCGCCGTTGCCCATTCCGGTCAGCCATCTACCGTCCCGTTTCTCAACCCAGTGCGGCGATACGGGACGGTAGTGAACCTTCTGTGCCACCTCAAGGTGGTTGACTTCGGCTGGATGACGGCTTAAGCAAGCGTTGTATCCCCCACAGCCCTGCAACTTGCCAAATGCTCGGCGCGCAACCTGGGCAAACTACCCCGATCGACGCCACGTGCGACACGGCGTGACGGATGCGGACCACAGAGAGATTTAAGGTAGCCCTAAGACTGGACCGAGGTAGATGATCACCAATATGGGACAGAGCGGACGCATACCGCCCCTCGCGGCTGGGTAAGCCAGACCCAACAGGTCATGCCCATGATCAAGGCGTCCCTCATGTCGCTCTCACGACTACCGGGACGCCCTGATCATGGAGGGTAGGCATGTGGAGGGCCCAGACATGATCAGCGGAGATGACCAGCGCCGGCTCGACGAGATCGCCCGGCAATTGCGCACGTCGGACCCCGACTTCGCCGCGCGGATGGCCAACTCCGAACCGCGCCGCGCCGGTCGCGTGCTGACCGCCGCCGGCGTGCTGCTGTGGGCGACGGTGCCAGCGATCGCGTACGCGGGCGGCTGGTTCGCCGTCGTCCTCAGCGCCACCCTGCTGACCGTCGCCGGCGCGCTCGTGCTGATGCCCCGGTTATCCAAGGCGGCGCGGTGACCCTGCCGGTCATCGACCACCTCGACGAGCTCGCCGACCTCGTCGAGAAGGACCACGACGGCCTGTACGTGCGCTGGTCGCACGGGCCGGACGCCGACCTGACCCAGCCCGCCGAACAGACCAGCCGGGACGCGCTCACCGGCGTCACGCTGCCCGGCCTCTCGGCGAACCCGCTGACCATCGAGCCCTGGTGGGGCGAGCGGCCGGTGCGGCTGTGGGTGGCCCGCCGCCTGTACGACTATCAGCACCTGCGGGAACTGCGCGGCCCCGGGGTGCGCCCGTGGGTGCTGCGCGGCACGGAGATCGGCCGCGGCCCGGACAACGAGCCGCTCGTGCGCTGCCGCCAGCCGATCGCGTGGATCGCCGAAGAGGCGCTGACCGAGGCCGTCCAGCTGGTCGACGCCCAACAGTCCCCCGAATGGGGCCCCCTAGACCGCTCCTCCCCCTGACCCTCTTTCCCATGATCAAGGCGTCCCTCACGTCGTTCTAACGACGTGTAGGGCGCCGTGTTGATGGGAC
>JBBEWH010000145.1:0-2975 GCA_037414955.1 Actinomycetes bacterium KLBMP 9797
TTTCCAATGAAAAAGGCGGCCCTCCCCTTGTTTACAACGCCGTGAGGGACGCCTTGATCATGGGAAAGGCGGTCAGGGGCCGCTCTTGCGGACGGCCTTCGCCAGCTCTTCCTTGGTCATCGTCGAGCGACCGGGCACCGCGGCCTTCTTGGCCTGCTGGTACAGCTCTTCCTTGGTCATCTTTTCGGTCTTGGTGGCACCGGCCTTGCCCCCGCCAGCCGCGCTCCCGCCGACCTTGCGAGCGGGGGCGCTGGCGCCAGGCGGCATGTCGGCGCCGTAGCCGTGCTCGGACAGCACCGCCATGCGGCGCTCCTCGAACGCCGCGCCCAGCTCTTCCAGCTTGATGCGATCGACCGACTCGGCCAGGGCCGGCAGGATCTTCGTCTCCTCTTCCTCGACGTGGTGCTTGACCGCCTCGACGAACTCCACCAGCGTGCTGTCGAACTCAGCGCTCGCCGGGTCGATCTCCTCCAGCTTGTGCATGAGCTGCTCGGCCTCGTGGTGCTCCTCGACGCCGTGGTAGACCTGCCCCTCCTCGGGCGGGTCGGCCTGCACGATCGCCGGGTATACCTTCTCCTCCTCGGCCCAGGAGTGGGCCGAGAGCCGGGCGATGCACTCCTTCAGTAGCGCCGTCCGGTCACCCTTCCGGGACAGCATCTGCTCGAAAAGCTGCTCCATCACCCGATGGTCATTCTTGATCAAAGTCACCGCGTCGGACGCCATCGTCCCCTCCTCATCAGTGCCCGAAGGTGCCAAGGGAGGTACCCGGCCCGACGCCCACCAAACGACTCCTACTGGTAGTGGTACCGGCACTGTGCTACACGGATCTCATCTCCGACGACCTTGTAGATGAGCCGGTGCTCGTCGTTGATCCGCCGGGACCAATAGCCCTGAAAGCCGTGCTTCAGCGCCTCCGGCTTGCCGATGCCATCGTTGCCGTTTCGCGCGATGTCCTGGATGAGCGTGTTTATTCGTTTGAGGAGCTTGCGGTCCTGGGTTTGCCACCAGACGTAGTCCTCCCAGGCGTTCTCGTCCCAGACGATCTTCACTCGATCAGCTCCCGCACGACACCACCCCCGTCCTCCAGCCGCTCGATGGAGGTAAGCAGACGGCGGGCGTTCTCGGGACTGCGAAGCAGGTAAGCCGTCTCCTTCAGAGACTGGTAGTCGTCAAGAGACACGATGACCACGGGCTCGTGACCTGCGCGCGTGATGACGACCTCCTCGTGGTCGTTCACGACGGTGTCCAGCACCTCGGCGTACCGTGCCCGCGACTCGGAATAAGTCATCGTCTTCATGACGCCCCCTCTTGTACGCAACTCTGTACGTACAAGAAACTGTACGCCTTGGCGGCTCATGAATCCACCGCCTGGCGTGGGGTGAGTTGGGCCAGGTCGGCCGCGGCCCGGCCGGATGCCCATCCTTCACGGTTGGACACCGCCACCGATTTGCCGACCAAGGTGGGGAACAGCTCGTCGGTAAGCGCGCCCACGGCAGCCTCCCGCGACGCGAGCACCGGCAGCAGTTGCTCCGCGCCGACCTGGCCGGACATCTCGCGACCGGCCTGCTCGGTGGCCTCCTTCGTCACGGTGGCCAGGCGCTCGCCGATCCGCTGCGCATAGGCCGTAAGGAACGACTGCCGGAACGAGCGGGTGGTCGACCGGCCGTAGGCGTCGCGCCGCGAGCCGGCGTGCGTCATCGCCGTGGTGGCCTGCACCAGCAACGACGTGAACAGCAGCTCGACGGCGTCGATGTCGGCCGGGAAGCCGAGCACCGTGACGAACCCGTGCGAACTCGACCAGACCGCCCGGCAGCGGTTAGCGCCGGCCACCGCGTCCAGCAGGAGCGCCTTGGGCCCCTCGTACGGGTTGTCGATGCCGATCCGCCGCCCGGTCGGCTCATCGCGCGTGCCGGACTGGGCGGCCAGCAACGCGTAGTCGATGCTGTGGCGGGCCATCAGCTCCTGCGCCTTCGCGGTGTAGGTCTCCGCCTCCTCCGCGAACGTGGTCGACTCCGCCTTGGCCAGCAACGCCCGCACCCGGTCGAGCTGGCGCTGGTCGGCCGCCCGACCGGTCGCGGTGGCGGGGGCGAGGGAGCCACGGCGCGCTTTGCCGGGTGGCGGGCACAGCATCTGGATCGACCCGGCGTAAGCGAGGGCGTGCACCACCTCCACCAGGCGCCGGATCACCTCCAGCCGCGCGAGCCCCTCGCGCGCGGCCAGCGCCGCAATGTATTCATCGTCGCGCCCCCACCAGACATTCGCGTCGAGCGCACGCAGCTGGGCGTCCCAACCTTCGTCGACGGTGGCGGCGGCGTATCCCCGCATCTCGGCGGCGATCGCGTCGAGGATGACCCGGCCGCCCTGGGCGCCCCGCTCCCGCCGGACGAACCGGACCACATCGGCGGGCTGCCAGCCCCGGGTCCATGCCGCGGTCAGCTCGTGCTGCACCACGGCGAACAGCGCCGCGTCGACGGCCCGCTGGCCGCCGATCCACCGGGCGCCATCCGCGAGCACGGCGCAGTGCTCCCACGCGTCCGCGTCGTCCCTGCGATGCAGGGCGATGACGGCTTGCCGCGCGAGCGGCTCCACCACGTGCGCCGGCAACGGACCGACCGGTGCGCTCCGCTCGCCACCCGCGCGTTCCTGCCGTCGGCGCTGATGCTCGACGCGCGCCCTTTGCTTCGCCTGCCGCCGTTGCCGGTTCTTCGTGCCCACGCTCGCCCCCTTACTCGATGACCCGCGCGAAGGAGTTCAGCCCGGCGGGATCGTCGTAGTCCAGGCCGGGGTATGGCTCGCCCTGCGCGTACGCCTGGCAGCGCTCGACCAACTTCTTCCGCTCCTTCGAGACAGGCACCCGCGCAGCATAGGAACCCACACCCCACGCCCGCTCCCCCGACACCCACCCCCTCCATGATCAAGGCGTCCCACAAGTCGTTATAGCGACTTGTGGGGCGCCCTGATCAATGAATGTTGGG
>JBBEWH010000146.1:0-11012 GCA_037414955.1 Actinomycetes bacterium KLBMP 9797
CCCAAACAAAACCTGCGCTCAATAAACGTCGTTAGAGCGACGTGAGGGACGCCTTGATCATGAAAAGTTGGCACGATCGCGTTGCAGGCGGCTAGGTGCGCTGACGAGCCCGCCGCACCGGCTGGGCCTGCTCCACCGCGGTAGCCAGGTGCCCGCCGACCAGGCGCCCGAGCGCCCGCAGCAGCACCTCCCGCTCGTCTGCCGGGAGCGCGGCCAGCGCCTCTTCGTGCACCCGGTCGACGATCTCCTGACTCCGCGCGGCCACCTTCGCCCCCTCGTCGGTCACCGCGACGATCCGGGCGCGCCGGTCGGTGCTGGACGGGCGGCGCTGCGCCAGACCCGCCTTCTCCAAGGCGTCGATCGTGACGACCATCGTGGTCTTGTCCATGTCGCCGATCTCGGCGAGCTGGATCTGGGTGCGCTCCTCTTGCAGCGCGTGGACCAGCACACAGTGCATGCGCGCGGTCAGCCCGATCTCCGCGAGCGCCGCCGCCATCTGGGAGCGCAACACGTGGCTGGTGTGGTCCAGCAGGTACGACAGGTCCGGACTCGTACGCGTCGGCGCCATGGCGGTCATGCCGTCCAGCATACAACTTCGATCCGTAACAGACTATCTACGATCTACCTCTTCCATGATGGAAGAGGTAGATCACAGAGAGATTGTCTGTAACGGAACTATCCGCTACGGTCTCTCGTATGAAGACTTCCCGCTGGCTCGCCCTCGGCGTCATCGCCACCAGCATGTTGATGACCATCCTCGACGGCAGCATCGTCACCGTCGCCATGCCCGCCATCCAGGACGACCTCGGCATCTCACCCGCGGGCCTGAGCTGGGTCGTGAACGCGTACCTGATCGCGTTCGGCAGCCTCCTACTGCTGGCCGGCCGGGTCGGCGACCTCATCGGCCGCAAGCGCATGTTCCTGGCCGGCACCGGCCTGTTCACGGTGGCTTCGCTGCTCGCGGGCGCGGCCACCGGCCCCACCGTCCTGATCGTCGCCCGCTTCCTGCAGGGCGTCGGCAGCGCCATGGCCGCCGCGGTCAGCCTGGGCATCCTGGTCACGCTCTTCACCGAGCCGAAGGAGCGCGCCAAGGCGATCGCCGTCTTCAGCTTCACCGGCGCGGCCGGCGCGTCCATCGGCCAGGTGCTCGGCGGTCTCCTCACCGACGCGCTGAGCTGGCATTGGATCTTCTTCATCAACCTGCCCATCGGGCTCGTCGCGATCGCGCTCGCCGTACCCGTGCTGCCGGCCGACCGCGGCCTCGGCCTCGCCGCGGGCGCCGACGTCGCCGGCGCCGTCCTGGTCACCACCGGCCTGATGGCCGGCATCTACGCGGTGGTTCGGGAAGAGATCATCTTCGGGGCGGTCGCCCTGGTGCTGCTCGCCGGCTTCGTCGCCCGCCAGGCCACGGCGCGCAACCCGCTCATGCCGCTGCGCGTCTTTCGCTCGCGCCGCGTCACCGCGGCCAACCTGGTCCAGATCCTGATCGTCGCCGCGGCGTTCGCGTTCCAGATCCTGGCCGCGCTCTACATGCAGAAAGTGCTGGGGTACGGCGCGACCAGCACCGGCCTCGCGATGCTCCCCGCCGCGGTGGCGATCGGCGTGCTCTCCCTGGGTGTGTCGGCGCGGCTCAACGCGCGGTTCGGCGAGCGGGCCGTGCTGCTCACCGGCATCGCGCTGCTCGTGGTCATGCTGGGGCTGCTCACCCGGGTACCGGTCAACGCCAACTACGTCACCGACCTGCTCCCGGTGATGCTGCTGGCCGGCGGGTTCGGGCTCGCCCAGCCGGCCCTGACCGCGCTCGGCATGTCCGGCGCCCGGGACGACGACGCCGGCCTGGCCTCCGGCATCTTCAACACCACGCAGCAGGTCGGCATGGCGCTCGGCGTCGCCGTACTGTCCACACTGGCCGCGGCGCGTACCGACGGGTTGCTGGCCACCGGCCAGCGTGAGGCCGCGGCGCTGACCAGCGGCTACCACCTGGCGTTCGCCGTCGGCGCCGGACTCCTCGCCGCCGCCTTCCTCACCGCACTGGTGCTGCTCCGCCAGCCCCGCCGCCAGCCGGCCCCGCACCCAGCGGAAGACCCCACCCCCATCCCCGCCTGACCCTCCATGATCAAGGCGTCCTTCAAGTTGTTATGACGACTTGAAGGACGCCTTGATCATGGAGCGGGGTGACCGCGTAGCATGCTTTGCCGTGCCCGACGACGCAGCCGGCCCGCGGATTGGCCACGCGGCCCGCCAGGCGGCGATGGCGGTCCTGGTGGCAGCCCTCCACGAGGGCCGGCTGACCCTGGTCGAGTACGACCGCCGGGTGCGCATCGTGGTCGCGGCGAAGACGTCGAACGACCTCGCCCCGGTCCTCGCCGACCTGCCGTCCCATCAAGACGCGAGCGGTCCGCACCTCCGACCGTCCGCAATGGATCGCGAGCGGGCGCTGGTAGCGCTGGCGAGTGCCTTGGCGGACGGCCGCATGGATGCCGAGGAGTACGCCACGGCCGAGTCGTTGGTGCGTCAGGCGTCCAGCTACACCGAGTTGCAGCCCTTGGTGGCGGGGCTGGACACGCGCGTGAGCCTGGCCGAGCGGGTCGCTGCCATCACGCGTATCGACGCGGCCACGGAGGCCGGCGTACTCACCCCCGCCGAACGCCTCGACCGCATCGCCGCCGTCGAGTCGGCGACCAGCGACGCACAGGTGGCGGCCCTGATCCGGGATCTGGCGCCGGCCGACCCGAGAACCCCCGCGGCGGGCGGCGACCGCGCCTCGCACGCCGACCGGGACGCCGTGCTGACGTGGTTGCAGGCCGCGCTCACGGAGGGGTACATCGATCTCGGCGAGTTCGACGAGCGAACCCGGGCAGCGTACGGCGCCAGGCTCCGCGCCGAGTTGGTGCGCCTGGTCGCGGATCTCCCCGCGCACGGCACGCAGCCACCGCTGGCGTCCTACCTACGGGCGTACCCATCGCCGGCTCCGGTCCGACCCGCGGCGACCGGTCCGGTTCCGCCGGTGATCAACGCCCCCAGCGCCGCGCCATCCCCGGCGCCTACACCACCACCGCCCCCGCCACCACCGCCTGTGTCGCCGGCGGAGCCGGCGGAGTCGGCGCCCCCCATGCCAACTCCGCCACCGGCGCCACCGGTCCGCGCCCGGCCCGGCCCATCCGGTGATCGCGGTCCGGTGCGGGACCTCGGTGCGGCGTTCAGTCACCGTTCCCCTGGCCGAAGAGCGCGGCGGCGCGCCCACGGGCGGGATCTCGATGCGGTGCCGGGCGGGATTCTCGCGGATCGGAGCCAGCCGACCCGCCAATCGAGCCACCGGTTCGAGCTCTCGGGGCACCGCGACGGCGTCACGGCCATCACGTGCCTGGTCCTGCGCGACGGCGTGCCGGTGGCCATCACCGGCAGCGACGACGGCACGGCCATCGTCTGGGACCTACGCGACGGCTCTCGGCAGCAGACCCTGCGCGCCGACTGCGCGGTGACCGGGGTGGCCGGACTCGTGCTGTCGGACGGCACCCCGGTCGGTGCGACGATCCACCCGGACAACACCCTGCGGACCTGGGACCTGCGGGACGGCGCGCCACGCGCGGTGCTTCACCCGGTCCGCGACGGGGAGTACCGGGCGGTGGCGAGCCTGACCCTGCCCGACGGTACGCGGGTGGCGGTGACCGCCGGATCCGGCGGTGGACAGCTGTGGGACCTCCGCCGCAACGTCGCGCTGCGCCGGGTCGGTGACGGGGATCAGGACGTCTCGGCGGTCGCGGCGATCGTCACGCCGGGCGGCCGGGCGCTGGCGGTACTCGCCGGCTCCTCCCAGCTGACGGTGTGGGATCTGGAGGACAACTACCTGCGGCACAGCCTGACCGGCCACGGCGGCTGGATCACCGCGGTCGCGTGCCTGACGCTGCCGGACGGCATGCCCGCCGCCCTGACGGCCGATGCCGATGGGGACGGCGCCGTCCGGGTCTGGGACGTGCACTGGGGTGCGCAGCGTCAACACTTCCCGAGCCACCGCGGCGGCGTGGATGCCCTGGCGGGCGTGCTGCTGCCGGACGGCACACCGGCCGTGATCACCGTGTCGTCGCTGAGGAAGGTCGTCGAGGTGCGGAGCCTGGCCGACGGAGCGGTCCGGACGGCGTTCACCACCGGCGGCGGCCAAGCCGTCGCCGGTCTGGCGTTGCCGGGCGCCACGCTGGTGCTCGCCGGCCACGAGACCGTCCAGGTGCACGAACTCCGCTGACCACCCCTTCCCATGATCAAGGCGTCCCTCAAGTCGTTAGAGCGACTTGTGGGACGCCTTGATCATGGGAAGGGGTGGCGTGAGCTGCCAAGGGCACGTTGCCGAATGGTTATTCGAACCCCTTGACGAAGGGTGAACACAAACTTAGGCTTCCGATCACTTAACCGCGCGGAAATCTCCCATCAACACAGACCCCAGCCTTCCCCGACGGCCCCCGCCGTCCGGTGGCGGCTGGTCGCGAATAGGAGGGCACAGCGCGATGGCGATAGACAAGGCGCGATTCTCGCGCCGGGGTTTTCTCGGCCTGGGCGCGGCGGCGGGCATCATCACCCTGACCGCGTGCGGCGAGGACAGCGACAGCGGCTCCAGCGACGGCGGCGGCAAGCTGGTCATGACGGTCTGGGGCGGCGAGACCGACAAGACCGCGTACCAGAAGCGCATCGACCTGCTGGTCAAGAAGTACCCCGAGATCTCGATAACGCTGCAGCTCATCCCGAGCGAGACGTACGAGCAGAAGGTGCAGACGATGATCGCGGGCGGTAGCGGCCCGGACATCATGCAGGTCGCCGAGAACGTCAACGTCTACTCCAGCAAGAACCAGCTCCAGCCGCTCGACGACCTGGCCAAGAGCGCCGGCATCGACCTCGAGCAGCGGTTCGGCCCGATTGGCTCGCTGTACTCGTACAAGGACAAGGTCTACGCGGTCCCGGACCGTTCCGGCGCGATGATCACCTACTACAACAAGACCATGTTCGCGGCGGCCAACCTGGACGCGCCCACCGCCGACTGGACCTGGGAGCAGACGCTCGCCGCGTTCAAGGCGCTCACCGTGCCGGGCAAGCAATGGGGGTACGCCGGGGCCGAGTGGTGGGCCGCGTGGTGGGGTTTCGTGTACCAGAACGGCGGCAAGATCATCGACGACAGCGGCAAGCCGGCCGCCAACACCGACCCGGTCGTCGAGGCGCTGCAGTGGGCCGGCGACCTGGTCAACAAGCACGGCGTGGTGCCGACGAAGAAGCAGTACGCCGACTTCGGCGCCGACGTCAACGGGGACGCCGCGTTCGCGCAGGGCAAGATCGCGGTCAGCACCACCGGTTTCTGGGGGATCAGCGGCCTGCTCAAGAGCAACGTCGAGTGGGGCATCGCGCCGTTCTGGCGGGGCAAGCAGCAGGCGGTGACCGCCTTCGGCAGCGGGCTCGCGGTCTCCCGCACGTCGAAGAACCCCAACGCGGCCATCAAGGCGATCGAGTTCCTGAGCTCGCCGGACGCGCAGAAGGTCATCATCGAGACCGGTCAGGACGTGCCGGCGAACCTCGAGGTGCAGAAGAGCGACGCGTTCCTCAAGCCGGCGTGGATGACGAAGCCGGTCGACATGAACGTCTTCGGCGAGTCGAGCGCGTTCGTCTACCGCGCGCCGTTCATCCCGGAGTGGAACGAGATGCAGAAGGCGTTCGAGAACGGGCTGGCCAACTTCTGGCTGGGCAAGGAAGACGCCCGGACCGCCCTGACGGCGGTCCAGAAGCGGCTCGAGACCATCGTCAAGCCTGCGGGGTAGCCATGACCCACCTCGCGGAGGCGGCACCGGCACGCGCCGGTGCCGCCCCGGAGCGGGCTCCCACGCGTGCGGCGGGGCTGCGCAGCCGCCGGCGCCGGGAGGCGCTCTGGTTCTACCTCTTCGTCTCGCCGTGGATCATCGGCTTCCTGGTGTTCCTGCTCGGGCCGATGGTCGCGTCGATCTACCTCTCGCTGACCGACTGGGACTCGTTCACCACGCCCAACTTCGTGGGACTGGACAACTATCGCCAGTTGCTGACCGAGGACCCGGTCTTCTGGACAGCCCTCAAGAACACCATCTACTACTCGGCCGTCTCCGTGCCGCTCGGCCTGCTGCTCGGCCTCTGGCTCGCCAACCTGCTCAACAAGCAGGTCCGGGCCCGCAAGCTGTTCCGTACCCTCATCTACCTGCCGACGCTGGTGCCGCTGGTGGCGGCGGCGATGGTCTTCAAGATGGTGCTCATGCCGTCCGGGGCACTCAACGACCTGATCGGCATCTTCGGTATCCCCGGTCCGACCTGGCTGCTGGACCCGACCTGGGTGAAGCCGTCGCTGATCCTGCTGTCGGTCTGGGGCGTCGGCAGCGCGACCGTCCTGCTGCTCGCGGCCATGAAGGGCATCCCCAAGGAGCTGTACGAGGCGGCCGAGGTGGACGGGGCCAGTCCGGTGCGGCAGTTCTGGAGCATCACCGTCCCGCAGCTCACGCCGATCATCTTCTTCAACCTCGTGATGGGCATCATCGGCGCGTTCCAGGTCTTCTCCCAGGTCTACGTGCTGACCCGGGGCGCCACCCAGGCGCCGGAAGACGCGAGCGTGATGATGGTGCCGTTCCTCTTCGACCAGGCGTTCGCCTTCTACCACATGGGCTACGCCTCGGCGATCTCGTGGCTGCTGTTCCTGGTGATCCTCGGCTTCACGCTCATCGCCTTCCGGACCGCACGCAAGTGGGTCTTCTACGAGACGGAGGTGAAGTGATGGCGATCATCACGAGCGTGCCCCCGCAAGCCGCCGCCGAGCGGCGGGAGCAGCGGCCCGGTACGAACACGCGCACCCCCGGCGCCTTCCGGGCCACGCCCTTCACGTACGCGACGCTGATGATCGTGTCGGCGCTGCTCTCCGTGCCGCTGGTGCTCGTCGTGTCCATCGCGCTGTCGTCGGACCAGACGGTCAACGCGAACACGTTCAGCATCATCCCTCGCGAGTTTCACTGGGATAACTTCGCCCGGGTCTTCGACACCAGCCTGCCGATGGGCCGCTTCCTGCTGAACTCCGTGATCATCTCGGTCTTCGCGGTGATCGGTCAGATGCTGTCCAGCGGGCTGATCGGGTATGCCTTCGCGCGGCTGCGTGCCCCCGGGAAGGGCGTGCTCTTCATGGTGGTCATCGCGACGATGATGATCCCGACGCAGATCACCATGATCCCGCAGTTCATCCTGTTCAAGGAGCTCGGCTGGGTGAACACGTTCCTGCCGCTGATCATCCCGAACTTCTTCTCGAACGGGTTCAACGTCTTCCTGGTGCGGCAGTTCGTCTCCCGGCTGCCGCGCGAGATCGACGAGGCGGCCATGATCGACGGGCTCGGGTTCTTCGGCGTCTACCGCCGGATCATGCTGCCCATGCTGATGCCGGCGCTCATCGCGATCGGCATCTTCACCCTGACCTACACCTGGGGTGACTTCATGGGCCCGCTGATCTACCTGAACGACGAGTCGAAGATGCCGCTGGCACTGGGCATCCAGTACATCAGCAGCACCTCGGCGGCCATGCAGGCGCCGCCGTGGAACCTGGTGATGGTCGGCTCGATCCTGCTCACGCTGCCCATGATCGTCGTGTACTACCTGGGCCAGCGGTACCTGTACGAAATGGACATCAGCGGCGGAAGCGCGGGGGTCAAGTGACGGTACAAACCATGGTCAGCAGCGGCGTCGAACTCGACGCCGGCGGCATCCGGATCGACGGCCAGCCGCGGCTGTTGCTCTGCGCCTCGCTGTTCTACTTCCGGCTACCGCGCGAGGAGTGGGCGGCCCGGCTGGCGCAGGTGCGCGCGTCCGGATACACCTGCGTCGACGTGTACCTGCCGTGGAACTTCCACGAGACGGCGCCCGGCCAGTGGTCCTTCGACGGCCGGCGGGACGTCGCCACGTTCCTCGACCTCGCCCACGAGGCCGGCCTGTACGTCATCGCGCGCCCTGGCCCGTACATCTGCTCGGAGTGGGACGGCGGCGCGCTGCCCGCGTGGCTCGGCCTCGACCCCCAACTGCGGGTACGCCAGAACGAGCCGCGCTTCCTCGCCGAGGTGAGCCGCTGGTTCGACCAGGTGCTCCCGCTCCTCGCGGCGCGGCAGTACCCGGCCGGCGGCTCGATCATCATGGTGCAGCTGGAGAACGAACTCGACTTCTTCGACTGCGCCGACCGCACCGGTTACCTGACCGCCCTGCGCGACCAGGCGGTCGCGCACGGGATCACCGTGCCGCTCATCGCCTGCGCCGGCCAGGGCGACCTGGCCGGTGCGACCGGCGACGTGGCCGGCGTGATACCGGCGTGCAACTTCTACCCCGACGACGACTCGCCACACATCGAGGCCGAGGTCGGGCGGTACACCCAGCTGCTGGCCGGCCGCGGCCTGCCGCTGCTGGTCACCGAGACCAACCGCCGGCACCGCACGCTGCGCCGGCTGCTGGGCAGCGGCGCGTCGCTGATCGCGCCGTACCTCCAGTCATCCGGCTGGAACTTCGGTTACACGCCGTCGACCGGCAACTGGGGCGCGCCGGGCAACCTGATGAGCCACGGGTACGACTTCGGCGGGTACGTCTCGTCGACCGGCGCCGAACGCGGCGAGTTCGTCGAGGCGCAGGTGCTGGCCCGGGTACTCGACACGCTGGGCTCCCGCCTGGCCTGCGCGACGCCGGCCACGCCGCGCGTCACCGTCACCGCCGACTTCCCGACCAGCTCCGCGCCAGCGGCGCTGGACCTGGAGGGCGGCGGCCAGCTCCTCGCGCTGCCCAACCTCGGCACCGACGCCGGCACCGCCATCCTGTCGTCGGCGACGCTCGGCCGGGTACCCGTGGACGTGCCGGCGGACGCGACCCCGCTGGTCCTCCTGGACCTGCCGCTGCACGCCTGGGGCGCGGAGCGGACGCTGTCGCTGGCATCCGCCGACCTCGTGGCCGTGGCGGTCGACGGCGACGCCGTCGCGCTGGCCTTCGCCTCCGACGTCCCGGTGACCGTCGTGCTGGACGGCACGTCCGCGGTGATCACCACCGGTGGCCGGGAGGCCCTCGCGGGTGTGACGTTCGTCGTGCTGCCGACGGCGGACGCGGCGCGGCTGACCGCGCTGGGCGCGGACGGCACCGCTTCGCTGGCCGCCGCCTCCTCCTCGGCCAACTCCGCCCCGACCGCGGCCTCCTCCTCGGACGCCGCCTCTTCGGACGCCGCCCCTTCGGACGCCGCGTCTTCGGACGCTGGCTCTTCGGACGCCGCCTCTTCGAGCGCCGCCGCGGAGGTCGAGGTGCGTGCCGCCCGGCGCCGGACGGACGGCCCGCCGGCCCGGCCCGCCGGCCGGCCCACCCGCCGGCACGACACCCCGCCGCCCCTGGAGGCGCTCGGCGTCTACCGCGGCTGCGGCACCTACACGACCACAATGGACCTGAGCGGTACCGACGAGTTGCTCCTCGTCGGCGCCGCCGACCTGGTCGACCTGTCGATCGCGGGCGTGACCCGCCCGACGATCGCCGGCTTCGGCGCCACCGAACGGCTCGACGTGCGCGACGTCACGGGGTCGGTGGAGTTCCAGGCCACTGTGGAGATTTGGGGGCACGGCAACTTCGACGACGATCGCCTCCCCGCGTTGCGCCTGGGGGCGCTGCGCGGCCTGGGTACACTATGGACCGTCACGGCCGTGCGGGACCTGTCGGCCCTCTGGTCGGTGGAGGGCGACGACCAGTGGGCCGGCGTTCCCGCGCCGCTGCGCACGCTGGGCGGCTGGAGCAGCACCCGGGTGGGCGTCCCCGTGACGTACACCCGGACGCTGGACACCGACCACACCGCCGCGCTGCACCTCGCCGGCCTGGCCGCTCCGGTGCGGGTGGCGGTCGACGGCCGCGCGCCGGTGACCGTCCACGCCGAGAATCCCTGGCTGCTGCTGCCGGCCGGTGCCCGGTGGGTGTCGGTGACCATGCCGCACAACCCCAGCGGCCCGTCCCTTTCGGCCGAGCTGCTCAGCCTGCGCCCGGTGACCGACTGGTCCTGCGCCACCGAGGACGACGAGGCACTGACCACCTTCGCGACCGCCTCGTCGTCCGGGGAGCCGGTCGAGCTGCCGCTCGCCCTCACGCCGGGCGAAGAGGTCTGGCTGGACTTGGACCTGCCGGCGTCCGAGACCGGCTATGTGCTGCGGCCCGCCGGAGCCCAGGTGCGGGTGACCGCGTGGGCGGCCGGCGAGTGCCTGGGCCGGGTCTGGCTGGACGACCCGCAGCGGCCCCGCTTCTCCGGCGGCGACGCGGACATCCTCTGGATCCCCGCGGCCTGGACCGCGACCGGCACCCGCCTAACCCTTCTCCTCCGCGGCACCGCCGGCCCCCAGACGCCGGTGCTCCACACCCTCCACCCGACCACGCCCCCGACCCACTAACACCGCCCGCGAGTGCGGGCGCCATGTTGATCGAGACCTTCCCCGCCGATCAAGGACTTAGGCACGCGGTTTGATCTCCATTTCGGGTGCCTAAGCCCTTGATCCACGCGCTCTTCCTTGATCGACGTCCGCCGGCGTGGCGGCGGGTCGGTCAAGCGGCGCACGTCGGGCCGCAGGCCGCAGCGCACCGTCGGGCCGCAGGGCGCAGGGCGCAGGGCACGAAGGGCGATTCAGGTCAAAGTCGACAGAAGCGCTGGACTCCATGGTGGATCTAGTCGAGTTAGGGTGGAATAGCAGCCCTAACTCGACTAGATCCAGATCGGTGCGGCACGCCGGGACGTGGCGGCGCGCCTGCATCAGGCGCTGACCGATGGGCTCCTCGACCTGACCGAGTTCGACGAGCGCGTCCGGGCCGCGTACGCCGCGAAGGTTTCCGCGGACCCGGCACGGCTAGTCGGCGATCTGCCCGCTCCCCCACCGGCGAGAACCCTGGCAGTCCCCATGATCAAGGCGTCCTTCAAGTAGTTATAAATACTTGTGGGACGCCTTGATCATGGGGAGGGGGGTGGGGGGAGTTCGCCGGAGCCG
>JBBEWH010000147.1:0-14471 GCA_037414955.1 Actinomycetes bacterium KLBMP 9797
AAACCGCCTAAATAATTGGTTTTAAAAAATGTTGGCGCCCGACTACCACAGGGGGAGGGGGGTGGGGGGAGTTCGCCGGAGCCGCGCACTATGAGGCGGACCGGGAGGACGACGCGGCGGGGTGGGCCGTGGTCGCCGTTCAGGCGGTCGAAGAGCAGGTGCGCGGCCTGCCGGCCGAGCGCCTGCGGGTCCTGGTAGACGGCGGTGACCGGTGGGTTCAGCGACTCGGCGGCCGCGAAGTCGTCGAAGCTCACGTGCGCGATGTCGGTGCGCTCCTCCTGGTGGAGGGCCCGCACCACGCCCAGCGACGTGCGGGCGTTCGCCGAGATCACCGCGGTCGGGGCGACGTCGGCGCACAGCAGCGCGGTCATCGCGGCGGTGGAGTTCTGCGCGCCCATCGCGTCGACCCGCACCAGCCGCTCGTCGACCGGCAGGCCGGCGTCCAGCATCGCGGCCCGGAAACCCTGGTACCGCAACCGGGTCGTGTAAATGTGCAGCCGGTCGCCGAGGAACGCGACCCGGCGGTGGCCGTGGGCGATCAAGTGCTGGGTGGCCAGCCGGGCGCCGCCCTCGTTGTCGGCGAGCACGGCGTCGGCGTCGTGCTGGATCGGCGGCCGGTCGACGAACACCGTGGGGAGCCGGGTCGACTCGTGATCGAGATAGGAGTGGTCGCCGGAGGTCGGCGTGATGATCAGCCCCGCGACCCGGCGGTTGGTGAGGCCGCTGACCACCACCCGCTCGTTCTCCGGGGCATAGCCAGCGCTCGTGATCACCACGAACATGCCGCGCTCCCGGGCGACCTCCTCGACCGCGCTGGTGACCTCGGCGAAGAACGGGTCGGCGATGTTCTCGACCACCAGGCCGACCGCGTCGTCGCGGCCCACCCGCAGCGAGCGGGCGGCCGGGTTGGGGAAGAAGCCCAGCTCGCGGATCGCCGCCTGGACCTTTTCGGCGGTGCCGGGCGCGACCGCGGGGTCGTCGTTGATGACGCGCGAGACGGTCTTGGCGCTCACCCCGGCGAGCGTCGACACGTCGCGGACGGTGGGCCGGCGGGTCATCATGCCTCCACGCCCGCGCCGGCCCCGGCGTCGCCGCCCACCACGCCGGCCGCAGCCTCGATCGACGCCCCGCCAGCCCCAATGCCGCCGCCAGCCCCGCCGTCGCCGCCAGCCCCGGCTCCGCCGGCGTCGCGCTGGGCGGCGGTCAGGACCGCCGCCAGCTCCCGGGCCCGTCCGGGGTCGACCCCGCCGGCCAGCTCCTGCTCGACCGACGCGGTCGCGGTGGCCACCGCGAAGAGAATCGCCCCGATCCTGGTACCTCCGGTCTCCCATGCCTCGACGAGCCCGCCGACGAACGAGTCGCCCGCGCCGATCGGGTTGACCACCGGCACCTGGACGGTCGGCACCCAGGTCACGCCCGCCGCGTCGCCGTATGCGGTGCCGGCCGCCCCGGCCGTGACCGCCGCGGACCGGGCGCCGCGCCGGCACAGCTCGCGCACCGCCTCCTGGGCCCGCTCGGATACCGACGGGTCGCCGTCGTGCACCGATTCGTCCGCGTCTCCCCAGAGGACACCCGCGGCCTCGGCCAGGTTGGGGGTGACGATGTCCGGCCCGGCCGGTACCGCGCCCGCCAGCGCGGCGCGCGCCGCGTCGACCACCACGCGTACCCCGGCGCGGTGCCCGATGCCGACCAGCCGCCCGTACCCCTCGCCAGGCGCCCCGGGCGGGAGGCTGCCCGTGCAGACCAGCGTCCGGTGGTCGCCGGTGGCCAGCTCGGCGGCGATCGTCTCTTCGTATCCCTGCCACGCCGCCGCCGAGATCTCCGGACCGGGCTCGTTGAGCACTGTCACCCGGCCGGAGTCCTCCAGGTAGATGGTGGCGACCCGGACGTCGCCGACCACCGGTACGCCCCGGAACTCCACCGGCTCGGCGGCGAACAGCCGGTCCAGCAGCACGGCGTCGTCGTCGGGGCGGAAGCCCACCAGCGTGGCCCGCCGACCGAAGGCCGCCGCCACCCGGCCCACGTTGAGCCCCTTGCCACCGGCGGTCACCGCGGGCCGAGGCGGCCGGAGCACGCTGCCGAGCCGCAGCTCGGGCAGGCGCACCGTGCGATCGACGGTGATGTTCGGAGTCGCGATGAGCAACGAGACCTCCTTCGGAAGCTCGGACCAACGGCCCGCGCCAGGCGGCCCGGACCAGCGGCCCGCGCCAGGCGGCCCGGACCAACGGCCCGCGCCAGGCGGCCCGGACCAACGGCCCGCGCCAGGCGGCCCGGACCAACGGCCCGCGCCAGGGGAGCCCAGGCCGCGAAAGCCCGGACCACGGGCGCCCGGCCAAGGGAGCCCTGGCAGGCTACCGGCCCGGTGCCGGCGTGGCAGTGCCGGTCAGGGCCGCAGTGACCTGCTCGGCGAGCGGCGCGGTGGTATCGACGGCCACGTGCGGCACCACGGGCGGGTCGAGCGCGCCGGACCCGAGGAACCCTGCCAGATCGGCCAGCTTGCGCTGGTCGCGGGGGGCGCCCCGGGCGGTGAGCCGCCGAGCCACCTCGTCCGGCGGGCAGGTGGTCCACACCAGCACCACCGGCGTACCGAGGCGGTCGCCCAGCCGGGCCCACGCGGCCGGGTCGGAGCGCTCGGCCGTGAACGGCGCCACGAGTACCACGGACACGCCGGCCGCGAGGCAGCCGGCGGCCGTGTCCAGGAGCGCGGCGTACGTGGCGTCGCGGGTGTGCGCGCGTACCCGCGGATCGTCGAGGTCGCCCGCCCGCGCGCCGACCAGGTGAGCCACGACGGCGGTCAGCGGCCCGGTCAGCACGTCCTGGTCGAGCGGCGCCGCTCCGGCCGCCCGCGCCAGCGCCGCGCCGAGCACGCTCTTGCCGGTGGCCGGGGCGCCGCTGACCACGAAGGCGCGAGTCAGCATTTGTCCTTGTAAATGTACTTACTCACCGACGGGTCGTTCATGTTGTCCTTGGTGACGATGAGCGACTCGGTCGCGATGCTGGCCGTCACGGTCTTGCCCTCGATCGCGGCCGCCGCCTGCTCGACGCCCTGCACCCCGATGTCGTACGGCTTCTGCGCGACCAGCGCCTGCACGTCGCCCGCCTCCAGCTGCTTGATCTGGTCCGGGCCGGCGTCGAAGCCGACGACCTTCACCTGGTTGCTCTTGCCGGCCGCCCGCACGCCGGTCGCGGTGCCCTGCGCGGAGAACAGGTTGGTGGCGAACACGCCCACCAGGTCGGGGCTGCGCTGCAGCTCGGCCTGGACGATGCTGGCCGCCGTCTGCGGCGAGTTGTGCGAGTACTGCGTCGCGGCCGCCAGCGTGAAGTTGGTGTACTTGGTCTTGACCGCCTCCTCGAAGCCGGCCACCCGAGCATCCACTGAGGACACGCCGGGGTCGGTCGAGATGACCAGCACCTTGCCCGGCTTGCCGCCGAGCAGTTCGTTGAGCGCTTCCGCCGCTTTGGTGCCGCCGAGCTTGTTGTCGGTGGCGATCCGGGACGCGCCGATGCTCGTGTCGTCCACTGTGGTGTCGACGAGCACGACCTTGCTGCCGGCGTCCTGGATCCGCTTGAGCGGGGTGACCGACGCCTTGACGTCGTTCGGCGCCACCAGCAGCGCGGCCGGCCGGCTCGCGTTCACCGCGTCCAGCAAGGGGTTCTGCAGCGTGGCGTCGAACTTGTCCGGGCCCTGCACCTGGAGGTCGACGCCCAGCTCCTTCGCCTTCTCCTGGGCGCCGCACTCCATCGAGATGTAGAACGGGTCGCCCTTGACGCCGACCATCAGCACGAACCTCTTGCCCGACGCCGAGCCCGTGTCCGAGCCCGTGTCCGAGCCGGCGCCGGAGTCGGAGTCGGCGCACCCGGCGACCAGCAGGACGCCGGCCACCGCGACCGCCGCGATCTTCTTCATGGGGTACCTCCTGTGGGTTTAGCCACGGTTGCGCGAGCGCCGCCGCAGTTGGTCGAACCAGACGGCGACGATGAGCACGAGGCCCACCGCGACGTCCTGCCAGTAGGGCTGGACCCCCGTGATGACGAAGCCGTTCTTGAGTACCGCCGGGATCCAGACGCCGATCAGGGTGCCGATGATCGAGCCGACCCCGCCGAAGAGGCTGGTGCCGCCGAGCGCGACGGCCGTGATCGCCTGCAGGTTGTCGGTGGAGTGCCCGCCGATGCTGGTGGTGGAGAAGTACGCGACGGACAGGAAGCCGGCGAACCCGGCCGAGACGCCGCCGATGAGGTACACCTTCACGAGATGCCGCTCGACGTTGATGCCGGCGCGGCGGGCCGCCTCCGGGTTCGAGCCGATCGCGAACGTGTGCCGGCCGAACACCGCCAGGTGCAGCAGGATGAACCCGGCGATCACCACGACCAGCGCGATGGGGATCAGGTTCGGCACCGCCGCGATCCACGAGCCGTGCCCGACCGGATCCAGGGCGTAGGTGGCGGTGTTGACGCCGTTCTGCAGGATCAGCGCCGCGCCCAACCCGGCGCCGAGCGTGCCGAGCGTGGCCAGCAGCGGCGGCACCTTCAGGTACGCCACCACCAGGCCGTTGATCGCGCCGATCAGCAGGCCGGCCAGTAGCGCCCCGGCGAGCGCGACCAGCATGTACCAGCCCTTGGTCCGGTCGGCGGCGACGTCCGCCGCCGTGGTGTCGCCGCCGGTGCCGACGAGTTGGAGCGCGTGTACCGCGAACACCTCGCCGAGCACGATGCCGCTCGGGATCGACAGGTCGACGCCGGCGGTGATGATGACGAACGTCGTGCCCACGCTGACCACGGTCAGGATGGCCACGTTCTGCGCGAGTTGCACGAAGTTGCTGCGCTGGGTGAACGTGTCCGGCGCGAGGATCGAGAACGCCGCGATGATGCACAGCAGCACGGCGAACGTGACCATCGTCGGGTTCCGGAGCAGGGCCCGCAGCGGCGACGCGCCCGGCGTCACCGGCTCCTCCATGCCGGCGTCCACGCGCCGGATCTCGGTGGTCACGCCGCCTCCTCGCGTCGGATCTCGCTCATCACGCCGCCTCCTCGTTCGCGTACGCCCCGGAGATCGCGGCGATGAGCCGGTCCACGTCGGCCTCGCCGCGCCGGAACCGGGCCACCCGGGCACCCAGCCGCAGCACCTCGATCCGGTCCGCCACCTGGAGCACCTGGGGCAGGTTGTGTGAGATGAAGACGACCGCGATGCCCCGGTCCCGGATCCGCTCGACCAGCTCCAGCACCTTGGCGGTCTGGATGACGCCCAGCGCGGCGGTCGGCTCGTCCATGACGATCACCTTGGTGGCCCACATGGCCGCCCGGGCGATCGCCACCGACTGCTTCTGGCCGCCGGAGAACGCCGCGACCGGCACCCGCATGTCCTGGACCAGCCCGACGCCCAGGTCGCGGAACGCGGTCGCCGTGCGCCGGCGCATCTCCGGATGGTTGTGCAGGACGCCGAACCGGCGCAGCTCGCGGCCGAGGAACACGTTCGCCGCCGCGTCCAGGTCCGGGGCGAGCGCCAGGTCCTGGTACACCGTCTCGATGCCCCGGCGCTTGGCGTCGTGCGGGTCGGCCAGCCGCACCGGCGCGCCGTCGATCCGCACCTCGCCCTCGTCCGGCGCGTACACCCCGGACAGCACCTTGGTCAGCGTCGACTTGCCCGCGCCGTTGTCCCCGACCAGCGCCGTCACCTCGCCGGGGAACGCCTCGAACGAGGCGTGCCGCAGCGCCCGGACCTGGCCGAACGTCTTCACCACGCGGTACGCGCCCAGCACTGGTGTCATCCCCGCACCTCCCGCCAACTCCGGCCGTGCCCCTCGATCGCCGCGTTGAGACCCGCCATCCGGTCCAGGGCGACGCTGGTCAGGAAGCGCCGCCGCTCGTCACCGGTCAGCGCCACCGCCTCGCCCCAGAACGCGCGACCCGCGATGTAGCCGGACGCCCCGGCGTCCATCGCGGTCAGTACCCGGTTGACGAACTCGTCGTAACCCACGCCGGCCGACAGCAGCGCCCACGGCACCCGGCCGCACACCTTGCTGACCTCCCGGCAACCGTCCGCGTCGCCCGGCCACTCCAGCTTCAGCAGGTCCGGCCCCAGGGCGGCGAGCAGTTCGGCGGACCGGATCACCAGCCGCGTGCGCTCCTCCGGCCCCTCGTCGGGGCGCACGGTCACCAGCGGCTCGATGACCGACGGCATCCCGTACGCCCGGCAGTCCGCGATCACGGCCGCGACCGCCTCCAGGGCCTCCCGCGCCAGATCCGGCTCGCCGGGGGCGGCCGGCCGGTCCGGCCGCCAGCGGACCAGGAACTTCAGCGCGGCGCCGCCGTTCTCCGCCACGAACGCCGGCCCGCGCTCGGCCGGCGAGTACTCCGTGCGGTGCTCGCCGTTCCAGGTGGGCTGCGGCGACCGATCGCTGGAGATCAGTAGCCCGGCCCGCGCGTCCAGCGCGCCCGCCGCCTGGACCGCCGCGACGCCGTGCTCGACGTCGGTGAGCACCCCCGACGCGAGCGGTGACAGCGCGCCGATCACGTCGACCTTGAAGGAGCTCAGGTACTCGGCGCCCGCCGGCTGACCCGCCTTCTCCAACATCTTGCGTAGGGTGCCGCGCTGGTCCATCGCGAGGATCGCGAACGTTCCCGCGTCGGTGGCGATCTGATCAAGGGACATGGGGTGCTACCTTCCATCCGTCAGGGGGACGCCGGCCGCGCGTGCGGCCAGCAGGGCGGCGCCGTAGGCGCCTGGCTCCGCGATGCGCGTCGTGCGCATCGCGGGAAACTGCCGCCGCTTGCCGGCGAGCAGCGCGGGATCGTGCAGCCAGCCGCCGCCGACCACCACTTCCCGGTACGGGCCGGCGAGCGCGTCGATGCGGTTCAGCGCCTCGTCGGCCGCAGCGACCAGCCCGTCGACCGCGACCCGCCACAGCACCTCCGGCGTCACCTCGTCGGTGATCCCGGCCAGCCCGAACCGCTCGTCAGTCGGGTCCACCAGGCGCAGCGTCGGGTGCTCCGGGGCGGCCAGCGCCCGCTCGCTGAGCGCCCGCCGGTCCGCGGTCGTGGTCGCGCCGAGCAGCGCGGCGATCCGGTTCAGCGTCAGGCCGGTCGGCAGGCCGGCCATCACGCTGAGGTGGTCGGCGCGCACCCCCCAGCCGACCGACGCGCCGTGGCCGGCGAGCGCGCCGACCCGGTCCGGCGGCAGCGGGGCGCGGATCGTGCGGACCAGCGCCTCCGCGGTACCCAGCGAGTCGAACAGCGCGCCGTCCGTCGCCGCGCCGACGCCGTACGCCGCCACCTGGTGGTCGTGACCGGCGACGGTGAGCACCGCGCCGCGCAGGACCGGTCGCTCGTCCCCCACCCGGCCGGCCGGCGTGCCCGCCGGCACCGGCTCCGGCAGCAGCGCCGGCCAGCCGAGGAGGTCTGCCGCCGCGTCCCACGGTCGCGCGGCGGCCAGGTCGAGCAGCCCGGTCCGGCTGGCCAGCGACAGCTCGGCGACCGGCTCGCCGCCGAGCCGCCGCACCACCCATTCCGATACCGAATAGAAGCGCGCCGGCTTGCCGAGGTCCGGATGCCGGCGGCGCAGCCAGAGCAGCTTGCCCAGCGAGGGCAGCGGCGTCAGCGGCAGGCCGGTGGCGCGCTGGAAGGCGTCGGTACCCAGCTCGCGGGCGATCGTGTCCAGATCGCCGCGCGGGTCGTGCCAGGCGATCGCCGGGGTGAGCGGGCGGTCGCTCCCGTCCACCAGCACGCCGGTCTCCGCCATCCCAGTGACCCCGACCCCGAGCACCCCACTCCCATGATCAAGGCGTCCTTCACCTCGTTCTAACGACTGGAGGGACGCCTTGATCATGGAGGAGCCGGCCTCCGCAGCCGCCGCGGCGACGTCGGCCGCGGTCTCCGCGAGCCGGTCCGGGTCGATCTCGGTACGGCCGCCGGCGTGCTGCCACGGGGTCGGGCGTTCGGCCTGGCCACGGACCTCGCCCGCGGTGTCGACGGCGACCGCCTTGATCCGGGTGGTGCCCAGGTCAACCCCGATCAGCAGGCCAGGTGTCATCGGTGTCATCGGCCAACCCGCACCATGGAACGCATCGCAGCGCACATGCCCGCCTCCCAGCGACGACATCCGATGACAACGATGTCATTGCCGCAAGTTAGCCCTGTGACGCGCACCACGTCAAGAGTTGTTGATCCGCCCGTTACCCCTCCGAAACACACCGCTGGGGGCGTAGCGTGAAATGGCTAAGTCCGACAAATCCCCAATGGAGCGTCATCATGACCGTGAAGCTGATCGCCAATCTCCATGTCCGGGACTACAACACCTTCAAGAGCGTCTTCGATGAGTTGCGCCCGGTCCGGCAGGAGCACGGCGCCCTCGCACACCGGCTCCACCGCGGCATGGACGACCCCAACAAGGTCATCGTCGTCACCGAGTACCGCAGCGCCGACGACGCCCGACGGTTCGCGCAGAGCACCGAGCTGAAGGACGCTCAGGAGCGCGCCGGCGTCGATGCCCCCGGCGAGTTCTCGCTGTGCGAAGAGGTCGAGGCCATCACGTACTGACCTGTGGGATGGTGGTCGGGTGATGCTGGAAGACCTGGTCCGGCTGCGCCGGGCCCGTGACCTGATGGACCGCGACTACGCGCAGCCGCTCGACGTGCCGGCGCTGGCGCGGGTCGCCCTCATGTCGCCCGGCCACTTCTCCCGCAGCTTCCGCGCCGCCTACGGCGAGACGCCGTACAGCTACCTGATGACCCGCCGGATCGAGCGGGCCAAGGCGCTGCTGCGACGGGGGGACCTGACCGTGACGGAGGTCTGCTTCGCGGTCGGCTGTACCTCGCTCGGATCGTTCAGCTCGCGATTCACCGAGCTGGTCGGCGAGAGCCCGAGCGCGTACCGGGCCCGCGACCATGACGAGGGCGCCGCCATCCCGGCCTGCATCGCCAAGATTCGCACCCGGCCGATCAGGAACGGAGAAGCGAAGCCCGAGTCCCGGCCCGTAGCGTGAAACGCATGGACATCAAGCTGTCAACGTGTTTCATCGCCGTCGACGACCACGACAAGGCGCTCGCCTTCTACCGGGATGTGCTCGGCCTCGAGGTGCGCAACGACGTCGGGTTCGAGGGAATGCGCTGGGTGACCGTCGGCTCGCCGGCCCAGCCCGATGTGGAGATCGTCCTGGAGCCGCCGCTCGCGGACCCGAACGCCTCGCCCGCCGACCGGGAGGCCATGGCGGAGCTGCTGGCGAAGGGCATGCTGCGCGGCGTCATCTTCAATACCGACGACGTCGACGCCACCTTCGAGCGGATCCGCGCCGCGGGGGGCGACGTGCTGCAGGAGCCGGTCGACCAGCCGTACGGCGTCCGCGACTGCGCCTTCCGCGACCCCGCCGGCAACATGCTGCGCTTCAACCAGGCCCGCAAGAAGTGACCTCCCATGATCAAGGCGTGCCGCCCGGCCGTTGAACGTCCGGAGGGGCGCCCCGCTCAAGGGGGTGGGCCCCACCCTGATCCCGGCCCCACCCATGGGTCGCACCCCCCGCGCGCCACGCCTCGATCATGGAGATGCGGCGCGGACGCGGTTGCGGCCGCCGCGCTTGGCGCGGTAAAGCTCGGCGTCGGCGGACTCGACGAGCTGGTGCCACGTGCCGGGGCGCGTCGGGATCGTCGCGGCGACCCCGACGCTCACCGTGACGACCGCCTGGGCCACCAGCTCGCGCGGCGCGGGGAGCGTCATGACCGCGATCCGCAGGCGCTCGGCGGCCGCCACGGCCGCCTCGAGGCCCATGCCGGGCATCACGACCGCGAACTCCTCACCGCCGTACCGCGCGACCAGGTCGGTGTCCCGCACGTGCCGGCGCACCGTGGCGGCGACCCGCTGGAGGCACCGGTCACCCGCCGCGTGTCCATAGTGGTCGTTGTACCGCTTGAAGTGATCTATGTCGATCATGGCGACGCTGATGGGGTACGCCATCGCCCGCGCGCGCCGCCACTGGGCGTCGAGGACCTCCTCCAGCCGCCGCCGGTTGGCGACCCCGGTGAGCGGGTCGGTGACGCTCAACTGCTCGAGCCGCTCGTTGGCGACCTTGAGCAACTCGTTGGTGACCCCCAACTCGGCGGTCCGCTCGGCGACCTTGCGCTCCAGCGACGCGTACACCATCGCGTTGTCGAGGGAGACGGCCAGTTGGCCGGCGATCAGCCGGACCCCGTCGAGCCGCTCGGCGGCGAACGCGCCGCGGATGAGCCGGTTCTCCAGCAGCAGCACCGCCCGCAGCGTGCCCCGGTTGAGGATGGGCACGGCCAGCAGCGAGCAGCAGGTGAGGTCGGCGAAGTACGGGTCGCGGGCGAACCGGTCGTCGCGGGTGGCGTCGCTCGTGACCAGCGGCTCGCGGATCCGTTGGGCGTACCGCAATACGGCCATTGGCATCGCGCGTTCATGGCCGGCACCGCTGACCAGGGCGCCACCCGGCGCGGGCAGCAGCCAGTCCTGCCGCTCCTCGCTCCATAGCACCAAGTGGACGCCGGTGGCGCCGGTCATCGCGCTGAGCACCTCGACCACGTACGAGTGGAGCCCTTCCACGCTGGTCTGCGAGCTCAACTCCTGGGACGCGGACAGGATGCCGAGCAGGTCGATCGTGCCGGTCGTGACCGTGGCCCGACGATGCGGGAGCTCATCGGGCCGGGCACCGGCGCCAGCGGGCGGCCGCAGCGCCGGGTAGGCCCAGTCCAGCTGGTCGACCTTTGCCGTCGCGCCCCACGCGAGGTACTCCTCGCGGGCCTGGGCGAGCAGGTCGAAGCCGGCGTGCTCGATGCCGTGGGCGAGGCAGAAGCGGGCCGCGCGCTCGGCGATCAGCGCCCGGTGCCACGGGCGCTGGCGGTCGGCGACCTCGCGCCGCGCGGCGTCGAAGGCGAGCACGGCGGCCCGAAAGTCGCCGACCGCCCAGGCCCGCTCGGCCTCGACCAACCGCAGCAGGTGCCGGAAGTTGTCCGGCGCGGCCGCGGCGCGGTCAGCGAGCCACCGGGCCACATCGTCCAGTTCGGACAGTACGCCGGCACGCTCGTCGCCGTGGCTGGCGCGCAGCTGCCCGGCGAGGGCCAGCCCGCGCATCAGGTACGCCGTGACGGTCGAGTAGCTGCCCAGGTCCGCCGGCAGCACCGGCATCATCGCCGTGGTGTGCCGCGCCAGTGCGACCGGATCGTCGAAGATGGCGGCGACCACCGCGTGGCTGATGTGCCCGTGGAGAAGCGCGAGCGGGTTGTCGGCGTACTTGTCGAACGGGGCCGCCGCGGAGCTCTCGCCGCGCAGCACACCGATCAGCCACCGGTAGATGTCCAGCGTCGCGCCGGTCTGCTCGTCACCGCCCCGCCGCACCACCGCGAGCCCCGCCTCCACCTCGGCCAGCACGCGGTCCAGCGAGGGCGCGCAGTCCAGCATGCCGCGCACGGTCGTGTGGTAGGTGTAGATGGCGTACACCACGTCGCCGCCCGCGATCAGCCCCTCGCGGGCCTGCCGGGCCGCCCGGACGCCGTTCTCGACCGGCTCGAAGCACCAGCACAGAGTGGCGAACAGGAAGCGGGTCTGCGCCAGCTCGGCCTCGTAGCCACGGGCCTCGCCCACCGCCAGGATCCGCCGCAACGCCCGGTAGCCGGCGGCGTAGTCCTGACGCAGCGCGACCACGCCGAACGCGGCGATGGCGGTGGGCCCGACGAGGGTACGGCCCGGGCCGTGCTCGGCCCAGATCCGCACCGCCTCCAGGCTCAGCCACCCGTGCGTGGTCGGGTCGGGAAAGAGATAGGCCGCCGGCAGGACCGCGTCGATCAGGCGGGCGGCGGTGACCAGCGTCGGCTCGGTGATCTCCGGCCGGATCAGGTCATCCGCTTCCGTGGTGCGGTCCAGCCACCGGTACAGGTGATCGAACTGGCGGTCCAGCGCCGCGGGGAGCCGGTCCGCTGCCGGCACCGTGACGCCCAGCTCGCGCAGCGCCGCCAGGCCGAGGCTGAGCGCCTCCGCGTACCGGTTCCGGAAGGTCAGGCCGCGCACCTGCACCCCCGTCGCGGCCGCGCGCTCCATCGTGGTGGGGCCCAGCTCCACGATCATGCGGTACTCCTCGTCCGCCTCCTCCAGGCGGCCCTGGCTGAACAGCGCGGCGTGGCGGTCGGTGCGCACCTCGATCAGCGTGGCGGTCGCGTCCGGGTCGGCGAGCCGCAGCGCGGCCGTCAACAGCACGTTCACCAGCGCGTGGTCGCCCACCATGCCAGCCTGACCGGCGGCGCGCCGCAACAACCCGACGACCTGGCGGCGCTCCTCGGAATCGTCGACCGCGTCGACCACCGGCAGGTACTGCTCCGCCGCGATGGCGAACAACTCCGGCACCGCCGCCAGCCGCCGCGCCATCGACAACTGCAGGGTGCGCCGCCGCTCGGCGTCCAGCTCCGCCAGGATCGCCTCGCGGATCCGGTCGTGCCGGAACCGCATCGCCTCATGCGCCCCGGGCTCGACCACCAGGAGGCCCTCGTCGAGCGCCGCCGCCAGCGTCTGCTCCACCACGCCCGCCGGCTCCTGCGTCGCGACCCGCAACACGGCGACCTCGGCGCGCCCGCCCAGGCACGCCATCGCCTCAACCATCGCCCGCGACCGCGCCGGCAGGGCCGCCACCGGCGCCGCCAGCAGGCCGGCCATCTCGGACCGGCCCAGGCGGGCCCGCACGGCCGCCGCGTCCCACCGCCATCCGCCGGACGCCGCGGTCAACACACCGTCGCGGCGCAGCGCGCTGAGCAACTCCGCGGTCTCGTACGGGTTGCCGGACGTGTACGGCTCGATCGCCTCGACCAGGGCCCTGATCGACGTGGGAGTCTCGTGCAGCATCTCGGCGACCATGACCTCGAGGCCGCGCATGGGCAGGTTGTCCAGCCGGAGGTGCCGCACCGCCGCCTGCTCGCGCCACCGGGACAGCGGTGCGGCCAGCGGGTGCGCCGCGTCCACAGTGTCGTCGCGGTAGGTGCCGACCAGCAACACGCCCTCGACGGGCTCATCCCCCAGCACCAGGTCGACGAAGCCGAGCGCGGTGCGCCCCGCCCACTGCAGGTCGTCGAGGAACAGCACCACCGGCCGTTTCCGCGAGGCGACCGCGCGCAGCAGCTGCACGCCGATGCGCTGCGCCCGTACCTGCGCGGTCAGCGGATCCCCCGGATCGGGCGGCACCGCCAGCAACGTCGCGAACTCCGGCAGGATCGCGGCGACCAGGCCCGCGTTCGGACCGACCGCGGCCACGATCCGGTCGCACACCTCCGTCAGCTCGTCCTCCGGCTCGGCCAGCAACAGCCGGCCCAACGCGCGGAACGCCTGATGGCCCGCGTCGAACTCCAACGCCCGCCGGTACTGGTCGAACTTTCCGGCCACGTACCACCCGTCACCGCCGGTCACCACCGGCCGCAGCTGGTCGACCAGCGCCGTCTTGCCGACCCCCGGCGCGCCACCGATCAGCACCCCACGGCACCGCCCGGCCAGCGTCTCCGCGAACGCCGTCTCCAGCGCCGCCACCTCGTCGTCGCGCCCCACCAGCCGCGACGGCGGCAGCAACCGCAGCGGGAAATCGTGCTCACCGACCCGGACCCTTTCGCGATCGCGCGCCCTCTCCAGGTCGTGCGCCACGCCGTCCGCGGTCTGGTACCGGTTGTCCGGTTCCTTCTCCAGCAGATGCAGGATGATCGCCGACAGCGGCCCGGGGACGGCCGGGTTCACGTCGGCGGGTGGCCGCGGCAGCCGGGCCAAATGATCATGGGTGAGCCGCAGCGGGTCACCGGAGCCGAACGGCGGCTCGCCGGTCGCCAGCTCGTACAGCGTCGCGCCCAGCGCGTACAGGTCGGCGCGTTCGTCCACCGACCGGCCGGTCCGCCCGGTCTGCTCCGGCGCCAGGTACGCCAGCGTGCCGACGATCTCGGTGTGGTGCGTGAACGCCGGGCGGATCTCCGCCAGCGACGACGCCAGCGCGAAGTCCACCAGGCACGGGGCGCCGTCGCCGGAGACCACGACGTTCGCCGGCGAGATGTCCTGGTGCATCACGCCCCGGCGGTGCATCCCGGCCACCACGCGGGCCAGCTCCAGCGCGAGCCGCACCAGGTCGTCCACCGCCAGCGGCTTCGCCAGCCCCGCCAGGCCCGCCCCGCGGTCCGCGAGCACGATCGACCCCGGGTACCGCGGCGCGTCCAGCAGCTGCGCGACCCCCGGAACCCCGCGCAGCCGCTCCAGCATCGCCCGCTCGTGCCGCAGCCGGTGGTCCGCGTCCGGCCCCAGCGGTTCCTTGCGGATGGCGGTCCGACCCGCGAAGAACAGCCGCGTCACCCGCGTGCGGCCACTCTCGTGCAGTACCTCGGTCCGAACCGGCGCGTCCACGGTGAGCCCTCCTCATACCGTGCTTACACCTGTTCGCGAACCCGAACGCCCATTTACCCGAACCCCTCCATGATCAAGGCGTGCCCCCCCGCGGGATTTGGGGTTTGGGG
>JBBEWH010000148.1:0-10726 GCA_037414955.1 Actinomycetes bacterium KLBMP 9797
CACCGTCACCCGGGCCGCCATCAGGGCGTTTTCGCGTGGGGCGCCACGCCTTGATCATGGGAGGATGCGGGTCAGTGTGGGGTCGGGAGCCGGTGTCCGGTCGAGCAGGCGGCGGGTCAGCGCGGCCTGCTCGCGCTGCAGGTGCACCAGCCGCGCCAACCACGAGCTGAAGAAGATGAGCGCGCCGCTGATCGTCAGCCCGAGCCCGAAGAGCCCTCCGGACACCAGGTACGGGATCTGCTCGAACACGTAACCGGTGTGGGCCGTGCCGTACCAGCCGATGCCGATCACCGCGAGCCCGAGCGGCATGAGGAACCCGCCGACGACCGTGAGGATCTGCTGAAACCGTTGCTCGGATCGCATGGCATCACTCCTTGGCGGCAACCCGCAGGTCGGGGACGGCGGTCGGCACGCCGAGGTCGCAGTCGGCGCCGCCGAACACCAGGGCGGCGTACCGGCGCAGCCCGAACGAGACCGCGGCGGCCACGGCGAAGCCGAGGACGAAGGCGTACCACGGGACGCCGGGGAAGACCGGCCATTCGTGGCTGGCGACCGGCGTGGTGGCGTCGCCCGGTCCGGCCTCGGCCGGCGCGTCGCCGCCGCCGGCCACGCCGGAGCCCGCGTCGCCGCCGCCCGGCTGGCTCCCGTCGCCGGTCGAGCCGGCGGCCGGCGGAGCGGCGGCGGGTGGCGGCGCCTCGGCGGCGACCGCGGGCGTCGCCGTCGCCTGGCTGGTCGCGGTGCCGAGCACGAAGACGAACCGCGGCGCGAGGTTGAGCCAGGGGACGAGTTGGGTACGCAGGTCGGCCGGCAGCAGGGCGAGGAGCGGGTCGAGCAGCGCCGTCAGCGTGAGCCGGCCCAGCAGCGCGGCGGTGTCGAGCGTGACGGTGAGGCCGTGGCCGGTCACGCGGTCGCCCTTCTTCCCGACCGCTGGCACGTCGATGCTCAGACCCAGGTCGGCCAGGCGCGCGGTGAGCGCGGCCGGCACCGCCGGCAGCTTGGTCGTGCCGAGGGGCGCCGCCAGCCCGTCCTGGTTGAGCGCGACGGTCTGGCCGGCCAGGGTCAACGACTGGAATGCCACGGTGCCGGTGGTCGTGCCGCGGCCGCCGTCGCTGACCGACTCGGTGTCCGCTCGCAGGCCGTTGACCTTCACCAGCCCACCCAGCAGGGCGATGGAGCCCGCGGTGGCGTACGCGACCGCGGTCGCCTTGTCGCCGGCCACCGTCGTCTTGCTCCGCGACGAGAACCCTTCCATCGCGACCAGCACGGGCGGGATGGGCAGTCCGGGCACGGCGAGCGCGGGCGTGGCGTGCTTCGCCGCGTGGGCGGCCGCCTCGACCGCGTCGCCCTCCGCGTGGGAGGTCATCGCCGCGCCCGGTGCCACCTCCTGCTCGGCGTCGGCGGGCCCGGACGGGTGCGCCGCGTCGACCTTCACGGGGTAGGTGGCGTCGGGGTTCTGCAACAGCTCCGGCAGGCCGTACCCGACGGCGTCGCCGGGCCACATCAGACTGGACACCGCGCGCCCGACCGGACCACTGGACAGCGTGGCCCGGCTGTAGGAGAGGTTCAGCTCCAGTTGCGGCTCGGCCGGCACCGGGATGGTCGGCTCGAAAATCTGGACCGCGATGGGCGCCGCCTCGGCGGCGAGGGTGAAGCCGGCGAGGTCGGCCGCCGCCGCCCGGGCGGGCACGGCGAGCAGCGCGCCGCCCACGGACACGGTCACCAGCATGCGCAGTGTCTTCATGTGACGCTTCCCAGGTAGAGAGTGGCCAGTTCGGTGGCGATCTCGTCGGGCCCGCCGGTCGCGACGACCCGGCCGTGGACCAGCACGGCGGCCCGATCGGCGACCGCGAGCGCGGCGTCGGCGAACTGCTCGACGACGAGCACGCTCACCCCGTCGGCGGCGAGCCCGGCGACCACCTCGTAGAGCTCCCGGACGATCAGCGGGGCGAGGCCCATGGACAGCTCGTCCACCAGCAGCACCGCCGGGTTGGTCGCGAGCGCCCGGGCCATCGCGAGCATCTGCTGCTCGCCGCCGGACAGCGAGCCGGCGAGCTGGTGGGCCCGCTCGGCGAGCCGGGGAAAGCGGTCGAACGCCGTCGCGTAGACGCTGGCCGCGCGGGCCCCGGCGTACGAGGCGAGCCGCAGGTTCTCCCGCACGGTGAGGTTGGGGAAGACCGAGCGGCCCTCCGGGACGGTGCACAACCCCGCGCGGGCCAGCGCGTCGGGCGCGGCGCCGTTGACGTGCGCCCCACCCAGGTGCACGTGGCCGCCGGTGGCGCGCATCTGTCCACTCGCGACCCTCAGCAGCGTGGTCTTGCCCGCGCCGTTCGGACCGAGCAGCGCCATCACCGCGCCCCGGGGCAGGGCCAGGTCGACGCCGTGCAGCACCTCGATCCGGCCGTATCCGGCCGTCACGCCGACCAGCTCCAGGATCGGCGTCATGCCGCCGTCCCCAGGTACGCGTGCTGCACGGCCGCGTCGGCGCGGACCTCCGCCGGCGTGCCGGACGCGATGACCGCGCCGAAGTTGAGCACGTTGACGCGGTCGCAGACCCGCATGATGAGGTCCATGTCGTGCTCGACGATGAGCACCGCCCGACCCTCGCCGGCCAGCTCGCGCAGCAACTCCCCGAACGCCTCGGTCTCCGCCGTGCTCAGCCCGGAGGACGGCTCGTCCAGCAACAGCAGGCGGGGATCGAGCGCGAGCGCGCGGGCCAGCTCCAGCAGCCGCGCGATGCCGGTGGGCACGGTGTCCGCGGGCCGGTCGGCGTACCGGTCCAGGCCCACCCGCGCGATGAGCCGGTCGGCCACGTGCGCCGGCGCCTGCTGACGGCGCGAGCGGCGCACCGCGTGCCGGCGGTGGATCTCCGCCGCGACGAGCACGTTCTCCCGGACCGAGAGGGAGCCGAACGCCTCCAGCCGCTGGAACGTGCGCGCGATGCCCCGCCGGGCCCGTTCGTGGGTGGGGCGCCGGGTGATGTCCTCGCCGGCGAACCGCACCGTGCCGCGGGTGGGGCGTTGCAGCCCGGTGATCACGTTGAAGAGGGTGGTCTTGCCGGCGCCGTTGGGCCCGATGAGCCCGGTCACGTGACCGGCGGCGGCGTCCAGGCGCGCGGCGCCGACGGCCGTCACCCCGCCGAACCGCACCGTCACGTCGACCGCCTCCAGCAGCGTCATGGCTGGACCGCCGCTCGCGACGGCCGCAGCGTGGGCGGGAGTGCCGCGGTGCGCCACCGGCCCAGCCGGAACAGGTGGCTCACGACGCCGTTGGGATCCCGCCCGAGCCCGACCGAGGCCACGCCGACGCACACGTAGACCAGCCCGCCCAGCGCCGGGAACTCGCTCGCCAGCACCGGCAGCAGCATCAGCGCCATCCCGCCCAGCGCCGCGCCGGAGACCGAGGTGACGCCGGCGACGACCGCGAGCAACAACAGCGGCAGGCTGCCCATGAGCTGGAAGTCGGTCGCCGCGACGGTCTGCCGCAGGCCGCCGAGCAGGCCGCCGGCGAAGCCGGCGATGCCCGCCGAGAGCGCGAAGAGCCGCACCCGCGTCCACCGCATGTTGAGGCCGAGGGTGGCGCAGCCCGCCGGGCTGTCGCGCATCGCGAGCAGGATCCGGCCGTACCGGCTGCGCCGCAACGCCAGCACGCCCAGTCCGACCGCGACGAAGGCGGCCGCACAGACCACGAGGTACGCGCGCTCGCCGCGCAGGTCGAGGCCGGGCAACGCCAAGCGGGGTACCGAGAGGCTGCCGTTGAAGCCGAACGCGAGGCTGGACTGGAAGACGAGCTTGTCCATCAGTAACCCGAAGGCCAACGTGGACAGTGCGAGGTAGAGGCCGCGCAGCCGCAGCGCGGGAAGCGCGACGAGGGCACCGACCAGCGCGGCCACGGCGGCCCCCACCAGCAGGCCGAGCGGCGACGCGGTGCCCAGCCGCGCCACGGTGACCGCCCCGATCCCCACGAACGTCAGCTGGGTGAGCGAGACGAAGCCGCCGTAGCCGGTCAGCGGCACCAGCGACAGCATGACGATGCCGTAGACGAACCCGAGCGCCGCCTGGTCGCTCTGGGCGGCGGGCAGGGCGAAAGCGACGGCCGCGGCCGCACCGACCACCACCGCGCCGGCGACCAACGCGCGGCGGGCGCTCGGCACCGGTACCCCCGCACTGCCTTTGATCTGGCCGACGCGCAGCGGCGCCTGCGGCGACAGCAGGAGCGCGGCGAAGAGGAACAAGGCGGGAATCGCCGCGCGCAGGCCGCTCAGGGCCTCGCTGGGCGGCAGGTAACCGACGGCGTACGACTGCGCCAGGCCGAGCAGCAGTGCGCCGACGAATGTCCACGGCAGACTGCGCAGCCGGCCCACGACGGCGGCGGCGTACGCGCTGATCACCAGCAGGGTGAGGTCGAAGTAGCTGAGACCGACGACCGGCGTCAACAGGATGCCGGCGAGCGCGGCCAGCGCCGCGCCGATCGCCCAGCTGAGTGCGGAGACCAGCGACGTGCGCGCGCCGTACAGCGCGAGCAGCTCGCGGTTGTCGACGGACGCGCGCATGGCCGCACCGATCCGGGTGCGGGTGAGCAAGCCGTACAAGCCGCCGGCGACGACCACCGCGGCCGCGACCATCACGAGATCGTGGTAGGTCACGAACGCGCTGCCGACCTGGAACCCGCGCTGGCCGAAGAACGGCTCCACCGGCCGGGCGGTCGCCGGCCAGACCGCCTGCGCCGCGCCGATCAGCATCACCAGCAGCCCCACGGTGACGACCAGCGTGGTGCCCTCGGGGGCACCGGCCAGGTGGCGCATCATGACCCGCTCGGCGACCGCGCCGAGCAGCGGCGCCGCCACTCCCACCACCAGCAGCACGGCCAGCCAAGCCGGCAGTCCACGCTGGACGGTCAGCTCCCAGCACAGGAACGCCATCACCATGCCGACCGCGCCGTGCGCGACGTTGAAGACGCGGGAGGTGCTGTACGTCAGCACCAGGCCGCTGGCGGCGACGGCGTATCCGGCGCCGGTGACGAGACCCAGCACCGTGAACGCGAGAAATCCGGTCATCCGCCGACACCCGTGTTGACGAGCTGTCCACATCGGAACCCGGAGCCGGGCGCCTCGCGTACCCACCGCCCGCCTTTGAGCCGGATGAAGGCCCAGCACTTCGCGGTCCGCTTGCCCCCGACGTCCTGCGGCGAAAAGAGCCCGTTGGCGGTGTACGCGTGCACGCCCTTGACCGCGTCGAGCAGCGCCTTGCGGGTGAGGTTGGGGCCGACCTTCGCGGCCAGCTCGACGAAGAGCTTGGCCGCGCCCCACGCGAAGAAGCCGAAGTAGTCCGGCGCCGCGCCGGGCGCGACCCGGGCCAGCCAGGTCCGGTAGAGCCGCAGCTCCGCGTTGCCGCCGCCCTCTTCGAGCAGGGCGGTGTTGGTGAACACCGCCATGCCCTCGGCCGCGTCGCCGGCCTGCTTGACGAAGTTGGCGTCGTACGCGACCGGGTCCATGACGAACACGTCCGGCTTGAAGCCCTGCTGCTTCATGGCTTTGAGCAGCCGCGCCGCGTGCTGGTACGAGCCCAGCCACTGCACATACCGCACGCCCCGGTCCTTCATCTGCACCACGTAGGGCGCGTAGTTGAAGTCGGCCACGTCGATGGCCTGCTCGTAGACGAAGGAGAAACCGCGGCCGGTGAACGCCCTGACGAAGCTCGCCTCGTTCTGCTTGGTGACCTCGGAGTTCAGGTAGAGGAAAGCGGCTTTCCCGGCCGCGGCCGGGAACTTGCTCTTGAAGTGGTCGGCGACCGCGGTGGACTGAAAGTTGACCTTGTTGGAGTTGACGCCGTAGGTGACCGCCGTCTTCTGGCGCTGGGCGGTCGTGGTGACCGCGCGCAGGTCGGGGATGCCGCAACCGCTGGCCGTCGCGGCGCCGCCCTGGTCGTACGCGGACATCGAGCCGACCAGCGCGAACGCCTGGGAACACGCCCGCGCGGTGGCCTCCTGGTCGCCACGGGAGTCGGTGCGCGAATCCAGGGCCATCAGGTCAAGGGTGCGCCCGCAGACCCCGCCGGTGCTGTTCGCATAGCCGACGTATGCCTTCACGGCCTGCTGCGCCGACTCGAAGAGGCCCTGCACCGGGCCACTGACGTCGGACACGTTGGCGATCTTTATCTTGCTGGCGGTGACGCCCGGCGCGGTCGCACCGCCGGTGCCCTGGCACGTGACCGGACCGCGGCCACCGCCAGGCCCGCCATTCGTTCCGTTCGATCCGCCGCCCGGCGCACCGCCTTGCGCACCGCCCGGTCCGCCGCCGGACGCCGATCCGGCCGTGGCCGCGCCGCTGTCACCACCCGTCGCGGCCCCGTCGCCCCCGGCGCCCGGCGCGCCGAGCACGTCGGCGCGCTGCTCCGGGGTGAGGGCGGACCCGCAGGCCGGCAGCGCGAGACACAAGGCCATCGCCATCCACACGCTCGTTCCCGCTCGCACCAGGTCAGTAGAACAGGTTCTACATATCATAACAAGACCTGAAATGCCTCTTATCTGAGGATTCAAGAACAAGTTCTAGCAATCACATGCGGCGACACACCAGCCGACATCTATGTATCGCAACCCCGCCGCCGAACGTTACGACGACCCTCGGGACACCCCTGACCCCGCGCGAACACCCCGCCCGCACGCCCCCGCCCGCACGCCCCCCCCGCCCCGCCGATCAAGGGCTCAGGCACATGGTTTGATCTCGGATCCAGGTGCCTGAGCCCTTGATCGGCGTGGATCTCCTTGATCGACGGGTCGCAGCGGTCGCCGCGGTCGCCGCGTCTCGCGGAACTACAACGGTCGATCAACGATCATGGCGTAGTGATAGTTGGTTGGAGTGGCAGGAAGGTGCGGTTCCGCCAGGCCGGAGTTGATCAGGCGGCGGAGGTGTTGGGCGTGCTGGACGAGGCGGCGGACTGGCTCGCGCGGCGCGGGATCAGCCAATGGCCGGCGCGCTTTGAGCTGCCCTGGATCGAACAGGCGATCACGCGAGGGGAGACCTGGCTGGTGGAGGTCGACGACCGGATCGCCGGAACGGTCACGCTCGACTGGTCGGACCCGCTCTGGGATGGCGTGGACGGCGCGGCCGGGTATGCGCACCGGATAGCGGTGCGCCGGCGTGCGGCCGGGCTGGGCGCGGTCATCCTCGACTGGGCCGCGCGGACCGTCCGGGAGCATGAGCGAAACGCGCTGCGCCTGGACTGCGTGGCGACCAACCGCGGACTGCGGTCCTACTACGAGGCGGCCGGATTCGTCCACCGTGGAGATGTGACGGTCGGCGGTGCGCCCGGGCAACGCTTGGGTGAGGGTCCGGTCACCGTGGTCAGCCGCTACGAGAAGCCGCTGACCACGGAGTCCTGGTGACGCGCTGGCTTCGCGGACGCCGCAGCGAACGGCCACTACTTAGGAGCGGTAGGCGTCACGCCTATGACGGACCGAGTGGACCTCCACGAGATGCTTGGCCTCGTCGATGCGGTAGATGATCCGGTACGTGCCACGACGGGCCGAGTAGTACCCGTCGAACGGTTCGTCGAGCGGCTTGACCAGTCTCGGGGCTACTGCACTGCCTGCTGCCGGTCCTGCAGGGCGCGGAGGGCGCGCATGGCGGAGTACAGCCGGTACTTGATCGTCTCCACCGGGACACCACGGTCGGACGCGGCGGCCTCGAGGGAGACCTCGCCGTAGACCACCTCGACGATCAAGTCGCGTTCCATGGATGGCAGGTCATTGAGCAGCCCGACGATCGCGGAAACCGGGAGCTGGCTCGCCGGCTCCGGGGGGCGCACGTCCGGAAGCGGCGGATAGGGGCGGTCGTCGTGACCCGCCGGGGCGTGGCGTTCGCCGTCGCGCACCACATTGCGGGCGGTCAGCATGAGCCAGGGCCGCACGGCCGATGGGCGCCGTGGGTAGCGCCGAGGGTCCCGCACCAGCCGGTAGAGCGTCTCCTTGAGGACGCAATCGGCGACGGCTTCGTCGCCCTCCGTAAAACGTAAGATGTACGCACGCAGGGCCGCACGATGCGGTTCGACCAGTCTTTCGAAGGATTTGCCCAGCTCGTCCGGGTCTGGCGGGCCGGGCGCCGTCCAGCCGGCGGCGTGGCGGCCCATGCCGTACCCCTCTCGATCCGATCGTTCTGTATGGACTCCCATCCTTCGTCGGTGGGCGCGCGGCGGACACGGGGAAACTACCCGGATTCCTACCCGGGTCTTGTCACCTGTGGGCATAGCCATCGCCGGGCGCGTTCCGGGGAGTCGACCCAGTACCGTGCGTCTATGAGCACCGCCACGACCGCGCGCGGCTCCCTCGGCAACCTGCCCGCCGAGGTGACCAGCTTCGTGGGGCGACGGCACGAAATGACCGGTATCCGGCGGATGCTCGCCGCCAGCCGGCTGGTCACGCTCACCGGCGCGGGCGGGGTCGGCAAGACCCGGCTCGCCCAGCGGGTCGGTGCCGAGTTGCGCCGCACCTTCTCCGACGGGGTCTGGTTCGTCGGGCTCGCCGAGCTACGCGATCCCGACCTGGTCGCGGTCACCATCGGCGAGACGCTCGGCATCCGCGAGGACGAGGTCAGCCCCGACGCGCGCGGGCTGGCCGCGTTCCTGGCGGATCAGCAGGCGCTGCTCATCCTGGACAACTGCGAGCACCTCGTCGCCGCCTGCGCCGATCTCGTCGAGACCCTGTTACGCGCCTGCCCCGACCTGCGCATCCTGGTCACCAGCCGGCAGGCGCTGCGGCTGGACAGCGAGGCCAACCTCACCGTGCCGCCGCTGTCGGTGCCCGGCCGCGACGCCGCCTGCACCTCTGCCGAACTGCACAAATACGAGTCGGCCAGCCTGCTCGTCGACCGCGCCACCGCGGTGTTGCCCAACTTTCGGATCACCGAGGCGAACTGCGCGACGATCGTCCGGCTGTGCCAGGCACTCGAAGGCATGCCGTTGGCGATCGAGCTGGCGGTGGCTCGGCTCCGGGTGCTCTCCCTGGAGCAGATCCTGGACCGGCTGACCGACCGTTACAAGCTGCTCACCGCCGGCGCCCGCAACGCACCGCCCCGCCAGCGGACCCTGCGCGCGCTGATCGACTGGAGCTGGGACCTCTGCTCCGCGGCGGAACGCACCCTGTGGTCCCGAGTCTCGGTCTTCTCCGGCGGCTTCGAGCTGGACGCCGCCGAGGCGGTCTGTGCCGACGACGCGTTGCCCGCCGACACCGTCCTCGACCTGATCGCCTCCCTGGTGGACAAGTCGGTGCTGACCCGGGCCGGAAACGGCAAGGCGCGCTATCACATGCTCGAGGTCACCCGGGAGTACGGTGCGGCCATGCTGCTCGTCACCGGGGAGCAGGAGGCCATGGCCGGCCGGCATTGCCGCTGGTTCGCCGAGTTGGCCGCGTACGCCGACCGGCACTGGGTCAGCCCCGACCAGACCGCGGTCATGCAGCGGCTGCGCATCGAGCGGGCCAACCTGCGGACGGCCCTGGAGTACGCGATCACCGCCGGCCCGCCCGAGACCGCGCTGCAGTTCGCGGCCGACCTGCTCAACCATTGGTTCATCCGGGGCTACCTCTCCGAGGGCCGGCACTGGCTCGACCGCGCCCTCGCGATGCCCGCGCCCCCGCATTGGACCCGGGTCAAGGCGCTGCGCGTCGCGGCGTGGATCGCCGGCGTTCAGGGCGACAGCGACCGGGCCGGACCGCTGCTCGCCGAGGCGGTGGCCCTGGCCGAGACGCTGCCACCGTCGCCGGAGCGCGCGTACCTGCCGCTCATCCAGGGCGTCTTCATGATGTGGTCGGGTGACCACGCCGAGGCGCTGCCGACGCTCGAGCGGGCGCTCGCCGGCTTCCGCGCGCTGGACAACCGCAACGGTGAAATGTGGACGCTCATCGTGCTGGGGCTGTGCCGCGGACTCGCCGAGCAGCCGTCCAGCGGCTACCCGGATCTCACCACCGCCAAGGACCTGGGTGCGGCCAGCGGTGAGGCGTGGTGGCAGTCGTTCGCGCTGTGGGCGCTGAGCACGCTGCGCTGGCGGGACGGCGACCACGCCGGTGCCACCGCGGCGGCCAAGGAGAGCCTGGTCATCCGCAAGGTCGTGGAGGACGAGCAGTTCACCGTCGGGCTCGCGGTGGAGGCGCTCGCCTGGATCGCCTGCAGCGAACGGCGCGACCAGCGATCCGCCGAGCTGCTCGGCGCGTCCACTCGCATGTGGCAGACGATGCGCACGTCGCTGGCGCCGTTTCGGAGCCTGCAGGACTGGCACGACGAGGTCGTGGCCCAGGTGCGGTCGCGCCTCGGTGCCGCCCCGTTCTCGGCGGCCATCCGGCGCGGGTCGGACCTGTCCGCCGCCGACGCGATCGCGCTGGCGCTCGAGCGGCAGCCGCGCGCGCCGGCGTCCAAGCCGCGCGCCGACGCGGCCGCGGGCCTCGGGCTGACCAGGCGGGAGCGCGAGGTCGCGGCGCTGATCGCCGAAGGACTGAGCAACCGGGAGATCGCGGCGCGGTTGGTGGTCGCGCAACGCACGGCCGAGGGGCACGTGGAGAACATCCTGAGCAAGCTCGGCTTCACCTCCCGGGCCCAGGTGGCCAGCTGGCTGGCGAACCACCACCAACCCCCGACCTCCCCATGATCAAGGCGTCCCTCAAGTCGTTCTAACGACTTGAAGGACGCCTTGATCATGAAAGTGGGGGTGGGCGCGGCTGGGTTCGAACCAGCGACCCCTCG
>JBBEWH010000149.1:0-3683 GCA_037414955.1 Actinomycetes bacterium KLBMP 9797
CGATTGGGGCCGGGGGGGGGATAGTTACCCTGGCCGCCCCCGGCCGGGACGCGCAAGTTACCCGGCGCTCAGCTCCGCCAGCGCCTTCCGCCAGGCCTGCTGGTCGCGGGCCTGCCCGGGCAGGTTCATCTCGGCGAAGCGCACGACGCCGGCCTTGTCGATGATGAACGTGCCGCGGTTGGCGAAGCCGCGGTCGGTGTTGAAGACCCCGTATGCCTGGGCGACCTCCCCGTGCGGCCAGAAGTCGGCGAGCAGCGGGAAGTCGTAGCCCTCGCGGTCCGCCCACACCTTGTGCGCGTACGGCGAGTCGACGCTGACGGTCAGCACCTGGACCTCGTCGTTGACGTAGTCGTTCAGGTTGTCGCGGACCTCGCACAGCTCGCCCTGGCAGGTGCCGGTGAAGGCGAGCGGGTAGAACACCAGCAGCACGTTCTGGTTGCCACGGAAGCTCGCGAGCGTGACCTCCTGGTTGTTCTGGTCCCGCAGCGTGAAGTCCGGCGCCGAGTCCCCCACCGCGATCAACATGAATTCCTCCCCTAGAAGCAATCTCCGCGCACGACAATAGCCCGGCGACCAACGCGCCGCCGGGCGCCGCCAGCGCCGCCGGGCGCCGAGGCGATCTTGCGGTTGTCAGGCACCAAACCCGGACAAGCCGGGCTGACAAGCGCAAGATCGGCGGGGTTACTTCTTGCGGGCGCTGCGGGGGAGCACCAAGCGGGCGGCGCTCCAGTCCTTGCCGGCGTTGACCGTCGAGGTCTGCTGGAGTCCGGCCGTGGGCGCGGCCTCGCTGATGTCGCTGGGCTCGACGTGGCCTGACCGGCCCGCCTTGGGCGTCAGCAACCAGACGACGCCGTTGTCGGCCAGCGGCCCCAACGCGTCGACGAGCAGCTCGAAAAGGTCACCGTCGCCATCCCGGTACCACACCAGCACCGCGTCGACGACCTCGTCGGTATCTTCGTCGACCAGCTCCCCGCAGCGGTCGGTCAGGGCGTCTCGGAGATCCTGGTCGACGTCGTCGTCGTACCCCATCTCCATGACGACCATCCCCGGTTCGATCCCGAACCGGTCCGCCAGGCTCCGAACGCCGTCGGCGGCCTGACCAGCGGTCGCGCTCACTGTCGCGTGCCTCCTCATCTCATCCGGCGTCTAGTCGACACCGATAGCGCGTAGTCCACACAGTTGTACCGCCGCGCGCAAGTGGCGCACCGATAGCCTCACCAAGTGGAAGGCAATTTACCGCGCCAACAGCGCCCGGGCACCCTGGGTGATGGCATCTTCCGTAACGAGGACGTGTCGAGCGGCCGGTCCAAGCGGGACGAATGAGTCAACAGAGGCGATACGACGCGCCGCGCCCACGTATCCGCCGTCGACCAGAGCCGCCACCACTCCCTCGCCGACGCCCCCGGAGCGCCGCGTCTCGTCGACCACGAGGACCCGGCCGGTGGCGGACGACTCGCGCACGATGTCGGCCACCGGCAGCGGTGCCAGCCAGCGCAGATCCACCACCCGGGAGCCCACCCCCTCGCCGGCGAGCCGGGCCGCCGCGCGCAGCGACATCCGTACCCCGTTGCCGAAGGTGATGATCGTGAGGTCCTCGGCGGTGCCCACGCCGTACACCCGGGCCCGGCCGATCGGCACGTGCGCCGCGGGCCAGTCGACCGGCGCCGCGTAGGGCGCCAGCCACTCGCCGTCGCCGTCCGCGTACAGGTCACGGGTGTGGTAGAGCGCGATCGGCTCCAGGAAGACGCACACGCTGCCGTCGACCGTCGCGCTCGCCAGGCAGGTGCGCAGCATCGGCGCGGCGTCGTCCGGCCGCGCCGGCACCGCGACCACCAGACCAGGAATATCCCGCAGTACGGCCACCGAGTTGTCGTTGTGGAAGTGCCCGCCGAAGCCCTCCTGGTACGCCAGCCCGGCGATCCGCACCACCATCGGGTTGCGGTAGGCGCCCCGCGAGAAGTACTGCATGGTGGCCGCCTCGCCGCGCAGCTGGTCCTCGGCGTTGTGCAGGTATGCCAGGTACTGGATCTCCGGCACCGGCAGCATGCCGGCGAGGCCGGTGCCGAGCCCGAGGCCGAGGATGGACGTCTCGTCGAGCAGCGTGTCGAACACCCGGGCCGGGCCGAAGCGCTCCCGCAGGCCCTTGGTCACCCCGTACACCCCGCCCTTGACCGCCACGTCCTCACCGAACACCGCCATGCCGGGGTGGTTGACCAGCCCGTCGGCCAGCGCGGCGTTGATCGTCTGGGCGAGCGTGAGCGGGCCGGCGTCCTCGGGCAGCTGATCGCCGAAGCCGGCCGTCCGCGCCGCCGCGCCCGGCCCCTGCGCGCGGCTCGCCGACTCGCCGACCGCCCGGGCCACCCGCACCGGCCGCCGGGGCGCGATCGGCGCGGCGACCTCGGCGGCGCTGCTGAGCTTCGGCTCACCCAGCACCTCCTCGGCGACCTTGCGCACCTGCCAGCCGACCTCGTCGTACCGGGAAAGGATCTCCTCCGGCGTGGCCAGGCCCGCGTCGACGAGCAGCCGCCCGGTCGCCGCCAGCGGGTCGCGGCCCAGGTCGACCTCGATGTCGGCGGGTGTCCGGTACGCGCTCTCCACGTCGGCGCCGGCATGGCCCATCAGCCGGACGACGTCGAGGTGCAGCACCGCCGGCCGCCGGTGCCGGCGTACCCACGCGGTCGCCTCCGCGGCCACGTCGTAGGCCGCGGCGACGTCGCAACCGTCCGCCGCGAAGTATTTGATCCCGGGTCGGGACCGCAGCGCGGTCGCGACCCAGCCGGCGGGCGAGCGCACGCTGATGCCCAGGCCGTTGTCCTCGCAGACGAACAGCGCCGGCAGGCGCAGGCCGGTGTAATCGCACCAGCCGGCGGTGTTGAACGCGGCCGTCGCGGCCGCGTGGTTGATCGACGCGTCGCCGAACGAGCAGACCACGATCGCGTCCGCGGGCCACGGCGACGGCCCGTCCGGCGGACCGGCCAGCCGGGGGCCGCCGCCCTTCGCGCGGCGCTGCCGCTCGATCGCGAACGCCACGCCGATCGCCCGCGGCAGGTGCGACGCCACCGTCGACGTGGTCGGGATCACGTGCAGGTCGGCGTTGCCGAACACCTTGTGCCGGCCGCCGGCGATCGGCTCGCCGGACGAGGCGATGACGCCGCGCAGCACGTCGCGCGCCGCGTCGACCAGCGGGTTCGCGGGGGTCCCATTTTCGGGTACGGCGTGCCGGCCCCCGTTGTCCGCTGGCGCGTCGGCGGCGGCCTGGGCCTTCCGGGCGCAGTAGAACCCGCCCGACCGGTAATGCAGGAGCGCCGGATCCGTCGGGCGCACCGCCGCGGCGACCGCCGCGGTGCCCTCGTGCCCCGACGAGCCGATCGTGTAGTACCCCTCACCGAAGCTGCGCAGCCAGCGGGCTGCCAGGTCGAGGTGCCGGCTGGCCAGCTGGGCGTCGAACAGCGACAGGGCCGTGTCGCCGGTCAGCGTGGTGCCGTCTCGGATCGGGCCGTCCGGCGGCCGGCTGACGGCCGGCGGGGTGAGGGAGCCGATCGCCTCCCGGAACCGCTCGTCAAGATCTTGAGGGGTGGTCACGGACCACAGCATTACCGACGCACGCCACCCCCGCCCACCCCCACTCCATGATCAAGGCGTCCCCCATCGTCTAAATATCCCCGGAGGGCACCCAATTTAAT
>JBBEWH010000150.1:0-8084 GCA_037414955.1 Actinomycetes bacterium KLBMP 9797
CACGGCGTCCCACTTGTCGTTTTCGCGACTGGAGGGACGCCTTGATCATGGTTAGGCGGCGGTCGTCGTTAGGCGGCGGTCGTCGCGAGTTCGGTGACGCGAATCTTGGTGACGAGGGCGTCGAGAAGGCCGCTCAGCAGTTGCTCGGTCTGCGGGTCGTGGATGGTGCCGTCGGCGGCGAGCTTCTCGTGCGCGTTCATCACGATGACCTCGGGCTTGGTGACGATCGCCGAGTCGGTCCAGAGGAACAGCTGCCGCAGCGCGAGCTGGGCGCGCACGGTGCCGAGCGCGGTGGGTGCGGCACCCAGGATGGCGACCGGCTTGTGCGCCAGCGGCGAGACCCACGCGGTCACCGGGAAGTCCGGGCGGGACGTCCAGTCCAGCGCGTTCTTGAGTACACCGGGTGCGCCGTAGTTGTACTCCGGGGTCGCGATGAGCAGACCGTCGGCGGCTTTGACCCGGGCGCGGAGGTCGGCGACCGGCTCGGGCAGTTCGCGCTGCTCGACGTCCTCGTTGAAGGGCGCGATCTCGGCGAGCCGGTCGTAGATCTCGATCGTCAGGTTTTCCGGCGCGAGCCGCTGGGCCGCGCGGAGCAGGCCGGTATTGAGCGATCCCTGGCGGAGACTGCCGGACAGGGCGAGCACGGTGAACTGGGACATCGAGGCCAATCCCTTGGGTCGGAGTTACGTGAGCTAGTCAATAGTAGAGGTACTCCATCGTCTTTCCGCAAGTAGGCTGTGAGCCATGACGCAGCCCCTCGTGACGAGCCGGGAAGACCTCGGCCGTGCGATCACGCGTCGGATGGTGCACGTGGCCGCCGCCATGCGGCACTACGCCGACGTCGCGTACGGAGAGTTCGGCCTCACCCCGGCCGCCGCCCGCGCGCTTCTCCAGCTCGACCCCGACCGCCCGATGCCCGCCCGCGATCTGGCCCAGTTGCTCGGCTGCGACCGGTCCAACGTCACCGCGCTCATCGACCGCCTGGAGCAGGCGGGGCTGGTGGAGCGCCGGATCGATCCCGCTGACCGGCGCCTGAAGACGCTGGTGGTGACCGCCGATGGCCAGCGGATACGTGCTCGGGTCGAACAGGTGTCATCCGACGCGCGACTGCTGTCCGGGCTGGACGACGACGAACTGCGCACCCTGCACGACCTCGTGTGGAAAATCTCCGACGGCGGCTGCCCCGAAAACGACCCCACCCCATGATCAAGGCGTCCCTCAAGTCGTCATAGCAACGTGAGGGACGCCTCGATCATGGGTTATTCGCCGGTGTGGGCGTGGGTGGCGGTGACCGGCTTGGACTGCGGGGAGCCGTGCTGCCGGAGCATGATGCTCAGCACGATCAGCGCGCCGACGGCGAGGAACTCGCTCTGCCAGTTCTGCATGGACTGGAACCAGAATTCGCTGGTGCCGAGGAACTGCCAGGCGCTGATCGAGGCAGCGCCGCTCTCTAGAGCCTGCTGCTCGTTGTAGTCGGCGGTGCCGCCGAGCAGGTGGATGAGGAAGGACAGCGCGAAGAGCCCGAGGAGCGCGACGGACAGGCTGTTCCGGTACAGGACGAGCTGCCACCCGCCGCGCCGCGCCGGCGCGGGTGACCGCGACGTGGCCTTCTCCCGGTAGTCCTCGGGGCGGTCCTTCTGGCCGAGCGGCTTGGACTCGGGCGAGCCGCGCTGCACCAGATACGCGGTGAGCAGCACGTACGCCCCCATCTGCAGGAACTCGGACTCCCAGTTCTCGAAGACCGCCTCGACAAAGTGCCCGGTGCCGAGGTACGCCCAGTAGCCGATGGCGGGCTGGTCGTACTGCGTCAGCTCCTCGTTGTGCACATGCCAGCCGAAGACGCTCTGCAGGATCACGAACACGAGGAACGCGCCGAACATCACCAGCGACAGCGCGTTGAACCAGAGCCACTTCCTCATGAGCGACTACTTCCCCGCAAGGCACCCACTCATGCGTGCGGTAAGTTCAGAAATGATTGAACCTTGGGAACCTAGGGAGCACGAGCATGGAGGTTACGCCGGAACGGCAGTTCGCCGAGGAGGTCGGCCTGATGATGGCCGGCATGGGCATGCCATCCGCGTATGGCAAGCTCCTCGGCTACCTGCTGATCTGCGACCCGCCGCATCGCACCGGCACCGAGTTGGCCACCGCGCTGGGTCTCTCCAAGGGGTCGGTGAGCGCCGGCCTCAAGATGCTCGAGGCGACCAAGCTGATCCGCCGGGTGGCGACCCCCGGTCAGCGCGGCATGGCGTACCAGATGGCGCCGGACGCCATGGTCGACGCCGCCGCCACCGACAGCTACCGGCTCTTCCGGGAGCTGCTGGACCGCGGCGTCGCGCTCGCCGGCGGCGAGGACACGCCGCGCACCGCGCGGCTGCGCTACACCCGCGACTTCTACGCGCTCATCGAGGGCGAGATCCCCGAGATCATCGCCCGCTTCAAGCGCGACCATCCCACACGAGAGGGGAACCACGGTGGCTGACCTGGCCATCAACACCGAAAACCTGGTCAAGACGTACGGCCGCAACCGTGGTCTCGTCGGCCTGAATCTGGAGGTACGCGCCGGCGAGGTGTACGGCTTCCTGGGGCCCAACGGCGCCGGCAAGTCGACGACCATCCGGATCCTGCTCGACCTGATCCGGCCCACGAGCGGGCGGGTGACCGTGCTGGGCGCCGACCCCCGCGCCCACGGCGTGGCGCTGCGCCGCCGGATCGGCTACCTCGCGGGCGACTTCGTCGTGGACGGCCGGCAGACCGGGCGCGAACTGCTCACGTACCTGGGCAATCTGCGCGGCGGCGTGCCGCGCGCCCGGATCGCGGAGCTCGCCGACCGGCTGGATCTCGACCTGAACCGGAAGATCAAGGGCCTGTCGAAGGGCAACCGGCAGAAGGTCGGCGTGATCCAGGCCTTCATGCACGAGCCCGAGCTGTTCGTCCTGGACGAGCCGACCAGCGGCCTGGACCCGTTCCTGCAGCAGGAGTTCGTCGGTCTGGTGAAAGAGGCCCGCACCGCGGGCCGCACCGTCTTCATGTCGTCGCACGTGATGAGCGAGGTGCAGCAGACCGCCGACCGGGTGGGCATCATCCGCACCGGCCAGCTGGTCACCGTGGAGCGGGTCGAGGAGCTGCGCGAGCGCGCGGTGCGCCGGGTCGAGGTGCACTTCGCCGACCCGGTGAGTCCGGACGAGTTCGCCAGCCTGCCGGGCGTCCGCGACGCCACCGTGGACGGCACGACGCTGCACTGCCGGCTGGAGGGGCGGGCCGACCCGCTCGTCAAGGCCGCCGCCCGGCACACCGTGGTCGGCCTGCTCTCCGAGGAGCCCGACCTCGAGGAGCTGTTCTTCACCTACTACCAGACCGAGGGAGCCGATCGTGTTGCTGCGTAACGTCTTCACGAAGGCGATCTGGGACGGCCGCCGGTCGCTGCTCGGCTGGACCCTCGCCGTCGCGGTCGTCGGCGCCATGTACGCGTCGTTCTGGCCGTCCGTCGACACCCCGCAGATGCAGGACGCGCTCGCCAGCTATCCGGAGGGCATGCTGGAGGCGTTCAACTACAACGACCTGACCAGCGCCGCCGGTTACCTCGGCAGCAGCGTGTACGGGTTGCTGGTACCCCTGCTGGTGGCTGTCTTCGCAATCGGCGTCGGCACCCGGATGGTGGCCGGCGACGAGGAGGCCGGCACGCTCGACCTGCTGCTGGCCCACCCGGTCAGCCGGGTCAAGCTGGCGCTGGAGCGCTTCGGGGCGTTCGCGCTCGCGCTGACCGGCGTCGCCGCCGTGCTGTGGCTGGCGATGCTGGCCATCTCCGGCCCGGCCAAGCTGGACGACATCTCGGTGACCGGGTTCACCGCGATCCACGCCCAGCTCGTGCTGTTCGGCCTGTGGTTCGGCGCGCTGGCGTTCGCGATCGGCGCGGCCACCGGACGGAAGGCGCTCACCCTCGGCACCAGTGCGGGCGTGGCGGTGCTCGCGTACCTGGCGAACAGCGTGATCCCGATGGTCGACGGTCTGGAGTGGACAAAGAACCTGTCGCCCTTCCATTGGTATCTGGGCGGCGAGCCGCTCGAGAACGGCTTCCAGTGGGACGGCGTCGGGCTGCTCGCGGCGACCGCCGCGGTGCTGGTCGCGGCCGGCGCCTGGCGTTTTACCCACCGCGACGTGTCGGTCTAAATAAACCCGCAGTTCGCGGTAGGTTCAACCGCGTTGGCGAACCTTCTCAGGGTTCCTGCACGTCAAGACCCCTGGGGAGGGATTCCGATGCCTGTCTCCCGACGCATGCTGCTGGCCGGCGGTGCCGCCGGCGCCGCGGCGGCCGCGCTGCCGGGCGCGGCCGCCGCATCGAGCGCGGCGGTCCCGCCGCCGAACGGTGCCGTCAATGCCGCCGCGGCGCCGTACTACGGTCCACTCCGGAGCGATCCGTTCACGCTGGGCGTCGCGTCCGGTGATCCCGACCACGACGGGTTCGTGCTCTGGACCCGTCTCGCCGTCGAACCGCTCGCCGAGGACGGCCTCGGCGGCATGCCGAACCGGCCGGTCGCGGTGCAGTGGGAGCTCGCCTTCGACGAGCGCTTCCGGTACGTGGCCCGGCGCGGCGTCGCCGTCGCCCGGCCCGAGTCGGCGCACAGCGTCCACATCGAACTCAACGGGCTGCCGTCCGGACGCGAGTACTTCTACCGGTTCCGCGCCGAGCACTACCTCTCCCCCGCCGGTCGGACCCGCACCGCGCCGGCGCCGTGGACCCTCGGCGGCTGGCTCGCGATGGCGTTCGTCTCCTGCTCGCAGTTCGAGCACGGCTACTTCACCGCGTACCAGCGGCTGGCCGAGGAGGAGCCGGAGCTGATCCTGCATCTCGGCGACTACCAGTACGAGTACACAAAGGACACCTACAACATCCCGGGCGGCAACCCGCGCGACCACGAGGGCCCGGAGACGGTGACGCTGGCGAACTACCGGCAGCGGCACGCGCAGTACAAGGCGGACGCCGACCTGCAGGCCGCGCACGCGGTGGCGCCCTGGCTGGTGGTGTGGGACGACCACGAGATCGAGAACAACTGGGCCGACGAGGTGCCCGAGGCAGCCGACCCCAACTTCCTGACCCGCCGGGCGGCGGCCTTCCAGGCGTACTACGAGAACATGCCGCTGCGCCGCGCCTCGGTGCCGCGCGGCATCGACATGCGGCTGTACCGCCGGATCCAGTGGGGTCGGCTGGCCACCTTCCACATGCTCGACACCCGGCAGTACCGCGACGACCAGGGCTGCGGCGACGGGTACCGGGACTGCCCGGCCGCCGTCGACCCGACCCGCTCGATCACCGGCGCCGAGCAGGAGGCGTGGCTGCTGGACGGCTTCCGCCGCTCGTCCGCGCGCTGGGACATCCTCGGCCAGCAGGTCTTCTTCGCGCAGCGGGACAACAACGCCGGCCCGGTCAAGGTGACCAGCCAGGACAGCTGGGACGGGTACGTGGCCTCGCGCGACCGCATCACCCGGGGCTGGCTGGCGGCCGGGGTGCGCAACCCGGTCGTGCTCACCGGCGACGTGCACGCGCACTGGGCGAGCGACCTGAAGGTGGACTACGACGACCCGACGTCCCGCACGGTGGGCGCCGAGCTGGTGTGTTCGTCGATCACGTCGGGCGGCAACGGCGTCGACTCCAACCCGTCCAGCCACCCGTTCCTCGGCATCAACCCGCATTTGCGCTTCTACAACAACCAGCGCGGGTACGTCATGACGAGGGTGCGCCCGGACCGGCTGGACGCCGACTTCAGGGTCCTGCCGTACGTGACGACGCCCGGCGCGCCGGTGCACACCAAGGCGTCGTACACCCTGGAGGACCGGGTGCCCGGCCTACACCAGACCTACCTACGCCCGTACGAGCCCACCCTGTCCACATTCTCCACCGCCCCCGACGAGGGCCAGCAGACCGTGCACCAGGAGACCGTCCGCCCCTAAGCGCGGGTTAGGAAGGGGCCCTTCCTATGCAGAAAGCGATGGGAAGGGGCCCTTCCTTGCATCACTCGCGCCTCACTCGCGCCAACCGGACATTTCCACGCCGCGTGCTAGTTCTACGCGGAGGCCCATCGCGACCTCCTTGGTGTCGCCGGGCTCCAGCTCCAGCTTCCACGTCAGTACGCCCAGGTCGGTGCGCTCCAGCGGGGACGGGTCGACGCGGAACGCCCGTACCGTGATGCCCTCGTCGCGGGAGACCGGGATCTGGTCGAGCACGGTGACCCGCGCGGGGCGCGGGGTGTGGTTGGCGACGGTCGTGCGGTACTCGACCTCGCGCCGCCGGGTCGCGCCCAGCGCGGCCTTGGTCGCGGTGCGGCGCACCAGCTTGCGCTCCACCCGGATGCGGTCGTCGAGCCCGAGCGCCAGCTCCACCTCCTCGCCCGGCGCCCACATCGACAGCATGGTGCTGCCGACGAAGTCGGCGGCGTGGAAGATCGACGCCCGGCCGGGCAGCAGGGTGTGCGGCGACGCGTTCGCGACGGTGGCCCGCAGGTACGCGTCGGGCGAGCGGGCCGGTGCGGTGACGTAGTCGAGCTGCGCGGACAGCTCCAGCACGGCCACCGTGGCGCGGTGGGCGGTGCCGTCGGCGGGCACCGCGACCGGGTGCTCCGGCCGGTAGGTGGCCGCGGCCACGCCCTGCTCGACGACGCTCACGCTCTCGGCCAGCGCCACCTCCTCGTCGAAGGCCGTCGCATACGCCGCCGGCGCCTCCGGCATCCGGGCCCGGGACGCGGCCACCGCGCGGGCGACCGGCAGCGGGCGGATCCGGTCCAGGTACCACGGGTCGAGCTCGGGCACGGTCGTGGTGGTCGCCGGACGGGCGGTGGACAGCAGCAGCTCGCACTCCGGCCAGTCTTCGCCGGTGCGCTGGGTGACCACGCCGAACCAGGTGACGCCCAGCCGCTCGTCGTCGAGGCGGACGTCGTAGGTGGACTCCCAGCCGGCGCCGGCCACCACGTACGACAGTTCCAGCTCGACGGCCTCTGCCGCCGTCACCTGCAGGGCGACCGCGGCCACCAGCGCGTCGGGGTCGCGCTTGCCGGACAGGTCGGCGAGCTGGCGTTCGACCGCCTGCCGGCGGTCGTGGGTCTCGCCGCTGCGCAGCGCCAGCTCGCGCTGGCGGGCCTTGCTCGCGGTGAGCTGGGTGACGAGGGAGTCGCCGAACGCGGCCGCCGCGGCCGGGTCGGCGTCGCCGGTGGCGATCGAGCGCGCGTACGTGCCGCCGGCGCGCTGGGCGAGCGTGGTGAGGAACTCGGCGCGCTGCTGCTCGATGGCGGTGGCGTCCATGATCTCGGCCAGTTCGGCGTTCAGCTGCCGGCGCCGCTCCTCCAGCTCGGCCACCGTCTCGTCGGTGGGCCGGGGGTGGCGGCGGGTGATCACGTCGACGCCGAGCACGGTGGCCGGCCCGTGCCCGCCGACCCGCACCGAGTCGCGGTGCAGCCCGACCGGGAGAGGTCCGATGTGGACCTCGGCGGTGCCGGCCTCGAGCGGCACCTTGCCGCGCCGGGTCACCCGGGCCCGGTCCGGATATACGGTCACCGCGACGATGGGGGCGTCCAGCACGACAGGCGTCACAGAGTTAAAGATACTGGCGGGATGCACACCGAGGTGATCACCGTACGCACCGGGTCGCGGCCGACGGTCCGCGACATCACCCGCGAGGCCGCGGCCTTCACCCGCGCCCTGGGGGACGGGCTCCTGCACGTGTACGTCCCGCACGCGACCGCCGGCGTCGCGATCATCGAGACCGGGGCGGGCTCGGACGACGACCTGCTGACCGCGATCGACGACGTGCTGCCGGCCGACGACCGCTGGCGGCACCGGCACGGCTCGCCGGGACACGGGCGCGACCACGTACTGCCGGCGTTCGTCGCGCCGTACGCGACGCTGCCGGTGCTCGGCGGTGAGATCGCGCTCGGCACCTGGCAGTCGATCTGCCTCGTCGACCCGAACGGCGACAACGCCACCCGCCAGGTCCGCTTCTCCTTCCTCACCTCCGCATGATCCGCACCGCCCCATGATCAAGGCGTGCCCCCCCGCGGTAGTAAGACTTGTGGGGGGGCGGGGTGATTTTATGG
>JBBEWH010000151.1:0-22534 GCA_037414955.1 Actinomycetes bacterium KLBMP 9797
CCCCCATTACCCCCCCCCACCCCAACTTGTCCATCCCGCGGGGCGGCACGCCTTGATCATGAGAGAGGTGCGGTTACGAGTCGCCGCCGGTCTCGCCGACCGGGGCGGCGGTGACGTCGTCGATCGCGTACTTCTTGGCGGCCTCGGCCGGCACCGACGGCGGCACCTCGCCGCGCACCGCGAGCTGCCGCAGCGTCGCCACGGTGACCGACTCGGCGTCGACGTGGAAGTGCCGGCGCAGCGCGTGGCGGGTGTCGGAGAGCCCGAACCCGTCGGTGCCCAGCGACGTGTAGCTGCCCGGTACCCAGCGCGCGATCAGGTCCGGCACCGCCCGCATCCAGTCGCTGACCGCCACGAACGGTCCGCGCGCGCTCTTGAGCTTCGCGGTCAGGTACGGGATCTGCGGCGGCGTGCCGGGGTGCAGCAGGTTCTGCTCCTCGGTGCGCACCGCGTCGCGGCGCAGCTCGGTCCACGAGGTGACCGACCAGACGTCGGCCGCCACGCCCCAATCCTGGGCGAGCAGCTGCTGGGCCTTGAGCGCCCACTGCATGCCGGTGCCCGAGGCGAGCAACTGGGCCATCGCCACCGGCTGGTCGAGGGACGGCGCCGGGGCGTAGAGGTAGATGCCCCGCTTGATGCCCTCGACGTCGACGCCCTCCGGCTCGGCTGGCTGCAGGATCGGCTCGTTGTAGATCGTCAGGTAGTAGAAGATGTTCTCCTGCTGGTCGCCGTACATGCGGTGCAGGCCGTCTTCCACGATGTGCGCGATCTCGAACGCGAACGCCGGGTCGTACGCCACGACGGCCGGGTTGGTGGCCGCCAGCAGGTGCGAGTGGCCGTCCTCGTGCTGGAGGCCCTCACCGTTGAGCGTGGTGCGCCCGGCGGTGGCGCCCAGCACGAAGCCGCGCGCCATCTGGTCCGCCGCCGCCCAGAACCCGTCGCCGGTGCGCTGGAACCCGAACATCGAATAGAAGATGTAGAGCGGGATCATCGGCTCGCCGTGCGTCGCGTACGCCGTGCCGGCGGCCGTGAACGACGCGACCGAGCCGGCCTCGTTGATGCCCTCGTGCAGGATCTGGCCGGTGGTGGCCTCCTTGTACGACAGGAACAGCTCGCGGTCGACCGAGGTGTAGTTCTGCCCGTGCGGCGAGTAGATCTTCTGGGTCGGGAAGAGCGAGTCCATGCCGAACGTGCGGGCCTCGTCCGGGATGATCGGCACCCACCGCTTGCCGAAGCCCTTGTCCTTCATCAGGTCCTTGAGGAGCCGGACGAAGGCCATCGTGGTGGCGACCTTCTGCTTGCCGGAGCCGCGCTTGACGTCGGCGAAGCGCTCGCTGGCCGGGATGCCCAGCGGGATCGTCGTGGTGCGCCGGGACGGCAGGTAGCCGCCCAGCTGCTCGCGCCGCTCCCGCAGGTACTGCATCTCGTCGGACTTCTCGCCCGGGTGGAAGTACGGCGGGAGGTAGGGGTTGCTCTCCAGCGCCGAGTCGGGGATGTCCAGGTAGAGCCGGTCGCGGAACGACTTGAGGTCGTCGAGCGTGAGCTTCTTCATCTGGTGGGTGGCGTTGCGGCCCTCGAAGTGCGAGCCGAGCGTCCAACCCTTGATCGTCTTGGCGAGGATGACCGTGGGCTGACCGGTGTGCGTCGTGGCCGCCTGGTACGCCGCGTAGAGCTTGCGGTAGTCGTGGCCGCCGCGCTTGAGGTTCCAGATCTCCTCGTCGGTCATGCTCTCGACCATCTTGCGGGTGCGCGGGTCGCGCCCGAAGAAGTGCTCGCGGACGAACGCGCCCGACTCCGCCTTGTATGTCTGGTAGTCGCCGTCCGGCGTGGTGTTCATGAGGTTCACCAGCGCGCCGTCGGTGTCGGCGGCGAGCAGCGAATCCCACTCGCGGCCCCAGACCACCTTGATCACGTTCCACCCGGCACCGCGGAAGAACGACTCCAGCTCCTGGATGACCTTGCCGTTGCCGCGCACCGGCCCGTCGAGCCGCTGGAGGTTGCAGTTGACCACGAACGTGAGGTTGTCGAGCTCCTCGCGGGCGGCCAGGCCGATCGCGCCGAGCGACTCCACCTCGTCCATCTCACCGTCGCCCAGGAACGCCCATACTCGCTGGTCGGACGTGTCCTTGATGCCGCGGTGGTGCAGGTACCGGTTGAACCGGGCCTGGTAGATCGCGTTGAGCGGGCCGAGACCCATGGAAACCGTCGGGAACTCCCAGAAGTCCGGCATCAGCCGCGGGTGCGGATAGCTGGGCAGGCCGCCGCCCGCGCCGGCGTGCGACAGCTCCTGGCGGAAGCCGTCGAGGCGGTCCTCGGTCAGCCTGCCCTCCAGGTACGCCCGGGCGTACATGCCAGGGGAGGCGTGGCCCTGGAAGAAGATGTGGTCGCCGCCGCCGGGGTGGTTCTTGCCCCGGAAGAAGTGGTTCATGCCCACCTCGTAGAGCGAGGCGGCGCTCGCGTATGTCGAGATGTGCCCGCCGACGCCGATCTCCGGGCGCTGCGCGCGGTGCACGAGCATCGCCGCGTTCCACCGGATGTAGGCACGGATCCGGCGCTCGACGAACTCGTCGCCGGGGAACCAGGGCTCCCGCTCGGGCGGGATCGTGTTGATGTAATCCGTGGTGGTCAGGGGTGGCACCCCGACCTGGCGCTCACGGGCGCGCTCCAGCAGGCTCAGCATGATGTATCGGGCGCGTTTGGCGCCGCGCTCGTCAATGACGCCGTCGAGCGACTCGATCCACTCGTGGGTTTCCTCGGGATCGATATCGAGAAGTTGGCTCGGCAGTCCGTCGCTGATCACCGGGCGCTGAGCGGGGCGGCGGGGTGGTTGCCCTGCGCTGCGTTCCGTAGCCACGGGCGCTCCCTAGAAAAGTTGTGTGATGGGTCTCTTAACCCTCCATCCTGCCCCGTCAGAGTGGTCTCGTCACGCCTGGTCGAGCCAGACGCGACGCGCGACACAGATACTCACCAGTAACACCATGTTTACTTCCACCTACGATCAAGGCGTCCTTCAAGTATGAGAACTACTTGAAGGACGCCTTGATCATGGAAAGGTGCGGGATTACGGCTGGCTGCGCGGGCTGTCCGGGTCGAGGCTGTCGATGAACTCGTCGCCCTCGTGCACGGCGCCGCTGGCGCGCGCCGCCTTGGCGTTCGCCGCCATCCGCGCCACCACCGGCTCCGCCGACACGCCGACCTGCTCGGCGCCCGCCACCACCTTCTCGTACGCCCGCGCGGCGAACGCGTACGCGTTGCGGTAGTCGTGGCCGGCCAGCGCCGAGGTCGCGTGGCCGAGCAGCCGGTCGGCGGCCTTCAGCTCGTCGCGCGCGGCGTCGGGGTCGGGGTCGGCGAGCACGGCGGCCGCGAGCCGGTTGGCCGCCTCGTTGTACGCCGCCGCGAGGAACCGGTCGCTGTTGTCCCGGTCGAACTGGCTGAAGTCCCAGTTCAGATCGATGTAGCTCATCATGGAGTTGCTCTGATCACCGGCCCAGGCGAAGAAGAACTCGTTGCCCGGCCCGTAGTCGACGCCGGTCTCGCTGTCGTAGCCGTCGTGCGGGTGGCTCATGCCGACATGGTGACCGACCTCGTGGATCAGCGTCGTGGTCAGCCCGTATCCGCGCTCGACGATCTCTGGCGAGACGAACGCGAACACGTACGACTGGGTGCCGTCGCGGTAGTTGTCGTCGGCGAAGCCGAGCGCCGGCGCGGGCGTCTCCGGCGGCAGGGCGTAGCTGAACGTCGGCAGCTCGTAGTCCACCCGGCCCTGGTCGTCCCGGGTGCGCTCGAGCTCGAACGTGTTCTGCAGGAAGAAGTTCGCGAACGGCGGGTAGCCCAGCTGCGGGTAGCAGGACTCGCCGTCCTCGATCACCGCGAAGTAGCAGCGCCGGGCCTCACCCGAGAACGGCAGGTCCTGGTTGTCGTAGTCGAGCGTGTTGCGCCATCGCAGCTCCCGCAGCTCGGCCTGGAGCAGGCGGGGCTTGATGTAGCGCGCGGACGCGTCGACGCCCGGCCACCCCTCGTAGGTGTTGTTGTCGATGTTGATCGAGGCGGGCGGCTCGGAGGTGGGCAGCTCCACGGGGTAGAGCGGCGAGGTGGTGAAGAGCAGGTTGATCGCCACGTATCGGGTGATCTTGCTCAGGTCGCCCGCCAGCGCCGACGGGGCGCGGTAGCCACCCGCCGTGTATTCCCAGGTGGGCGGCATCCGGTAGTCCTCGACGCCGTCCTCGTCGAGGTCGCGCTGGTCGACGATGTAGTTCGCCGTCCACGCCTCCGGTCCCGCGGACAGGTCGTGGAACCAGACGCGCCGGGTCGAGCCGAGGCCGTTCTCCTCGTCGTCGGCCGTGGTGCCGCCCCAGCCCAGCATCTTCCGGCTGTCTTCCTCGACCCCGAAGTTGTGCCCGGTGTCCGGGTCCGGCTCGTCCGTCTTCGTATAGACGTGGAACTTGAAGTCGGACCGCCCGTACCAGTTGATGAAGAAGATCGTGTTGCGGGTCGTGTCGACACCGGACGGCGGGTGCGCGGCCAGCCACCGCTCGACGCTCGGCGCGTCGATGTGGTGGTTGGCGGTCACGTCGAGCACGTTGTTTTCCTGCTCGTTGTACGCGTCCTGGTAGATCGTCCGGGGCGCCGGCGTGGCGAGCCGGCTCAGCTCGGCGAAGAACCGGTTCTCGTAGCTCTGGTTGGCGTAGCGCACCTGGTAGTCGTATGTGTATGTGATGCCGAGCTTCTCTTGGATGCCGTAGAACGCGCGCGAGCGCACCACCGGCTCGTACGTGCGGGGCAGCCCCGCCAGGTAGGCCGAACGCTCCACTTGCGACGGCTCGTAGCCCAGGAACACCACGTTGACCGGCACCCGCTCGGCCAGCCGCGGCTGGCCGCCCGGATTGAGATGCCGGTAGGCCGGCGCCGCCGAGGCGCTGCTCGCCGGCGTCATCGACACCACCGTCACCGCGGCCGCCGCGACCGCCAGCACCAGCCTGATCTTGGCTCTCATGACCGCCCCTCCCCCTTGCGACACGATGGAAGCAGCCTAATCCCGCTCGTCATGATCAGGTGCCCTTCACGTCGTTCTAGCGACGTGAGGGACGCCCTGATCATGTAAATACGTCAGTACGATGGGTTTCCATGACGGATACACAGCGTGCTGTGCGCGCCTACCCGTTCAGCTCACCCGATCGGCTCAACCTCGACCCGATCTACGCCGCGCTCCGCAAGCAGGAGCCCCTGACCAAGGTCCGCCTTCCGTACGGCGAGGAGGCCTGGCTCGCCACCCGGTACGCGGATGTCCGCACCGTGCTAGGTGACCCGCGCTTCAGCCGGGCCGCGGTGGTCGAGCACGACGAGCCGCGCCTCTCCCCGCGCGAGCCGGAGTACGGCCTGCTGGCCATGGACCCGCCCGAGCACACCCGCCTGCGCCGCCTGGTGGCGAAGGCGTTCACCGCGCGCCGGGTCGACCAGCTCCGCCCGCGCACCCGCGAGATCGCCGACGACCTCCTCGACCGGATGGTGGCCAGCGGGCCGCCGGCCGACCTGGTGACGGCCTACGCGACGCCGCTGCCCATCGCGGTCATCTGCGCGCTGCTGGGCGTGCCGACCACGGACCAGGACCGGTTCCACGTCTGGTCGGAGGCGATCGTCTCCACCACCTCCCTGACCGTCGAGCAGATCAACCAGTACATGCAGAACCTGTTCGGCTACATGAGCGGCCTGATCGCCGAGCGCCGCCGGCAGCCGCAGGACGACCTGATCAGCGCGCTGGTCCGGGCCCGCGACGAGGACAACGACCGGCTGTCCGAAGACGAGTTGCTGCGGCTGACGGCCGGGTTGCTCGCCGCCGGCCACGAGACCACCGTGACCCAGATTCCCAACTTCACCTACGTCCTGCTGACCCACCCGGAGCGGTTGGCGGAGCTGCGCGAGCGGCTCGACCTAGTGCCGGCCGCCGTGGAGGAGCTGATGCGGTGGGTGCCGCTCGGGGTGGCCGCCGGCTTCCCGCGGTACGCCACCGAGGATGTCGAGCTGGGCGGCGTGCTGGTGCGGGCCGGTGAGCCGGTGCTCGGCGCGATCGCCGCCGCGAACCGCGACGAGCAGGTCTTCCCCGACCCGGACACGCTTGACTTCGGGCGAGCGCACAACCCGCACATGGGGTTCGGTCACGGGCCGCACCACTGCGTGGGCGCCCAACTGGCCCGGATGGAGCTACAGGTCGCGATCGCCGCGCTGGTCGAGCGGTTCCCAGCGCTGCGCCTCGCCGTACCCGAGGAGGGACTGGAGTGGAAGAAAGGGATGCTGGTGCGCGGCCTCAAGCGGATGCCGGTCGCGTGGTAGCGGACCAGGGCTGGCGGATCGCGGTCGACCGTGTCACCTGCATCGGTTCCGGGGTCTGCGTGGGCAGCCTGCCAAGGGTGTTCCGGCTCGTCGACGGCGCCTCCACGCCGGTGTCGGACGTAGTGGCCGCGGACGACGCGGTGGCGGCCGCTGCCGAGTCGTGCCCGATGGAGGCGATCACCGTCCGGGACGCGGAGGGCAACCTCATTGCCCCCGCCCCATAATCAACCCCGCGTCCATGATCAGGGCGTCCCGGTAGTCGCTAGGACTACTTGAGGGACGCCCTGATCATGAAACGCGGGCTTCCCGGTTGGGGCAGGGAAAGCTAGAGTGCGAGGATCTTTCATGTTCAGGGAGTGACGCATGAGGTTTCCCGAGGGCTTCACGTGGGGCGTCTCCACGTCGTCCTACCAGATAGAGGGCGCGGTCACCGAGGGCGGGCGCGGCCCGTCGATCTGGGACACGTTCACGCACAAGAACGGGCTGCCCACCGGCGACGAAGCCTGCGATCACTACCACCGGTACGGCGAAGACGTCGACCTGATGGCCCAGCTCGGCGTGTCCGCGTACCGGTTCTCGGTGGCCTGGCCGCGCATCCAGCCGAGCGGCACCGGCCCGGCCAACCCCGACGGCCTGGCCTTCTACGACCGGCTCGTCGACGCGCTGCTGGACAAGGGCATCGACCCCACGCTCACCCTCTTCCACTGGGACCTGCCGCAGCCGCTGGAAGACGCGGGCGGCTGGCTGAACCGCGACACCGCGTACCGGTTCGCCGACTACGCGGGGCTGGTCGCGGACGCGCTGGGCGACCGGGTCAAGCGGTGGATCACGCTGAACGAGCCGTTCATCCACATGACCCTCGGGTACGCCACCGGCGAGCACGCCCCCGGCCACGCGCTGCTGTTCGACTCGCTGCCCGCGGCGCACCACCAGTTGCTCGGGCACGGACTGGCGGTGGCCGCGCTGCGGGCGCGCGGGGTCGGGCCGGTCGGCATCGCCAACAACTACTCGCCGGCCTGGCCGCAGGGCGGCACCGACGCGGACCTGGTCGCGGCCGCGACCTATCACGCGCTGCACAACCGGCTCTTCACCGATCCCCTGCTCGGACGCGACTATCCGGACCTTCCCGGGGACCTGGGCGTCCAGGACGGCGACCTCGACATCATCTCCGCGCCGCTCGACTTCCTCGGCGTCAACTACTACAACCCGACCGGCGTGCAGGCGCCGCTGCCCGGCGCGCCGCTGCCGTTCGACCTGGTGCCGCTCGACGGATACCCGGTGACCGACTTCGGCTGGCCGGTGGTGCCGGACGGGCTGCGTGACCTGCTCGTCGGCCTGCGCACCGAGTACGGCGACGCGCTGCCGCCCATCTACGTGACCGAGAGCGGCTGCGCGTACGAGGGGATCGACGACCCGGACCGGGTGACCTATCTGGACGGTCACATCGGAGCCCTGAAGGCCGCGATGGAGGCCGGCGTCGACGTGCGCGGCTACTTCGTGTGGTCGCTGCTGGACAACTTCGAGTGGGCCGAGGGGTACAGCAAGCGGTTCGGCCTGGTGCATGTGGACTTCGCGACCCAGCAGCGCACGCCGAAGACGTCGTTCGGCTGGTACCGGGACCTCATCAAGGCGTCGAGATGACAGCTATGGCTCCGGCGCCGGTGCCCTCGGCGCTCGCGGAGCCAACGGTCCACGTCCGTCCACGGTGGATCGCGCTGATCTTCGCGGCCAATCTCGGCCTGTGGATGGCGCTCTTCACGCCGATCCAGATCCTGCTGCCCAACCAGATCGAGGCGATCTCCCCGACGAGCAAGGAGGCCATGCTCTCCTGGGTGATGGGGTTCGGCGCGCTGGCCGCCGTCATCGCCAATCCGTTCGCCGGGGCGCTCTCCGACCGCACCTGCGTCACCATCGCCGGCCGGGAGCTCGGCCGCCGGCACATCTGGACGGCGGTCAGCGCCGTGGCCGGCGCCGGCGCGCTGCTGCTACTCGCGCAGCAGCGCACGATCTTCGGTGTCGCGCTGGCGTGGATCGCCGTGCAGATCTGTCTCAACGCCATGCTGGCGTCGCTCACCGCGGGCGTCCCGGACCGGGTACCGGTGGCGCAGCGCGCCGCCGTCTCCGGCTGGGTGGGCATCCCGCAGGCCCTCGGCCTCGTCGTGGGCGCGGTGCTGGTCACCGCCATCGTGACCGGGAACACCAGCGGGTACGCGACGGTCGCGGTCGCCCTCGTGGTGCTGGCGCTGCCGTTCGCGCTGTTCACCCCCGACGACCCGCTCCCCCGCGCGCACCGGCAGCCGGTGCGGCTGCGCGCGGTGTTCGCCGGGTTCTGGGTGAGCCCGCGCCGGCACCGGGACTTCGCCTGGGCCTGGGGCACCCGCTTCCTGGTGCAGCTCGGCAACGCGTTCGGCACGCTCTACCTGCTGTTCTTCCTGCAGGACGGGGTGAAGTACGCCGATCCCGAGGGCGGGCTGCTGGTGCTGATCCTGCTCTACACCGCGGGGATGATGGCGACCGCGGTGGTCGCCGGCCGGCTGTCCGACCGGTCCGGCAAGCGGAAGGTCTTCGTCATCTGGTCCGGCGTGATCATGGCCGTGGCGGCGAGCCTGCTCGCCATCTGGGCCACGTTTCCGATGGCGATGGTCGCCGCCGTCCTGCTCGGCTGCGGCTACGGCGTCTACCTGGCGGTCGACGCCGCGCTGATCACCCAGGTGCTACCGGAGGCCACCGACCGGGCCAAGGACCTCGGGGTCATCAACATCGCCAACTCGGCGCCGCAGGCCCTCGGCCCGTTCCTCTCCGCGCCCATCGTGGTGTATCTCGGCGGCTACCCCACCCTCTACGCGGTGACCGCGGTGGTCACCCTGCTCGGCAGCGCGCTGGTCGTGCGGATCCGTTCCGTCCCCTGACTTCCCCACGCTCCACTCCCCATTCCCCGCTCCCCCATGATCAAGGCGTCCCTCAAGTCGTGCTGCGGCGTAGGGGCGGTGGGCGGGGACTTGAGGGACGCCTTGACCATGATGGGGACGGGGGCCTCAGCGGGTGCGGCGGCGGACGAGCAGGGCGATGCCGGCCAGGCCGAGCGTGATGACGAGCACGACGGCGCCGTTCAGCAGCAGCATCCCGCGCAGGTCGCCGAGGAGCCGGTCGATGTCACGGCCCGGGTTCAGCGTGTTGTCGTCGAAGACCCGGTCGCCACCGCCCACCCCGCCGACGTTGTTGTGCTGCCCGTCGCCGCTCGCCGCGACCAGCGGCACGCCGGCCGCGCGCAGCGTGTCGGGCATCTCCAGCCGGCCCAGGAACCAGGCCGCGGTCGTCTTGCGCTTGTCGGGCTGCTTCGCCGGCCGGTGCACCCGCGGCCCGCCGGACGCCATTGGATACAGATCGTAGGCTTGCTTGGCAACGTCGCCAACGTGCACCACGACTGTGTACTTCGGACCCAACTTGTCCTTTTTTGGCCCGCTTGCCTGACCTTTGCGACTGCTCAACCAATTGACCTGGCTCAGTAGCGCGTTGAACAGATCGGGCCGGTCGTCGGCGCGGACGCTCAGCGGTTCCGTCAGGCCCTCACCACCGATTGTGATCAGGTTGGGTGACTTCGCCGGCGCCGCCTGCGCCGGCATCGCGTTGATGAGCGGTGCGGCGAGAACGGCCATGACAGCACCGTTCAGGAACCATCGGCGGCTTACCGTTGCGACCATGCCAACCCTCCCCGTCACTGACGGATGGTCCCTCGGCCGAAATCACATCCGCATTACTCCAAAGACTCCACTAACCCGCCTCCGGTTGCATCTGGAGTCCAAGTTTTTGGAACTATCTGCCATGCTCGCACCAACCGGCAACACCGCGCGATTGACCAAAGCGTCATGATCAAGGCGTCCCTCAAGTCGTTAGAACTACTTGAGGGACGCCTTGATCATGACGTACGGGTTTAGGGGAGGCGGACTCGGGCGGCGCGGAGGCGGGCGAGGGCGCGGTCGCGGCCGAGCACCTCGAGCGACTCGAAGAGCGGCAGGCCGACGCTGCGGCCGGTCACCGCCACCCGTACCGGTGCCTGCGCCTTACCGAGCTTGAGCCCTCGCTCGGCGCCGACCGCCTCCAGCGTCTCTTTCAACGTGGCGGCGTCCCACGACGGGAGCGCCTCGAACGCGGCGGTCGCGGCGTCGAGCAGGTCGCCGGCGCCCTCCTTCATCGCCTTGGCCCACGAGCCCTCGTCGATCTGCGGCGACGCCAGGAACAGGAAGTCGACGTTGGGGACGATCTCGCTCAGCACCGCGATACGGGTCTGGGCCAGCGGCGCCACGGCCGCGAAGGCGTCCGCGTCGAATTCGGACGGCTGCCACGGCGGCGGCGGGATGGTGTCCGTGCCCGTCAGCCACGGCTGGCAGGCCGCCGCGAAGGCGGCCGGATCCAGCGCCCGGATGTACTCGCCGTTGAACGCCCGCAGCTTCTTCTCGTCGAAGAAGGCCGGCGACGGGTTGACCTCCTCCAGCCGGAACTCGGACTCGATCACCGACCACGGCACGATCTCCCGGTCACCGCTCGGTGCCCACCCGAGCAGCATGAGGTAGTTCCGCATCGTGTCGGCGAGGTAGCCCTCGTCCCGGAATGCCTCCAGGGCGACCTTGTCGCGACGCTTGGACAGCTTCTGCCGCTTCTCGTTCACCACGACCGGCACGTGCGCCCACACCGGCGGCTTCACCCCGAGCGCCTCCCACAGCAGCTGCTGCTTGGGCGTGTTGGGCAGGTGCTCCTCGGCGCGGATCACGTGCGTGATGCCCTGGGTCATGTCGTCGACGACGTTCGCCAGCAGGAACACCGGCGACCCGTCACCGCGCGCGATGACGAAGTCTTCGATCAGCTTGTTCTCGAAGGTGGGCTCGCCGCGGATCAGGTCGACGACGACCGTGGCGCCCTCGTCCGGAGTGCGGAACCGCAACGCCCGCCCGGGCGCCTCGGTCAGCCCGCGGTCGCGGCAGAACCCGTCGTACCCCTGGTACTGCGAGCCGGTGCGCGCCTGCACGGCGTCCCGGGTGCAGTCGCAGTAGTAGGCGCGGCCGGCCGCGTGCAGCTTGGCGGCGGCGGCGCGGTGCTCGCCGGCGTTGGCCGACTGGAAGTACGGCCCCTCGTAGGTGCCGCGCCGGATGCCGATCCAGTCCAGCGCGGAGAGGATCCCTTCGGTCCACTCTGGCCGGTTACGCGCCGCGTCGGTGTCCTCGATCCGCAGCACGAACACCCCGCCGTGCTGGTTGGCGTAGATCCAGTTCTGCAGCGCCGAACGGGCGCCGCCGACGTGGAACATACCGGTCGGAGAAGGGGCGAAGCGTACACGTATCGTCACCCGGCTAGCCTACAAGCCGACCCCTTCGCGACCGGCGCCTATTTCATGGGCCGAGCACGGAAGGGAAGAGGCGGAAGGCGGCGTCGCGGGCGACGAGGAAGCCGGCGATGCCCAGCACCCAGCCCGTCGTGCTGGCCGCGTTGCGCTCGATCCACGCGCTCATCCGCCGCAGGAGCGGCTCCACCCGGTCGCGCCCCGCGACCCGTACGCCCAGGAGGAGTACCGCGGGCAGCACCATCACGACGCAGTAACCCGCCAGGAGTGCGGGTACCAGGGCCGCGCCGAGGTCCGAGGTGGTCATCATGCCGATCGCGCCCAGGTACGGCAGCATGGTGGCGACCTCCGCGAGCGCGGCGATCAGCGCCAGGCCGATCAGCCACCGGGTGCCCGCGGCGCCACTCGTGGCGCGTTCCCGCCAGCGGGCGATCGGACCAGGACCCTTGTTCCGCCGGCGCTTGGAGTCGAAGCGGAAGCTGAGCGCGAAGAGCATGATGCCGATACCCAGTTGGATCCACAGGGCGACCGGATGGTCGAGGCTGCCGCCGAGCGCGTCCAGGATGGGCCCCGCCCCCAGCACGAGGAGCACGCCCACCACGAAATAGAAGCCCGCGACGGTGCCCAGGTACACGAAGACGCGACCGACGCGAACCGGCCCGGGCACCAGCATCAGCCAGATCGGGATGAAGAGGGTGCCGATGCTGGTGCTGTCGACCAAAGCCAGCCCTGCCAGGGAAAGCAGGAGTTCGATATTCACCTGACCCACGCTAGGAGCGCGGCGCGCCGACTCCGTCCGCTGCGGCGACGAAATCGCCGTACATCCTTCGGCGGACCCTCAAGATCAAGGCGTCCCTCAAGTCGTTATAGCTACTTGAGGGACGCCTTGATCATGGTGAGGCGATCTGGGTGAGCGTTAACACCAGCGGTCTGGTGGGCGTTCCCGACGGGCACCACGCTGGCGCGGGCGCACGGCGAGATGCCGGTGCGCGCCGGCCCAGCCCTCCCACGGGCTGCGGCACGCCGGTGGCGCACCCCGCTTCGGCAAGGTGCGGCCATGGTGGTCCGACAGATCCGCGGACCCGTCGGCGCCGTCGCCCGCTACGCAGCGTGCCTGCCTGCTCGTCGAGGCGTGTTCGTCCAGCTCGTGCTCCTGCTCCTCGTCGACGCCGTACTCGGCCTCCCCGTGCGCCATCTCGGCCTCCCTCACTGGCGGACCCGCCTACGCCAGCCTCCACGGCCCCTATGACATCACTCCGCCGGCCCGCGCGGAAATAACGTGGCCCACACTCAGTAAGCGACAAATCAGGTCACAACCGGAACACAAGCACAGGTGTCCGCGTACATCTTTCGTCGGATCCGCGGGCGCCGCGCCTCACCGCGCGGGCGGAGGCCCGCGGACCGGCGGTGTGATGTGATTCGGGACGTGGCATGGCTGGGGCTCGGGCGGGGCACGATGCGCCGCGATCTCGCGCTGGCGGGCGTGTCGTTGGTCGGGGGCCTGCTGATGGTCGCCGCCGGCTTCGTCCACACGATCGAGCCGGGACCCGACACGCCCACGGCGGCGTTCGTGGCGCCGCTCGTCGCGGGGTGCGTCGCGCTGGCGCTGCGCCGGCGCGCGACCCGCGCCAGCCTCGCCATCGGCACCGTCGCCGTGGCCGCCGACCTGGCGCTCGGCGCCTCGCTCGGCACGATCTTGATCTACACGCAGGTGCTCTACGACGCCTGCGTGTACGGGCCGGCGCGGATGCGGCGCCATCTCCTGGCCGGCGCGATCGCCCTCAGCGCGGCCGCCGCCGTCGCCGGGGTGCTGATCTTCGGCTCATGGCGTGGCCTCGCCCTGACCGTCATCCCCGCCGTGGCCGCCGTGATCCCGGTGCTCACCGGGATCAGCGTGCGGCAGTACCGCGATCAAGCGGCCGCCGAGCGGGCCCGCGCCGACCAGACCGCGCGCCTCGTCGAGCTGGACCGGCGCCAGGCGGTCACCGCCGAGCGCACCCGGATGGCCCGCGAGTTGCACGACGTGATCGCGAACCACCTGAGCGCGGTCGCCATCCACGCCACCGCCGCGCTGTCGCTGCGCGACCGGGATCCGGCGGCGGTCGGGCAGTCGCTCGCCGTGATCCGCGAGAACAGCGTGCAGGGCCTCGCCGAGATGCGGCAGATGATCGAGCTGCTCCGCGAGGAAACCACCGATGACGCGCCGACCCGGGTCCGGCTCGCCGAGGTTGACCGGCTGGTCACGCGGGCTCGCGCGGCCGGGCTCGCGGTGCGGCACTCGACCGACGGCGATCCGCGCGCGCTGCCGGTGAGCGTGGACCTGGCCGCGTACCGGATCGTGCAGGAGTCCCTCACCAACGCGCTCAAGCACGGCGCCGGCGAGGCCGACCTCGCGGTCGGCTACGCGCCGGACGCCATCACCGTCACCGTCGAGAACCCGCTGCGGCGCGGCGGCGCCGCCGCGCCAGGCGCCGGCGCCGGCCTGGTCGGCATGCGGGAGCGCGCCGCGCTGTTGGGCGGCCGCCTGGAGGCCGGGTGCCAGGGCCAGCTCTGGCGGGTACGCGCGGAGCTGCCCACATGACCGCTTCCTTGCTGTCAGAGCCGCATGAGGGACGCCTTGATCAAGGGATGGTCGTGTGATTCGCGTGGTGGTGGCCGACGATCAGGATGCGGTACGCGCCGGCCTGGTCCTGATCCTCAACAGCGCGCCCGACATCGAGGTGGCCGGCCAAGCCGCCGACGGTGAGGAGGCGGTCGACCGCTGCCGCGCGCTGCGCCCCGACGTGGCCCTGCTCGACGTGCGGATGCCGCGCCTCGACGGCATCTCGGCCACCCGGCAGATCGTCGCCGACGGGCTGGCCGACGTGCTGGTGCTGACCACGTTCGACCTCGACGAGTACGTCTTCGGGGCACTCCGGGCCGGCGCGGCCGGCTTCCTACTCAAGGACACCGACGCCGACGGGCTGGTGGCCGCGGTGCGCACGGTGGCCCGCGGCGACGGCATCATCGCGCCCGGCGTCACCCGGCGGCTCATCGGGGCGTTCGTCACCTCGGCGCCGTCGACCCCGGCCGCGCTCCGGGCCGCCGCGGCCGAGCTCACCCCACGGGAACGCGAGGTGCTGGCCTGCCTCGGTCTCGGACTCGCCAACCAGGAGATCGCCGCTCGGCTCGCGATGGCCGAGTCGACCACCAAGACCCACGTGAGCCGCATCCTGGCCAAGCTGGGCCTGCGCAGCCGCGTCCAGGCCGCCATCCTGGCCCAGGACCTCAACCTGACCCACCCATGATCAACACCCACCCACCCTCCCCGCCGACCAAGGCCCTCCTCGCCGATCAAGGCCCTCCTCGCCGATCAAGGGCTCAGGCACGTGGTTCGATCTCCGATCCACGTGCCTGAGCCCTTGATCGGCGGGAAAGTCCTTGATCGAGTCGCTGCCGGGGGACCGTGCGGTGGTCAATGAAACGGACGTTGTTGATCGTTGTCCCGAAAACCACGGCGGGAGCGGTGTGTCACGTGGGTTTTGGGACAACGATCAAGGTGGGCCCTCGGGGCGGCGGCGCCGCGCGTTCACCCGCCCCCCGGCGAGCGGCAAGATTCTTTTCGTGCCGGGCTCCGCGATGCCGCTATCCATGAACGCCATATCTATGAACGTCGAGTCCCGGAAGGACGCCTTGATCATGAGCGGTAATCAGGAGCATGTGTCAGTATTGTCCGGATGATCGCCCGTCCGCCGCTCCTGATACCGCTGCTCGCGCTTGCCGGATTTCTGGCGCTGCTGGGGGTCGTCGCCACCGACTGGGCGCCACTCGAGCGCTTCGACCTCGCGGTCAGCGACGCGCTACGCCGATGGGGGCAGGAGCACCCGGCGGTGATCGACGTGACCCGGGTCGCCACCGACACCGCGGCCGGCGCCTCCATGGTGGGCGTGGGCATCGCCCTGATCGTGTACTTCCTCGCCACCCGCCAGCGCGCGGTCGTGCTCTTCTGCGTGCTGGCCATGGTGTGCGTGCCGGCGGTGCGCGCGCTGCTGCACTGGCTGCTGCACCACCCGCGCCCGCTCGACCCGTTCGTGTTGGTCGACAGCAACAGCTTCCCGAGCGGCCACAGCTCCAACGCCGCGACCATGGCCGTGGGCGCCATCCTGCTGTTCTGGCCGCGGCTGGCCCGGCTCGGCCGGATCCTGCTGGTGACCGCCGCGGTGCTGTTCGCCGTCGCGATCGGCATGACCCGCCTGATCCTGCTGGCGCACTGGCCCGTCGACGTGCTCGGCGCCTGGCTGCTCGCGCTGGCCGCCCTCCCCCTCCTGGCGCACGCCGTAACCCTCCCGCGCCCGAACCCCCTCCACGCCCTTTCCATGATCAAGGCGTCCTTCAAGTAGCTATGACTACTTGAAGGACGCCTTGATCATGGGTGGGGGTGGCGGGGTGTGCGAGGCTGGGGGCGTGGCGGGCAGTACCGGGACCAGCGGCGAGCTTGGCGCGACGCTGCGCCGGATCGAGCGCGCCGCGGGCGCGCTCGCCACCGCGAGCGTGGCCCGGATGGACGAGACCCTGCCCTGGTTCCGCGAGCTGCCGGCCGACCAGCGGGCGTGGGTCATGCTGGTGGCCCAGGCCGGCGTCCGTTCGCTGGTGGAGTGGCTGCAGCGGGACAACCAGGCCGGCAGCCAGGACCTGTCGGACGAGATCTTCGAGTCGGCGCCGCGCGCCCTCGCGCGCACGATCTCGCTCCAGCAGACGGTGGCGCTGATCAAGGTCACGATCGACGTGGCCGAGGAACAGGTACCCCATCTGGCGGCGCCCGGCGAGGAGAGCGCGCTGCGCGAAGCGGTGCTGAAATTCTCCCGGGAGGTCGCGTTCTCCGCCGCGCGGGTCTACGCGCGAGCCGCCGAGTCGCGCGGCTCCTGGGACGCCCGGTTGCAGGCCCTGCTGGTCGACGCCCTGCTCCGCGGCGACTCGTCCGACGTGCTGGCCAGCCGGGCGGCCGCGCTGGGCTGGGCGGACGCCCCGCCGGTGGCGGTGGCGGTGGGCCGCTCCCCGGGTGGCGAGGTGGCGGCGGTGCTGCACACGGCGTACCGGGCGGCCCGGCGGATCGGCCTGGAGATCATCGGTGGCGTGCACGGCGACCGGCTGGTGCTGGTGCTCGGCGGCGCGACCGATCCGGTGAACGCGACGGAGAAGCTGCTCGCCGCGTTCGGCGCCGGGCCGGTCGTGGTGGGCCCCTCGGTGGCCAGCCTCGACGAGGCGACCGAATCGGCCCGGGCGGCGCTCGCCGGCTTCCGCGCCGCGCCGGCGTGGCCGACCGCGCCGCGGCCGGTCGCCGCCGCCGAACTGCTCCCGGAGCGCGCGCTCGCCGGCGACGTCGAGGCCCGCCGACAGCTCCGGCAGGAGGTGTACGGGGGTTTGACGCGCGCCGGCGGCGAACTGCTGGAGACGCTGGACGCGTTCTTCGCGGCGGGCGGGGTGCTGGAGGGCGCGGCCCGGGCGCTGTTCGTGCACCCGAACACCATCCGGTACCGGTTGCGGCGGATCGCCGAGGTCACCGGGCTGTCGCCGCTGAACCCCCGGGACGCCTTCGCGCTGCGGATGGCGCTGACCGTGGGCCGCCTCGACCCGGTCGCTCCCGTCCCCCGCCCATGATCAAGGCGTCCCTCAAGTAGCTAGAACTACTTGAGGGACGCCTTGATCATGGGAGATAGTGGGGGTGATATGTGGCACAGGCTGAACGGCCACTAAGGGCCCGGCCTGCGATCTTTGTAGGAACCCTACAAACGCCGTAGTGCGGATTGGTGCCTGTCGGCAGGCGCGTGACCAGCGAGTATCCCTCAGAGTTCTAGTCGTGCTCGCCGTAGTGTCACCCGGACAGGGTGCCCAGAAACCCGGTTTCCTCGCCCCCTGGTTGGAACTGCCAGGCGCCGAGGCTCGCTTGCGCTGGTGGTCGGCGCTCGCCGGCGTCGACCTGGTGCACCTCGGCACCGAGGCGGACGCCGAGGAGATCAAGGACACCGCGCGCACCCAGCCGCTGCTGGTCGCGGCCGCGCTGCTCGCGGCCGAGCAACTTCCCATGTACGACGTGTCGGTGGTCGCCGGCCACAGCGTCGGTGAGCTGGCCGCCGCCGCACTGGGCGGGGTGCTGCCGGCCGAGTCGGCGGTCACCCTCGCCGGGGTCCGCGGGCGGGAGATGGCGGCGGCCTGCGCGCTCGAACCGACCGGCATGTCCGCCCTGCTCGGCGGGGACGCCGGCGACGTGGTCGCCGGCATCGAGGGACATGGCCTCTACCCGGCCAACCGCAACGGCACCGGCCAGATCGTCGCCGCCGGCGCCCTCGACGGGTTGGAGAAGCTGGCCGCCGAGCCCCCGGGCGGTGCGCGGGTCCGGGCGCTGCAGGTCGCCGGCGCGTTCCACACGCCGTACATGGCGCCGGCCGAGCGGGCCCTCGCCGCGGTGGCCGCCGGCATCACGCCCAGCGACCCGACCAAGATCGTGCTGTCCAACCTGGACGGTGCCGCCGTCAACCACGGGCGGGAGCTGTTGCAGCGGCTGGTCCGCCAGGTGACCGCGCCGGTGCGCTGGGACCTGTGCATGCGCACCCTCGCCGACCTCGGCGTCACCGCCGTGATCGAGCTACCGCCGGCCGGCACCCTCGCCGGTCTGGTCAAGCGCGAGCTGAAGGATGCCGGCGTCCCCGAGCTCGTCACCCTCAACACGCCGGCCGACCTGGCCGCGGCGCGCGACCTGATCGCGCGGCACGGCGCTGCGCCGAGCCACGAGCCCACGCCGCAGTTCCGGGTGGTGGTCTCGGCGAGTGCCGGCACCTTCGAACCGGCCGCCGGCCTCGCCGAAGGCGATGGCGTGCGGGCCGGCCAGGTGATCGGCCAGGTAGTCACCCGTCAGGGTCCGGTGGAGGTGGCCGCGCACGACACGGGCGTGCTGACCGAATGGCTCGCCCACCACGACGACCCGGTCGCGCCGGGCCAACCTCTCGCCCGCATCGGAGGACATCTCTAATGGCCGGTTCGCGCATCCTCTCGCTGGGCCACTACCAGCCTTCCCGGATCGTCACCAACGACGAGCTCGCCGCGATCGTCGACACCAACGACGAGTGGATCCGGGACCGGGTCGGCATCGTCACCCGGCGGATCGCGGAGGGCGAGAGCGTGGCCGACATGGCCACCGCCGCCGCGGGCAAGGCGCTCGCGGCGTCCGGGCTGAGCGCCGCCGACATCGACATGGTCGTGGTGGCCACCTGCTCGGCCATCGACCGCTGCCCCAACACCGCCGCCCGGGTCGCGGCCCGGCTCGGCATCCCGGCGCCGGCCGCCTTCGACGTGAACACGGCGTGCTCCGGCTTCTCGTACGCGCTGGCCACCGCCGACCACGCGATCCGCGCCGGGGCGACGCGCAACGCGATCGTGATCGGCGCGGAGAAGCTCTCCGACGTGACCGACTGGAGCGACCGCTCCACCTGCGTGCTGTTCGGCGACGCGGCCGGCGCCGCCGTCGTGACGGCCGCCGAGGAAGGCGCGGAGCCCGGCATCGGGCCGGTGGTCTGGGGCTCGGCGCCGGACCGCGGCGACGTGCTGAAGATCGAGGGCTGGCGGCCGTACATCCAGCAGGAAGGGCAGGCGGTCTTCCGCTGGGCCACGACGGCGCTCGCGCCGCTGGCCATCCAGGCCTGCGAGCGGGCCGGCGTCACGGTCGCCGACCTGGCCGCCTTCGTGCCGCACCAGGCCAACACCCGGATCATCGACGGCATCGTCAAGCGGCTCGGCCTCACCGACGCCGTCGTCGCCAAGGACATCGTCGAGTCCGGCAACACCTCCGCGGCGAGCGTGCCGCTGGCCTTGTCGAAGCTGGTCGAGCGCCGGGAGGTGCCTTCGGGCGCGCCGGTACTGCTCTTCGGCTTCGGCGGCGGCCTCACCTATGCCGGACAAGTCATCCGCTGTCCGTGATCACCCCAACCCGTCTACTGATAGGAAGAGTAGTTACATGACCCGTGACGAGATCATCACCGGCCTCGCCGATATTCTCGAAGAGGTTGCCGGTGTGAACCCGGACGACGTCGCCGAGGAGAAGTCGTTCACTGACGACCTCGACGTCGACTCGCTCTCGATGGTCGAGGTGGTGGTCGCGGCGGAGGAGAAGTTCGACGTCAAGATCCCCGACAACGAGGTGCAGAACCTCAAGACCGTCGGCGACGCCGTCCGCTACATCGAGAGCAACGCCTGACCATGACCAGAACCGACGTTGTCGTCACCGGGCTCGGCGCGACGACCCCGCTGGGCGGGGACGTCGGGTCGACCTGGGAGGCGATGCTCGCCGGCCGCTCCGGGGTGGGTCCGCTCACCCAGGAGTGGGCCGAGCAACTTCCGGTACGCATCGCGGCGCAGCTCGCGTCCGACCCGGCCGAGAAGATCGACCGGGTCAAGATGCGCCGGCTGGACCGCTCGGAGGCGATCGCCCTGATCGCCGCCCAGGAGGCCTGGGCCGACGCGGGTCTCGCCGACGCCGATCTCGACCGCGAGCGGCTCGCCGTCAGCGTCGGCACCGGCATCGGTGGCGCCGTCACCCTGCTCGCGCAGGACGACATCCTGGAGGCGTCCGGCCCGCGCCGGGTCTCCCCGCACACGGTGCCGATGCTGATGCCCAACGGCCCGGCGGCGTGGGTGGGCCTCGAGCTGGGCGCCAAGGCCGGCGTGCACTCGGTGGCCAGCGCCTGCGCCACCGGCGCCGAGGCCATCGCGCTGGGCGTCGACATCATCCGGTCCGGCCGCGCCGACGTCGTTGTCGCGGGCGGCACCGAGGCGGTCGTGCACGCACTGCCGATCGCCGGGTTCGCGTCGATGCGGGCCATGTCGACCCGCAACGACGAGCCGGAGAAGGCGTCCCGCCCGTGGGACAAGAACCGCGACGGCTTCGTGCTGGGCGAGGGCGCGGGCATCGTGGTGCTGGAGCGGGCCGAGCACGCCGCCGCGCGCGGCGCGCGGGTGCACGCCCGGCTCCTCGGCACCGGCATCACGTCCGACGGGTTCGACATCGTGCAACCCGACCCGGAGGGCGCCGGCTTCGTCCGGGCGGTGCGCAAGGCGCTCGCCGACGCCGACGTCACGGGCGCCGACGTGGTCCACGTCAACGCGCACGCGACGTCCACGCCCACCGGCGACATGATCGAGGTCGCGGGGCTGCGCGCCGCGCTCGGCGACCACCCCCTGCTCACCTCGACCAAGTCGATGACCGGTCACCTGCTCGGTGCGGCCGGCGCGATCGAGTCGATCGCGACCATCCTGGCCGTCCGGGAAGGGGTCATCCCGCCCACCATCAACCTGGACGACCCCGAAGACGGCCTGCTCGACGTGGTCGCCCACAAGGCTCGCCACCACGACGTCCCCGTCGCGCTGAACAACTCGTTCGGCTTCGGCGGACACAACGTCGCGTTGCTCTTCGCTCGCGCGTGATTGGGGATTTGCTGTGACCGTTACCGCCGCCACCACCGATTCGTCTACTGTGGACTACCGCGATCCCGAGGTGCGGTTGCGCGCGTTGTTCGATGCCGGCACGTTGCGGCTGATGATGGCGCGTGATGACTCGGGCCTGTTGTGGGCGCGGGGGGAGATCGACGGCACGCCCGCTGTCGCGTCGTATGCCACGGATGGCACCCGGATGGGTGGCGCGATGGGTATCGAGGGCTGCCGGCACATCGTGGACGCGATCGACACGGCGGTGCGGGAGCGGGTGCCGGTGCTGGGGTTGTGGCACTGCGGCGGGGCCCGGCTGGCCGAGGGTGTGGTCGCCCTGGACGGGGTCGGTCAGGTGTTCGCGGCGATGGTGCGCGCGTCGGGGCGGGTGCCGCAGATCTCGGTGGTGTTGGGGCCGGCGGCCGGTGGTGCGGCGTACGGGCCGGCGTTGACCGACATCGTGGTGATGGGCGGCGCGGGCCGGATCTTCGTGACCGGTCCGGAGGTGGTCCGGTCGGTGACCGGTGAGCAGGTCGACATGGAGCGGCTGGGCGGTCCGGAGCCGCACGGGCGGCGCTCCGGCGTGGTGCACATCACGACCAAGGACGATGAGTCGGCGCTGGAGTCGGCGCGTCAGCTGGCCGCCCTGTTGGGCAGCCAGGGCCGGCTGTCGCCGGCGGACGTGCCGGTGGGCACCGGTGACGGGCATGACCTGGCCGCGACGTTGCCGGCGGAGGCGAACCGGGCCTATGACGTCAAGCCGGTGGTGAAGGCGCTGCTGGACGCCCCCGGGGTGGAGTTGCACGCGAAGTGGGCGCCGAACATCGTCACCGTGTTGGGCAGGTTCGCCGGCCGCACGGTCGGGGTGATCGCGAACAATCCGATGCGGCTCGGTGGCTGTCTGGACGCCTCCAGTGCGGAGAAGGCGGCCCGGTTCGTGCGGATGTGCGATTCGCTGGGGGTGCCGCTGGTGGTGCTGGTGGACGTGCCCGGTTACCTGCCCGGTCTGGGTCAGGAGTGGGACGGTGTGGTGCGGCGCGGTGCGAAGCTGCTGCACGCGTTCGCCGAGGCGGTGGTGCCGCGGGTGACGCTGGTGACGCGTAAGGCGTACGGCGGGGCGTACATCGCGATGAACTCCCGTTCGTTGGGGGCGACCGCGGTGTTCGCGTGGCCGAACGCGGAGGTCGCGGTGATGGGCGCGTCGGCGGCGGTGAACATCCTGCACCGCAAGAAGCTGGCCGCCGTGCCGCCGGATCAGCGGGAGGCGCTGCGCGCGGAGCTGATCGAGGAGCAGACCCAGACCGCGGGTGGCGTCAACCGGGCGTTGGAGATCGGTGTGATCGACGACGTCATCAAGCCGGAGGAGACCCGCCGCCGCATCGCCGAAGCGATCGCGGCCGCCCCGGCCGCCCGCGGCGC
>JBBEWH010000152.1:0-96689 GCA_037414955.1 Actinomycetes bacterium KLBMP 9797
TTAGGGCGTGTCTCGAAGTGCCGTGCCGCCGTGGCCTGGGCTGATGGTGTGGCCGGCGTGTCGGTGATCGATATGTGACGAGGTCTCCGGTAAAGGGTTCATCGACCAAGAAAAACCTGACACCGGAGACCTCGTGGCCACCATAACGGTGACGAGGCGGTTTGACCTGACCGACGCGCAATGGGCACGGCTGAAGCCGCTGCTGCCCACACCGCGCAAGGCGGGCCGGCCGCCGAAGTGGAGCAAGCGGCAGCTGATCGACGGGATCAGGTGGCGGGTACGAACCGGGGCGCCGTGGCGGGACGTGCCGGACTGCTACGGCTCCTGGCAAGCGGTGTACGCACTGTTTCGGCGGTGGCAGCGGGCCGGGGTGTGGCTGGCGATCGTGACCGGGTTGCAGGCCCGAGCCGACGCCGCTGGGTTGATCACCTGGGATGTCAGCGTGGATTCCACCATCGCTCGAGCGCATCAGCACGCGGCCGGTGCTCGCAGGCGTGTGGATCTGCAGGTCGAACCACCCGGTGGTGTGCGTGATGAGCCGGCCGATCATGCGTTGGGTCGCTCCCGCGGTGGCCTGAGCACGAAGGTGCACCTGGGTGTCGAGCAGGGCCAGAAGCCGTTGTCGTTGCTGTTGACCGCTGGGCAGCGTGGCGACAGTCCGCAGTTCGTTGCGGTGCTGGCCGGCATCCGTGTGCCCCGGCCCGGTGGTGGGCGGCCCCGGACCAGACCCGACCGGGTGATCGCGGACAAGGCGTATACGTCCAAGGCCAACCGCGAACACCTGCGTAGGCGCGGGATCAAGGCCACCATCCCCAGCAAGGCCGACCAGGACGCCAACCGGCGTGCCAAAGGGTCCAAGGGCGGCCGGCCACCGACCTTCGACCCCGAGCTATACAAGCAGCGACACGCTGTCGAATGTGGCATCAACCGGCTCAAACGCCGCCGTGCGGTGGCCACCCGCTACGACAAGCTCGCTGTCCGGTACGAAGCCGTCCTGCACATCGTCGCCATCGACGAATGGCTCCGTTCACTTCGAGACACGCCCTAGCCCCCTTGCTGAGCATGGCCGCCTTGCTGCTCGCGCCGACCAGGCGTATTCCGTTGCCCCCGACAGACAGGGCCGGTCCGCCGGTCGTCGGGATGACCTTGTATCGCCCCGCGGGGAAGTAGACCGTCCCACCCCCGGCGGTCAGCGCGGCGTCGAGCGCCGCCTGGATGGCCGCGGTGTCGTCGTGGGAGTCGTCGCCGATCGCGCCGAAGTCCTTCACGTCGAACCGGTCCACCGGAACCTCGGCCGCCGCTGCGGGCGAGGCCTCCTCGGCCATCGCCGCGCCCGCCACACCCGTGACGGCCCCCGCCAGCAACGCCCGACGCCTCAGACTGCTCCCACGTGCGACACTCGGGATCCTCGGATCGACCACGCGCGTTCCTCTCAGAGTTGCTCGTCCCGTCAACATCGTTGATCATGAGCATACAAACACTGGCCACAGTGGGTAGTACGCTGCCGGCGCCGCGGACCTCCGGGTGGGCCGGTGATCCGCACGTTCCGTGCCACTAGTCTGTTCCGTGCTAATCCTTGACAGGAACTCACCACGAAGGCGACGGCGGTTCGCCATCAGGAGGACAGCGCGATTGACCACCGGAATGGGCAAGGTGACCTGCGACCTCACGATCTCGGCCGATGGATACTCCGCCGGGCTCAACCAGACCGAGGAACGCCCGTTCGGCGACGACGGCGGTGACGGCTGGGGCGACAAGCTGCACGCCTGGTTCGTGGAAACGCCCGACGAGAGCCGAGCCGAAATCGACCAGATGACCGCTGCCAAGGCATTCATCATGGGCCGCAACATGTTCGGCCCCGTACGCGGCGAGTGGGATCGCCAGTGGAACGGCTGGTGGGGCGACAATCCGCCGTACCATGCCGCGGTCTTCGTGTTGACGCACTATCCGCGCGATCCGCAGCCGATGGAGGGCGGCACCACGTACTACTTCGTCACGGACGGCATCGAGTCGGCGCTGCGACAGGCGCGCCAGGCGGCCGGCGACGGCGATGTCGCGATCCAGGGCGGCGCGACGACCGTCAACCAGTACCTGGCCGCCGGTCTCATCGACGAGCTGCGGCTGCACATCGCGCCGCTCACGCTCGGCGCCGGCACACGGTTGTTCGATGGCGTTCCGCCGCTGAAGCTGGAGCAGGTGCGGTCGCGCGCCGCGAGCTTGGTTACGCACGTGACCTACCGCGTGCTGTCCTAAGAAGACGGCGACAGCGGATGAGTTCGCGCACCAGCGGCGCGTAGACTCGGCCGCTCGCGTGACCCTGTCCGGCGCGACGTCGCGCCGGACGGGGTCACGCGGTTTCGACGTCAGTCCTCCGGCAGGATGAGTGTGCCGTACAGCATCTTGTGGTCGGAGAACCCATTGTCCACAGTGTTGCTGATGATGAGGTCCCAAGCGGGGTCGTAAAAGATGTAGTCGAGCTTGCTGATGCCGGTGGTGAACCGGTTCGCCGGATCCACCTCTTCGTGGTAGAAGTACAGCGGCTGCAGGTTGGCGTAGTCGGTCGAGTTCTGGTAGCGGAGGTTCAGGTCGCCGCCGATGAACGTCGCGAAGTTCTCCTCACGCTGTTCGTAGCCGTGTTCCGCGTAGCGGGCCGCCGCGGCCGCGCGGGTGTCGTCCGGGTCGCCGTCCAAGACGTCAGCCGCCTCGTCGACAAAGTGCGCGCTACAGGCGTGCAGCATGCTGCCGTAGTCCCAGATGCAGGCCGCGCCCTGCGTACGCCAATCGTCGCCCGGGACGTCGGGGAAGGTCACGGTGACCCCCGTGATGTCGTTGCCGGCGTACTTTCGCATCAGCACGGCAGGGCCCGGACGGTCGTCCGGCGCGCTGCCGTTCATGTCGCAGTCGAAGTAGTTGCCGTTCGTGATCCTCCGCGCCTGCATGTGATGGTAGGCCCAGTTGCCCAGGCCGGCGAGCGCGAGCGCATCCGACAGCGCCTTGGTGTGGCTCTTCTCGCAGGCTTCCTGCAGCATGATGATGCCGGTGGATGGCCGCAGGCGAACCTGCCTGACGACCTGTTGCAGCTTCTCCTGGACGGTTCCGGTGCCTTCGCAGGCGCCTTTCGAGGCGCCGCAGATGTTCGCCGTCAGCACGGTCAGTTCTTCCGGAAGCGCCTGCGCGGTGCCCGCGGCGTAGGCGGGTGCGACCGCCGTGGCGGCCACACACATGCTCGCCGCAGCGGCGAGCAGGAGTGCGCGGCGGGTACGGGAAAACAGCACGTGGAGATCCCTTCTGTCGAGGAAGATGGACCGCTGTCCATGGCACCGGGTCCGCCTAGAGGGAACCTTGCGAAAACCTGGACCCGCTGGCCGCCGGCTCGTCATCGCCCGGGACTGCCGGTACCGCTCGCGCTGATCGTGGAGAAGGGCGGCGACCGCGCGCGTCCATAGCGGTAGAGGCCGCCCCTCAGTGGGCGATCAGCACGGGGTCACCAGGCTACGGCGCGGCGGTCAGGTAGCGGACGTCGGTGTCGATCTCGGTGCGTTCGCCGTCGCGTTCGACGGATAGCGTCCGGTCACTCTGGATCGTCGCCGTGCCGGCGCTCAGCTGTCGCTTCTCGGTGTCCGGACCGATGCCGGACTCGACCCAACGGCCGCCTTCGAGCCGGCTCTGGCCACCCTTGACAGCAGTGTTCTTGTCGTCAGCATCGAAGGTCACGTTCAAGGTACCGTCCCGGTCCCACCACATGCTGTCGATGTACACGTCGTGGTTGTCGCACTTAGCGCCTTGGTCGGCGCTCACCCGCGCCGTCTCGCCCTTGCCCGACTTGACGTCGACAACGGTCACCGTGGCGCAGGTGAACTCCTGGTTGCCCGTCAACGCCACCCGATTGCCGTCCGGGCTGAAGACAGCCTCGTCGATGGAGTCCGGTCGACCCGGATTTATCCGGCGCGGCGGGTTGTCCAGCGTCACCAGGTATGCCGGCTGCGCGGCGTCACCCGACATGGACTCCGACGGGTAGGCGGCGAGCGCGGCGCCGTCGGTGCCAGCGATCAGCTTCGGACTCACCCGTTTGTCCAGGAAGCCGTCCACTGTGGGCAGCGTAGTGTCCGTCCGCCGCGGTGTCGGAGACTCGGCGGCGAGGTCAGCGACCACCATGTGGTTGTCGCCGTCCAGCCAGGCGATCTGGCTGCCACCGATGGGCGCGACGATCCGGCATTGGCAGTCCGATTGGCGGTCGCCGCACCCCTCGCACGGCAGGGACTTGGTCTCACCGCCGTCAGCCGAGACCGCGATGATCTTGTCGCCGAGGGTCGGCATGGTGAACGCGTACCGGCCGTCAGTGGTGAACACTGGCCGTTCGGTGAGGAAGAGAGGGCCGCTGCGGCCGATCTCTTTGGCGCCATCCATGACGACCATTTCGCTTTTCGTTTCCATCCAGCTGGTGCCGAACTCGACCGTCAAGTACGCGTAAACGCCCGCCGAGGCCGGAGACTTGGACGCATCCGCGGACGGAGCGGATCCATTCCCGGTACATCCGGCCAGCGCCACGGCGGTCGCCGCCACGACCACGCCAAACCCACGCATTGACATCTCCAGTACCTCCCGAGCAACGACGCAAGTCTATTTCCGGCTGCGGGACCGGTTCCGGGCACAGCGGGGACGATCCGGAGGGCAACGCCCATGAACCACTTTGAGACCTGTTGGTGGGGGTCAGAATCTCGCTCGCCCTGACCGGGGCACTCCCACCGTCGCAGCCACATCCAGGTCCCCGTCCGGCTGGCGTACCGATGAGCCTCCTCCTCCGACCGCCCAGTCGGGTGACTGGCCTGGTCTTTCCGGCCGCGGTGGTCGCATCCTCGCCTCCACAGCCGTGGTTACGAAGGGTGGACGGTCATGGGCACGCACGGGCTGACGGTCAACGATGTCCTGGATGGTCATGTCGCGCTAGATATCCAATGCCCGGACCGGATCTATCTCAACGCCTACGTCCTGAAGTTGCCAACCCCGCGCGCACATGGTGGCGTTCCTATCCGGACATGTCAGGGATCCGTCACGTACGGCCCGATCCGCAGGGCATCCGCGTCGAACTGGTCGAAGGCCCGGGCAGCGACCCCGCTCGACGCTGGCCAGGTCAAGTCGTCCTTCGGTCAGGCTCGCCAAGCCAGCCGGCGACATCGACATCGCCGGGGGTAAGAGGTTCGGACAGCACCACCGACGTGGTGGTATCGCCGAACGCGCTGAGCTGCTCGATGACCTCCTCCAGATGCCCGGCGTCGCGTACGGCGATGGCGAGCTCGTAGCAGTTATCCCCCGTGACGTGGGCGCAGGACAGGACGTATCCCATGGTCAGCAGACGCTCCCGTAGCCGGCCCGCGCCTTTGATCGCACGAGGCCGGGGCCGCAGCGAGACCCGCGCCTGCAGGGGCAACCCGAGGCGGCTCAGGTCGATCCGAGCCGCGTAGCCGGTAATGACCCCGGCGTTCTCCAGGCGGCGGACCCGTTCGGCCACCGCAGGCCGACTCAACGACACCCTCCGGCCGAGTTCAACCAGGCTAATCCGCGCATCACACGCCAATTCCCGGAGGATCCGCACGTCCGTAGCGTCCACCGGCGAACCGAAGGCAGTCAGCTCCACACACCTCCTATGTGACAGGAAACGGCGGCAACGGCCGTCGTAACAGTATGTACGTCCAGATCTTGCCCGCATAGCGTCGTCAATCATGAAAGCGACCGTTCTGGAAGACGTCGGCACGGTGCGTGTCGTGGAGGTTCCCGACGCCGCGCTCGTCGAGCCCACCGACGCCGTGGTGCGCGTAATGCTGGCCGCCGTGTGCGGCTCCGACCTGTGGCCGTACCGCGGGCGCGAGAAGTTCACGCCCGGGGACCGGATGGGCCACGAATGGCTCGGAATCGTCGAGGACATCGGCCCAGCGGTGTCCGGTCTGCGCCTGGGCGATCTCGTTCTGGCGCCGTTCGCCTTCGCCGACGGCACCTGTACCCACTGCCGCGTAGGCCTGTTCACTTCCTGTCAGCGGGGCGGCTTCTGGGGCGGCAGCCACGATGGTGGACAGGCCGAAGCCGTGCGGGTTCCCTTCGCCGACGCCACGTTGGTGCCGGTACGGGTGGACCCGGACACCGCCCTGCTACGCCGCCTGCTGCCGCTGACGGACGTCATGGCGACCGGCGTGCACGCCATCACCCTGGCCGGCGTGCGGCCCGGTGGAACCGTCGTGGTCATCGGCGACGGCGCGGTCGGACTCTGCGCGGTGCTCGCCGCGCGGCGCGTTCAGGCCGAGCGGATCCTGTTCGTCGGCCGCCATCGCGACCGCTGCCTGTTGGCCGGACGACTGGGCGCGACCAACATGCTGAACGCCGACGCCCCTGAGACCGTCGAAGACGTGCGCGAACTGACCGACGGCGGCGCGGCCAGCGTTGCCGAATGCGCCGGAACCCAGTCAGCGCTGGACCTGGCGGTGGCCGTAGCCCGGCCCGGCGGCACCATCGGCTCGGTTGGCGTGCCCAACGGCGTCCACTCCGTGGACCTCTACCGCTTCTTCCGCCACAACATCACGCTGCGGGCAGGCGTAACCCCCGCCCGCCAATACCTCGAATCCATGATCGACGACGTGCTGACCGGAACCCTGGACCCATCGCCCGTGCTCACCTGCGACATGCCGCTACACGACGTCGCCGCGGCCTACCAGGCCATGGACCACCGCCGCGCGGTCAAAGCCGCCCTGTGGCCAACCTGATGAGGCTGAAGAAGATAGGTGACGCACAGTTCTCGACGAGATCCACGAGCACGCCGACCACGAGGGTAGCCAGCGCGACGGCGTGAGTTCGTACGTATCGGATGACGCGCCGGATCTGGCGTATGGGGTAGGCGCGCCGCCGGGATTCAGGTGTCGCTGGCGGCGATGATCGTGGCGATCCGTGCGGCGAGCGGGTACGGCCGTTCGGATGGTAGGAGCGCCGAGGCGGCCTGCTCATCGCCAGCACGGACGAGGTCGTGGATGGCTCGCACCGACGGAGTCACGTCCGTCAGCGCGACCGTCCAGTCGGTGATGTAGCGGTCGACGGCCTCTCCGGACAGCCCAACCTGCAGGGACCGGTGCGGCAGTGCGCCGAGGCGCAACGACCGTTCCGGATCCCACTGGACCCGTACCGGACTGACCTTCAACCGGCGGGACCACGCTTGCCGGTCGGCGTCTCGGGTGCGGTCGAAGTGGCTCAGACATGAGTGCGCCAACGCCCACTCGAACCCGGCTCGGGTGATCTCGACGGCCAGCACACGCTCCTGCCCAGGCTTGGTCGCCCAGCCACAGCGGTACATCATCCACAAGAAGGACGGTTTGATCCAGGTCATCCGCTCCCGTTTGAACGGCGGTACAAACCGGCCGGCCGCCACCGCCGGGTCGGCGATCTCACGCGGGTACGCCTGATACACGGTGATCGACTCTGCCGAGTACGTTGCCCGGATCTGACGAGCGGGAACCGTCACACCGTGATCGTCGCTGACCGGTCAGCCAGGCGCCACCGCATAACGTGGTCCACCGGCCCTCCCCTGGCGCACGGATCTAGCCGCGATCCGCTTGTTACTCACCGTGACAGCAAGTCACGCCAGTAGGCCTACGGACCTGCCGATGACCGTGCACAAGCCCGCCTATGTCCGGCCTGACGATTGTCCGGCCTGACGATCGACGTTCTAGCCAGCCGTGGCGCGGATGCACCGGCGCAACGCGTCGATGGTCGTCTCCGGTGAGGTGTTGAAGCAGAACACGACGCCCGGGACGAGAGCGTTGAGCAGATTCACCGCGCGTTCGAACAGCAGCGTGTGCTCGGGCGCGGTGCGCAGTCCCGCGCCGATCATCACGCCTTCGACCGGGCGGGCGGCCAAGCACTCCCGGATCCGCGCCTCCGCCTCGTCCGGGTCGGCGGAGACCTGGCACGACACGATGTCGAACCCGGCCTCGCGCAACGCCGCCTCGCCGGCCGCGATCCGTGCCGTCAGTGTCACCTCGTCCAGCCCGGGGTGCCGGCTGTAGTCGAGCGCGCTCGGGTGCAGGCCCAGCGACAGGATCACCACGGTACGGTCCCCTCGTGGTCGAAGAACCCGCCGGTCGGGCCGTCCGGGCCGAGGCAGGCGAGCCGGACGATCGGGTTGGCCCCCTCGGCCACCGTCTGGTGGCCCCGGTGGCCGGTGAGGTCGGTGGCGGTGTACCCAGGCTCGACGGCATTGACCTTGATCCCGTCGAGCGCGCGGGCGTACTGGACGGTGATCATGTTCAGTGCCGCCTTGGAGGCAGGGTAGCCGAGCTGCGGAGGCACCGCGTCTAGGACGTACGGTTGGCCGGAGAACGGGATGGACCCCAGGGTGCTGGACACCATCACGATCCGGGGATGCTCGGCGGCGCGCAGCAGTGGCAGGAACGCGTTGGTCACGCGGACCGGCCCGAGCACGTTGACATCGAACACGTCTTGCAGGTCCGCGGCCAGGGTCTCATCGATCGCGGTGGGCGGAGTTCCGACGCCGGCGTTGTTCACCAACACGTCCAGCCGGCCCACCTGATGTTGCACGGTCTTCGCGGCGGCCGTGACGGACTCGTCGGAGGTGACGTCGAGCGGGATGAACCGCACGTCCAGCTCCGCGGCGGCCACCCTGCCGCGCTCCTCGTCCCGCGCGGTCAGGAACACGTCCCAGCCCAGGGCGGCGAGGCGCCGTACGGTCTCCCGCCCCAGTCCCTTGTTGGCCCCGGTCACCAGGGCGATCGTCGTCATGTCCGCAGCCTCTCGCTCATCCAGGCCGATCACCAGGACCGCCGGCGCCTGGGACCAGCGGTACCACCCCGAGCCACCGGTCGCCCGGCACAATGGAACAGGTGGACAGAGCCCAACTCGCGGCCGTGCTGCGCGCCGCCCGGTCCCGGATCACGCCGGCCGACGTCGGATTGCCGGCCGGTCCGCGCCGGCAGGTGCCTGGGCTGCGACGCGAGGAGGTTGCCCAGCTCGCGGGTCTCGGCATTGACTACGTGATTCGGCTCGAGCAGGGCCGCGGTCCGAGGCCGTCGCCCCAAGTGCTCAACGCGCTGGCGCGGGCGCTGCGGCTCAGCGACGACGACCGGACCACGCTGTTCCGGCTGGCCGGCTCCGCGCCTCCGCAAGCGGCCACCGTTCCCATGCAGGTGCACTGGACCACGCAGCGGCTGCTGGACCGGATCGGTGAGCTGCCCGCCCTCGTCCTGTCCGCCAAGTCCGATGTACTGGCCTGGAACGCGCTCGCCGCAGCACTGTTCGGAGACTTCTCCGCTACGCCGCCGGCCCGGCGTAACCTCATCCGCCAGCGGTTCTTCGGCACCGGGATCGGCCGCGTCACGATGATCCCCGATCCCCACGCCGACGCCGCCGCGGACTGCGTCGGCAGTCTGCGAACCACGCAGGCGCGCTACCCCGACGACCCCGACCTCGCCCGCCTCGTCGCCGAACTACGGGCCGGCAGCGAGCCGTTCGACCGACTTTGGCGGGCCGGACGCTCCGTCCGGCAACGCTCCGCCGGCACCACCGTCATCCACCCGGAGCTCGGCTCGCTCACCCTCGACTGCGACGTGCTCCTCGTACCGGAGGCCGACCAGACCCTGCTGGTCTACTCGGCAGGACCGGGCACGTCCGAGGCCTCGGCACTGGAACTGCTCCGCGTCACCGGACTCCAGCACTTCGCCGTACCACCCCGGGAACAGCCGTTGTCGCCATGACCAACGAATGCACGTTTTCCATGCCGCTGGCCGAGCGTCACGGTCAGTGACGGGTCGGCGAAATGGAGAACATCCGGTCGTGCCGATTTCAGGCGGGTCCGCTGGCATCCGGCGGACCGGTGTGCTCCGCGCGGTGGCCAAAGCCGGCGGCCTCGTAGTAGGCCCGCAAACGACGATGGCCACGCAGTCCAGCCGCAGCGCAGCGGCGTCGTGGGCCGTCTGCTTGATCAGCAGCCAGGTCAGAACCGACGCCCGCTTCCCCGGGTGGCTGGGCCACGGTTGATCGTGAGATGTGGTGGCCGGCCAGGACGCCGGCCGCCGGTGCGGTGGATGGCGCGCTGTGTCCGGTGCAAGTGCGACGGCCGCGTACTCGACCGTCACAGCGGTCCGCTGCTATGGGCGCTACACGCGTTCCCCACGATCGCCCTGGTGTAGGCCGATGTCGGCTCCCGGCAAGCTCGTCGACTGTTCCGCCACCCGACTCGCCCTGACCATCCAGATCGCCGCCAAACCCGCCGGGCAGACCGCTTTCGTCGTCGTGCCCCGCAGAGGCGCGTCGAGCGCTCATCCTCAAACCGCTGCCGCGGCGCCGCCCGTGCCTACGCCAAGCCTCTAGCTTCAGGTGGCACCGGCAGGGTCCTTAATGATGTTGTTGATGGTGTTGAAGAGGTTGCTGGCCAAGGATCGTGTGGAGTCCCTGCGCCGTCAGCGCGGCAGGATAATCCGGACTTGGTCTCTGATCTCGCGGAGTATGTCGTCGACGGTGCTGGCGATGTTGATCGTGGGCGCCATGCTGAGGAACATGATCGCGGAGACGATGCGGGCCAGCGTGGCGGCGACGCCGGGGTCGATGCGCTGGTCCCGCCGCAGCACGTCGGCGATCGCTTCCTCGGTCTGGAAGGTCAGACCCAGTGCCTCACGGTGGTGGGGTTCCTCAGGCTCGCCGAACACCATCTCTCGCAGGTAGGTCCGGCCGTTGTCGATCTGGACGCGGTTGCATTCCACGACCGGCCGAACGATCGCCAGCACCGCGTCAAGCACGTCGGGGATGGTCTCGGCGGCCGCCTTGCCTCGGATGAGCGCGTCGGCGTAAGTGGAGTTCTGCACGAGTAGGAGCAGCTCGCCCTTGCTCCTGGCGTAGAGGAACAGGGTGCCGGTGCCGATGTCAGCCATGTCGGCGACCTGCTGGGTGGTGACCTCGTCCACGCCGTGCGCAGCGAACAGTGCGCTAGCCGCGGCCGTGATGCGGTCGAGTTTTTCCTGCTTGTTCCGCTCACGCCGACCGACCGGCCGTGGGGCGACTGACATGACGCAACCTTCGGGACAGAGCCTGACTACACCCAGTTATGAATGTCGTCATTGTCGTGTGGACTCGAATATGCCTTCGTTCATTCGCGGTCGGTTACTTCTCGTAGTCCGGAAGTTCTCTCCCGTGCTTGACGAAGGTGAGGGCCTCGGACACCTCGTAGGCGTGAACGGCCGAGACGAACCTGGCAAGCCTGTTTGACAGCTCCGCGACGGTATCGCTGGCGAAGTAGGCCCGAAGTGCGTCGGTGTCGGTGAAGCCGAGGATCAGTGATGCGTGGAAGCGCTGGTCGGTGGGGTTGTCGTGGGCCACGTCGGGTGTGTTCCAGAGCCTCTGGTTCCAGGGCATGAAAACCTGGGTCCGCAGCTCCTTCAGTACGCCCGTGCTGGCGAGGGCGGGGACGAACTCTTCGGTAAGGAACCTGCGGAACGCGCCGGTGTGGACATCGTCCCTTCGCCGAAGGTGGATCAGGGCTCGGGCTTGCGCCTTTTCGCCGGGACCGGCGACGTCGTACCATCGGGCCGAGTTCGGCGGCCCTGCGTAGAGTAGGGTGCGCCGGAACACGTTCACTTCATCCTTGTAGGCGAGCCTGGTCTGCTTGCGTCCCCGCAGCGGAGCGAGGACTGATGTGAAGGTGACCTCGGCGACCCCGTCGATCCTGCGCTCGACCGGAATCGCCGTCTCGACTCCGCTGATGGCCGGCCACAGCCCCGGATTGATCTCGGCCAGGTGTATCTGCCGGTACTCCTCGAATCCCGGGGTCGGGCTGATGATCCTGGAGTGCGGGCCCTTCCAATGGTCCATTCCCTGCTGGCGGGGCCGGTCGGTGCGCATCCACAGCAGGATCGACGAGGCGAAGGGTTTCTTGGCGCTTCGTGGAGTAGTCATCGCGCCAGGAACTCCACCGCGACCGGGGCGAACTCCTTGTGGAACTGGAAGATCCCGCCGTGGCCGGAGTTGGGGTAGATCACCAGTTCGGAGTCCTTGATACGACGGTGCAGGTCCTCGGAAAGGACCGAGGGCACCATGCGGTCGTTGTCGCCGTTGGCGATCAGGGTCGGCTGGGTGATGTTCGACAGGTCGTCGGGTGTGCCGCGTCCCCACTTCTTGATGGCGTTCAACTGGGTTTGGAACGCCGTCAGTTTGATTTCCGCGTCGCGGTCGACGGTGCGTTCCCGCAGCCGGTTCACGAATGCCTTCGCGGCGGCCTTGCCGGCGGCGTCGCGGTTGAAGAACAGGAACTCCTTCGGATCCGAGCGGGTCAGCGTCGCGCGCAGGATGTCGTAGTAGGTGGTGCGGGCGACCTTGTCGATGTCTTTGCCGCCCTTAGGGCCGGTGCCGGTGAGGATCAGCTTGCGGACCAGGTCGGGGTGCTTGACCACCAATGCCTGGGCGACCATGCCGCCGAGGGAGAACGCGAAGATGTCGACCTTGTCGAAACCGAGCGCCTTGATGAACGTGAAGGCATCGTCGGCCATCGCCTCGACGCTGTCGGGCACCTGCCCGCTGGAAGCTCCCACGCCGCGGTTGTCGAACGCGATGACGTGGTGGTGCTTCGCGATGGGGTCGATGATCCGCGGGTCCCAGTTGTCGAGGGTGGCGGCGAGATGGACGAAGAAGACGACCGGAATCCCGCCTTTCGGCCCCAGCTCGCGGTAGGCGTAAGTGACGCCACTCGCGGTGATCTTCCGGGCCGGTGCGTGGGCATATGACGTGATAACGGGTTCATTCGGGTTGTCGTGCGTGCTCATGATGAGCCTCCTTCTACGTTGTTGATGTTATTGCTGGTCAGGGGCGTGGGTTCAGGAATTGCTGATGACGGCCTTGCCGCGGATGCCGCCCTTGTCCAGCCCCTGCAGAGCCTGGACGGTCTGCCTGAAGGGGGTGATCTTTCCGACGACCGGGCGCAGCGCGCCGTTGTCGATGAGCGCGGTGATCTGGCGCAGCTGGTCTCCGCTGGCGCGCATGAACAGGAACTCGTAGCGCACGCCGAGCTTCTTGGCCCGGCGGCGGATGCCGGCGCTCAGCGCATTGATCGCCAGGCGCAAAACCGGGTTCAATCCGGCGCCGCGGGCGAATTCCGGGTCTGGCGGCCCGGCGATCCCGATGGCCTTGCCGCCGCGCTTCAGCACGCGCAGGGACTTTTCGAGGTTCTCACCGCCGAGGCTGTCCAGTACCAGGTCGTACCCGGTCAGCAACTGCGCGAAGTCCTGGGTGCGGTAGTCGACGACGATGTCCGCGCCGAGCTCGCGCACGAAGTCCGCGTTGGAGCCGCTGACCGTGGTGGCGACGGTGGCGCCGAGGTGTTTGGCGAGTTGGATCGCGATCGACCCGACCCCGCCGGCGCCGGCGTGGATGAGCACCTTGTGCCCGGGCCGGACGTTGCCGCGCTCGACGAGAGCCTGCCACGCGGTCAGGGCGACCAGTGGCAGCGAGCCGGCCTCCGCCATGCTGATCGAGGCGGGTTTGCGGGCCAGGTCGGTCTCGGCGACGGCGATGCGCTCGGCGAAGGTGCCGATGCGGTCCTGGCCGGCTCGGCCGTACACCTCGTCGCCGGGCTTGAAGCCGCGCACCATCGGCCCGACGCGCAGGACGGTGCCGGCGAGGTCGTGGCCGAGGATCAGGGGCAGTTGGTACGGCAGGATCTGCTTGAACTCACCCGCTCGGATCTTCTCATCGATCGGGTTGAGACCCGCGGCCCGCACCTGCACGAGCACATCGCCCTCTCCCACGGCGGGCTCGGGCACGTCCGCTTGCTGCAGCGGACCCTTGTACTCGTTGACGACAAACGCTCTCATGATTTCTTGCTCCTCTTATGACGTTGTTCGTTGAGTCGGTGTTGGCAGGCGTTATCGGCGCAGGAAATGCCGCGCGAGTTCGCCGAACTCGCGGTGGTGCTGGAAGGCGACGCCGTGGCCGGTGTCCGGGTAGACCGCGACCGTCGCGTCGGGAAACTGGCGGGCCAGCGCGGCGGCGTTCGCGGGTGGAACCATCCGGTCGCTGTCCCCGTGGACGATGAGCGCCGAACCGGTCAACTGGGACAGATCAGCGGGCTCTTGCTGGCCCCAACGGTGGACCGCGGCCAACTGCGCCCGATAGACCCCCGGAGAGACCGCCTTGTCGCGCCCGGCCGTGCGCTCTTTCAACCGCGTGAGGTACTCACGCGCAGCCTGCCTGCCGACCTGAGAGCGGGTGAAGAACAGCAGTGTCTTCGGATCCGAGAATGTAGCTACGGCACGCAGAACCGTCGTCACCGTCACACCGGTCATGTCGGTGAGCCCGGGCCCACCAGCGGGGCCGGACGCGGCGAGAATGAGCCGTTCAATCAGCTCCGGCGCCTGCGCGGCGATCGCCTGGGCCACCATGCCTCCCATCGATAGACCGAGCACATCGACTCGCTCGTAGCCGAGCGCCCGAACAACGGCGGCCATATCCACGGCCATCTCCTCGATCGAGTCGCGAACATGCCCGGTGGAGTCGCCGACGCCGCGGTAGTCCACGGCGATCACGTGCCGCTCCTCAGCGAGACCGTCCACGAGACGGGGATCCCAGTTGTCCAGGTTCGCCCCTAGATGCGTCAGGACGACCAGAGGAACGCCCGCTCGCGGGCCCAACTCGCGATAGGCGAACACAGCGCCCGCCGCCGCGATCGTCCGGGTCGGCGCCTCCCGATAACCCCGTGCCGCGCGTCGTTCCGACATGTCCTTCTCCTGATCTCGTCCCACTCAGTCAATCCGAGTACGCTCAATCATGAGTCTACTCAGAAATTTTGTCAAGGGGTCGACCGGCGGGCAGTCGATCGCCGAATGGGACGCCCCCTCCGGGGGCCAAGCAGGGAAAACACGAAGACACCCGGGCTGTCGGCGCAGGAGCTTTCGCCGAGCGCGGCGCGGGCGGGATCACGACATAGCAGGTCGCCGACCGCGCGATGAGCAGGTCGCCAGGTGCCGCCGGCGATGCCGGCCGGGGCGGCGATCAGGCGGGCGAGCCCTTGGTGGCTTGGTGGGTGGTCAGGAAGGTTGCGTGGAGGTGGACCCGAGGGCCTGGATCACGACATCGATCGCGGTGGCCAGGCGTGCGGGGTCGTGGCCGGCGCGTTACGCCGAGATAACGGACGACCTGACCAACGAGGACGACGAGTCGCAGGCCTCGGACGACGAGCTGGACGACGCGATCGACGCGGCGTTCTGCGACGCGGTGCGTACCCGTGCGGCGGCGGACCGGTCAAGGTGGGGAAGGGCAAGATCAAGGCGTCCCTCAGGTAGCTATAACGACTTGAGGGACGCCTTGATCATGTGGGAGCCGAGGACGGCGCCTGGTCCGCGAAGGCTTCTTGCCGGCTAGTTGTCGCGGATGACCTTGCTCGCGCAGTTGATGGGCGTGGTGTCGCCCGCTCCTTCACGGAGGCACACCCTGATGACGTAGTCCTTGCCCTTGGCTAGGTCGTAGGTCCAGGTACGGTATTCGCCGTTCCCGCCGACGTACCTCCAGGACAGGAGCGTCCCGCCGCCGCTAAGGATCTCGCCGCTGGCGCCGTACCCATCGGCAGATTTGTCCCTGACTAGGAAGAAGTCGACCTCGGAATGGTCCGTATATTCGAGCAAGCCGTCCCAGTACGTGGTGTAGACGGTGTCGCTGGCAGCCTGGGCCGGCCCGGCGAGACCGAAGACGGCCAGCGCGGTGGCCCCGGCGACCGCGGCTCCGAGGATAGTTTTCTTGCTCATGGGTCTCGTCCTTTCGAGCACTGTGGGTTCAGGCTCACGGTACGGGCAAGATCCACGATCTTCCTTGCGACAACTTTGACAGTCTATTGAATCGCCTGGTCAGGCGGCCGTTCATGATGGATGTGGGTGCTCGGGGTCGAGGTGCGGCCCACGACACACCGAAGCATCACCGAGCGTCTTCACGTGCGCCAACGGCGGGTTGTCTGGCGCCATTCGGGCGGCGAGTCACAGTCTTCCTCGGGCGGCCAACGGCCAGGCCGACACAAAGTCCGCGGATTCGTTGGGTCACAACGAACCCGCGAAACGCAACGATAAGGGTGTCTCAGAAGCGACCGGCCAACCTCGGCCTGCGGCGTCGGGCCACCAGAGGACCACCGCGCTGGTAACTGCGAATCTCGCCGTCCAAGTCGGCATCCTGAGATCCGACAGGCCACAGCTCGCTCCACCATTAGCTCGTGACCGGCACCACAAGCCCGGTAGTGGCCGGTTGCAGAGGCATTCGCGGCTTTGCGCTGATCGGAGATGCTGGAGTGGTGAGCGCAGGTGCTGGAGCGCTGGACAGTGCGGGACATGACGCTGCTGGCGTGGACTTCTTCGTCAGCCACGCGGGACCGGATCGGGCTTGGGCGGAGTGGGTGGCCTGGCATCTGCGGGAGGCCGGGTACACGGTCGAGTTGGACGCGTGGGACTGGGGCGCCGGCGAGAACTTCGTTACCCGGATGCACGCTGCGGTGGACGCCGCGGACCGGGTGATCGCCCTGCTGTCGTCCGCCTACTTCGCCGAGGGCCGGTACACGGCCGACGAGTGGTCGTCGGCGCTGGTCAAGGACGACGCCGGTGGTCACCGCCTGATACCGGTACAGATCGAACGGTGTCCGCTGCCAGGGCTGTTGCGTCCGCTCCTGCGTGTCGAACTGTTCGACGTCGGTGAGGAGGAAGCCGTTCGACGGCTGCTGGCTGGGGTCCGCGGTCCGCGGCGTCCCGACGGCACACCGCGGTTTCCCGGCACCGGCGTAGCCAGGGTGTTGACCAGCCGGGGAGAAGCCGGCCCGCGGCTACCTGAAGTGCTGCCTACGATATGGAATGTCGGCCCGCGCAATCCCGGGTTCGTTGGTCGGGATGCGGCCTTGATCGCTGTGCACGAGCGGCTGCGGTCCGGTATGGCGGCGGTCGTGCAGGCGCTGCACGGAATGGGCGGGGTCGGCAAGACCCAACTGGCGATTGAGTACGCCCACCGCTACGCCGACGCCTATGACATCGCGTGGTGGATCAATGCGGAAGAGACCAGCCTGATCGGTGACCAGTACGCGACGCTGGCCAGTGAGCTCGGCCTGATCGGGCCCCGTGCCGACACGGCTAGCGCGGTGAGCGCCGTGCGTGGCTACCTGCGCGGTCACGGCAGATGGCTGCTGGTGTTCGACAACGCCGAATCAGCGCGGGATGTCCGTGATTGGCTGCCGGCCGGGCCGGGGCACACGCTGATCACCTCCCGAAATCCTGGCTGGGGGGAAGTGGCGGCCCGGGTAGACGTGGACGTGCTGCCTCGTCGGGAATCGGTGGCTTTGCTGCGCACCTACCGGCCGGGTCTGGACGAGGCCGACGCGGACCGGCTCGCTGCCGCCCTCGGTGACCTGCCGCTGGCGCTGGCCCAAGCCGGTGGATTCCTCGCCGAGACCGGTATGCCGGCCGGCCAGTACCGAAGCCTGCTGTGCACCCACGTGGGGGATCTGCTCGACCAGAGCCCGCCGGACGCACACCCGCACTCCCTGGCCGCGGCCATCCGACTGGCCACGGACCGGCTCACCCAACTCGACCCAGCCGCGCTCGCGTTGGTCCACGTCGGCGCGTTCCTCGCTCCGGAACCTATCCCCGCCGAGGTCCTGACCCGCCTGATTCCTTTGGCCAGTAACCAACCGCCGGAACTGCAGGCGCTGGCGGCGGCGGTCACCAGTCCGATCGCCGCCCACCGCAGCCTCAGCCGGGTCGGCCGCTATGGCCTGGCCAGCGTCGAGGGAGGACTATTGCTGCACCGGCTCACGCAGGCCATACTCCGCGACCGGCTCACCGCCGACGAGACCACCGCCTATCTCGGCTACGCCCAAACCCTGCTCGTCGCGGCCGATCCGGGAGACCACCGGGATCCGGCGTCCTGGCCCGGCTGGGCGCGGATCCTGCCGCACCTGTTGGCGGCCGATCCCGCGAGCACACCGAACCCTGACCTACGCGACCTGGCTTGCCGCGCGGCCTGGTATCTCTATTCACGCGGTCAGATCCAGGAGGCGGTCGATTTCGCTGATCACCTATACCTTGCCTGGCGCGACGATCTCGGCCCGGACAACCCGCACACCCTGCAGATGGCAAGCGCTCTCCTTCGGGCGCTCGTCCAGGTCGGCCCCTATGACCGAGCCCGCCACCTCGGCGAAGACACTCTTGCCCGATCCCGGCGCACGCTCGGCGACGACCATCCCGACACCCTGCGCGCCGCGCACGTTCTGGCCAGTTGCCTCCACCGCGTCGCCGCGCTCCACCTGGCCCGCCACCTCAACGAGGACACCCTCGCCCGCCGCCAACAAGTCCTCGGCCACGAGGATCACGACACCATGTCCACAGCCCACAACCTGGCCCGCGACCTACGCGCACTGGGCGAGGCCCAGGCAGCGCGACGGCTTCACGAGGACATCCTCGCAAGCATGCGACGAAACCTCGGCCCTGAACACCCCAGCACCCTCAATACCGCGATCGAACTCGCACGTGATCTGCACACACTTGGCCAAGTCGAAGCGGCACGGCGCCTGCACGAGAGCACACTGGCGCAAACACGCCGAATCCTCGGCGACGACCACATCTACACCCTGGACTGCGCCAACCAGTTCGCCCACGACCTACTTGCGCTGGGCCAAGTCGCAGCGGCCCGCCAGCTCCTCGACGCCACCGTCGCCCGAGCACGACGCCTGTTCGGCGACGGAGGCGACCTCACCATCGACGCGGCGAACAACCTCGCCACCACCCTGAGCGTGCTGGGAGAATACGCGTCCGCACGAAACCTCAGCAAAGAAACGCTCGACCGGTCACGGCAGTCACTCGGAGACAACCACCCCTTCACCCTGCGCGCCGCCGACAATCTCGCCGCCGCCCTGCGCGCGCTGGAGGAAGACGAAAACCGCGTACAAGCCGAGCCTTCCCCCACGTGAACACCGCACGACGACAGCACGACACGCCCAAACCGTTGCGCCATGGCAAGACTCTTCGAAGTCATATCTGCGCTCGTGCTGGTCGTGCTTGCCGTACGGGCGCCGTCGGGGTGGGTGCTGTTGGGGCTTGGAAGGAATGTCCGGCGTTGTCGATGGAGTCGCTGGGCGGCGCTCTTTTTTTCAACTGCGTGTCATAGCCGCTGGAGATCGCTGAGGAAGGTGCGGATCTCGTCGGCCTCAGGGACGTCGAGGGCGGTGTACAGGTCAAGGGCCTGTAGGGCGTGGTCGTGGGCGAGGTCGATGTGGCGGAGGTCGCGGTGGGCGCGCGCCAGGCCATCGTGGGCGCGGGCCTGCTCGGGGCGGTAGCTGATCTCGCGGGCGAGGGCCAGTGCGGCGTCGTGGTCGGCTACGGCCTGGGCGAGGTCGCCCATGGATCGGGCGGCTTCCGCTAGGGCGTTGAGCGACTCCGCTTCGTCTCCGGGAAATCCGAATGTGCGGCACAGGCGCAGGGCGTCGCGGTGATGGTGGCGGGCCTGGTCATAGCGGCCCTGCCGTTGATGCAGGAGCCCGAGGTTGTTCAGGACGATGGTTTCGCCGATGCGCGATCCGGTCTCGCGATAGAGGTCCAGCGATTGGCGATGGTGGTCGTGGGCTTCCTCGTAGCGTCCCTGGTTCTCGTGGACGAGGCCGAGGTTGGTCAGGGAGCTGGCTTCGCCGGCGCGGTCGCCGAACTCGCGGAACAGGACGAGGGACTGTCGATAGTGGTCGTGGGCCTGGTCGTATTCTCGCTGCCGCTTGTAGGCGTTGCCGAGGTTGTGCAGTGCGCGGGCTTCGGTGCCCCGGTCGCCGATTTCGCGCGAAAGGCCCAGGGCGTGCGCGTAGTGCTCGGCTGCTTGCTCGTAGTGGCCATGCCACCAGTAGTGCACCTCGCCGAGGTCAAGGAGCGTGCGCGCTTCGGCGGCTGTGTCGCCGCTTCGTCGGCTTGACCGGAGTGCCAGGCCGTGGAGGGCCAGTGCGTCAGCGTGGTGGGCGTGGCGAAGCAGGTAGGGATGCAAGGTGGCCGCCAGGTGGCTGGTATGTGTGAGCCAGTCGTGGTCGGCGGTGTGACGGCCTGCCGCCATGAGGTTCGCGCGTTCGGTGTTCAGCCAGCTGATCGCCTCGGCCTCGCCCCGCGGGGACGAGGTCAGGGTGTCCGGCGCTGGGACGCGTGGTCTGCGGTTCTTGCTCTCGGGGTAGAGGTCGTCGACGGCCATGCTCGCGCGGTGGAGATAGTGGTCGAACAGCCGGCCGAGGGCCTCACGCTGGGCGCTTGGGGGTTCCTGGGCGGCCGCGGTGGCCAGGGCGTGTTCGCGCAGCAGGTCGTGAAAGGTGTAGCGGCCGGGCTGGTGCTGGGCCAGGACGTGGGCGTCCAGGAGGTCTTCCAGGAGCGTCTCGGCCCGGTCGAGCGGGAGGTCGGCCAGTGCGGCGGCCGCGTCGGGACTGATGTCACGGCCCGGTTGTAGGCCCAGAAGCCGGAACATGCGTTGCTGATCGGGGTCCAGTTGCTGATAGGACAGGGTGAACGCGGCTGCCACACCTCGTTCCGAGGTGGCCAGCTCAGACAGCCTGCGGCGCTGGTCACGAAGCCGGTCGGCCAGGTACTCGACGGTCCAGCGGGGGCGATGGTGCAGGCGGGCGGCGGCGATGCGGACGGCCAGTGGCAGGAAACCGCACAACTGCAGCACGTCGAGGACGGCAACCGGTTCGGCGGCCGCCCGTTCGCCCACGATCGCCGTGAACAACGCCACGGCGTCCGCGGCGGGCAGCACGTCCACGGACAGGGCGTGTGCCCCGTCCAGGTCGGTCAGCCGCCGGCGACTGGTGATCAGGATGAGGGCGCGAGTGGTGCCGGGCAGCAACGGACGTACATGGTCGGTGCCGAGGGCGTTGTCCAGCACGACCAGCACTCGACGGCTGGACAGTTCGGATCGCCACAGCGCGGCACGATCGGCGACCGACGCCGGGATCTGTTCCGCCGGCACGCCCAGTTGCCCCAGGAGGACCTCGAGCGCGGCGACGGCGTCGAGCGGCGCCTGCCCGGCGGTGTGCGCCTGCAGGTCGATGAAGAGCTGCCCGTCAGGGAACTGGTCTGCGAGGCGGTGTCCCGCGTGCACCGCGAGCGCCGTCTTGCCAACCCCGGCCATCCCATCGATCGCCGTGATCGTTACGACTCCACCGTTGTTGCTCGTCCACAGGCGGGTGAGCCCGTCGAGCTCGCCTTCACGCCCGGTGAAATCCGGGACGTCGTAGGGCAGAAAGTTCACCCGCCGCGACCTCGCCGGCGCGGCGGCCGGCGTCCGCAGGTCGGGTTCGTCACGCAAGATGGCCTGTTCGAGCTTGCTGAACGCGTGACCGGGGTCCAGTCCCTGCTGTTCGGCCAGGGTCGCCCGGAACGTTCTTGCCACCTGCAACGCCTCGGGTTGGCGTCCGGAGCGGTGCAGGGCGAGCATCAGCTGGCAGCACAGCCGTTCCCGCACCGGATTGGCCGCTACGTGGATGGTCAGTTCGTCGATGAGGTTGTCCTCGCGGCCCAGGGCCAGTTCCACGTCGGCAAGGCGTTCGACGGCGGTCAGCCGCTGCCCGTTCAGGCGTGCCCTGGCGCTCTCGACGTAATGGGCGGTGATGTCGGCCAGCGGCTCACCCCGCCACAGCGACAGCGCGGCACGGATCTGGTCTGCGGTGTCCCGCGGGTCGCCGGAGGTGGCCTGCGCCTGGGCGATCAGGCTGGCGAACTCGTCCAGATCGAGCTGTCCGGGCTCAGGGGTGATCACGTACCCGGCTGGACGAGTGGCCAGCATCTGGTCGGCTCCTGAGGCGCGCAGCATCCGTCGGATCGCGGCGACCGTGGTTTGGATCTGCGCGCGAGCGGAATCCGGCGGCAGCGGCCCCCACATCGCGTCGATCAGCCTATCTGTGCTGATCACGACTCCGGCGTGCAGCAACAGGTAGGCGAGCACGGCCCGATGCCGGGGTGCCAGCGTGGGCGGCCGCGAATCGGGAGCCACGGCCTCTACCGGGCCGAGGATCGTGAACCGCACGCCGTCGCTCCTATGGTCACCAGCGCTCGCATCGAAAACGCATCGGGAATCTATCAAGGTCCACCGGCAGGCTTACCGGCATGCAAGGACTCCCCAGCGTTGATCCGGAGACCGCCACCGGTGAAGCCGTACAACTGTTCACCGCCACGCACCAGGCACTGGGGGTCATCCCCAACCTGGCCAAGGTGATGGCCAACAGCCTGGCCGTGCTGAAGGGGTACGTGGGCGTCGTCGGCGCCCTGGGCGTGCAGGGAACCCTGTCGGCGGATGTACTCGAGCGCATCGCGTTGCTGGTGGCGCAGGAGAACAGGTCCGACTACTGCCTGTCGGCGCACTCATTCCGCGGGACCAAGGTGGCCGGGCTGACGGAGGTCGAGGCCACCCGCGCGAGGCGGGGCGAAGCCGACGACCCCCAGGCCGCCGCAGTCCTGGCCCTGGCCGCCGCCGTGGTCCGAGACCGCGGGGCCGTTTCCGACGACCAACTGGCCGTGGTCCGGCGCGCCGGTCTGTCCGACGGGCAGATCGTCGAGGTCATCGCCCAGGTGGCTCTCAGCCTGTTCACCAACTACCTCGCCAAGGCGGCCCGCATCGACATCGACTGGCCGCTCGTGCGCCACACCGACTGGAAGGAAGCGACGAGCGGTCCTGGCCGGAGCGCCTGAACGAATTCACGCCCACGACATCCCACCGAGGAGTTCACGTGGTCCGTATTGTCCCTATGTCTAGGGTTTCGGAGGAGAACGCCACCGCCTGGCAGGCGATTGTGGCGGCCTCGCTCGCCAACGATTTGCCTGATGAGCCCCGACCCACGTCCCAGCAGGTCCATGCCCAGCTCACCGCTGCCGGGCTGGACAGCCGCCGACTGTTCTGGCTGGCTACCGAGACCGACGGCGCAGTGGTCGGTGTGACCGGGCTGCGACTGTTCACCTCACCCGGCCAAGAGCATCTGGCGAAGCTGGAGCTGCACGTCGACCCGGATCGGCGGCGCTCGGGAGTCGGATCGCAACTGCTGGCCACAGCCGTGTTGGCGGCAGAGGTGGAGCAGCGCCGCAGCCTGCTTACCGCCGCAGCCGCCGGCGGGCCGGGTGCCGCCTTCTGCGCCGCGCGCGGCTTCCGGCGGGTGCTGACACTGGACCATCTGCTGCTCGACGTCGCGCGGGCCGACGATGCCGAGGCCGACACCGAGCATCCCGGCTACGAACTGGTCAGCTGGACCGGGACGGTTCCCGACGAACTGGCCGAAGTGTTCGCCGCGGCCAAGAACGCGATGAACGACATGCCCACCGGCGACATGGACCACGGCAGCCAAGACTGGACCGCCGACCGGGTCCGAGCCATGGCCAAGGTGCTGGCCGACCGGGGTGATTTGTTGCTGACGACCGCTGCGCTCGGCAAGGGGCAGCTGGCCGGATACACCGAGATCGTTATCCAGGCCGGGGAGACCCGCCGGGCAATGCAGTACGACACCGCCGTGGTGCCCACCCACCGCGGCCGCGGGCTCGGGCTGTGGGTCAAGGCCGCGATGGTGCGCAGGCTGCGCGCCGAGCACCCCGGCATCGTCGAGATCGAGGCCGACAACGCCCAGGACAACACCCACATGCTCGCCGTCAACCGGCGGCTGGGCTTCCACTTCCACCGCCGTACCCATGAATACCAGCTCGACCTGCCCACCACCTGATCACTTCGCAGGGCACGAGCGCCAGCCCGGCGCAGGTCTCGCAAGATCGAACACTGTCTTACTGTCTTAAGGAGATTCATGATGGGAACTGGCAACAGCGGCTTCTCAAGCGATCGTCCCCGCCCACCTGATGGGCCGGGTCGCCTGTTCATGGAAGGCTCAAACACGACGGCGTCCCGGGTTTGGTTCATCACCGGGGCCAGCCGCGGCCTCGGCCGCGCCTTTACCGAGGCCGCGCTCGCTGCCGGTGACCTGGTGGTCGGTGCGGCCCGCGATATCTCGCCACTCGACGATCTCACCGCCCAACATCCGGGCCGCCTGCTGGCGTTGCGACTGGATGTCACGGACCGCTCGGCGGTATTCGACGTTGTTGCCCAGGCGGTCCGCCACTTCGGACGGCTCGACATCGTCGTGAACAACGCCGGGGCACTGTTCGCCGGGATGGTGGAGGAGTTCACCGAGGCCGACGCCCGCGCCCAACTGGACCTCAACTTCTTCGGCGCGCTCTGGGTCAGCCAGGCCGTCCTGCCCCAACTGCGGGCCCGGGGCAGCGGGCACATTGTGCAGATTTCCAGCATCGGGGCGCTCGGCGGCTTCCCCAGCACCGGGCTGTACAGCGCGAGCAAGTTCGCGCTGGAGGGCATGAGCGAGGCACTGGCTGCCGAGGCTGCCCAGTTCGGCGTCAAGGTCAGCATCGTCCAGCCGGGTGGCTATTGGACAGACCTATACACCAGCAGCACGGCCACTACCCCGAACGCCGCGTACGACCCGCTCCGCGCGGAGTTGGCGAAGCAGTGGGCGGAAGGGTCGATCGACAGCGAACCGCGGCTGGCCGCCGAGGCGCTGATGACGCTGGTCGACAGCGACGACCCGCCGCTGCGGCTGCTGCTGGGCAGCATGGTCTACGACCTCGCCTTCGACATCTCCAAACGACGCGTGGACACCTGGGCCGGCTGGGAACAGGTCAGCCGCGCCGCCGAGAAGGCGGTCCCGGCTCCCGGCCCGCAGTGACCTGACCGCTGGTCGCACCATCAGTCGCCAGCGGCATGGCCTGACCGCATCGCCAATTCCACGAAGTATCTGACCATCTCGTTGCCACGTCCAAGAGGGAAACAACGTTGAACATCACCGCCACCACCATTTCACTCACTGTCGATGACGTCGCCGCCTCCCAGGCGTTCCTCACCACCCATCTGGGCTACACCGTCCAGGCTGCCGACGACGGCTTCGCCTCCCTCACCCGCGCCGCCGCGGCTGACATCGTCCTGCTCGCCCGCGGCACCCAGGTCCTGCCCCCCGAGCAGCGCGACCAGCACGCGAGCGGCCTGATCCTGGCCTTCACGCTCGCCGACGGCCTCCACGAGCTGGAGAAGCGACTGCGCGACACCGGAGTCGAAATCACCATGCCGATGCGCGAGGAGCCCTGGGGCGAACGCCTGTTCCAGATCACCGACCCCAATGGAGTGGTCATTCAATTCGTCGAATGGGCCACCCCCGACGGCACCTGACCCATCTCGTGATCGCGGTCGGACCTCGCAGATCGGAAACGCGTGGTTCCAGGAAGAACATGCCGGTCGGAGCCCCTCGAAGTGCCCGCCACAACATCGGCGACGCGCCGAAACCCGGCAACCCGGGGCTGGCTACCCTAGCCTTGCCCAGCATGCGGGTTACGGCGTGGATGTCTCCACCGAGATGGTCGAAGCGTGCGCCGGCGGTAACCCGGCGCTGAGCACCGATTCCCTGGGCAGACGCAGGGATGGCGCGGCCGGGTTGCTGATCCGCGTGAGACGGAACAACAGTGCCATCGGGCCGTCCGGCTTCGGCATCACTTGGTGGAAGCGGGTGCGCAGCTCGTGCAACTCGGCGAACTCCGCGGGGTTGAAGATCGCCGCCGAGGGGCCGTCGAGCATGGCGAACATGTAGATCGCCGAGGTCATCGGGTGCAGTCCGAGGCCGAACTGCTCGGCTCGCAACCAGGTCCGTTGCATCGCCCGCCCACCCGCGAGCCAGCTTTGCGGGGTGTCCTCGCCGAGCGACAGCAGCACCATGGCCGACGCGCCGTCCAGCGCATCCTGGGCGCCTTCTTCAAGGCGAGCGCCGCCACCGAGGTGCCGGAGCCGGGCGGCGACGTCGGGCCGGGCGATGAGCCGGATGGCCTCCTCGAAACCCGGTGGTAGCGCCAGCGTCGCGATGCTGATCCCGTCAGATGCCTCGGCCGGGTCGAACCGCAGTTCTCCCACCAGCTCCCGGTGGAGATGGGGGTTCAGGAACCGGATCCGGTCGCAGGCGCCGACGATCCGGCCCAGGTCGTCCAGTTCGTCGGGGCGAAGGCACAGATCCAACCGCGCGCCATGATGTTCCGCGGCGGCCGTGAGCGCCGCGATCTCCTCGGCAGTCAGCGCGGATCGCGTTCCTGGGGCGCGGTGTGTCCGGCGGCGTTGCAGAGCCGCCATGAACTCATCTGAGGGTGAAGCGCCGGGCTTGGTGGTGATAGCGGCGGCGACATCCGCGAGCGGGAACGGTTGCACAGTGGTGGCCAGGCCACGGGCGGCAGCCGCGATGACGATGTTCTCCACGGCCGCGCCCAGCGCCAGATTCACCGTGCGGGCGTGCGGGTCCATGAGGTTCTGGCCGCGCTCCCGGTCATGAGTCACCCAGATCCGGTCACCGCCCCAATAGAAGTGCCACGGCTGGGAATTCCCGCCCGATGGCGCGAGAACCGCGTGGTCCACCAGGTATCGCACCGGTTCGGGCACCGGTGCGGCCGATCCAGTGTGGACAAGGACGGATTGAGGGCGTACCTCGACGCGTGTGGACCGTGGCGCCGGGCTTTGGACAGGCACTTCGCGGACCTTGGTCTCAAGATCGAGGTAGCGGCGCCCGGACGGCATAGGCGCGCCGAGGGCGAGGCTACGGATCGCCGCGGTCATGCTCGCGCCGCCGAGAACCACGTCGCTGGCCAGCTGCGGCCAGCTGGAGATCGTCGATCCGATCTCCACAAAGGATGCCGCCAGGTTGGTGGAGATCATCTGTTCGTCGAGCAGGCGCAGGGCGACCGCCGCCTTGCGTGCTTTGACCGCGTCGTCACCGACACTGAACCCGCCGTCGCCGACGTCCGCTGTGTCGCCGGTGAGCCCGTGGAAGAGCGGGCGTGCGGGCTCAAGGTCGAAACGTTCGACGTCGAGCATCCCGCGGTCACTGGTCTCCATCAGCACCGGCAAGCCATGCGCCCGAGCCCGTTGGCGCAGCAGGAACTTCACGCTCAGCGAGTCACATTCGTCGATGACCGCGTCGAGCGGTGGACCCAGGTCCGGCCCGCCGAGCAGGAACTCCTCGACGTTCTGCGGCCCGATGCCGTCCAGCACCGAGATGCCCAGGTACGGGTCGAACTCGGCGATCTGGCGCGCCGCGAGCACGGTTTTGGCCAGTCCAATGTCGTACACGCCCGCCCGGATGCGGTTCATGTTTGACAGCTCGAGCGTGTCGAAGTCAGCGAGCCGCAAGTGCCCGACCGTGCCCTCAAGCGCGAGGGTGAGCGCGACGGCGTTCCCTACCGACAGACCCGCGATACCCACGGTGAACTCGGCGAGCCGGGCCATCTCGGCCGGGGCGATCTTGGGCCGGTTCCGGTCGAGGCGCAGTTCGCGGAACAGGCCAGGCGGCAGCAGCCGCACGAGCCGTCCCGACCACGGGTAATACACCCACCGGCCGTACTCGGACAGCGGCACCCCACCCAGAATCCGATCCACATCGGCGCCCCCGCCGTTGCCAGGACAGCGGGCCTGCGCCAGATCACGGAGTTGCGCCTCAAGGGTGTCGCTTGTCTCCCACACATGCCCGGACGACACAAGCTCGTCGAGCCGTCGGCGGTCGTCGGCGTCGGCCGGGTCGAAGACCGTAGGACGCCACGATGTCGCCGTCATCGCCCCTCACCATGGTGGTCGAACCAGCAAAGAGTGCTGCGGAACCGGCTGTCAGGGAACGGAAGATCCCGGAAGCGCGGATCCGGCACGAACCCCGCGCGCACGCCGAGGCCGATACTGAACTGGTTGGCCAACGTGACAGTCCACCGCCCGCCACCGACCGCAACCCTGACGACTTCCCGGACAAGCGCGGAACCGAGACCCGCACCCCGCCAGGCAGGACGAATCCAGCAGCCGCCGATCTCGTTCACCCCGTCAGGCACGCGTTCAGCGATGGCAGCGGCGATCTGCACAAGCCCGGTGTACCGAGCGATCTCGGTGTACTCCCGTAACAGAACACCGCCGACGATCTCCTCACCCGGCGTGCTAGCCACGACAACCGTCGTGACACCAGCGGGCAACTCAGGGCCCATGGCCAGGTCGCCCGCACCGATCCCGGAGTACACCTCATGCAGACCGCGCTGGTACACCGGCCACACCGCTGGAAACCGGCCCAGGTCGGCAGCCAGGAGATCGACGTCCCCCACGGCGATCCCACCACGATCATCGCGGACAGGTAATCGAGCAGCGGGCATAATCGTCGCGATCCTCTCGTCCACCAGGATGGTGACACCAGAATGCCAGCCGCGGGCATCGACCCCGCCGGTGGGCGAGAGCGGCAACTCCTCCCGCCGGTTCCACGCGCCCCCGAGATGGGAGGGGCGGGTGGATGGTGAAGCCGAGCCCGCTGGTTACCACCCGCTCCAGGCTCGCGAACGCGAAGGCGTCCGAGCCCGTCGCATCCTGGATGCCGACCACCGCGTTGCGCCCCTCGGGCCACGGCCCGGCGGCCACATCCCGGTACTGGAAGGTGGCCGTACCGTCCGGCCGGATGGTTACGCTGACCGAGATGCGCCCGGTCGGCGCGCGGGAACCCGGCCGCAGCACCATGACGTCGCGCCACTCGACGACGACCTGCTCGGCGGTCACGGTGGTGTAGACGCCGGCCGCGTCATCGACATCGAGCAGCGTGGAGAACGGGTACAGCGCGGTGTTCGGGATCAGGTTGGGCAGCGGGTCGAGCCAGTCGAAGGTGATCGGGTCGGGTGGGCCGTCCAGTCCGATCGCCCCGTTGGTGCTGACCCATGCCGTGCGAAAGGTTGTGCCGTAGAGCGTCACCGGGAACGGCAACGCGATCTCCCGCACCGCTCCGGTGCTGCCCGCGAGGTCGAGGCGGGTGGTGCCCGCCTGGTAGCCGACCACGGGCGCGGTACAGGTGTTGCCGAAGGCGTCGGTGCGCGCCGGCAGATCCAGGTCGGCCGTGACATCCGCCGCGACGGTCACCGCGCGCCCGGCCGGCAGCGCGCACCGGCTCGGCGGCTCTGCCACCAGTTCGTGGCTGCCCAACGGGGCGACCAGCCGGTACCGGCCATCGGCACCGGTCCGGGTCCGCACCGGAGTACCGGCGATCGCGACGGTCGTCCCGGCCGCCGGCCCCTCCGCCGACCGGACCACCCCGGCGACGACGGCCGAGGGCAGCGGCCGCAGCGTGAGGTCCAGGACGGTCCTGCGGTCCTGGTCGATCACCAGCGAGCCGCTGGCTTCCCGGTACCCGAACGCGGTGACCCGGTAGGAGTACGTGCCCGGCATCATCCGGTCGAGCCGGTACGACCCGTCGGCGCCCGAGCTCAGCGCCTTGGTCCGTGGCCCGGCCAGGCTGATCGCGGCGTCCGGCACCGCCACGCCGCTGCCCGCCCGGCGCACCCGCCCGGTCAGCCCACCGACGCCGGTACGCGGGGCGGCGCCCACGGCCGCGTACACGTCGAGGAGACCCTCACCGGCGACGTTGTTGTCGTCGGCCGTGCCCCCGCACTCGGTGGCGTCGATGTCCCGTGCCGTCTCGTCCAGGATCCGCCGGGTCGCGGCGATGTCCCCCTCCAGCGCGGGCGCCGCCGACCACAGCAGCGCCACCGCACCGGCGACGTGCGGGGCGGCCTGCGACGTCCCGTCCCGCTCCGCGTAGTCCTCCGTGACGTCACTGGACCGGACATCCGTGCCGGGAGCGGCGATGTCCGGCTTGGTTTCGCCGGTGGCGGCGGGTCCCCGGCTGGAGTCCGGCACGACCTGGTTCTCCGCGTCGGTGTTGCCGACGGCGTAGGCCGTGGGGAAGGAGGGCGGCCACGTGTTCGTCCGGCACTGTCCACCGACGCCGTTGTTGCCGGCGGCGAAGACCGGGAAGATCCCAGCCGCGACCCAGGCGTCCAGGACGTCGGCGAAGAACACCCCCGGGTTGTCGCGCGAGTACCACGAGTTGTTCACCACGTCCGGGGCCAGGTCGGGCCGGGGGTTGGCACCGTTCAGATCGGTGGGCGCGAGCATCCACTGGCCGGCGGTCAGCAACTCGTCCTGGGTACAACACATCCGGGCCGCGATCCAGCGGGCGCCCGGCGCCACGCCGATCTGGTTCGCACCATCCGCGCTGCGACCGACCTCGATACCCATGACGTGGGTGCCGTGGCCGGTCGGGTCGCATGGCGTGCCCGACGGGCAGGTACCGGTCGCGTCGAGCCAGCTGTAGTTGTGGTTCACCGTGCCGTTGCTGTGCCGGCCGCGATAGCTGTCGATGAGCGCGGGATGGTCGTACCGCACGCCGCTGTCGATGTTGGCCACCACGACGCCCTCACCGCGGACGCCGAGTTCATGCCAGACCCGGGTGGCCCCGACGCGTTCGAGGTTCCACTCCACGGTGCCGGACGGTGCGCCCGGCACCGCCGGTGCGGGCTGTGGAGGGGGCCATCGGGTATCCGGTTCGATGCGGGCAACCTCCGGGCGGCGCGCCACCTCCGCCCGCAGTTCGGCGTCGCCCACCACCTTGATGACGTTGGCGATCCAGAACGGCTCGAACTCGGCCTTTCGCCGGTGCAGCAGGTCACGCAGTCCCGCCTGCGCCCGCTGCGCGTGCGTGGTCAACGCACTGTGAACAGCCGCGCCGCGCGCCGGCTTGCCGGTCATGGTGCGGGCCGCGGACAGGTCCGCGGCACCGTCGAGGACCACCCAGAACGTCGTCCGGGCGCCGCCGGACGTCACCGGACCAGCGTTCGCCGCGACCGGACCGGCGATGGTCGGCAGCGTGGCGAGTGCGACGAGCGCCGCTCCCCGTGCACGCCACGATGATCGAAACACATCAACCTCCTGTGACCGACGCGGCCCAGTGAAGCAGCATCCAGATCGGGCGGACCAGGAAGAACCACCGGCGAAACCAGTCCTGCCGGCCACTGGCCACGCACCAGGCGACCGATCCGCGAACTGTCACCCTTCAGGGTGCGGCGGCGACGACGTTGCTTAGCCCCTGCCAGAACCTTCCGCCCGCTACACGACTGCTCTGTGCCGTCGGTGAGTAGCGCGTCCTCAATTCGTTTGGCCGGCGCGGACCAGGCCGTGCTCGTAGGCGTAGATCACCGCCTGCACCCGGTCACGAAGCGACAGCTTGGTCAGGATCCGGTGGACATGGGTCTTCACCGTGCCCTCGGAAAGGTACAGCCGGCCCGCTATCTCCGCATTGGTGAGGCCCTGGGCCACCAACGTGAGCACCTCCCGTTCCCGGTCGGTCACCGTCGTGACGGGCACCAGCGGTGTCGCCGGTGCGACCGCCGGTATGGCGCCGATGTACCGGTCGAGCAGGCGGCGGGTCGCCGACGGCGCCACCACGGCGTCGCCGCGGGCCACCATCCGGATCGCCGTGAGCAGATCCGGCGCGAGTGTGTCCTTGAGCAGGAACCCGCTCGCACCCGCGTGCAGGGCCGCGTAGACGTACTCGTCGAGATCGAACGTGGTCAGGATCAGCACCCGGATCCGGTCGTCCTGGGCGCAGATGCGCCGGGTCGCCTCGACGCCGTCGACCTCGGGCATCCGCACGTCCATCAGCACCACGTCGGGTTGGCGCTCCATCGCGGCCGTGGCCGCCTCCGCGCCGTCGCCGGCCTCGCCGATCACCTCCATGTCGTCGGCGTTCTCGAGGATCATGCGGAAACCGGCCCGCACCAGGGCCTGGTCGTCAACGACCAGCAGCCTGATCACGCGTCCTGCCCTCGCACCGGCAGCACCGCCCGCACGACAAACCCGCCAGCCTCGCCCCGGCCGGCCGAGAACCGGCCGCCGAGCAGGTACACCCGCTCGCGCATGCCGCGCAGCCCGTGGCCGGCGCCGCCGCCCGCAGTGCCGCCGTGGCCGTCGTCGCGGACCTCGATCTCGACGTGGGAGTCCCGGAAGGACACCGCCACCTCGGCGGACGCGCCTGGCCCGGCGTGCTTCATCGTGTTCGTGAGCGCCTCCTGCACGATCCGGTACGCCGAGAAGTCCACAGTGGATGATAGAGTAGAGCGCTCGCCGTCGACCCTGAAGCGCACCTTCGTGCCCGCCTCCGTCACCTGACCGACCAGGGCCGGCAACCGGTCCAGGCCAGGCTGCGGATGCCATACGTCCTCGATCCCGTCGACCCGGGCCAGCACCCGCCGCATGTCGGCGAGCGAGTCGCGGCCGGTCGCCACGATCGCCTCCAGCGCCGTCCGGGTGTCGGCCGGTTTCCGGTCCAGGGCGGCGGCCGCACCCTGCGCCTGCGTGACCATCACCGACAGGCCGTGCGCCACCACGTCGTGCAGTTCGCGGCTGATTCGGGCGCGTTCCTCGATGACGGCGAGCGCGGCCCGCTCCCCCTGTTGCCGCTCCAGGTCCCGCGCGCGGGCCCGCCGGCTGCGCGCGGCCGAACCGGTGGCCCACGAGGCGATCAGCACCGAGCCCAGCAGAAGCACGCCGCTCCATGTGTTCTGGGCGATGTTCGTCGAACGGACCGGGCCGGGCGGCGCGGGGCCACCCACCGGGACGCGGTCGGGCACCATCGCGATGCGGTCCGGCAGGCCGGGGACCGGCAGCGAGTTCGCCGCCGAGTACAGGCTCCACCCGGCGACGCCGATCAGCAGGCCGGCCAGCGCCCCCACCGACGCGGCGCGGTCGTACCGCAGGGCGACGGAGTAGAGCAGGACCGGAACGGCGAGGTCGATGATCATGAAGGGGACCTGCAGTGCCATGTGCGTACCCACTGCGGCCGCACCCAGGACGAGCATCGATGCCGGCCACTGGCTGCGCGCGGCGATCGAGACCACGGCGATCGCCGCCGCCACCCACCACGTCACGAGCCGCCCGGTGTGTGGGCCCTCTCCGGTGATCCGGTTACCCGTAGTGACCACCGCGGTCGGGGAATTCACGACGGCGCACGCCGCGAGCAACGCGAGCGCCACGACCGCGTCCCGGACCACCGGCCGCGTCCGGACGGCGACCCCGATCCGACCTCCCACGATGGACGAATCTACCGTCGGAACCGCCGCCGTCGCGTACACCGCGGGGTGGATCCCCGGTGGCGGGCGTACATCGCGGGATATACGCCGGCCCGCTCCCCGCAGGCAGACGCGCGTAGCACGCCGCCGGCGGCACGGTGGCCCCATGACACGACCGCTGTTTCCGACACCGACCCGGACGGTCCGCGAGGTCGGCCTGCTCCTCGCCGTCGCGGCGGCACTGACCACCGTTCTGGCTCTCACCGGCTGTTCCGCTTCCGACGAGGGCAACGGCGTGGCGTCCGCCGGCGGCGGCCCGAACGCCACCGCCAGCGCCAACGCCGCCCAGCGCGGCGACGGCCTGAAGTTCGCGCAGTGCATGCGCGAGAACGGCGTGCCCGACTTCAAGGACCCCGGCGCGGACAGCGGCGGTGGCGCGCTGGTACCGCAGGGCACCGACCAGGAGGTGGTCCGGGCCGCGATGGAGAAGTGTAAGCAGTACAGCCCGAACGGCGGCGAACCGCCGCAGCTCGACGCGGAGTCGGTCGACCGGCAGCGGAAGTTCGCGCAGTGCATGCGCGATAACGGCCTCCCGGACTTTCCGGACCCGGAGGGCGCCAACGGCGGATCGGGCAGCCAGCTCAAGGGCATCGACACCAACTCCGAGGCGTTCAAGTCCGCCCGGGAGACGTGCGAACAACTCGTGCCGCGGCCGACCGGCACCGGTCCGGGTCGGACCGGATGATGCGGCGTCAATCCGCATCGCGTCGCCGGCGCTGGACGGTCCGCGTGATCATCGCGGTGGCCGTGGTGATCGTCGGCGGAACCGCGGCCACCGCGGCCGTCGGGCTCGACTGGTCCAGGGAGACCGAGGAGGCCGCCAGGGACCGGGTTCCGGCGACGACGCCGGTCACCCGGCAGACGCTCGTGGAGACCCGATCGGAGAGCGGCGAACTCGGCTACGACGCCCCTGTGGAGTTGTCGGCGCGGGCCGGCGGAACGGTCACCAGCATGGCGGGTGTGGGCACGGTCGTCCAGCGCGGGCAGACCCTGTTCCGGATCGACGACAAACCGGTGATCCTCCTCGTCGGGACGCTCCCCGCATACCGGGCACTGTCGAGCGGGCTCGAGGGTGCCGACGTGAAGCAGTTCGAGACCAACCTCGCGGCGCTCGGGTACGACGGGTTCACCGTGGACGAGAGGTACAGCAGTTCGACCGCCTCGGCCGTGAAGGAGTGGCAGGAGGACCTCGGCATCGACGAGACGGGCGTGGTCGACCTCGGCCGGGTCGTGTACGCGGCCGCATCGCTACGGGTCGACGGGCACGCGGCGACCGTCGGTCAAGCGGTGCAGGCGAGTACCGCCGTTCTCACCTGCGCCGGTACGGCGCGGGTGGCCACGGTCGAACTCGACATCAGCGACGCCCGCCTGGCTCCGGTCGGTGCCGCGGTCGAAGTGTCGCTGCCCACCGGCAAGAAGACCGGCGGAAAGGTCGTCGCGACCGAGACGGTGGTCGACGACAGCGAGGGCGGTGGCGACGACACCGAGACCACGCTGGAGGTCACCGTGTCCATCGACGACCAGACCGCGGTGTCCGCTTTGGAGCGGGCATCGGTGACCGTCGCGTTCACCGCGTCGAAGCGGGCGAACGTCCTCACGGTTCCGGTCGGTGCCCTGCTGGCGCTTGCCGAGGGCGGCTACGGCGTGGAGATCGTGGAGGGCACGTCCAGCCGTGTGGTGGCTGTGGAGACCGGGCTGTTCGCCGGTGGCCGGGTCGAGGTGTCCGGCGGCGGGCTGACCGAGGGAATGACCGTGGGGGTGCCGTCATGACGGAGCTGGTGGTGGACCTGGACACGGTGACGCGCACGTACTCCGGCGGCGTGACCGCCGTCCGGGAGGTGTGCCTGTCCGTCGAGTACGGCGAACTGCTCGCGATCGTCGGACCGTCCGGCTCGGGGAAGTCCACGATGCTGCATCTCATCGGCACGCTCGACCGGCCGACCGCCGGTACGGTCCGCATCGACGGGCACGACGTGGCCGCGCTGTCGGACCGGCAGCTGTCGGCGCTGCGCGCCCGCCGGATCGGGTTCGTGTTCCAGCAGTTCCACCTGGCGCCGGGACAGCCCGCCGTGGAGGCCGTCGCCGACGGGCTCCTCTACTCCGGTGTCGGCATCGCCGAACGGCGTGCGCGGGCCGAGGCGGCACTCGACCGGGTGGGTCTCGCCGACCGGCTCGATCACGAGCCCCACGAGTTGTCCGGTGGCGAGAAGCAGCGGGTGGCGATCGCCCGCGCGGTGATCGGCGAACCCGCGCTGCTGCTCGCCGACGAGCCGACCGGCAACCTCGACTCCGCGTCGGGCGCCGGCGTGGTCGAACTGCTCCGAGAGCTCAACGCGAGCGGCACGACCGTCATGGTCATCACGCACGACCGCGACATCGCGACGTCGCTGCCGCGCCAGGTGGTCATGCGGGACGGGGAGGTGGTCGCATGACCATCACGACGAACGCGCACCGGCCGACCGCCAGGAGCCTGAGCCCGGCCCGGCTGCGCCCGGGCGACCTGCTCCGGGTCGGCGGCGCCGGCCTGCGCACCCGGCCGCTGCGGGCGTTCCTCTCCGCACTCGGCATCGCCATCGGCATCGCCGCGATGACCGCGGTCGTCGGGATCTCCAGCTCCAGCCGGGCGGAGGTGGACCGGCAACTGGCCGCTTTCGGCACCAACCTGCTCACGGTGGCGCCCGGCAACACGCTGCTGGGCGAGGACGCCAAGCTGCCCCTGGCGGCGGTGGCGATGATCTCGCGCATCGGGCCGGTGACCCAGGTCGCCGCGACCGGCACCGTGTCCGACGCCAAGGTCTACCGCACCGACCGCATCCCGACGGTGCAGTCCGGCGGCATCGCCGTGCGGGCAGCGCATCTGGAGCTGCTCGCGACCGTCGGCGCCTCCGTCGTCGAGGGGACGTGGTTGAACGCGGCCACCGACCGGTACCCGGCAGTGGTGCTCGGCTCGGCGACGGCGAAGCGGCTGGGCATCGTGACGGTCGGTGCCGAGGTGCAGATCTGGCTGGGCGGGCAGTGGTTCACCGTGACCGGCATCCTCGACGCGGTTCCGCTGGCACCGGAACTGGACTCGGCGGCGCTGGTCGGCTGGCCGGCGGCCGAGACGTACCTCGCGTTCGACGGCCACCCGACCACCGTCTACACGAGAACGACCGACCCGTCGGTCGAGGAGGTCCGTGCGGTCCTGGCGGCGACCGCGAACCCGGAGGCGCCGAACGAGGTCAAGGTGTCCCGGCCGTCCGACGCGCTCGCCGCGCGTCAGGCCACCGACGAGGCATTCACCGGGCTGCTGCTCGGCCTCGGCGCGGTGGCGCTCCTGGTCGGTGGGGTCGGTGTGGCCAACACGATGGTCATCTCGGTGCTCGAACGCCGCGCGGAGATCGGCCTGCGCCGGTCGCTGGGGGCCACACGCGGCCAGATCCGGGTGCAGTTCCTGTCCGAGTCGCTGCTGCTGTCGGCGCTGGGCGGAGCTGGCGGAATGGTGATCGGGGTGGCGGTGACCGCGCTGTATTCGCTCACCCAGGAGTGGCCGACGGTGGTACCGGCGTGGGCGACCGCCGGTGGCGTGGTGGCCACGCTGGTGATCGGCGCGATGGCCGGCCTCTACCCGGCGATCCGCGCGGCCCGGCTCGCACCGACCGAGGCGCTCGCCGCGCCGTAGGGCGGCGGCGTCGAGGGTTCAGTCATCGTCGAGGGCGTCCAGCTCGTGCTGATTGGCGGGGAGACCGTGCGGTGACAGAATCGGCCGGTGGTGAGCAGCGATGCGCCATCGTCGGGAGTTCCGCTCGTCGTCGGCAAGATCAGCGTGCCGCCGCGTCGAGACGGCACCGTGTCGCGACGCCGGCTGACCGATGTCCTCGGTGAGGGCACGCCGCTCGTGGTGGTGGTCGCGTCGGCCGGCTGGGGAAAGACGACGCTGCTCACCGATTGGGCGCACACGGTGGCGGGCGAAGGCGGTCCCGACGTGGGTTGGCTGACCCTCGATGAGGCGGACGATGAGCCGTCCCGGTTCTGGACCTATCTGGTGTCGGCCGTCCGGGTAGCCGACGGCACACTGGGCGGAGCGGCACTGGCCGCGCTGCGGGTGCCGGAGGTGGATCCGCTGGAGGCGGCCGTGCCCACCTTGCTCAATGACCTCGCGACGCGGCCGGGTCGGCTCACCGTCGTCGTCGACGACCTGCATGTCATCCGGGATCGGCGGATCCACGAGGGTCTGGAGTTCCTGCTCGCCTACCTGCCGCCCGGCGTACGACTGGTCGTCGCCGGCCGGTCCGACCCGCCGCTTCCGCTGGCCCGCCTGCGTGCGCGCGGAGAGTTGACCGAGATCAGGGCCGCCGACCTGCGGTTCACCGCCGGCGAGGCAGGTCCGCTGGTCGCCGCCGTCAGCCGCCGCGACCCGCAGCGAAATGAGCTGCCGGAAGACGTGGTCGAGGAGGTGGTCACCCGCACGGAGGGCTGGGCGGCGGGTCTCAAGCTGATGGCGCTGGCCCTGCGCGGCGTGCCCGGCCGGCCCGCGGACGTGGCCGGACCGGCGGACGGTGACCAGCATGTGGTCGACTACCTCACCGCGGAGGTGGTCGACGGCTTGCCGTCCGAGCAGCGCGATTTCCTGCTGCGTACCTCGGTGCTGGACCGGTTGGCGGGCCCGCTCTGCGACTTCGTGCTGGAGCGGCACGATTCGGCGCGGATCCTCGCCGAGCTGGATCGCGCTGACCTGTTCCTGGTGGCGCTGGACGCCCGGCGGACCTGGTACCGATACCACCGGCTGTTCCGCGAGGCGCTGCTGCGGGAGTTGCGCGGCACCCGGGTGAGCGAAGAGCCGGCGCTGCTGCTGCGGGCGGCGTGGTGGCACCGGTCGGCGGGTGATCTGGAGGGCGCGTTTCGATGCCTGGTCGCGGCGGGGGATCCGGTGGCCGCGGGTGAGTTGCTCGCCGACAGGGACGACGATTTCCTGGCGCGGGGTGCGCTCGGGACCTTTCTGCGGCTGGCCGACGCGCTGCCGTCGGAGGTCGTCCGGGCCAGTCCCAGGCTCGGCATCGCCCTGGCGGCCGCGGCCGCCTTCACCGGCCGTCTCGACCGGGTCGCGCCGCTGCTGGACGCCGTTGACTCGGCGCTGACCGACGACTCTGCGCCCCCGGCCGGCTGGCACTCGGCCCGTGCCGCCGCGGCCACGCTACGAACCGTCTACGTCAACTCCGGTGAGGCCGCCGCACAGACCCTCGACCTGGCGCGGCGGGCGGTGGCGCTCGAGTCCGACCCCACCCGGCAGGGCTGGGTGATCTCTCGGATCGCGCTGGGCAGCGTTCTCAGCGGCATGGACCACGACGACGAGGCCGCCCAACTGCTCGGCGAAGCCGTCGGCCGGGCGGACGCTGTCGATCTCCCGGCGTTCAGCCGGTTACAGGCCTGCGGACTGCTCGCCGTGTCGAAGTTCAAGGGCGGCAAGGTCGAGGAGGTACGGCGGCTGCTGCGCACCGCCCTGCCCGAGGCGGCCCGGGTGGAGGACGCCCTCGGCGTTGCCGCCGCGCCGGCCGTCGTGTACCTGCGCCTCGCCGAAGGGTTCCTCCTGCACCTCGACGGCGACGTCCCGGGCGCCCGCGCCGTCCTCGCCCGCGCCGCGGATCTCGCCGTGGCCACCGGCCACCCGAGCCAGTCGGTGCGGGCGCTTACCGCGCGGGCCGAGGCTGAACTCGCTGGCGGCGACCGCCGAGCCGCCGCCGCGGCCCTGTCCGAGGCCGACGAGATCATGCGCGCCGAGCCGGTGCTGCCCGGTGTGGCGGCGGCGCTCCGTTCCGCCCGGGAGCGCATCGGCCGGGGTGCGGTGGCCCTGGCGCGCCGCGACGGCGCGCTCGCCGAGCCGCTCACCGAGCGCGAGCTGACCATCCTGCGGGCCCTGCAGGGTCCGCTCAACCGGCGCGAGATCGGCGCGGAGCTCTACCTGTCGGTCAACACGATCAAGGGTTACACCAAGAGCCTCTACCGCAAGCTGGCCGCGGACTCCCGCCCTGAGGCGGTCCGCCGCGGCCGCCAGCTGGGCTTGATCTGAGCCGTCCACCCCGGGTGGTTCTCCGCCGGGTGGTGCGTCGCCACCCCGGTGCGCGTGATGGTCGTCCTCGACAAACGAGGAGACCGAGATGACGTTGCGCTACCGGGTGGAGATCCGCGGCGCCCTGCCCGGCGGGCTCGCCGACGAGCTACGCCGCCGGTTCGGCGAATTCACCCACCACACCGAGAACGGCCGGACCGTGCTGACCCACATGGACCTGGACCAGGCCGCCCTGCGCGCCCTGCTCGACCAGCTCTGGGACGTGCACAGCGAAATCCGCCTGGTCACCACGATCGACGACGAAGTCACCCGGGAGCACTGATGATTTCCTGGCTTTGGCTCGCTCTCGGAGCGGCCCTGTTGCCCTTCACCTTGATGCAGACCACGATCCCGCTCGCGGCGTGGCTCGCGCCTCTCCTGCTTCTCCGGTTCAGCCGCACGGTCCGGGTCCGGTGGGCCGTGCCCGCACTCGCCCTGGCCGGCGCGCTCAGCACGTATGCGAGCTTCCGCGGCGGCCTCCTGCTGACCGAACACATGCACGTCGCGGTCGCCGCCGGCGGCGCCGTCCTGGTCCCGATCCCGTACCTGATCGACCGGCTGTTCGCGGTCCGGCTCACCGGGATCGCCCGTACCCTGGTGTTCCCGATCGCCGACACGGCACTGGTGTTCCTCTTCGGCACCGGCGACTTCGGCACGACCGGCCACGTCGCCGGCACGCAGGTGGGCAACCTCCCGCTGCTGCAGTCGGCCGCGGTCGGCGGGCAGTGGATCATCGGCCTGCTCATGGCCTGGACCGCCGCGGTGGCCAACGAGGTCTGGCAGCGGCGCACGACCGTGGGCGCCGGGCGGACGCTGCTCGTGTTCGGCACAGTGCTCGGGGCGGTGCTCACCCTCGGCGGGGCACGGATCGCCCTCGACCCGCCGGCCGCACCGACCGTGCGGATCACCGGATTGGCGCCGAACCGAGCGGCCAGCGACGCGTTCGGGAGCGCCAGGCTGGCACGGGGCCCCCGCTCCACGGCGCAACGCGCCGAGGTGCGCGAGCGGTATTTCGCGCCGCTGCTGGACGACCTGGTCAACCGCACCCGCCGGGCAGCCCAGGCCGGTGCCCGGATCGTCGTCTGGGCCGAGGCCTCGGCGTACGAGTTCGCCGAGGACAAGGACGCGGTGCTCGAACGGGCCCGGTCGGTGGCCCGGAGCGAGGGCATCTACCTGCAGATCGGCGTGGTGTGGCTGCTGCCCGCGCAGCAGTACCCGTTCAACGAGATCCGGGCGATCATGTTCGACCCGAGCGGCGCCACCGTGTGGGACTACCTGAAGACCGCCGTGGTGCTGGACGACGGCAACCTGCGCGGCCCGGGAATAGTGCCCACCGTGGACACGCCGTACGGGCGGCTGGCCACGGTGATCTGCTTCGACGCGAGCTTCCCCGAGCTGGTCCGCCAGGCCGGTCGTGCCGGCACGGACATCCTGCTGGTGCCCTCCAGTGACTGGGCCCCGGTGACCGACGCCCTCAACCAGCAGGTGGTGCTGCGCGCGGTCGAGAACGGGGTCAACCTGGTACGCGTAGTGCGTAATGGCACCTCGCTGGCGGTTGACCACCAGGGCCGGATCCTGGGGCAGGACGCGAGCTGGTTCCGGGCCGATCCCGTCACCACCGAGCACACGCTGACCGTGGCGGTGTCGGTGCGCGGGGCCAGGACGCCGTACGCGCTGTTCTTCGGCGACGTGCTGGGCTGGCTGTCGATCGCCGGGCTCCTCTGGGCGGCGGCGGTCGTCGTCATCCGCCGGCGGGCGGCCCGGATAGCTGCCCCGGCCCGGCCGGTCGACGACGAGCCGAAAGCCCGCACGCCGGCGCCGACGCACTGACGGCCGGCGCGGCCGTCCGGTAACACCCGCGGCCGACGGCGGCGCTACCGTGATCAAGGCGTCTTTCAAGTCGTTCGAACGATATGAAAGACACCTTGATCACGGTCAGGGCGCTGAGGATCGCGACCGCGCCGAGCTGGAACCTGTCGTCACCTGCGGATGGCGTCCGGGACACGCTCATCTCCGTGCCGTCACACCCGCGAGGACCATGACCGCGGTGACGATCGCAGCGACCCTCCGATGTATACCGCACAAGGTTCTCGTCCCTGTCGTCCCCCTCCCACCGGCTCGGGCTGAGTGGCGAGAGTGTCAGCCGTCGTTGGGTGTGCTCCGCCAGCCGCCGCAGGTCCAGCCTGACGATTGTCCGTACTCGCACGCTCGCCAGAAGATGTGGCTACCCTTCTCGCCGAGGTAGTTCACCGAGCTGTTCTCGTAGAAGTCCTTGTTGCAGACGTACCAGCCGACGCCGTTGTCGAGGCATTCGCCCCAGCGGTACAGGATCCATTCACTCCCGCTCCACAGCCAGTTCTCCCACTCATTCCTGGTGTGGCGTGGGTCCAGGTCACTGTTGTTGATCCAGAGCTTGTCGCCGTACTTCTCGAAGCACGCCGTCGCCCCTTGATGGGCTTGGCAGGTCATGGAACCCGTAGGGTTCGCTTGGCTGCCAATCTGCCCACTGTCCACTGCGTACGCCGGCGACACGGACACGGTGGCCGCCAACAACGTCGCGACCAGTGCGGTGATGATGACCTTTAGCCTCATAGGCATCAGCGTGGAGGGACGCTCGTACGACGTAAACGAGTTCGTACAACCTCGTACGAGTCCGAACAGCTTGCCTGGCAGCATAAATCATGAGGCAAGCGCGTACAGCCAGTTCACCCGGGTGACGTGCCCCTGCTGGTCGAAGTTCTGCGAGCTCGCTCTGCCGCTGCAACGCGAAACCGGCCAGCACCAAGACCAGCAGAACCATTGGCGACCAGCACGAGCAAGGACGTCGCTGGCGGCGACCGAGGCGAGCGGCCGCTGGAAGGCACCCCGACGGTACTGTCTCCAGGGCCAGCTCCTCATCGACGATCATGCCCCGACCGTGCGCCCAGCCGCACAGGTCGGATCAGCGCGCAGCGGCTCTAGCACGGAGACGGCCACGGTGCCCTTCGCCGGCGACCACGAGGATCGTTCATCCGATTCGGTCCCAGTCTTCGCCGAAGAAATCGACAGTGGCGACTACTCGAACGCCGCCTCGTCCGTGAACCTCTTCGTGGCCGGGGCAGCCCACGACGCCGACCTCGCCAAGGAGGCCAATGTAGACACATCCTGGCTCGCTCCGCTGCATGACCTGGTGAGGCGGGCCGCTGACGCGGGATACGGGAGCCACAGCATCTCGGCTCTCACCGAGGTACTCCGGAAATCGTCCTCATAGGAGAGCGTTGTGACGAAGAAGCAGTCAGTGACCGTGATCGGTCTCGGCCCGATGGGGCAGGACCGGGAGGCACGCAGCAACGCGGTCCGCCACGCCGCCCCGGCCACCCACTACGGCCTACGGCTACACATCCCAGCATCACTCGTCATCTGCCACATATCCCGGTGAGTGCGCGCTACACGACGAACGCGTAGACAAGCGCGGCGGGCAGTGAGACCGCCATCAGGGGGAAGACGATCGAGATGAGGTATGGGATGGCCGTGCCCCAGGCGTCGACCTTGACGGCGTGGTTCGTCGGGTCCTCAGGATCATAGACGACCTCCACGCGGCCGTCGGTCGACCGGACGCCGGGTTCGGATCTGGTGATCGTCCGGCCGTCGGCGGTGGTGAAGGTGTAGCCGTCTACCAGCAGCCGCCCCCGGTAGGACGAACCGGTCTTCTCGCCGGTCACGGTGACGCCGCGACGCCGCCTGGCCAGTACCAGTTTCCAGTGCCGGAACCACATTGCCACCGTGACGGCCGTGCCGATCGGCGACATGAGGAGACCGAGGAAGACGGCTGCGTTTCTCTCCCCGGCGGCGTTCGCGCCGGCGATGAGAAGCACCAGCCCGGCGATCAGGTACGCCACAACAGACAGTGTGGTCACGATTCGCCGGCGCTTTCGTGTCCACACCGACGCACGCCGCTCCGACCTGACCGCGCCAGTGGACTTCCGGACTTTGGCCGGTGTCAACGCCGCAGCGACCGCTGAGGCGAAGATGTGCGCGGCCGTCTTGTTGGGCGCCGTCAGTGTCCTGTCCATGTCCTTGACAAGGAAGATCCGCACACGCTTGCCGGTCACCTCCAGGCGGTCGATCGCCGTCAACGGGATGCGGTCGACCCGTCGCCGGTGCGTGACGACGATCTCGTCGTCGACGAGCCGCGCGTTACCGAGGCGCTGCTCGGTTCTCGGCAGTACGGGGTCGTCGCTCGATGCGCGGTAAACGGTCGACACGGCAGGCACTGTAGCGGATCACGCCCGCCATCGCGATCACGAAGAAGGGTGTTCGCGGCGATGCCCGCGGCCTTCTCGCTACGCAGGGCGAACAGGAACATCCGGTACGCCGGCCTGTCCTTCTCCGGGTGGGACTCCGTTCGCTGACCGGGCTCTCCTCCGGGCACCTGTGCCCGGTGGTGACGGCAGCTCGCCGCCTACCAGACCCGCTCGTGAACGGGATGTGCTCCAGGAAGAGCACCAGCCGCGTGGTCGAGGCCTTGAGGGCGGTAAGCCTTCGCCGTACCGCATCCAAGGCGTCGCGATTGGCGAAAGTGCGCCATGACGTACGCTCGCGGGGCCGGGGCGGTTGGCGCGCGATCGGTACCCTCGGCTGGTGACCTATCCCATGGCGCCACCTCCACCGCCGCCGGCGGCGCTGCCGCCCGCCAAGAGCAGGCGCGGCCTGGTGATCGGCTTGGTGATTGGCGCGGTCGTCGCAATGCTGCTGCTGTGCGCAGGCTGCGTGACAGTGGGCGTCGTGTATTACGTGACCAGCGGCTCGGCGGATCCCGACGCAGAGCGCGACACCGCGGGCGGCGGTGCCACGCCGTCCGCCAGCTTGGGCTTCATGGCGTGCGGCGCCACGAGCCATCAGGCGGAGCCATTGAGCAAGACAGTCGGCATGCCGGACTTCGCGGGCGCCTCACGCTCCGGCACCGCCACCATGCGGATCACCACCAACCTCGGCCCTATCACCATCATGATGGACCGTGCGGCCACCCCGTGCACCGTGGCGAGCTTCGAGCACCTGGCCGCCACGCACTTCCTCGACGGCAGCCCGTGCCACCGGCTGGTCACCACCGAGGGCCTCTCCATCCTCCAGTGCGGTGACCCGACCGGCACTGGGAGGGGGCAGCCGGGCTACGCGTTCGCCGACGAGAACCTCGCCGGCGCCCGGTACACCCGCGGGATCGTCGCGATGGCGAACAGCGGCCCCAACACCAATGGCAGCCAGTTCTTCATCGTGTTCAAGGACGGCGAACTGGATCCGGCGTACACCCCGTTCGGCACCGTGACGGCCGGCCTGGAGATCGTCGACCAGGTCGCCGCCGGTGGCCACGACAACTCCATCGCGGCCGGCGGTGGGAAGCCGAAGGTACCCATCACCATCCGACAGCTGACCGTCGACTGACCGCCTTCATGGTGGCTGGCTCGGGCAGAACACGCTGAGGTGAGCGGCAGTACGGTCGCGCTAGGCCAGGCGACCAGCAGGGCGTTGGCTGGGATGGTGCGCCACCAGGGCATTCCGGTCAGCTGTGCTACGCCTGCCACCAGCAGGTGCATCGTGAGCGGTGCCGCGATCAACGCGAGATCGAAGCCCCACCTAAGCCGCCAGAGCGACATGGGCGGGGCTCCGGCCATCGATCAGGCGCAGGCGAAGAAGCTCCAGGTCACCCACTGGTTCGAGGGATACCGGTAGATCTGCGCGCCGGCGCACGCGGTGACGCTGCCGTCGACCATGCGGGAGTAGACCGGGTTGAGCCATAGGTTCGGCGAGTACTGGTCGGTGCCGGAGGCGCCGTCTACCCACGCGGAGGGGCGCGCGCTGTAGTCGTTGTACGCGGCCGCATTCTCGTAGTGGAACTCGCTCCAGTTCGCCACGCAGCCGCCGGAGTAGCGGAGGTAGCCGGTGCCGACCTTGCGCGCGCCGTCGTACACCGCGGTGCCGCCGGACTGCCATTGCCACCCGTTGTTGTGACAGTCGGTGGAGTACGGATCCTGGCCGACGATGGATGCCACCGCCGGTGTGGCCCCGACGACGACTGCCGCCGCGATGATCAGCACCGCGGCCGCCGTCCGGATCAGTCGTGCGCTTGCGTTCCTGGTCATATGCCCTCCTCATGCTTGGCCCGTGACATCACCGTAGGAAGCGCCGAGGAATGAGCCTGAGCGGTTTGCGGCGGAGAAATGGCAGGCAAAGCGCCTTGCGCCGTCACGCGCCCGGTGATAACTGCCAGTCGGCGGTCGAGCGGCAGCCGGCCGGCATCGCCGGGTCGGCGCGGATCGCCGCCAGCAGGTCGGTGCGGCCGTCGGTGCCGATGCCGTAGACGATCGCGCGGAGAATGTCGCCATCGAGCTTGTCGGGTGTATCACGCGAGAGGGCAATCTGGCGGTCCAAGATCGCCCGCCACACCGGCTCCGAGTACCGTCCCGCGCAATGCGGTAGGGCCCGCGCCCCCGCGTGGCGCAGGCTCGGGCTGAAGCCCCCGCCGGCAAGGACCCGCTGGACGAGTGTCCGATGTGTACTGGCGTCGAGCACGGTCATCGCCGGCAACGCGGCGATGGCGAAGGTCTCGTCACGGCGGGCCAGGCCGGCGGTCATCTCGGTCAGGATGGCGTCAGCGAGTACCGCCCGCAGCGGGGTGGCGGCGAGGAGCTGGCCGTGGAAGAGGCGGCGGTCGGGGTTCGAGCTGTAGAGCGCCTCCTCGATCGCGGTGGCGAGGACCTCGTCAAGCTTGGTGGTGTCGCTGCGCCCGCGGGCTTGGACAAGCCGGGCGAGCTGGACGCTGACCGCGCGGGCCAGGCCGGGTTCGGCGACGCGGTCCCACTTCCACGCCCACCAGGCGACCGGGTCGTCGGGAACGGCCCTCTGCAAGGCGGTACGCCGCGCGGTGCGCCCAGCCAGCCGCCGCGCGACGTCGACGGACAAGGCGATCCGGTCGGGATCGGACTGGCCGTCGCGCATCGTCTCGCGGATGGCGGGCACCAGCCGCCCCAGCTGGGCCTCGGTGAAGTGCCCGTACTGGATCTTCCGTAGCGCCGCGCGCAGCGCGCCCTGAAAGGCGCGCTCGTTATCGGGTTGGGTGATCTGCTGGAAGACGTAGCGGTCGGCGACGCTGTCGGAGACGACGTCGAGCAGTCCCAGCGGTTCGATCACGACCGGCGATGTGGTGTCCTCGACCAGCGCGATGCAGGCGGCGACGGCGTGGGAGCGGGCGGTCGGATGGTCGAGGAGGCGGCTCATGGCCTCGTTTCGTAGGAGCCATTCGAGCTTGTCGGCGGCGACAAGCTCGGTGAGCAGCCGCTCCGCGACAACGCTCCACAGCGCCGGCGGATGCAGGACGAGGCCAGGCGTCGCCTCGATCCGCTCGGTCAGCTCGACCCACTCAGCGCCATCGAGCAGCGCCCCGCTACTGATCTTGTCGAGCGCGGCGTGGAGGGTGAGGTCCTCGGAGCGACGTCCGCCCCTCCGACGCCGCCCCGCCGTCTCAAGGCGCAGTAATGCGTCCGCGACCGTGGTCAGCTGGCCCGCCGGCAGATCGAGCAGCTGCTCGTACCGCCGGACGACGTGCCGCCCGGCGGCCACGTCACCGTGCTCCCAACGGGTCACGGACGACGAGGACGCCGAATGCCCAAGCGCCCGAGCGAACTCCCGCCCGGAGCGCAACGCCTTGTCGGACCCGAGCTTCCGGTTCGTCGCGAGCAACCAGCCGATCTTGCGGCGGACCGTAACCAGAGCCACGCGTCATAGTCTCGCCCCGCTCGCGCGGGCACAGTCACAATGCGGACTCGCGGAAGGCGGCGACTCGCGTCGTAATGTTAACCGGACCTTCCGGTGATCGTCTCTACGCCATCACCGTGGACGCGACCTGTGCCGGCGGTCTTCAATCACTCTCTGAAGAATCCCGCCTACGATGCTGGTTGGGCGTTCGCTTCCCGGTAGCCAGTGCGCGTACGTCGAGAACGGACCCGTGCGAGCAGCGCTGGTGCGTCCATGTCAGGGGCATATCCCCATGTGGGACTATCAAACATCTATCTGACTCATCGCGAGCCTGTCACGGCGGGTTCCGGCCGATCGCTACCGCGGCTGACCGATCGTCGACCTCCTTGGGCCGATTTCCGACCTCCCGGCTCGGACCTCAGCCCGCGGCGGCCAGCGCCGCTGTGATGGTCGCAGTACCCGCTGGCGTGCCGTGCTCGTCCGCGTACGAACCGTACGGCGCACCGGACGCGGGGGTGCCCATCTGGAACCGGCGGCCGCAACCGCATCAGCGTTTCCTGGGCCGCGCCCACATCGGAGACGACTTCTACACCCTCCTCCATGGTTCGACCATCGCCGCTGCCCTGACCATCCACAGTGGCCGCCCGCCCGCCGGGCGGGCGGCCCGCGGTGCTCAGATCCTGATTGTGGTGCCGTCGAAGCGGCTGAGCGTGAAGCTGACCTCTTCATGGTTGGCCGCCTTGACCTCACGCAGGATGCCGATGGCGACCTCCTCGCCCAATCGCACCGCCGCGCTGTAGTCCGTACGCCAGTGCACCCCCGCCATATTGCGGCCGGCGGCGATGTTCCCGGCCAGCTTGTTCAACTCCCCGCCCACGGTGAGCCGGGCAGCGTCCGGACCCCGGTACGGCACCAGCTTGATACCGTCTGTGGAAGGCACCACAGGCTCGGCGAGCACATGGGACTCGTCGAACCACGCCTTGAGCACGGTCACGCAGGCGCCCGCCACCGTGGCGTGGCCCGATCCGTACGCCGGGTGGGTCGGGCTGCCCTCCGGGAAGGCCTGCGGCAGCAGGTAGGTGCCATGCTTCTCGAAGATCCGTTTGACCGCGGTGGAGTCCAGCACCTCGCGGTCGATCGGGTACTCCCGCGTCCCGGACAGGTGCTGGTGTACGCGCCCACCGAACTCCTCCGGCCGCACGCGCCGGTGCACGAACCACTTCTGGAACCACACCGCTTTCAAGGCCCGGGTGGCCACCTCGGTCACCAGCGAGAGGATGTGCGGCCCGCCGTACGTGCCGAAGCCGATCTGGTTGCCCGAGAAGTTGTACGGATTGCCCTCATCCACCGGCGCGCCCGAGCCGACCAGGATCAGGCACGCGTTCAGGTACGCCTCGTACAGCGCGTCGAAGTGCACATAGTGCGCGACGTCGCGCGGCGTCTGGATGTAGCGGCGATTCTTGAAGTCCCGCGTGTCGGCCGGCGGCTCGGCGCCGTCCTGCACGGCCAGCCAGTCCGCGAACGTGGTCAGGTGGTCGACCGGCCGCCGCAGGGTGTCCTGCCGTTGGGAAATCAGCAGAGTTCCGTACGGGATGTCGCGCAACAGGAACTGCGACACATATGGCCCCCGCAGATCCCCGGCGGTGTCACCACGGAACAACGTCTCCGCGGTCACCGCGCCACCGCGCTTCGGCCCGCGGAAGTCGGACAGCCGGCTCAGCTCCGCCGCCGCCTCGGCGACGATCTCGTTCCTGGCGAACTCGCTGAACCGCACATCCCGGGCCAGCGCCATCCAGTACAGCTCCACCATCTCAGCGGAGTTTTCCGGGCCGTCGATCCGCGGTGCCGGCGGGATCGCCACCGCCTGCGTGTCTGGCCCCTCCAGGTCGAAACCGAGACCGGCCTGCGGATTGACGAGCTGGCGGCCCCGGCCGAGCGGGACGCGCTCGAAGTCTTCGGCGCGGCCGGTGGACAAGGCCCGCAGCAGCAACCGGTACGCATTCCGGTCGACCTCACCGAACCTGTCGTGCGGCAGACCCTTCGAATAGTTGGCGATGTACGGGTAGTCGATCTCCTCTCCATTGCTGACCTGCGGCGGGACCGGCCGGGCGAACTCCACCTCGGCGGCTCGTACCCGAACGTCGCGAGCGTCGGTACGACGATCACTCATCTCATTACCCCGTTTCCCCGTAAGCGCCCGCTCCCCCAATGCGGCAGGCGCCTCGCCACCCACGGTGCCACGCGCTTATGGCAGCGGCTCGTCAGAATCTCGACAGCCCGGGAACGCAACCTAAGCCGCTGGAGTAGGGCGGTGACACGGCGGCCAGATCTTACCGGTAACGACGCTCCCTCAACCTGCCGGTAACGACGCTCCGTTAAGTGGAGGATCTCGCGCCAACGGAAGCGGCGGCGGTGAGCCCGAAGCCCACGGCGATGGCCAACATCGTGAACACGCCGCGCGGCCAGAAAATGTGACTGTCCACGAAGGAGTAGCTAGCTCCGATCAGGATCAGCGATCCGGGCAGGGTGCGGACGCCATACCGCGACAGAAGAGCCGTCGCCGCGGCCAGCGATGCGGCGCCGAACGCGCACGCACCCACGTACCCCAACGCGTCGCCTGCGTCGAACAACGCCTGCACCGACGGCCCCACGTCCACCCCGTCGGCGGCGTCCCGCGCGACGATACCGGCGGCCACGCCGGCCACCGTGTCCAGCCCGGTGTAGAACGTGGCGTAGACAAACGCGCAAATCCAGGAAATCACCGTCGCGACCCCGGCGACGTCCCGGGTCGGGCGCCCCCACAGCGGGACAACGAACCCAAGCGCCAGCAGCGGGAAGACCGGAAGCAGCACGACGTGCAGCGCCGCCCACCGATCGGCCGTGGCATCGGTCAGCAGATGCGGGTGAATGAGTCCTACCGCGGCCAACACCAACGGCGTCGATACGACGAGCGCGACCATCCACAAGGTACGCATCTGGCGATCGTAGGCGCGCAACGGCGAGCGGGCACCATCCCGCAAGACTTCGGTAAGAAGTTCCGCCGGGTGTGGTCCGTCTTCGACTGGGACGCGAAGGACTACGACAAGTTCCTCGCCGACCCTGAGATCCCAGCCATCGCACGAGAGCTCGGGATCCAGGCACCGCCCGTGCACGCCGTCGCCGCGACCGAGCTCGACGCCTGACACGACACAGGGAGAGATACTTCGGCATGGATGTCACGCCCCTGCGGGCCCGCGGGTTTAGCTCGGCGGTCGGCGACGACGCCATCCGCTTCGGCGACCGGATCCTCATCGCGCCCGCCCTCGGCAAAGAGGCCAGCAGCTCGATGAGCGCCTACACGTCGTTCCCCTACGCGGGGGCGCGGGCCGACCTGCCGGCCTCCTACGCGGAGATCTGGGTGGCGCTTTGCTGCTGGCACTCTGCTTACTCAGTTGCCAGTCAAGCCTCCGGTCGGGTGTGTCGTGGCCTCGTCCCCGGGGGCAGTAGCCTGCCGGGCATGCGCATGCTGCACCTCGGGCTCCGGGTCACCGACCTGGAACGCTCGCTCGCCTTCTACACCGCTCTCGGGTACGCCACGCTCGGCGGCGTCCCCGAGACGGAGTTCGGCAGCCTGACGATGCTCCAGCTGCCCGACGACCCGTTCGTCAGCCTCGAACTGGTGCACGACCCCGCACGACCGGTTACGGACATCAGCGCCATCAACCACCTCGTCGTCCAGGTGGACGATCTCGATGCCACGATCGCCGACCTCGCGACCAAAGGCGTCACAGCCGAGCCGCCGACAGAACCTGGACCGGAGATCCGGACGTCATGGCTAACCGATCCCGACGGCTACAGGATCGAGCTCGTGCAGTGGCCAGCTAGCCATCCGGCAGGCATGACGGCGGCCGACTTTGCCTGACCGGTCGGAGCCTACGCGACGGGCTCCAATCGCTCGCTGAACTGGCCCGCCACCAGCCAACCCATCGTCAGTCATCTACACAGCGGTCCCGGCTGCCGTACTAGATCCTCCTCGATCACGGCGACCAGATCACTGACGCCGTGAAACCAACACTCGCAGTATGCTCGTACCTCTGCACGGCGGAGGTGAGATGCGCGGCGCAGTCGGCGATTACGCGAGCAAGCGGCTGGGTCATCAGGTACGCGTGGAGCGTCTGGGCAACAAGACGATTCACACCTACGTTACCTTTCCCATTCCGGCCCGCAGGCCGGCTCATGGCACCAGCGTGTCGGAGCTGAGCTGCGGCGAATGCGGTACGCGCTTGCGCGTTCGGATCCGCAATGCCGCAGGTACGAGATGGGCGCGCAGGGTATGGCTGACCGCGGCGGTGCCCAGCATCCTCCTCACCGCCGCCGCCATCTTCGTGTTCGTCCAGTTCGACCGTCCGCCTCCGGACAACAGGCCCTACGTCACGCCGCTGTGGGTCGAGCTGTCCTTCATACCGGCCGGTCTCGGGATTGCCTCGTTCCTGCTCTGCGTCCTCATGTGGTGGCACACAGACGGAGTCAGGTTGATATCCAATCGGGGCTGGGAACACCAGCTGGTCTATGCCAAACGCAGGAAGGGCTGAGCTGGTGGATCAGCTCACCCGGACCGGTCGGCCAACACCTGTGAGCCGGGTTCGATCTTGGTGATGACTGGGCACATCTGCGCACCGTGTGCCCGCAGCCCATAGATCCGGTCGAGCAACTGGGTGTCGTCCCCGCGGTGCCGCAGGCGTACTGGGCTGGGGTGCCATGCCCAACTAGTACGGGCGGCGCTTCGACGGTGGCGCCGGCGAATCACCCGAGCCGCGTGCGCCTGCCTGAGACCGCACGTCGCCAGGCACATCCAGTCCGCATATCGATAAAGCTCGGTCGAATCACCCAAATGGGATGACGTACACCGAGCCTGCGGCGTACCTGCTTCTTCCCAACATCGAACCGGGTTGACCAGCGCCAACGTGGAGCGGAGTGGCGCAGGACATCTCCGCTCGCCCGCCAGCCAAGCCTTCACCTGGAACGCGCCGGTCCGAACGATCAACGCCCGCTCGGCGACAACACATTGCCACGCCGGCCCGCGGCGAGGTCCCGACGGCGCCGATCAGCGCAGCTTCGTCACCCTTTGTAGCGAGCGGATCGCGGCATGAGCGTGCACCTGACCTTGTCAGCACGGGACGTATATTGTTCATCCAGCCCGGGCTGTGACGGCTGCGAACGCCCGTCCGCGACGCTTGAGCGGCCGATCGGTAGGGTCTGCCGGTGACTGCGCCCACGTCGGATATCCCCAGGATGTGGCAGGCCCATCGTGATCGTTGTTTCCGCCTCGATGACGCGTCGCTGAGGTCGCTGATCATCACCGCCTTGGTTGCCGGCAGCCGGTCCAGCATCGACCGACGGATCTCCGTGGTGGCTGCCGTGGCCGCACTTGCCCAACCGCAGCAGGCCCGTGTATGAGGTACTCGGCCCGGTTTCATTACGGACGCCGCCCGTCTCCCGCGCGCCGACGATGAGTGCCGGCGCCGAGCGCTCCAGCGAGATGACGAGCAAGGGCCGCCGTCACAACACGACGGCTGCCCCTGCCGCGTACGAGCGATGGTCACGGCGCGTGCCTGGCCTACAGGAACTCGCTCCGGTACGTCGATGCCAGCTCGGCCGCGCGATGGCGGCGTTCGGCGAGCTCGTCCGGCGATAGCTGGGGCGGCGGCGCGTCCTTGCCGGCGATCACGTCGCCGATGCGCAGGAAGTACTCGTCCTGTCCGGCGGGCGTGCACATGCAGAGCATGCGGGCCGCTGTGCCGGAGACGTTGCGGAAGTTGTGCGGCGCATTCGCCGGGATGTTGATAGTCGACCCTGCCCGTACGGTGTGCCTCTCGCCGCGGAACATGAACTCGATCTCGCCCTCGAGGATTGTGAACATCTCCTCGAAGTCGTGCCGGTGCGGCGGCGGGCCGCCGCCGTCGGGCACCCGCATGTCGATCAGGCAGTACTGCCCGTTGGTCTGCTCGCCGGTGATCAACATGGCGTACGTGTTGCCGACTAGCGAGACGTTCGTCGTGCTCGGATCGTCCGGGTACACGACGGTCAGCGAGCGGTTCGGGTCGTCATCGGGAATCATTGCTGCGGCTCCTTCGAAAGATGCGTGTCAAAGGGTGACGATGGTCTTGCCCGGCAGCTCGCCCGCGCCGGCCTGGGCGTGGAGTGTGGGCAGGTCGGCCAGCGCCACCCGCTGGGCGACCTCGACGCGCAACTCACCGGTGCTGACGCGAGCGGCCAGGTCGGCGAGTTGGTCGGCGTCGCTGCGGACGAACAGGTCGATACCGCGCACACCGCGTTCCTCGTCGGAAGGGGCGGGCATCCAGACGGTGGTGTTGACGAGGGTGCCGCCGGCCCGGATCAGCGTGACCAGCGCGGCCAGCTGTTCCGGAGTGACTGGTGCGAGGTTGAGTACGAGGTCGACCGGCTCGGTCACCGCCCCGGTGACGTCGGTGGTGGTGTGGTCGATCACCTCGTCGGCGCCTGCGGATTTGACACGCTCGGCGCTGCGTGGGCTGGCCGTGGCGATCACGTGGGCACGGACCTCCTTGGCCAGCTGCACGGCGTATCCGCCGACCGCTCCGCCGGCGCCGTTGATCAGCACCCGCTGACCGGCGGTCAGGTTGCCGTGGTCGAACAGCGCCTGCCACGCGGTCAAGCCAACCAGCGGGAACGCCGCCGAGTCGGCCAACGGGATGTTCTTGGGCGCCCCGGTCAAGACTTCCGCCGGCGCGATCACATACTCCGCGGCCGCCCCGGCCCCGGTCATCGGAAGGAAGCCGATGACCGGGTCGCCGACCGCGACGTCGTCCACGCCGTCACCGAGCGCGTCGACCGTGCCGGCGACGTCGATGCCGGGAGTGTGCGGTAGCTCGACCGGGATCGGGCCCTGCATGTAGCCCGCGCGGATATTGCCGTCGACGCCGTTGAACGACGTCGCGGCGACGCGGATCCGGACCTGACCGGCGCCGGGGGCGGGCTGCTCGACGTCCTCGTAGCGCAGGACCTCAGGACCGCCGAACTCGTGAAAACGCACTGCCTTCATCGCTGAACCTGCTTTCGTGAGTGCCGTCAACGTGTTGCTGGAGACGTCACTCAACTTCGCAGGATCCGGCGCGGTTAGCCTGGGCCGGGCTGGCCCACCTTGATGATGGTCGGTTCCCCGGCGACGCCGACGATCTCGGCCAGGCGCGCCGCATCGGCCGAGCCCGGCGCCGCGGTGAGCACCAGAGCCGCCAAATCGTCGCCCGGGATGGCGAGCAGGCTGCCGACGAGCGTGACGGCGCCGCCGTCCGGATGAATGAACGCGGCACTGCTCTCGTAGGCCGCCACCGGTCGCGGCGTGCGCCACAAGGTGTCGAACAGGCGGCTTCGGCTGCGCATCTCGTCCACCAGCGCGGCAAGCGACGCGTCGGCGGGGTACCGCAACAGCGCGCTCCTCAGTTGGGCAACGAGGATCGCCTCGTGATCGGTCGCATCGGCCGCAGATTGCTTGAAACCATTGATCGGATCGCAGAACGTACGCCAGGCGACGTTCCACTCCCACGGGTCCCCGGTGAGCTCCCAGTGCCCCAGGGCCATGAACGCACTGTTCACGGCGATCAGATTCATCGCCGCATCGGAGACGAACATCGGAGTGTCCGTGAACCGCTCCAGCAGCCGCATCGCACCCGGACCGACTTCGTTCGGCACCTGCCCATCCACGGCGGCGTACCCGGCCAGCGCGCAGAGCCGCTCGTACTCCGCCCGCCCGATCCGTAACGCACGGGCGATGGCGTTCACCACCCCGGCCGACGGATGGCTACGCCCCTGCTCCAACCGGCGTACGTAATCCGCAGACATCCCCGCGAGCTCGCCGAGCTCCTCCCGCCGCAACCCCTGCACCCGCCGACGACCGACCGCTAGCCCGACAGCCACAGGGGCCGTACTCTCCCGCAACTGACGCACCGCAGCGCCGAACTCATGACTCGCCACGGCCCAAGTCTGCCCGAACAGCCCACGAAAAGCGCAGGTAGCGACCGCTCTGGCGTTCGATGCCACGACCAGGGGACCGGTCTTGCCAGCCACGGTGGAGGATTGCACCGCAGCAGGTCGACAACCCGGCTACTCCGCGTCATGAGCTGCACGCACAGCGACTAGCCCACCAGCCGACCCGGGAGACCGGGTAGCGCTGATCACCACCAATTCGGAATGAATGGAAGCTGACTGGCGATCTTCGCCCACACAGCCCGTACGAGCGGTTCGCGGTTGGGGCCGCCTGCTTTGCCGGCGGCCGCCACCGCTGACTGCGGAGCTCGCCGCTCCGCACCGACTCAAGCCGGCTCAAGCACCAGGTGCAGACCCTTTCGTGGCGCCTCGGCTGCTGCGGCCTGCGTCTCCGGACCTCCTGCCCGCTCCTGACGACCGACCGAGCATCGACCGGCGGGAGATCCGTAGCTCAAGGTCAGCGAGCAATCCGCGGCAGAAGCGGATGGTGCAGACTCGCGCTCACAGCCCAGATACAGGGTCTGGAGGCTGCGCAGTAAACCGGCCTGGCCGCTGCTTCTGCGGCCGCCGTCGAGTCCGAATTAGCGGCCGAATCTTGCCCTCGAAATATGCGATCGCCGCGAAGGCGATCACGTGGTTGTGCGTGAGGCGCTGGCCCGTCATCGGCAGCGGGTAGGCAGGGTTCTCGTAGTTGGCTGCGATGGCTTGGACGTGGCGTAGGTCGGCATCGGTCATCTGGAGCGCCCTGTCGGCGAGGTCATCTTCGCCGTAGTCCCACAGACTCGCGGCCACAGCGCTCCTTGAGAAGTGCACCTTGAAGTTGGGTCGACCACGCATCAGGCGTCGCCGGTCAAGTGCCGCTGCCATCGCTTGAACACAGGCAGAGTCTGCCCGACCATGCGATTCATCATCGGCATGTCGGACAGCAAGCCGCCGCAGACGCCATCACGCTGCGCGACGAGTGGGTCGCGGCAGATCCGGACGCCGTCGGGGTCCCGCTCAACATCTGTAGCGGACGTCCCCTCGTTCAGAACGGAATCTCCATGGCGACGCACGGGTCGTCTGCTATCACCTCTACCGCAAGCTCGACGTCGGTGGCCGACCCGTCGGTGAACACCAGGCGGACTTGATAACCCTTACCGTGGCCGTCTATCACCGATGACCAATCCCACGTGCGGACGATGGCGAAAGATGCCACGCCGGGAAGGCGCCAATCTGGTCCCTTCATGCCGGGCAGTTCGGCGACGCTCGTGTCGTCTCCACCACAGAGCATCGCGTCGGCGCCCCCGCGATCGCGTCGTTGTACGAGCGTCAGATACTGGCCGATCTCATTGTCCGCTTCGCGGGATTCTTTGCCGTCGGAGTACCGCGCGAACCCAATCGGCAGCCCACAGAGAAGGAGTAGGGCGGCCACAACAGCCAACGTCCAACTGAGCCGGCGAGCTTTGCTCCTCGGCGCGGACCCTGGCAGCGGACTGGACACGGTGGACGATCATATCGAAGAGCCGCGCGAAGGATCACGACCACGATCGCCACCTCGATGCAGTCCGGCCGCGGCACGATCACGACAGTCGAACCGCGGTTTCCCGGCAGGCTCCGCGCACGCCTAGCCTCCCCATCCTGAGCTCTGCCACGACCGGCCGCCCACCACTAACCCCGAACGCGAACGCCCTGGCCGCCGCGACAGCCTGAGCGGCTGCCTACCGGTCGGGCTGGCCGTCGATCAGGTGGAAGTGCCGCAGGCCCGGCGAAAAGGCCGCGACGTGCTCGGGCGTGCCGTGATGCGGCCGAGATGGCGTGAACCGGCCTTCCCTCATCGCGACGTTGTACGCACCTCCGACGGCGTACTCAGCGAGGATGCCGGTCAGGCGGTTGTCGGCAGCCCAGGCTAGTCCCTCCTCGGCAGTAGCGAAGAGGCCGGAAGCGTACCGAGCCCTCTCACCGTGGAAGATCCACATGGTCGTCCGTTGACCGGCATGCCGATCGGACAAGGCCGTGTTTGGTTCGGAGAATCCGGCTCCGTCGTGCATGCTCACCTGCCGATCATGGCATCCCGGACCACACTCGAGGCATCCGCTCATCGGCAGATCAGTGCGTCGATCAAGGAAAACCTTGTGGATCAAGGGCACAGGCACACGAATCGAAGATCAAAGCATGTGCCCGAGCCCTTGATCGGCGAGGCGGGCATGCACGCACATCGGCAAAGTCGTGCGTTCGGCGCTGTCGGGGTGCCCACGCCGCGTGACGTGCTGTAAACGGTTCAGCCGGCGCACCGGCTCGGCGCTCGTCGTCGTCACGGGATCGGGGTGCGAGGCGTGGGCGAGCTAGACACGATCCGGGCTTGGCACACGATCACCCCGGCCGAGGCCGTTGAGGCCCCCTTTCGCCACTGACCGCTCGTACTGCTTGTGTGACGCCTCGATCGGTAGGGAGGGGATCACGGCCGGTGGGCAGGGTGTACCGGCCGAAGAGCGCCGGCTGGGTCGGCGTGTCCTCGCCGAGGATCCTGCCCTCGTACCCCTCGTATGTGGGTGGGTCGTCGAACCGGCCGCCGCCGAGCGTGTTCTTCAGCTGTTCGGCCGAGAAGCCATCCACCTCCGCATAGCGTCGGGCGATATCGGCCAGCACGAGGCCCGTCGCGAGAAGGTTCGTAGCCTCGGCGGCAAAATTTGATGAACGCTTAGCACGGCAGCGACACCTGTGATCGAGGCGTCCTTCACGTAGCTCTGGCAGTCTGTGGCGGACGTGAGCGGAGTTCAGTTCACCAACTGTGATCTGACGGGGGCTCAGTTCTCGCAGGCCACGATGGAGGGCACCCGCTTCACCAACTGCGTTCTGGCCGGGGTCGGCGGGGTGACGAGCTTCACCGGCGCCATCGTTGCCAGCCAGGATCTGGTTGGGCTGTCGTACACGCTGGCGGCGGCGCTGGGAATCCAGATCGAAGGTGCGGCCGACCAGGACTAACCGTCCGCTCGGCTGGCGTGCTGGCACCAGGTGATGGCTGTCAACGCTTCGGAAATTTTGACCTCGTAGCGCTAGAACCTGCGGATCGGTAGGGGGTCATTTTTCAGAGAGCGGCGAGAATGGCTTGCTGATTCTTGCCGAGCAGGTGTGAAGCGCACTGAGTCTTGTGGGGGTCCGCCAAGCCCAGGGCGCTTCACGTGGGTGTCAGGGCGTCACGGGAGGTGCGTATCCGAGCAGGCTCTCCCGGCGGTATCCCTCGCAGCCGGGGTCGGCTGACATGAAGTGGTCGCCGTTGGTGGGCAGGATGCACCGGTACACCGGCGTCCTTCCGGTGCGGGCATCGGTGTATATGTATCCGACCGGGCCGAGCGGCGGCAGGCCTTCACAGGCGGGGTCGCGGGTCAGCAGGTTGTGCCCGCCGACCTGGCACTCGAACAGTGGCACAGTGCCGGGTTGTTGGTTGCGCCACAGCAGCCACACGCTTTCGGTGGCGAAGCCGGCGGGAAGTAGCCGGGATGATGCCCAGTGGCCTCGGCCGGGGTGGTAGCCGCGGACCAGCCGGGTGTACGGCAGGGTTTCGAACCCGCAGGAGAGCTGGGGTGGGTTCAGGTCGGCGCGGTTGGCCAGGGCCCAGGTTGCCCATGCGGGTTTCGCGGTGCCGTCGGTGTTGCGGAGGCCGAGAGCGAGGCCGCCGGCTGTTTCGTCGGGGTGGTCGAGCATCCGGTGGTAGACGTAGTTGCTGATGCCGGGCGTGCCGAGCACGTTGCGAAAGGAGTCGCAGATGGCCTGGGCCTGCCGCTGCGGGGTGGATGACGGCCCGGCCGAGCTGATGCCGCTCTCGGTCAGCTGGATGTCCCAGGTGCTCGGTTTGCCGGGGAAGTGGGCGTGTAGCCAGCCGGACAGGACACCGATGTTGCCGTAGGTGACGTACGGGTAGTCGTCGGGGCTGGACACCGGGCTGCGCAGGTCGACCGGGTAGGGGTGCATGGCGACCCGCCAGTTCCGTGCGCCGACCCGGGCGTCGAGGCCGGTCAGGACGGTCTCCCCAGCCAGCGTGGCGTCGGCTGCGGCGGGGCGTTGTAGTGCGGCGCCGAACTGGTGGTCGAGGGAGATGAGGACCTTCGCGGCCGGCTGTTCGGCGGTGACCCGGTCGTAGGCGACGGTGTAGTTCGCGGCGATCTCGTCCAGCCATCGGCCGGTGTCGCAGGCGACGCCCTGACCGCAGCCGATGTCGAACCAGGCGTTGGTGTTCACCTCGTTGAACACGACGAAGTCGGCGACGCGGCCGTGCCCGTGTAGCCCGTCGTAGCGGCGCGCGAGCATGCCGGCGAAGCGTCCGTAGTCGGCCGGGTCGTTCGGGGTGCAGAAGATCTCGAAGCCGGGCGCGACCGGTGAGCACGGCTTGCCGCTCCTGGCCCAGCTGGGCACGCCGTACACGACGCCGGTGACCACGAGGCCGCGGGCGGTCCAGTCGGCGATGTCGGCGTCGATCTGCGGCGGTATAGCGAAGCAGCGGCCGTCGTACTCTTCCTCGTTCGGCGCGCATGGTGCCGCCTTGTTCGCCGGCTGCCAGTGGGCCCAGACCAGGTTCATCGCCACGCCGCCGGTGTTGTTGCCCGCGATCTCGTCGTGATCGGCCCAGAAGTCAGGCTGCAGCGCCTTGATCCGGTAATCACCGCGGTCGGGGTATGGCAGTGTGGTGGTCGCCTGTGCCGGTGTCCCGGGAAGCGCCGCCGCCACCATCGTGAGGGCGAGGAGGGCTTTGATCATCGTGGGTCTCCTCATCGCCAGGTGAGGCTGGTGCCGGCGGCCGGGCTGGTGCCGGGCAGCATGCCAAGCTGGGTGTTGGTGCCGCCGGCCGGGCTGTGTAGCCACAGGTTTCCGGTGTTGGCGTGAAACGCGACGGTGTATCCGGTGCCGCCCGTTGCCGGGGTGATGGACGGGCTGGTGCCGGGCTTCATCCCCAGGTTCGTGTTCGTCCCGCCGCCGCCGGAGGGCAGTTCCCACAGGTTTCCGGTGCTCGCGTGGAACGCCACCCGGTACCCGCCCGCTAGCGCGGCGGCGATGGCGGGGCTGGTGCCGGCCATCATCCCGAGCTGCGTGTCCGTCCCGGTGCCGTTGGCCAGCACCCACAGCCTGCCGGTGTTGGCCTGGACCGCGACGGCGTACCCGCCGCCGGCCAGTGCGGTGATGGCGGGGCTGGTGCCGGGCAGCATGCCGATATTCGTGTTGGTGCCGCCGGACGTCACGGTCCACAGGTTGCCGGTGTTGGCCTGGACGGCGATCTGGTAGCCGCCGTCGAGGCTGGCGGCGATGGCGGGGCTGGTGCCGGCCTTCATCCCGATCTTCGTGTCCGTGCCAGATCCGTTGGCCAACACCCACAGGTTGCCCGTGTTCGCCTGGACGGCCACGACGTACCCGCCGCCGGGCAGAGCGGCCACCGAAGGGCTGGTGCCGGGCATCATGCCGAGCTTCGTGTCGGTGGTGCCGGCAGGGGTGGACACCCAGAGCGAGCCGGTGTTGGCCTGGAACACCGTCACGTGCCCGCCCAAGGCGAGAGCGGCGGAGGCCGGGCTGGTGCCTGGCGCCATCCCGAGGTCCGTCGCGCTCCCGCCGGACTGGGCCAGCAGGTACAACTTGCCGGTGTTGGCCTGGAACGCGGTCTGCACCGCACCGGTGGCCTCGGCGATCGACCCCGCGTTGACCACGACCGCGTTCGCGCAGCCGTTCATCGGGCACCGCCCGACCGGCACGGCCTGCCCCTGCTGGGACAGCAACAGCGCTCCGGTCTCGACCGCCCGCAGGTACGTGCCGGCGACCGGAGCCGGGTTCATGTGGTCGCGGCCGTCGACGCTGGCGGCGGTCACCAGAACCGGGCGGCTGCAGCCGGCTGCGCAGGTGGACAGCCGCAGCGGCGCGCCACCGGCGAACTTGAAAGTCCGTCCCCGCTCGTCGCGGACCACGGCCCCATCCACCGGTGTAGGCCGCATGTGCTCCAGCGTGGCGACGCTCCAGCCCGTGATCGGTACCTGGTTACCGCACCCCACCGAACAACTCGACAAATGGATCGGCGCCCCGCCGACGAACTTGAACACATTTCCCGCCTCATCCCGCGCCGTCGCACCATCGGACGGGTACGGATTCATGTGCTCCAGCGTCGCGACACTCCACCCGGTAATCGGCACCGGGTTACCGCACCCCACCGAACAACTCGACAAATGGATCGGCGCCCCGCCGACGAACTTGAACACATTTCCCGCCTCATCCCGCGCCGTCGCACCATCGGACGGGTACGGATTCATGTGCTCCAGCGTCGCGACACTCCACCCGGTAATCGGCACCGGGTTACCGCACCCCACCGAACAACTCGACAAATGGATCGGCGCGCCCCCGACGAACTTGAACACGTTCCCCGCCTCATCCCGCGCCGTCGCACCGTCCGCAGGTCGCGGCCTCATGTGTTCGTAGTGGACGATGCTCCAAGCCGTGATGGACACAGGGTTGCCGCAACCCACGGAGCAACTCGACAAATGGATTGGCGTCCCGCCGACGAACTTGAACACGTTGCCCGCCTCATCCCGCGCCGTCGCACCATCAGCCGGTACCGGGTTCATGTGGTCGAGGTTGGCGACGCTCCAGCCGTTGAGGGGTACCGGCCCGCCGCAGCCGACCGAACAGCTCGACAGGTGGATAGGGGCGCCACCCACGAACTTGAAGATGTGCCCGGCCTCGTCCCGGGCGGTGGCGCCGTCGACCGGCAGCTGCCGCAGATGGTTAGCGGGATGGACCAGCTGGAGCGTGCCGCCCGGCACGGACACCGGCGTGCCACAACCGACAGTGCAGCTCGACAGGTGCACGGGCGCGCCGCCGACGAACTTGAACACGTTCCCCGCTTCGTCCCGAGCTGTCGCCGCGTCACGCGGGTACGCCCGCCCCGCGTCGACGATCGCCTGAGTGACCTTGATCGGCGTACCCGGACACATGCCGTCGGTGCAGGTGGTCATCCACAACGGCGCCCCACCGACCATCTTGTACATCCGACCGGTGTCGCAGGTCTGGAGCATCGCACCGTCGGGCACAGAGCCGAGCGACGACACCTGGGGACATGGAATCTCCGGCGGCGGGTTGACCGGCGGCGGTTGGGTCGGCTCCGTCGGCGGCGGTGGGATCTCGCCGGGCGGGAAGACCGACGGTTGGCCCGTGATGTAGCGGCAGGGCCGTAGGAGGGGGTCGTGACCGTGTATGCGCCCGTAGCCGAGGTCGGCGTAGAACACCAAGCCGCAGTAGGTGCCCGGCCCGGTGAAGGGAATATCCGCCGCGGCACCACATGGATCTATACAGATGATGGTCCCGCCGTACCGCTCGCTGTGGTCGTCCTTGTCGTACCCGATGACAGTGAAACCGAGGTCCTCACCGCTGAGGCTGCCCTCCCAGTTCCCGTCACAGCCATGGAATGCGGCAGTCAGGCGGACTTTCCCGCCGGTCAGCTGCGAGCCGATGCTCGCGCTGATCGTGCATGTCGCGCCGTCCCCACCGAACCTCCACGACAACAGCAACGCACCTGGATCCGCCTGCGCCCGCTCGGGCGCCGCACCGATCGCTACGACCGCTAACCCGCCCAGCGCGATGACGAAAGCAAGAAGCGCCCGCGCCAACCGGAACCTGCCGTCCGTAGACTCCGAGCGCGGAGCCGCCCCAAAGCGCTCCCGTCGCGTCACGCGGAACCCCCCGTGAAATCACACATCTAGAGCTCACCTTCCGCTCGCCAGGCTCCCACGTCGCCGGCCGGACGCGGTGACCGGAAGTCAACCAGTCGGCGGCTTCAGAACAGCTTCAAAACGGTTTCACCGCCAACGGCTACGCGGGAGATCCTCGTAGAAGCGCAGGACCACCACCACACGCTGGGGCGGCAGCAGCTGGATCCGCGCTGCGGCCGAAGAAATCGTGACTATCCTGATCCAGACACGCGACGCGGTGCTGGCCCTCATCGGGCGCAAATGACCCGCTGTGGCGGATCAAGACATCTGTGTTGGGATGTAGGTGCCGTGGAAGCCGAAGGGGACGCTGTGTGGCACCAATGCCCGGGCCAGCTCGGCCATGTTGGTCGCGTCCAGGACCAGCAGGAACGAGGCGCCGGCGGCCGGGTCCAGCACCACCGACAGCAGCACACCGCCGTCCTCCCGCTCATTCCCCGGTGTGCGGACGAAGACCGGCTCCCCCGGGTAGCTGTCCGGCTGCCACCAGACCGTGGCGTCGCCGCGCGCCACGTCCACCTTGACGATCTGGTTGGGGAAATCGCCGTCGTTCCGGGCGCCGACCCCGTAGACGTACCGGTACGGCCGGCCGTTGCGGCGCGCGTAGTCGATCCGGGGCAGTTCCACGCCGACCGCGCCCAGCCGCTCCGCCCGTACCGTGTCCCCGCCGTCCAGCGGCAGCGCGTAGCGGTGCAGGCGGGCGCCCGGGACGCGGGGCCGCGCGGACAGCAGTCGCTCCATGTAGAGCGCCCGGACGACCTCCACGTCGTCGTACGCGCACAGGTCCACCACCAGCTCGCCGTCCTGCTCGAAGGCGTTGACGTGGTGGAACGCGAAGAACGGCGCGGCGCGATACGACTTCAGCTCCCGTCCGGTGGCGAGCTCCACCACCCGGAACGTGGTGCCGCGCTTCGGCTTCCAGCGGTAGTTCTCGATGAACGGGCGGCCCGAGAGCGGAATCGCCGCCGGCACCGCCACGAACGGGAACTCCACCAGCACGACATACCGCTCGGTGATGGCGAAGCTGTGCATGTACGCCGGTCGCGGCGCCGGCAGCGTCGCGATGACCCGCGGCTCGGTGGCGCCGGCGGCGCGCGTGTAGATCCGGTAGCGGGTGGACGGGCCGAAGTGCGTCGCGTAGCTGACCAACTCTCCCGTGGCGGGCGACAGGTGCGGGTGGGCCACCGTGAGCTGGCCGGGCGCCGCCGCGGCTACACCCAGCGTGCCCAGCGTGTCCGGGTCGAACACCACCGGCAGCGGTGTCTCCGACATGGCCAGGAACTCCTCGCCGAACCGGAGCACGTTCACGTTCGCGTTGTCGCCGAAGCTGGGCGGTCGAAACGCCGAGACGAGCCGCCGGAACAGCGACCGGCAGGGATCGGTGGCGAACTCCGAGTAGGCGATCCGTCCGGTGTCCCGTGCGGACCGGTAAGCGGGACTGTCGACATACCGGTTCCAGTACCGCACCTCGCCGCCGGCGAACGCGAACCGGTGCAGCATCGCCAGCCCGTCGAACCAGTGCCGGTACCGGTGCTCGCCCACTTCGAACCGGGCCGGCCCGGTGCGTAGCAGGTCGCCCGCGAGCCAGCCCGGGAAGCTGCCCCGCACGGTGAGTGGCTCGCCGGTCAGTTCCCGGCCGAGCGTGCGGAAGCCGAGCCGGTGGTCCGTCTCCGCGCGTCGCGAGACCGGTGCGTCCGTCATCGGTCTGCCTTTCACGAAATGCCGGACGGTCCGATACGGGCCTTAGGACCACGGTGCCACGGGGTACCACGGAATGATTTCACGCCGGGCGAGCAGTCGCACGTCCCAGTACAGGAAGGTAAACGCTCCCGCGATGATGAGCGCGCTCGCGGTGACCACGACGAGCCGGCTTGGTTTCGCCGTGAGCCAGCGCCGCACCCGCCCACCGGCAGCATAGGTCAGGATCAGGAACAAAAGGGCCAGCACGATGATGTTGCCGATCGACTGGAGCGTGAAGGCGACCGCCCCGTACAGCGGGTTGCCGGACTCCGCGGCGTCTCGGAAGAGTTGGCGGAACAGCGCGAATGGTCGCCCGATCAGGAAACCGCCGATCAAGACTCCCATGAAGATCATGGGTGCGTGCGGAAAACGCCGCGAGATGCGCGCGAATGGATCCCGGACCAGGCCGAGCGTGGCGAGGCCGAGATAACACATGGCCAGGCCGATCAGCCCGAAGACGACCATCGACTGCACGCTGCGCGGCGAAAGGCTCCCCGCCGCGGTCTGCGCGCTGGAAAACTGCGGCATCCGGGTGCCGATCAGGCCGACGAGCGCGCCGTAGACCGCCGAGATCGCCACCATGCCGACGGAGAGCCACCAGAGGGGCGCCATCGTATTCCGCAGCCGGGCCCAGCGTCCCTCGCCGGAACCGACGAGCGGAGCCACCATACCGAACGCCGCGATATTGCATGCGGTAAATGTGCCGGCCAACCCGGAAACGAACGCGAAGGCGACCCCGGCGAGGATGCCGGCGATCGGCGTCTCCTTCGCGTCGTGCCCCAGAAGCGTGTTGGCGACATTGTCGCCGACCGTCTGATCCACGAATTCGGCCGACCACACCACGGTGAGCAGAAAGCCGGCCACCACGCTCAGGAGCACGATCAGACCGCGTCGCCGCGGCAACTGATCGTCGCTCTTGTCCGCGGCGGCGGACTGGGCGCCGCCCGCCGTCACATGATCGGAAGTGACATTGGCATGCGTCACGGCGACCTCCCCGAGTGCGACCTCCACACAGGATAGGGCACCCGAGTCGGCGAAACTTATTCAAAAATGCCCGCGGCAGCGGTCCGGCGGGAGCTGATCACAGCGGATTCAGGACAGGTCGGCCAGCTTGCGGGCGAGGAATTCGCGCTCCGGGTCTTGGTTCGCGAGGGTCAGCGCCCGCTCGTACGCGGTGCGCGCCTCCTCGGTGCGCCCCAGCCGGCGGAGCAGGTCGGCGCGGACGGCGTGTGCCAGGTGGTAGCCGGCCAGTTCGCTGCGCCCGACGATGGCGTCGACCAGCGTGAGCCCGGCCATCGGGCCGTCCCGCATCGCCACCGCGACGGCCCGGTTGAGCGCCACCACCGGGGTGGGGGCGGCCCGCAGCAGCAGGTCGTACAGCTCGACGATGCGGGCCCAGTCGGTCGCCGCCGCGGTAGCCGCCCGCGCGTGCACCGCCGCGATCGCCGCCTGCATGGTGTACGCACCGACGACGGGGGTGCGCAGCGCACGATCCACCCAGTCCAGTCCTTCGGCGATCAGCTCCCGGTTCCACCGGGACCGGTCCTGGTCGGGCAGCAGGACCAGCTCGCCGCTGGGAGCGGTGCGCGCCTCGCGGCGGGAGTCCTGCAGCAGCATCAGCGCGAGCAGGCCCATGACCTCCGTCTCGGGCAGCAGCTCGACCAGCAGCCGCCCCAGGCGGATGGCCTCGTCCGACAGCACCGCGCGGGTCACCGATCCACCCGAGGAGGCCGAGTACCCCTCGTTGAAGATGAGGTAGATGACGTGGAGGACGGCGTCCAGGCGCTCACCGAGTTCCGACCGGCCCGGCACCTCGTACGGGATCCGCGCGGTCCGGATCTTCGCTTTGGCCCGGACGATGCGCTGCGCGACGGTCGGCGGGCCGGTGAGAAACGCGTGTGCGATCTCCTCGGTCGTGAGCCCGCAGACCTCCCGCAGCGTCATCGCCACCTGCGCGTCCGGCGGCAGCGCCGGGTGGCAACAGGTGAAGATCAGCCGGAGCCGGTCGTCCTCGACCTCGGGTTCCGGCACCGCCGCGCCGTCGGCATCCTCGTCGAGCCGCCGCGCCAACTCGGTGAGCGCGGCGTCGAACCGGGCCCGGCGGCGGATCCGGTCGATCGCCTGGAACCGGCCGGCCGACACCAGCCAGGCCCGCGGGTTGGCCGGTACGCCGCGCTCCGGCCACTGCGCCGCGGCGGCGGTGAAGGCGTCCTGCACGGCCTCCTCGGCGAGGTCGAAGTCGCCGAGGACGCGAATCAGGGTCGCCAGGACGGCACGCGACTCGGCGCGGTAGACCGCGTCGATCCGGTCCCGCAGGCCCCCGGCCGGCTCCCGGCTCATCCGGCCTTGCGCTCCCGGATCCGCCGCGGCAGGTCGACCACGGGCCGCACCTCGATGGTCCCCACGCGTGCCAACGGAATCCGGGCCGCGATCTGGGTCGCCTCGGCGAGGTCCCGCGCCTCGATGAAGACGAACCCGCCCAGTTGTTCCTTGGTCTCCGCGAACGGCCCGTCGGTCGTGGACACCCGACCGTCGCGGACCCGCACGGTGATGGCCGCGGCGACCGGTTCGAGCGCTTGCCCGAGTAACAGGTGTCCGCTCGCGCGCAGCTCCTCGTCGGTGGCGACGGCCGCTTCCTCGAGCGCCAGGATCTCGTCCGGCGACATGGCGTCGAAGGCGCTCTCCTCGGCGTACACGAGGCACAGGTACTGCATGGTCCCTCCCGCTCGTCCGACGGGTACGCCAGCGGTAGCGCCGCCGCCCCGGATCGACATCACAATATCGGTGACGTCGACATATGTGACCTACATCACAGCACAGACCGGGTGGTTGCCTGTCGATTCCAGGGTCTCCCGACGACCACTCACGAACGTGGACGGCGCACCGCCGGCCGCGCAGTCGAAAGGGAGAGACCGATGGAACCCGTAGCCATGATCATGGTCTGGAACGCGGAGCGGGAGATGCGGGCGACTTCGCCGGGCAGCGGACTGGCGCACCTGGACCGGCTGCCGGAAGGCCCGACGGCGGGGCGGCCCGGACGCCGCCGGCACTGGCTGGCGGCCATCCGCCGGCGTCCACTCACCGTGAGCACGTCCTCCTGAGGGGAGCGTCCCGGCGCCGGTTCGCGCAGGGTAGAGGACGCGGGCCCGGCCCGCCGGGCAGCACCATGCGGGTGGACCATGCGGACTCAGCAGGGAGGCGTTGTCGTTGTCTGACATGTACGAACCGATCGCGGGACGCTTCACCGGACGCACGGTGATCGTGACCGGAGCCGCCTCCGGAATCGGCCTGGCCACCGCACAACGATTCTGGGCCGAAGGCGCATCGGTAGTACTCGCCGGCCGGAACGGCGACGCCCTCCACACCGCGAGCACCAACCTACCCGGCCCCCGAAGCACCACCCACGTCGTCGACGTCACCCACTACGACCAAGTCGAACAAATGATCCAACACACCATCCACACCTACGGCCAACTCGACATACTCATCAACAACGCCGGCGTCGCCACCCTCGGCCTCGCCACCAACTCCGACCTCGCCGACTGGCAACACGTCATGGCCGTCAACGCCAGCGGCGTCTTCCACGGCTGCCGCGCCGCACTACCCCACCTCATCCACACCCACGGCAACATCGTCAACACCGCCTCCGTATCCGGCCTCCGCGCCGACTGGGGCATGAGCATCTACGACGCATCCAAAGGCGCCGTCGTCAACCTCACCCGCGCCCTCGCACTCGACCACGGCAAAGACGGCGTCCGCGTCAACGCCGTCTGCCCCACCGTCACCCGCACCGCCATGACCGGACCCATCGAAGAACGCACCGACGTCATGAACCGACTACGCAACCGCATCCCCCTCGGACGCATCGCACAACCACCCGACATCGCCGCCGCCATCACCTTCCTCGCCAGCGACGACGCCCGCTTCATCACCGGCGTCAACCTCCCCGTCGACGGCGGCGTCACCGCCTCCAACGGCCAACCCATGCTCGACCAACCCGACGGCCAACCGGTACTGGCCTGAGCGTCCCCGAAGGAGCAGGCATGACAGGTCAGGAGAAGCAGCCACGCGTCTCGGTCGTCATTCCCACCTACAACCGAAGCGACATGCTGCGCAGGACGCTGACCGAGCTCACCCGGCAGTCGATGCCGGCGGACGAGTTCGAGGTCGTCGTCGCCGACGACGGGTCCACTGACGACACCAAGGCGGTGGTGGACGAGTTCACGGACCGGTTGCGCGTCGCGTACACCTTCCAGGAGGACCTCGGCTTCCGCGCGGGTACCGCGCGCAACGCCGGCGCCCGGATGGCGTCGGGGCCACTCCTGGTGTTCCTGGACACCGGCGCGCTGCCCGGCCCCGAGTTCCTCCACCATCACCTCCGCGCGCACGCGGCCGGCAGCCGGCCCAGGATGTGCGTCGGCTACGCCTACGGCTACAACCCGGACGAGCCGACGGAAGGTCTCCGGGAGGCGCTCGAGCGCTGGACGCCTGCGGAGACCGTCGCTCATTTCGCCGGTACGCCGGCCTTCGGGGACCTGCGCGACGAAGAGCTGCGCGCGGTGGACTTCGACCTCGAACGCCGGACGGTGCCATGGGGCCTGACCTGGACCATCAACGTCTCGGTGACCGCCGAGGACTTCTGGGCGGTCGGCGGCTTCGACGACGTCTTCGTCGGCTGGGGCGCCGAGGATCTCGAGCTCGCGTACCGGCTGTACCGCCACGGCCTGCAGTTCCACTTTGACCGCTCGGCGTGGGTCATTGAGACTCCGCACGAGCGCAACTGGGACGTCATGGACAAGTCGTTCCTGGTCAACATGGCACGCTTCCTGGAGAAGTACCGCGAGCCGGAGGTCGAGATCGCATGGCGGCTGGTCGCCAAGATCCAGTTTGACGACTGGGAAGAGTGCTGCACCCACCTGGCCGGCTGGACCGAGGAGGTCCGCGACCGGGACGTGGCCGGCGAGATCAGCCACGCGGTGCGGGACGCCGGCTCGGACACCCGGATCGCCGTCCTCGGTTGCGGCGGCTCCATCCCCGACCACCTCCCGCCCGCGGTCCTCATGGACTTCGACCGCTCCCTGCTGGACGCCGCGGTCGCTGGCGGCCGGCACACCGGTCACCACGCGATCGGGTTGCGGATCCCGCTGCCCGACAAGTCGGTGGACACCGTCGTCATCACGTCGCGCCTGGCCGGCCTGCGCGACCGTTGGAACGAGGATCTGCTGGCGGAGGCGCACCGGGTCGGCCGGCGGGTCGTGGCGGCGGGCAGCTCCTGACCGAGCCGGCGACGGCCGGCACAGCGGAACCCGGGTGCCGCCGGCACCCGGGTTCTCTCGTGCTGGTCCGCGCCGGTCAGCCGCGCAGGGCCACCGTGTCGAGCCCGCGTTCCCGGATGATGTCGTTGATGTTGAACGGATGGATCTCCGGGCTTTGCCGCAGGAGGTCGGTGATGGGCGTCTGGTGCTTGTCGGCGAAGTACTGGTAGTTGACCGCCGCGCCCGCCTCGTTCTCGTCGAAGTTCTTGTAGTGCGGATAGTGGATGGCGCTCGCCTTCCGGTTCAACACGAACGACACACCCGCCCGGTGCAGCCGGTACGCCAGGTCGACGTCCTCACCGCCCCACCGCTGGAACGCCTCGTCGAACATGCCCACCGCCCGCAGGTCGGCGGTCCGCGCGGACACGTTACACGTCCAGTAGATGATCCAGGGCGCCGGAACGTCGCCGAAGTCGTCGGTGTACTTCTCGTAGAACATCTCGCGGATGTCCGGCCATTTTCCCTCGACGGCCAACCGCGCCATGGTCCCGTCCGGATCCTCGACGTCGATCTCCCGCTTCATCTGCTTCGCTTCCGCGTCGTCGATCTCGAAGCAGTAGACGTAGCCACACACCGCGACCGGGCCGCCGGGCGCGTCCAGGCTCTCGATGTGCGCGGCCAGGCACCCGGAGTGCGGCAACACGCCCGAGTCGATGAGGACGCACCGGTCCGAGCGGGCGTTCGCGATGCCCACGTTGCGCGCCTTGGCGGTGCGCCAGCCCTCGTCCTCCTGGAAGAAGTAGCGCACGTTCAGGCGGTCCTGGAAGCCTTCCACGACGCGGGCGGTGTCGTCGCTGGACCCGTCGTCGACGACCAGCACCTCGAACTCCTCGGCCGGCACCGTCTGCCGGGCGAGGGCTTCCAATGTGTACCGCAGCTCCGTCATCCGGTTGTAGGTCGGGATGACGACACTGCATCGGAGCGTGTCGTTCACTTCGCCTCCACAAATCTCGACGAATGGTTGCGATGACGCGGCGCGGACCCGGCCGCGCCGATATTAGTCAGGAGCGTGCCGGCGCACGCCCCCGCCGGGCGTCCTCATGATTGCGCTGTTCCGGCGCTCACGCGGTCTTCCGCATGAGCGACCCGGCCTGGTGGTAGCCACCACCGAAGAACACCAGCGCCGGGCCGGCCACGCCGCGGCTCGAGCCGACCACCTCACCCACGAAGATGGAGTGGTCCCCGCCGTCGTGGCTCTGCGCCAACCGGCATTCCAGCCAGGCCAGGCAGCCGGCGAGCAGCGGCGCACCGGTACGCGGTCCGGGGTACCACTCGACCGGCTCGAATTGAGGCATCCCGCGTGGCCGGCGCCAGTCAGCGAAGTGTCGCGCCGCCTCCCGCTGCTCCGCGCCGAGGATCGACACCGCGAACGACTGCTCGGCGACGATCGCCTCGTGCATCCGCGCCGCGCGGGACACACAGCACAGCACCATCGGAGGGGTGAGCGAGACCGAGCTGAACGCGTTGGCCGTCATGCCGTGCGGCGACTCGCCGCCGGTCGTCAGCACGGTGATTCCGCTCGCGAACTGGGACATGACCTCGCGCAGCGTGGCCTGCTCGGAGAAGTGTTCGCGCCGCGGCGGCGGCAGGGTGCGCACGCCGGCCAGCGGCGGGAACGACGGTGCCTGAGGCATGCTTCATACTCCTTTGCTCGCGGCGGTCCGCGGCTGCGACCGCGAGCCGGCGGACACCGGCGCGTCGGCGTACGGCGCCAAGGCCTCCCGCAGCTGGTCCGGAACGCGCGCCGGAACGGTGGCGGTGTTCGGCCCGCGCATGCACGCGATGCGCTGCCGGCCCCGGGCGACCAGGTTCTCCTGGCCGCCCGTCACCTGGACGTAGTCGAACGTGAACTGGATCTGCGTCTGGGTCAGCTCCTCCAGGCGCATCCGGATGGACAGCTCGTCGAACGCCGAGATCTCGGCGAAGAACTCGCACTCGACCTTGAGGGTGAACAGCTTCAGGTCCGCGCGGACCTCCGCCAGGACGGCCGGCGCCTTCTCCTTGAGGAACATCTCCCGGCAGCGGCCCTGCCACCGCAGGTAGTTCACGTAGTAGACGTTGCCGACGAGGTTCGTCTCCTCGAACCCGACGATGTGGCGAATCTCGTAGTAGCCGGCCACGTCACTCCCCCTCCCCCGCCAGTACCGCGAACACCACGGGGTCGGGCCGGTCGTTGACCGTCGTCACCCAGGTGGCGACCCGGGCCGCGCCGACGGACAGCAGGATCCAGCCGTCGTCGTGGATCTGCCGGACCGTGATCACCTGCGTCATCCGGCCGGTCTTGCGGATGCACTCCAGGGCGCTCCACGCCCGGGTGCTCGCCACCGACTCCGGCTCGCCCGTCTCCGCCACGAGCAGGTTCCGCAGGTCCAGCAGGTCCGGACCGAGCAGCCCCGCCCAATCCTCCTCGGTCCGGTCGACCACGGTCTCCACATCGCACGCGAGGACACCGCTGCCGGCCACCACCAGCGTCAGCTGGCTGGCGTGGGACGAGGACAGGCCCACGCCGTCCGTCTCGGGCTTGCCGTCCGGCCGGTACCGGATCTGGATCTGGCGGTTGACGGCCCGGCTGGCCGCCAGCTGGGTCTGCGCCCGCCGCCGCGGCGTGCCACCGACCTCGGCGCCGATCGGGTCGGGCTCGACCACGACGGCGCGGGAGCCGCCGAGCAGCCGTTCCAGAGCGCGTTCCAGGTAGGGGCCGAGCATGGCCGGCACCCACGGGCCGACGCCGGCGTGCTTGCGGACCGCGCGCAGGGTCAGGCCCTCCCAGCTCTCCACCAGGGCACCGTCCGGATCACGGACGTCCACGTCGTAGACGTAGCTGTCGCCGTCCTGCCCGCGCTCGTGGGCGTCCAGCAGGACGTACTCCGCTTCCTGGGCGGCCCCCCGGTCGGCGAGGTACAGCCGGTCGATGCGCTGCGGCAGCAGCGTGGCGTCGGGGACGCAGCACTGGAGCGCGTGCATCATCGTGTCGCGGGTGCCGGGGTCGGCCAGCGAGAGCTCCTGGGGCAGGAAGGGCGCGAACCACGGCGCGTCGGCGCGGGTGGCGACCTCCGCCACGGCATGCCGCGCGCTGGCCCGGTGGTACGCGGTCAGCCGCTGGAACCGCTTGCCCTGGAACAGCAACCCACCGTAGAGCTCGGTCTCCGGGTCCACCGACAGCACCGGAAGGTTGACCGGTTCCGGGGCGGCACGGGCGGGCAGCTGGGGGCGCGGGAAGCGCAGCCTGGCCCGGAAATGGTCCGCGCTGAAGCCCGTCTCGCCGCTGCGAAGCACCACGTCGACCGCCTCGGCATCGCGGACCAGCGCCGCCAGCCGGACCGTCACCGATCCGGTCGGCGATACCACGATGGGCCGCAGGAACTCGACGTTCTCCAGCATGGGCGGACCGGTGCGGCCGGTCAGCGCCTCGGCCACCTGGGTCATGGCCTCCATGCCCAGCACCGCGGGGAACAGCAGGTCACCGTCGAGCAGGTGATCCTCCAGGTACGGGTCGCTGCCCGCGGACAGGTCGGCTTCCGTGATCAGCTCGATCTCCGGGTAGTGCACGACCGCCCGGTCGACGAAGCGCGCCAGCGGCAGCTCGCGGCGTTCGATCGGCAGCGCCGCCATCCCGGAGGTGCGGCCACACACCACCAGCGCGGTCGGGGCCGACGGGTCGGCCAGCACCCGGCACAGGATCTCGATGCCCTCCTCGGTGGGGATCGGGGTGATGCCGTCGCGCATGAGCGCGCTCACCACACCGAGCTTCTCGCCCATGCCGGCGCCCGACCACACCGACCATTCCAGGGCCATCACCCGTACCTGCGGGTGCTCCCGCTGGAAGCGCAGCGTCAGCTCGGTCATCCAGTCGTTGGCCGTGGCGTAGTGCGCCTCACCGCGCAGCCCGGCCCGCCCGATGATGCTGCCGAACGTCACGAGCAGCTTGAGGCGGTCCTGGTCGACGGCGTCCAGCACCGCCCGGAGCCCGGTGATCTTCGGCGCGATGGTCGCCTTGAACGCGCTCTCGGTCAGGCTGAACAGCGCGGCCGGCTCGTTGCGACCCGCGCCGTGCAGCACTGCGGTCACCGGACCGAGCGTGGCTTGCATCCGCTCGACCGCCTCCCGGACCTGGCTGGCCGACGTCACGTCGGCCCGCTCGTACCGGTAGCGGACGCCGGCGGCCGTCATGCGGGCCAGGTTGTCCGCCAACTCGGTGTCCTGCGCCGGGTCGCTGCGCCCGAGGAGCGCCATCTTGGCCCCGGTCTCACGCGCCACCGCGAGCGCGCTCTCCGCGGTGATGCCCTTGCCACCGCCGGTCACCAGCAGCACGTCGTCCGGGCCCAGTGGCGTCCGCCGCATCGAGAGCTCGGTCGCGGGCAAGGGGCTGAGCAGCGGTACGTGCCGCACGCCGGCCGCGTCGTACCGCACCTCGGCGAAGTCACGCGTCGCGGCGACCTCGGCGACGATGTCGCGGACCACCGTCGCGGCGGCGGTCGGCTCGACCGGTGCCACGTCGGCCAACTCGACCACGGTCGTGGGGGCGGAGGGGTCCTCCAGGCGCAGCGTCTTGGCCAGACCCGCGGCGCCCAGGCCCTGCTGGACCACCACGAGCCGGGTACCGTTCGGCGCGCCCACCACCGCGCGTCCGGCATCCAGGAAGAGCCCGATGTGCCGCTCGTCGCAGTCCGCCGGCAGGCAGAGCAGCACGCCGTCGCCGACGCCGGCGCTGGCCAGCGCGGACCGCAGCGGCGCGGCCAGCGGGTGCCCGTCCGGGGCGAAGACCGTCCAGTCGCCGCTGGCGGGACCGGTGCCGACGTCGACGACCGGACGCGGCGCCGGCACGAACCGCAGCGCGAACGGGCGTACCCAGGGGCCCACACCCGGCACCTCGCCGTGCTGCGGCGTCTCGTCCACCCGGGCCGTCGCGCTGAGCTCGTCGATCATCTCGGCGAGTTCACCTAGGCAGACGGTGGCGAAGTTCGGCATGCCCTCCAGGGGTGGCCGGCCCAGCGCCCGGGTGACGTCGTTCACGAGCTGCCCGACGGTGATCGAGCTGAGGTGCAGGTCGTCGAGGGGGTGCGTGTCGGCGGTGACCGCCTCCAGCGGCAGTTCCACCCGCTCGGCCGCGAGCTTGCACAACAGCTCGAGGGTGGCGTGGGTACCCCCGTCGCCGGTGGGCGTGCCGGCCGGGGCGGCCGCCGCGCTGGGCGCGCGCGCGTCCCGCTCGTTGACCAGGTCGGCGTCGATGGCCGGCGCCGCCTCGCACGGGCTGGCCAGGAACGTCATCGCGCCGTCGAGCGGCAGCGGCCGCAGCAGCCGGCCGGCGAAGAGCGCTTCGGTGTCGACATCGACGCCGAACGCGAACGCCGCACCGATCACCCGCAGCAGCGCGGTCAGCGAGGCACTGTCGGTGTCGGTGGACAGCACCCGGGCGTCCGGTGCGATCTGCTGGCACAGGCCACCCAACACCCGCCCGGGCCCGACCTCGATGATCAGGTCACTGCGCGCCGCCGCGCGGGCCGTTGCCTCGCGGAAGCGAACCGGCAGCACGATCTGGTCGCAGAGCAGGTCGCGAAGGTTCTCCGCGGCATGCAGGACGTCACCGGTCACAGTGGACACGACCGGCCGGGTCAGCCGCGCGAACTCGAATTCGGCCAGCCGCTCGGTCATCGCGGCCGCGGCCGGTTCCACCGACGGCGAGTGGAACGCGTGGGAGACGTTGATCCGCGTCGCCGTCAGGCCGGCCGCACGGGCGCGCCCGCACACCCGCTCGACCGCGGCGACGGGACCGGACACCACGGTTTGCCCGGGAGCGTTGTACCCGGCGATCACCACGTCGTCGTCGCCGATCAGGTCCTCGGCGCGGTTCGGGTCGGCGGCCAGGCTGGCCATGGCGCCACCGCCGCGGCTCGCGCTGGCCATCACCTTGCCCCGGATCGCGGCCAGGCGCAGCACCTGCTGCTCGTCGATCGCGCCGCCCCAGTGGAGCGCGCTCAGCTCGCCGAGGCTGTGCCCGACCGCGGTGTCGGCCTCGATGCCCAGGCCGCGCAGCACGCGCAGCGCGGCGAGCGTGCCGGTGACGATCCGCGGCTGCGCCACCTCGGTCGCGACCTGGTCGCCACCGGTGGGCAGGGCGGCGGCGCGGAAGATGTCGTCCGCCGCCGCGAAGCGCCGCCGGATCGCGCCGACCCCGCCCCGGCCGGAGCCCTGACCCGGGAACAGGTACGCGATCCGCGGCGGCGTCGACCGGGTGGTGGCGAAGATGCCCTCGCCCGCGGCGAACACCGTCCGCTCGCCGTCGTCGAGACGGTCACGCAGCCGGATCAGCTTCGCCTCGGCGTCCTCCGGGGTGGTGGCCACCACGGCGGCGCGCGCCGGCCCACCGCGCACCGTCCCGGCCAGGGCACCGGCGAGGTCGGTCAGCTCCGCCATCGACAGCTTGCCCACCAGGCCGGCGATCTCGTCGACGCGGGCGCGCAGGGCGGCCGGGTCGTCGGCGTCCAGCAGCAGGACCTCGGCGTCCTGCCGGCCGGCGACCAGCTCTCGGGTACGCGCGTCGAGCTCCGCCCGGCGCTCGGTGCCGTGCGCCTGCTCCACGGTGACGTGGGAGTTGATACCGCCGAACCCCATGGCGGAGACGCCGGCGCGGATCGGTCGGTCCGCCGGCCACGCCTGCGCCTCGCCGGGGACGTACAGCGCGGCGGATTCGCCGGTCAGCAGCGGGTGGGCCTCGTGATGCCCCGTGACGGGTGGGATCGCCTGGCGGTGCACCGCGAGCGTCGCCTTGATGAGCCCGGCGACGCCGGCGGCCGCCTTGGTGTGCCCGATGTTTCCCTTGATGCTGCCGAGCGCGGCCGGGTCCGCCGCCGGGTCAGCGGCGGTGCGCGCCGTGGACAGCGCCTCGATCTCGGTCGCGTCACCCAGCGCGGTGCCGGTGCCGTGTCCCTCGAAATAGGACACTGACTCGACGCCGTAGCCGGCGTGCGCGTACGCACGCTCGAGGGCCAACCGATGCCCGCTCGCCTCCGGCCGGGTGATGCCGCCCTTGCCGTCCGAGGAGATGCCCCACCCGCTGATGTTGGCGTAGACCCGCCGACCCGACTCGAGCGCGTCGGATTCCCGCATCAGCACCAGTAGGCCAGCGCCCTCGCCGGGCCAGAACCCGTTGGAGTGGCGGTCGTAGATCTTCATCTCGCTGGTGGCCAGCGCGCCGGTCTTGGCGAAGCCGATCACCTCGAACGGGTCGATGGACAGGTCGACGCCGCCGGCGAGCGCGACGTCGATGTCGCCCGCGGCGAGCGCCTTGGCCGCCGTGGCGACGGACAGCAGGGACGAGGAACAGGCGCCGTCCACTGTGTAGCCGCCGCCACCGAGGTCGAAGTAGTTGCATATCCGGCCGGCGATGGTGTTCGCCAGGCCACCGGCGAGGGTGTCCTCGTTGATCTCCGGGAACGGCGCCTTGTACTGCACCTCGAGGTCTTGCAGGAAGGCCGCGGTCTCCCGGTCGGACCAGCCGCGGTCGACCAGCGCCGCGGCCACCGTGCGGCGCACGTACGGCCAGCGCAGCCGCATCACGTTCGCTCGGGAGAACTCCCCGGTGAGGCTGTTGCCGAGCACGACGCCCGTGGTGCGCTTCGGTAGATCCGCGCCGTCCACGAACCCGGCGTCGGCCAGGGCCCGCGCCGCGACGTCGAGCGCCAGCCAGTGCGTCATGTCCGTCGAGCGGTACGTGCTGCCCGCCACCCGGTACTTCACCCGGTCGAAGACGAAGTCCCGCAGGACGGCGGCCTGCTTCGCGTAGAAGCGGTCGGGGGCGGCCGGGTCGGGTGACCAGTAGTCCTTCTGGTTCATCCGCTCGTCCGGCAGCCGGCGAAATGCCCGCCGTCCCGAAAGGACGTTCTCCCACAGTTCGTCCGGGGTGCTGGCGTCCGGGTAGCTGAGTCCAATGCCGACGATGGAAATGCGTTCAACGCTCATTCGGGTACTCCGTAGCTATGCCGACATCCCGGCTCTCGCCGCATCGTGACCCAAGCATGCGACGCACCGTCGGTGACGTCTTCCTCAACACTGCGCTGCGATTACCTATGCTGGGCTGTTCTGATAAACGGCCAGCCGCCAAGAGCCATCGCGCTTGACCAGAACCCACGACGCGTGGATGAGCCGCTCCGGGGCGACCTCGCTCTCCCCCGGCAGCAGCACCCCGCCGCGCGTGACGAGCACCGCCGCCTCGGGCGCCAGGACCGCGACGCGCACCGGCTGTCCGGTCACGCGCGTGCCCTGGTAGCGCCCGGTGAACCCGCTCGTCATGTACGACCGGATGGCGTCCCGCCCGGTCAGGTGCACCCCGGGCATGATCATCGTGCCGTCCTCGGTGAACACCTCGGCGAACGCGTCCGCGTCATGGTGGGCCCAGGCCGCGACGATCCGGGCCGGCACCTGGGCGGCGGCCCGCGCGTCCGCGGTCGCGGGGCCCGCGGTCGCGGGAGCCGTGGTCGCGCTGGTGGTGGTTGTCATGGCGACTCCTCGCAATCAATGCTGGGTCTGGTGAACGGGTGTGAACTGGCCGGGTCGCCGGCCGGGTCCGGCCGGTCCCCGATACGCCTGCGCGATGTCCAGCCAGTCGTCGGCGGCCCGACCGACGGCGGTCAGGGCCAGGTCGGCGCGGTGCCGCCGCCTGGTGACCAGGAGGCAGAAGTCCACCGCCGGCCCACGCACGCATTGCGCGGCGCCGGCGGGCCCATACGTCCACAGCGCACCCGACGGTGCGGTCAGCTCGAAGCGGAACGGCTCGGCCGGCGGTTGCTGGCCGCGCGCCTGGTAGCCGAATTCCCACGTGCGCACGCCGAACCCGACGAGGTGCCCGATGCGGTCCGTGTGCACCCGCGCGACGCCGAGCGCGTCCGCGATGTCCTGGCCGTGCCCGAACAGCTCCATCATGCCGGCGCGGGCCAAGACGTCCGGCGGCAACGGATTGACCAGCCACGGCACCACCTGACCGGCGGGGACCGCGGCGAGCGCCCGGATCCCGGCGTCCCGTTCCGACCGCCACCGCGCCAACAGCGCCGGCGGCTGGTGCTGGGCGTAGTCGGCGAGGGCCGCGTTCACCGCCGCGTCGAAACCGACATCGGCCACCCGCGCGGTCAATTCCTGGAACGCGGCCGGCCGGCCGGCCGCCATCCCGGCGATCCGGAAGATGAAAGCCAGATGCCCGATCTGGTCGGCGGTCGTCCAGCCCTCGGCCGGCGTGGGCAACCGCCACCGCGCCGGATCCAGATCCGCCACCAGCGCGTCGACCTCCGCCGCGTCGGCCGTCAGAGCCGCGATCACCTGCGACAACTCGCTCACCTGCGGCACCCCTTAATTTCAGCTGCCCGCACGCGGAAACAGCATTCGCCGCACACCCACGTGGACCGGGGTGCGCGGCGAAAGAATCAGCCGCAGATCGAGAACCGGCGCTTGTCAGGCCAGTCCTTTCACACCGTCGTCCAAACCATGTCCCAGTCGTGGATATGTAGCCGGTTCGATCTGATGAACCCATCATCGGGGTCGGGCGACGCCGGCGTCTTCTTCAAATACGTCGCATCCGTTATCCGTCTGTGCCCACGTCCAGCAACTCGGCCAAGGCCGCGTAGCCGCGATCGTGCAGGCGCCGCGCCGAGATCTCGAAGTAGCCGGGATCCGCGCGCACACCGAGACCGTCGACGAGGCGGTTCATGAAGTTGAACAGCGCGCAGACGAGGGCGGCGTCGTGCAGTGCCCGCTCGTCCCAGCCGGCGGCGTAGACCGCCGCCGTGTCCGCCGCCGTGACCCGGGACGGGGTGCGGGTCAGCGTGCCGACGTACCGCAGGACCGGTTTCATCCGCTCGTCGATCGGTGCCGCGTCCAGGTCGGCCAGCGACGCGGCCAGCACACCGGCGGGCACGCCGAAGGCCTCGGCGGTGGCGGTGTGGACGCCGTGGCAGTAGTCGCACGCGTTGAGGCCGGACACGTACGCCGCGATCAGCTCCCGTTCGGCGACGCTGAACGGGGAGGCGTGCCGCATCACCTGCTCGTGGAACTCCAGCAGGGGGCGCGCCGTGTCCGGGTAGGCCCGAAAGACCTCCAGCAGCGTCGACTCAGCCGGCAGTGACGTCAGATACGACATTTCCGTCCTCCTGTCCCGTCGCCGGACGGTCGGCGGCGTAGGCGTCGACCTCGTCGCGGCGCACCCAACACGCCGCCAGGTACGCCCGCTCGGCCAGTCCGAGTTCGCCCAGTCCGGCGCCCGCGACGGTGTCCATGGCGGACGCGAACAGCCGCCGCGGCGCGGCGGACGGCGTCGACGCCGGGTCCGCGGCGGCCAGCTCACCCCTGGCCGCCGACCACCGCTCGCGGCCGGAGCTGACCAGGTCGGCGAAGGCCGGCCGGCCGGCGACGCCGTGGCGTGCCTCGTCGACGGCCAGCGCGACCGGCGCGGGGTCGCCCGCCGTGCCGGCGCTGCCGAGCCCGGCGAGCAGGCGCGCCGCATCCAGCCCCAGGAGAATGACGCCGACCTCGGTCAGCGGCGGGGCGTCCACCGCGGGCAGGGAGAAGCGCGGGTCGAACGCCTCCGGCCCGGCCGTCACGCGCCGAGCTCCGCCGCGATGGCCGGCGCGACACGGGCGGCCGCCACGCGATGGCCGTCGATGTTGCGCGCGGCCGGTCCCAGCGCCATGCAGGCAGCCGCGCCGATGGCGAACACCCGCGGGGCCGCCCGAAAGGCCAGCGTCCGCTCGTCCAGGTCGGGCCACCCGTCCCGTAACCGGACGACCGACGCAGGTAGCAGCCGCTCGCCGGTCGTGACGGTGGTGCCGAGGGCGAGAACCGCGTGGTCGCCCTCGACCCGCTCACCGTCGCGCAACCGCACCCGCACCGTGCCCTCGCCAGCGGGTCGCACCTCGGCGATCGACCGTCCACCATGGATCGTCAGCCGCCCGTCCGCCGCGGCGGCGCGCAGCAGGGGGCGGAACTCGAACATCACCGACGCGCGGCGCTGCTGGCGCATCATCCGCAACCGGTCGGCCCAGCCCACGGTTTCGAACCGCAGGCGGCCTTCGGCGCGGAAGAAGGCGGCGTTGACGTCCGCGCACTGGTAGCGCTCCGCACCTTCCCGCAGCAGCCAGTGCACCCGCTGGCCAGCGGTCAGCGCGTTCGTGATCAGGTGCGCCGCGGTGAGCCCGCCGCCGACGACAATCACCCTTTCGCCGCCGCGCGGCGCGGGCGCGTCCCAGTAACTGACGCGCGCCGGTGGGCGTGCCTCGTCCCACCAGTGTCCCGGCGCGGCGCGCCGCTCCTCCCCCAGGCACAAGACCACGTGCCGTGCCGTCACGGCGCCCGAGTCGGTGCGCACGACCACCCGGTCGCGCTGTGGCGCCACCTCACGTACGGCCGTCCGCCAGGTGCGGCGGTCCACCTGGTGCAGGACGGCGACATGCCGGCAGTACGCTTCGAACGCGTCGACCGGCACCACCGACCGGTGCCCCGCCTGCGCCATCCGGATCTCGCGACGCTCCACAGCGGTCAGCTGTGCCCAGTGCAGCCGGACGAAGTCAAGCAGCTCGCAGTCCCGATAGCCCTCGACGCCGGGATGGTGGTGGTAGGGCGAACGGAGCACCCGCTGGCCGATCGCGTCGATCCGCGCGAAGAACCGGCCGGCAGGCCGGCGGGCGCGGTCCAGCAGCACCACGTCACGCACGCCCAGATGCCACAGCGCCGACGCGACGGCCAAGCCGGCCGGGCCGGCACCCACGACCACCACGTCGGCATGGGTCGGTGGCGGATCGGTCCGCGCGGCCGGGACCCGCGCACCACCGGGCCAGTGCCGCCCGCGTGGGGAATCCAGGAGCCTCGGCTCAGGGATGAAGACCGTCAACGAGCCGCCCCCCGCACGACCACCACACCGCTGGCCCCTGGTCAGCCGATGACGGTGACCGGGACGATCAGCTCGACCACCGGCCGCTGCGGCATGCCATCGCTGACGAGCTGCTGCAAAGTCGTCGCCGACGCCTCCGGGGTGTCCGACGCCACCGGGCTGTAGCGCGCGTAGGCGTAGACCGGGCGGCGACCGCCCGTCTCGATCGAGAAGACCTTGAGAACCGCCTCACCGGGGCGCACCTCGCCATCGTAGAAAGTGAGGCGGCGCTGGTCCGGGGTGAGGAACGACTTGGCGTACTGACGGGAAAGGATCATGGTGTCCCCGTCGTCCACGAAGTGGGAATCCTCGTCGGTGGTGATCTGCATCGCCACCCACGTCTGCTCGGTCAGATTGGTTTCGGACTTGATGACCTGCCAGCGGCCGGGCTCGGGCAGGTTGACACAAATCGAGACATCATGATCGATCGTGTCGACCGCGCCGGACACCATGAGCACCCGCCGGCGCAGGTCGGCGACCCCGGCCATCTGGATGTCACGCGCGCGTACCCGACTTGAGACGTCGATACCAGGAACATCCAATGAGGACATAACCTCTCCTCGCGGGAAGCCGGCGATGCGGGTGTGGGCGTATCGAAGCTCTTCGCGCCCAGCAACGGAAGACATCGACGACGCTCGCACAAAGCGTGCACGCTGTCAAGGCACGGTCACTGACGATCACGCTCTGCCGGCCCGGGAAGCGACACGATGCCCACCAGCGCGAAGCTGTCCTCGCCATCGATGCGGACGTCCACCACCAGATCCTGCCGTACCAGGACACTGAACGCGCCCGACCGCTCGTCGCCGCCGAGCACGATGTGTCCACTGTGCACGGTATCCTCCAGCACCGCGAACAGTGCCTTGTAGACGGCGTTGCGCTCGATCTGGTTGGCACCCGCCGACCACCGCTCGAGCAGAGCGTGACCGTGATCCAGGCGGCGCAACGGACGGCGGACTCCGCGGGCGGGATTCATGGGGACGGTCATCGCACACCTCCGGTGGGCCGCGCGGTTCGCTGCAACGGTCCGCTGTGACGGCTCGCTGTGACGGTTTTGCATAACGCTGTTGTGCTACGAGCAACCATAGCGCCGTTATGGAATACTGTCAATATGAGTCCGCGCAGCCCCGACCCGCGCGTCAAGCTGGCCCTCGTCGACGCCGCCGCCCGCCTGCTGGCCACCGAAGGGCCGCAGGCGCTGACCACCCGCCGCCTGTCCGCGGAGACCGGCAGCTCCACGATGGCGGTCTACACCTATTTCGACGGGATGACCGGCTTGCTGCGCGAGGTCGTCCGCGAGGGATTCGCGCGCCTGCAGAGCCATCTCGGCCGGGTCCGGACCACCCGGGACCCGGTCGCCGACCTGGCCCTGCTCGGCCGCGCCTACCGGCACAACGCGCTGGCCAACCCACACCTGTACGCCGCGATGTTCGGCGGCTCGCCGCTCGCGGGTTTCACACTCACCGAGGAGGACCGCCAGCACGGCCGGTACACGCTGGTGAACGTGGCCGAGTGCACCGCGCGCTGCGTCAGCGAGCGGCGGTTCGCGAGCGCCGACCCGGCGCTGCTGGCCCACCAGATGTGGTTCGGGGTCCACGGGCTCGTCACCCTCGAACTCGGGGGCTACCTGGTCGAGCCGTGGACCGCCGACCGGTGCTTCGAAGCCGAGTTGGTGGCGCTCATGGTCGGCGCCGGCGACCACGCCGACGCCGCCACCCGGTCGGTGGCCGCGTCCCGCCGGCGCTTCCGAGGAGAGATCGTGATCGCCGCGGCGGTGCGGCGGGCCGACACCGCACCGCGCGCGAACTAGCCGCTACTCTACTGTAGACAGTCACAGACCGGCGACGACCGCGCCGGGCACCAGCCACGATGCCGCCCGCCGCGCCGCCGCGAAGCTCGCCCACGAGGTGAGGTCCACCAGGGCGGCATCATCCGGACAGCGGCGACGGAAGTCGGCGATGACGCCATCGTCGACCTGGTACGAACTCAGGGCCACCAGCAGCGCCAGGCGCGCGGCCGGCCGGTGCACGTCGGCCAGCTCCGCGACGGAGGGCTCCACCCAGGACCGGCTGATGCCCGGGCGGTCACCCGTCCACGCCTCGAGTTCCGCCCGGACCAGGTCGCGCACGGGCCCGGCGACGGCGCGCCGGCCGGTGGCCTCGAAGGCCGCGCTGGTCCGCGCCAGCGCCTCCGCCACGGGCGGCCGGTCGGCCGCCCACGACAGGTCGGGCGGCAGCGTGGCGGGCGGCAGCAGGCTCAGCGCGGCGCCCGGCCGGGGGTACGGGGCACCGGCCGCGAGGCGCCGCCCGAGCCAGCGCAGCCCGGTCCGCCGCAGCGGTCGGGGTATCTCCGCCGGCAACGGCGAGTCACCGAGGAAGACGTGCGCCATCCGGTTGAGGTAGTGAAAGCTGAGCGCCACGCCGGCCAACTCGGACACCTGCGATGCCGGCGGCGGCTGGCCGGCGGCCGGTACGCCGGCGCGGCCGGCCCAGGCGGTAACCGCCGCCAGTTCGGGGTCGGTGTGCGGCGCCGCGCCGGCCAGCGCCGCCAGCGTCGCGCCGTGCACCTCGACGCAGTACGGGCACGCGTTCGTCCGGGAGACCGCCGACGCGACCGCTTCTTTCGCCGCCCGGCTGGCCCGACCGGTCGCCAGCAACGTCTCGCGCAGCAGCACCCAGGACGCCGCGAGCGGCCGCGGGCTCGGCGAGTGCGCGGCCAGCGGCGGCGCCACCATGCCGAAGTCCCGGACCGCCTGCGCGTACACCACGCCGACCAGGCCCGCGGCGGCCGCCGGTGGCACCACGGACACGTGGCGGACCGTCGCCAGCGATCGGCTCGCCGCGGCGCGCACCAACCGCGACGTCATGGCCGGTACCCACCGACCGGGGCGGCCAGCGGAAGGGTGGCGCGCCGTCCGTTGACCGCGCCGTCCGGAGCCGGCGCGCCGTACCGCACGTCGATCCCCCGCTCGCGCGCGGCCCGCACGATGCCCGGTACCGCGCGTTCGGCCAACGCCGCGATCGTCATCGCCGGGTTCACGGTCAGCGCGCCCGGCACCGCCGACCCGTCGGTGACGAAGATGCCGGGATGGCCGCGCAGTTCATGCCGCGAGTCGAGCGCCGAGGTCGCGGGGTCGTCGCCGATCCGGCAGGACGCGAGCGGGTGCACCGTGTACGCACCCACCACGTCGTTGGTCCACGGGGCGACCGTCGCCAGCCCGTCCCGCTCCAGGATCTCCTTGACCTCCGCGTCGGCCAACGCCCACCCGCGCAACGTGTTGGCGGTCGGCTCGTACCGCAGCGCGCCCCGGCCGAGCATCTGCTGGGAGATGCGGAGCGCGTTGCCGGTCTCGGGTGGCGGCCCGAACACGCCCTCGTTGTCGTCCTCGGTCATCAGGAAGATGGTCAGCCAGGACCGCCACCGCGTCAGCATCTCCTTCTTCTCCAGGCCGAACCAGCTGGGCGCCGCACCGCCGGGGGCCTGGGCCAGGATGGTGCCCAGGCCGGGCGGGAAGTAAAGCTGCTCCATCGAGTACCGGGTGTACTCCGGCAGCGCACCGTCCAATCGGTCCCAGCACGCGACCGTGGGCCCCTTGCCGATCTGGTGCGCCTCGTACGCCCTCCCGTCGTCGCGGGACAGGCCGAGCACGTCCCGCACCCGGTCCTCGTCGAGCACGGCCGTGTTGAGCCGCTCGCCGTTGCCGGAGAAGTACCGGCCCACCGCCCGCGGCATCGTGCCCAGGGTGGGGGCGGAGCGCTGCAGGATCACCGGGGTCGCGCCGGCACCGGCGGCCAGCACGACGATCTTCGCGTCGATCGTGCCGCTGCCCTGGTGCACCCGGTAGTCCTCGCCGTCGACGACGGCGTAGCTGACCCGGTAACCCCCGTCCTCGGTCCGCGACAGCTGCTGGACCTCGTGCAACGGCCGGATCTCCGCACCGTGGGCGAGGGCCGCGGGCAGGTAGTTGGTCAGCAGCGACCGCTTGGCGTCGAACCGGCAGCCGGCCATCATCCAGTTGCAGTTGGTGCATTTCGCGTTGTCGATGGCCACCGGGGTCGGGTTGGCGGTCCGGCCGGCGTGGTCGCAGGCGGCCGCCCACAGCCCGCCGGAGTAGGTCACGTCGGTCCAGTCCTGGCGGGTCACCGGCAGCGCCTCGGCCACCCGGTCGTACCACGGTTCCAGGCTGTCCCGGGTGATGGCCGCCGGCCACATGCGCCGGCCGATGCTGCCGTGCCGCTCGAAGACGAAGCGCGGCGCGCGCGGCATGGCGGCGAAATACACCACGCTGCCGCCGCCGACGCAGTTGCCGCCCAGGACGCTCATCCCGTCGCCGATGACGAAGTCGAACGCCCGGGTGTACGACGAGCCGAGCAGGAAGTCGTGCTCGAACTCGCCGGATGCCAGCCACGGTCCCCGTTCCAGGACGACCACCCGGGCGCCACCGGCCGCGAGGTGGTACGCGGCGATGGCGCCGCCAAAGCCGCTGCCGACGATGACGACGTCGGTGCTGTCGGATGTGGTCATGCCGGGCTCCCCGAGGGCGTCGTGTCCGGGTGCGGGCGGGCCAGCTGCCGGCCGTAGGAGTACCGCGGAAAGCGCCACAGGCCGTCCGCGTCCGGGGCGGTGAAGCCCATGGCGGCGAGGCCGGGATGGCCCGCCGCGATCGCCTCCGCCGTGTGCAGGTGCGCCGCGCTGTCGAAGGCCATGTTGCTGAACAGCGCCAATCCCACCCAGGCCTCCTTCTCCGGGTGCCCGGGGCCGGTCAGGAGCGCCACCAGGGCGGTGCGGTGCTCGAACGGCAGGGCGACGAACGGCGGTACCTCGTCGTCCAGCACCAGCTCCCGCTCGGCGGCGTAGGCCCGCGCGTGCCCGTTGAGGCCCTCCGCCAGATAGTCCAGCAGCGGCGCCAGGCCGGTCGCGGGCATGCTCACCAGCTCGACGGCACCGGCCGCCACGGCGCCGCCGGTGTCGGACGCCCCGGCGATCGCGCGGTCGCCGGCGTCCCGCTTCGCACCCGGGACGATCGTGTCGGCGAACGCCTCGAGAGTCATGACTTCGCTGTCGCGCACGGTAGCTCCTTCCGGCCGCGGTCACGCGGCATCGCGCACGGTCATCGTCAATCCGCCGCGCACGCGCAGTGACAACATCGGTTCGGGCCGGACCGCGCGCCCCGGCACACCGGTCAGGTGCAGGTCGCGCGCGATCATGGCGGTGACGAAGACGGCCTCCATCATTCCGAGACTGTTGCCCACGCAGAACCGTGGTCCGGCGCCGAACGGGATGTACGCGTAGCGGGGTCGGTGGTGGTCGGCCGCCGGGTCGAACCGGTCCGGGTCGAACCGGTCCGGGTCGGGCCAGTGGGCCGGATGCCGGTGCAGCGTGTAGGGGGAGATGACCACGTCGGCACCGGCCGGCACGTGGTAGCCCGCGACCTCGTCGTCCCGCTGCGCGAGCCGCGGCAGGATCCACACCGGCGGGTACAGGCGCATTGCCTCCTGCACCACCATCGTGGTGTAGGTCAGCCGCCGCAGGTCGTCGTAGACCGGGTCGCGGTCCCCCAGCACGTCGACCGCCTCGGCCCGCAGCGCCTGCCGTACCGCCGGGTGCCTATCGACCAGGTGCAGCGTCCAGCTCAGCGTGCTCGCCGTCGTCTCGTGCCCCGCGAGGAGCAGCGTGACCAGTTCGTCGCGCAGCCGCCGCGCCCCTACGGCGGGATCGGGCTCGGCGCGGGTGGACGCGACGAGCCGGGACAGCACGTCGTCACCGACCGTGCCGTCGGCGCGGGCGTCCCGACGGGCGGCGAGCACCCCGACGACGCGCTCCAGCTCGGCCCGGGCGCGCCGGAACCGCAGCTGCTTCGGGAGCGGCACCCAGGTCGGCACCATCGACAGCGAGACCATCTCGAACATCGCCTGGTCCTGCACGGCCTCGAAGGCGTGCCCCACCGAGTCGAACGGGTCGAGGTCCGCGTCCAGCAGGGTGCGGCCGAGTACGCCGAGCGTCAGGGAGGTCAACTCCCCCGTGACGTCGACCGGCCCACCGCCGGCGTGCCCCCGCAACCGCTCGACCAGCCGGCGTGCCTGGGCCACCACGACGTCCGCCTGCGCGGCCATGCGCCGGTGCTGGAACGCGGGCTGGATGATGCGGCGCTGCGTGCGCCACAGCTCGCCCTCGCTGGTCAGCAGCCCGTCGCCGAGGGCGCGCTTCGCCTGTACCAGGCCGATTCCCTTGTGGTAGTTGGCGCTGTTGTCCGCGAGGACGTGCTTGGCGGAGTCCGGATCGTTGAAGAAGTAGAGGACCTTGGGCCCGATGGCCAGCCGCACGGCGTCCCCGTACTCGCTGGCCGCGCCGGACATCAGGCGCAGCCGGTCGGTCACCAGCCGCTTCAGCAGGCGCGGCGTCGCGCGGCGCGGGGGGCCCGGCGGCACCCGCTGGGTGCCGCCGGTGATGGTCCCCGCGGTCGTCATGCCGCGGCCCGTCCCGGCTCGGCGCCGGCGCCGACCGGCGCCGCGCCCGCGGGCGTGGGCAGGGGTACCACCGGTGCCCGGTGCGGCACCCCGACACCCCGCCGGAGCCGCACACCGTGCAGTGACCACAGGAACAGGCCACGGATGAGGCAGACGATCGCGGTGGCGAAGAACAGCCCGTACGCGATGTGCGCGGCCGTGATCACCCCGTAGACGGTCGCCACGCCCGCCCCGAACGCGAACTGCGCGACGGGTCTGGACGGGCTGGTACCCGGGTCCGTGATCATGTAGTTGGTGAACAGCACGAACGCCACGCCGGTCATGGTGCCCAGCGCGCCGAGGATCGCGATGTCCGTCAACGGACCGCGTACGACCGCCTGCAGGGCGAAGAAGCTGAGCCAGCCCAGGATCAACCACATCCGCTTGGTGAGCATCGCGTTGAGCACGGTGCCGGACACGATGATGATGGCCGGGATGATCCAGTCCCACGGACCGTGCACCCGCTCGGTGAAGTGGTACGGCGGCGCGATGCTGAGCCACGGGAACAGCAGCAGCATCATCGTGATGCCGAAGTTCGACGGGTTCATGAAGTGCCGCAGCCGGCCCCGCACCGGTGCCCGCAACACCCACTTGGCGCCGACCGCCACCACGACGCCGAACATCATGACCAGCACCTGGTCGTTCGGGTACGTCAGCATGTTCACGGCGAGGCTGGTGATGTGCGCCGGCAGCAGGAACTCGACGAGGCCGCGCACGCCATTGCTCCGGTACCGGGGCGCGCGGCCCTCGGTCCGCGCCCCGATCGTCTCCAAACCGAGCTCCAGCGCGTACCCGGTGGCGAGCGCGATGAACGGCCACAGCCAAGGCTGTTCGAAGCCGAGCGCGACGTAACCGAAGACGTTGAAGACGCTGATCGAGATCGCGAACCGCCGCAGCGCCGTGACGATGGCCGCGTCGTGCCGGGGCGGGCTCTCCGTCTGGTGCGCCATGACCGTCAGTCCTCCTTCACCTGGGAGCCGAGGGTTAGCGTGTGCCAGCCCGGCGTGAGTTGAAGTTGCTGTTCGTGGGGCTGGCCGGCGCGGTCCCGCCAGGCGAGAGACACCTGCACCGGTCCCACCACCCGACCCAAGCCGATGTGCACGTCGGTGCTGCGCTTGCCGGAGTGGCCGCTGCCGCCGTCGACGCGCCCGATCACGCGCCGGCCGTCCGATGTGGTCACGACCACCTGGGCGCCCACGGCCGGCGATCCCGGCGCCGGCGCGACGCCCGGCGACCGCGTTCCCTCGGCGAACAGGCGCAGCCCCAGGAAGTCGCCGGGCGCGGGCGCCTCGTTGTGGTAAAAGGCCGGCGCTTCCCATTGCCGGGCGACCGCCAGCTCGAGCCGGCCGTCGCCGTCGGTGTCGGCGATGGCGACCCCTCGCGTCGGCACCGGCACGTCCAGGCCCAGTGCGGGGGCGACGTCGACGTACCGGTCACCGTTCTTGACGAACAGGTGCATCCGCTCCCGGCCGGCGATGTCGTCACCGGCCCGCACGTGCGGCCACCAGGCGGGGTCGGCGACCAGGAGGTCGTTGGCCGTGGCCAGCTCCTGCAGCTGCGGCCAGCGGTTGGTCTCGCCCTTGACGAACCCGTCGGTCTGCGCGATCGCGACGTCGCCGCTGTTGTTGAAGTCGGCCGTCTTCACATCCCAGCACCAGCCGCCCCAGGCAGTACCGAAATCGGTGCTGCGGTCCTCGAACGGCGCGACGTTGTCCCGCAGGTTCGCCCGGAGTTCGGTCCGGGTGCGGGCGGTGTTGACGAAGTGGAAGTTGCTTTCTTCGATGCCGAAGGACGTGGTGATGTTGCTGACGAACAGGTCGTAGAGGCCGTCCCCGTTGAGGTCGGCCCAGTCCGCGCCCATGCCCTTGAACGAGTCCGCACCGATCCGCTTGGACTTCGGTACGACCGGGGATTGCCGGCCGAACACCGGCACGAACCTGATGTGGCCGGGGGTGGACCGGTTGTGCAGCAACGCGTCCAGGCCGTGGTCCTGCGCCACGTACAGCTCGGGCAGCAGGTCGCCGTCGAGGTCGTTGGCGGCCGCGGCGAGAACCCAGCCGCGCGAGACGCTCTCCGGGAACGCGCCGGTGACGAGTTCGTAGCTGACCGATGGTCGCGGTGCTCCGGTGGCCGCGGTCAGGCGGAGGATGTAGTCCTCGCCGCCGTTGGTGGCGTTGGACAGCGAGTAGTTCATGGACACTCCGCCGGCCACCGTGCTGTCCAGGACCGGGCCCTCCGCGAAGTAGTTGCCGATGTAGACGTCGACGTTCCCGTCGCCGTCGAAGTCGTCGATCACGACCGCGTTCGTGTTCCACTGTGGACCTTTGTAGGTGGCGCCGCCGGTATTGGGTACCACCTCGACGGGCACGTACCCGGCGGCGCCGAACGCCTGGACGTCCGGGTCGCGCAGGAACATGACCGGGGTCCGGCCCCAGTAGTAGACGAGCGCGTCCATCCGCCCGTCGGCGTTGAAGTCGCCGGGCGCGCACCCCATCGGCGCCACGGCGCGGTTCATCGGCAGCGGTGCCGGGTCCAGCACGAACGGTGGGTACCGGTGCGCGCCGGCGCCGGGAGCCGGGGTCACCTGCACCTCGTCGACCCGCGGGTCGGTGACGCACAGGTCGTTGGGCAGGCCGTCGCCGTCGAGGTCGTTCAGGGCGATACCGGCGCCGACGGAGGAGATCCAGGCGTCGATGTTCTTGTAGTCCTGGTTGACCTCGCGGATCGTCTGCCGCGGTAACCCCTCGACCAGCGCGATGGGGAGCTCACGGAAGCCGTACCGGCTCGCGGCATCCGCGACCGCGGCGGCGGACGGCTCGGGGGGACGACTGATGACGAACAGGCCGATCGCCACCAACAGCGCGACGACTCCGGCGGTCTGCCGACGCAGCCGGCCAGCCAGCGTGGTCATGCCGCCACCTCCCTACTGTCGGTGCCGGCCCGACATGCGTGCCGGACCTCACGCGAGCGCTCGGTCATGCGCGAACACCTCCCAGACTGACGAATGCGCCTGCGATGGACCTGCGCCATGCCTCATAGGCCGGCAGCTGTCCGTCGACCGGCTGCGCCGGCCGTAGCTCCTGAGTGATCTCGGCGGCCCGGTCCGGGGTGGTGCCGCAGAGCACCGCGGTCGCGGCGCCGGTGTGCGGCAGCACGAGACCCGCGCGTACCCGGGCCTCGGCCGCGAAGGCGGCGCCCTGTGCCAGCACCGGCCGGTAACCACCGGCGAGTGTGGACAGTGCGGCCAGGTCGTCGCCGCCGACCCCGCCGGCGTAGGTGGCGGCCAGCCCGACCCCGGCGAACAGATCCGCCCGCCGCTGCTCCGGGAACCGTTCGAGCAGCGTCACCACGCGCGCTGGATCGGCGCCGCCGACGAACCACAGCGCGCGGCCGATGCCCTGGTCGATGGCGTGGTTGGCGTACCACCGGGTGGCGTCCGCGGGCCAGCGGAACGCCGGATCCTGGTACTGCTCGTGGACGTATCGCGCGGTATGGAAGTACGCCTGGTGGAACCCATAGCCGTCGAGCACCAGCCAGCGCAGCAGCGGGTCCAGAGTGGACGCGGCCGGCCAGCGGAACCGGGGCAGCCGGGCCATCGCCCAGCCGATGCCCACGTACACCATGTAGATGTGCCGGTCGCCCGGACCGGCGAGCAGGTCGGCGGTGCGCCGCCGACCGCCGAACGGCAGGCCGTCGAGGACCGCGAGGCCCATCGCCGCACCTTCGTAGGCGAATCCCCGGAATTGGCGTGGAATGCGCTCCAGGCGTTCTTCCAACTCGGCCACGGTCCGGGTCTCTACCGCATCACCGTATCCACTCAGGAATATTTGGCCGACATTCTCCAGCAGTTCTCGCCTGGCCGGCCCTTTCGTGTGGAAACCGCGCTTGTCCAGGGACGCCTCCGAAGCGTCCGGCGTAATGAGCCGGCGCCTGAGTGCGCGCAAAGTGCTGCCCAATTCGGGTCTCCCCCTTACTGTGGAATCGCGTTCTGACGGCATTCCCACAGTTACTCTGGCAAGACCAGCACGCGGCGTTCTACCTCAAACGTGCCTTAGCGGCGGCGAGCTCCGCACGGATCCGCTGCCGCCACAGCTCGTACGCCGGCTGCCGCGCGCCGCTCACCGCGGCGTCTTCCGTGCCGTCGGCCAACGCGACCGCCTCAGCGACGGTGCCGGCGCCCAACGCGGCGGTCGCCGCCTCGGTGTGCGCCGGCACGAATCCGGCGTACGACCGCGCTTTGGCCGCGAACACCGCGCCGAGCGCCAGCTCGGTCCACCGGTCACCGGCGCCCGCCCGCAGCCTGGTCAGGTCCGCATCCGTCGCGCCACCGGCGAAGGTCGCCGCCAGCCCGACGCCGCTCCACAGGTCCGCCTGCCGGTGCCCGGGAAAGCGGGCCACGGCCGCGCCGACCGAATCGACGTCCGCGCCGTGCATGAACCACAGGGCGCGGCCGATGCCCTGGTCCACGGCGCGCGGGAAGTACTCCGGCGCGTCCTGCCACGGGTACGGCTTGGGCACGCGCTGTTCGTCGACCCACCGCCGGGGATGGAAGTACGCGAGGTCGAACCCGTACCCGTCGACCGCGAGCCAGCTCATCGTCGGGTGGTACGGGCTGCCGGTCAGATCCGGGACGACCTTCTTCCACAGCCCTCGGGGCAGTCGCGCCAGCGCGAAGCCGATACCGATGTAGGTCAGGAAGATGTGCGGCTGGCCAGGGCCGAGGAGCAGGGCACGGGCGCGGTTGGTGCGGCCGGCGCGCATCGCGTCCAGGATCACCCAGGCCATCGCGGCGCCCTCGTAGCCGAACCCGCGCAGCTCCGGCTCGATGAAGTCCAGCCGGCGCGCCAGCTCCCCCACCTCCACCGTGTCGACGCCCCATTCGAAGCCGCACACGACGGATTGCGGCACCCGATCCAGCTGCGCCGTCACCGCGGACGGCGTCACCGGGAACCCGCGGCCGGCCAGGCTGACCGCGTGGAGCGAAGGTGCCAGCGCCCGCCGGCGGAGTGCGCCCATCAAGGTACTCATCGGTCTGCCCGCCTTGGTTCCTATGCCACGGCCCGCAGATGCCGCGAGCCGGCCAGCGCGCGGCTGACCGCCGTCGGCGGGAGCTGGGACGCCAGCGTGATGGCGATCGGTGGATCCGTCGGTTGCAAGGTCTGGAGCCGGAGATCCACCACGGCGGTCTCGTCCCGCAGGATCGTGACCGGGTAGCGGGAAACACACCGGGAGAACGCGGCCGGCGCGCCCGTCGGGTGCTCGGCCACGGCGATGACGACCCAGCGGCCGGCGGGGACGTTGCGGATGGTCAGCTCGGTCGACGCGACGTCCGAGGCACCGGTGAACGCCACCGGAGCGCACTGCGGGATCGCCTCGCCGAACACGCCCACGAGGACGCGGCCGGACGTCACGTCCGGCGGCATCTGGATCCGTGCGACGATCGAGGCACCGCCGTGCGGATGCACCCGCGCACAGCTCTTTCCCGCTTCCCGCAGGGCTTCCAGCGACGGCATCCGCTGGAAGCGCGGCGAGATCGCCAGCAACAGCTCGCCGACCTCGGGCTCGCGATACTGCGTCGGGGTTATGCCGACCACGCGGGTGAACTTGCTCGTGAAGGTGCCGACGCTGCTGTACCCCACGCCGCACACGATGTCCGACACGGTCTGCGCGGTGGTGAGCAGCAGCCGCTTGGCCTCGAACAGCCGCACCGCGGTCAGGTACCTTCCCGGGGTCACACCGGTCTCCCGGCTGAACACCCGCGAGAAGTGGAACGGGCTGACGTACACCTCGGAGGCGAGATCCTGGAGGCAGATGGGTTCGGAGTAACGTTCCTGCATCAGCGTGATCGCTTGCCGGACGGACGGTACCATCGGCGCTCCTAGGGTCAGGAGGAGTGTTGCGGTGAGTCCGGATGACCCACCGATGCCGGTATTCAGCATGCGACCCGGCGCTCCACCCGGCGTCAGTCCCCGAGCAAGTCGCGGTAGGACCCCGTCACCCCGTCGTCGTGACGTTCACACACCACCCCCACCGACGCGTCCGGCGTAATTCGGGGCCCCCAACGTCAAGAGGGCCAGGAGGTAGAATGGCAGCTGGTCACATATAGATCACGATCATCGGGGGACCACCGTGATCAGGGTTTTGCTCGCGGAAGACGTGCATATGCTCCGCGGGGCGCTGGTGGCCCTGTTGAACCTCGATACGGACATCACGGTGGTCGCCGAGGCGGCTTCGGGCGACGAGGTGCTGGCCCTCGCCCTCCGCCACCGCCCGGACGTGGCCATCATCGACATCGATCTGCCGGGCAAGGACGGCCTGTCGGTGTCGACCGAAATCCGGGCCACCCTGCCCACGTGCCGGATCTTGATCCTCACCAGCCTGGGCCGGCCCGGCACCGTCCGGCGCGCGCTCGAGGCCAGGGTGGACGGTTTCATGGTGAAGGACGCGCCGTCGGACCGGCTGGCCAACGCGGTCCGCGACGTGGCGGCGGGCCGCCGGGTCATCGACAGTGAGCTGGCCCTGACCGCCTGGGACGCCGACGGATGCCCGCTGGCTCCCCGGGAGGCGGAGATCCTCCGGTTGGCCGCCGACGGGCACAACGTCGCCGACATCGCCGCACAGCTGTTCCTGTCGCCCGGCACGGTCCGGAACTATCTCACCGCGGCGGTGACCAAGCTGAACGCCCGCAACCGGGTGGACGCCATCCGGATCGCCAAGGAAGCGGGCTGGCTCTAGGATCCGCGTTGTTCCTCGTGTTCGAGTGGAATCGTGGCGTGCAGGCGGTGGCGGCCGCCGTCCTCGGCACCGGCCACCAACTCGCCACCCAACCACGCGATGCGATGGCGCATATTCGGAATACCGCTCCCCGCCGCCCCCGACGACACCGCATCCACCGGATCCACCGGCACCCCGTCATTCACAATATCCAGCACCACCGCCGACCCCACCCGGCTCAACCCGATCTCACACCACCGAGCCTTACTGTGCCGCAACACATTCGTGACCCCCTCACGCACCAAAGTCGCCAACACGGTAGCCACCCTGGCCGGCAACGACACCTCCACCCGACCAATCCGCGCATCAATACCCGCCGCCGCCAACACCGACCGCGCCAACGCCAACTCGTCCTCTAAGGACAGCTCCTGCCGGCCACTGGCCACCATCCGCACCTCAGTCAACGCCCGACGCGCCAACACCAACACATCGGCCAACTCCTCACGAGCCCACTCCGGCTGCTCGGCGATCAACCGATACGTCAACTCACTCTTCAACGTGATCGCCGACAAACTCAAACCCAGCACATCATGCACATCACGGGCCAACCGCAACCGCTCCTCAGCCACCGCCATCCGGCTAAGCTCCTCCCGCGCCGCATGAATCTCCCCCACCAACCGCGCCATCCGCGTCAACCCATACGTGATCAAGGCGACGACCACCGTCGAGACCAGCGTGTACACGAAGGCATAGGCGCTCGACACGATGCTTCCGGACAGCCAGACGTCGATGGCCGCGACGCTGATCAGGACGCCCACCAGCACCGGCACGGCGACGGTGATCGGCAAAGCGATCAACGCGCTGCCCACGAGCAGGCCCGGCAGCGAGGTCCAGAAGACCCGGAACTCGAGCATCGGCAGGTAGGCCAGGACCGCCTGCGCGGCCAGCGCCACATAGCTACGCCCACGCCGCAACCGGGCACCCGGCCGGCTGAAGTACCCCAACTGCAACGCCAGAAAGGCGGCCGTGAACGCCGTGGCGGCCGTGATCTGCGTGGCGGTGCCACCGCGCTCGACGATGGCGGCGACCCCGAGCGCCGCGAAGCCGCACAGCACGAACACGGCCATGGCGTGGAGCAGCCGCGGCGCCGTCTGGGTCAGGATGTCCGGGGGTTCGCGACTCGAGGATCCGCTGGCCATCGACATGAAGCGATCGACATCAGGCCATCGGCCCGGTCGCCGTCCTCGTCCCGTCGGCACCGGCCGCAACCGGATCCCGGGACCCCAGGACGGGGATCGTGGCGTGCAGGCGGTGGCGGCCGCCGTCCTCGGCACCGGCCACCAACTCGCCACCCAACCACGCGATGCGATGGCGCATATTCGGAATACCGCTCCCCGCCGCCCCCGACGACACCGCATCCACCGGATCCACCGGCACCCCGTCATTCACAATATCCAGCACCACCGCCGACCCCACCCGGCTCAACCCGATCTCACACCACCGAGCCTTACTGTGCCGCAACACATTCGTGACCCCCTCACGCACCAAAGTCGCCAACACGGTAGCCACCCTGGCCGGCAACGACACCTCCACCCGACCAATCCGCGCATCAATACCCGCCGCCGCCAACACCGACCGCGCCAACGCCAACTCGTCCTCTAAGGACAGCTCCTGCCGGCCACTGGCCACCATCCGCACCTCAGTCAACGCCCGACGCGCCAACACCAACACATCGGCCAACTCCTCACGAGCCCACTCCGGCTGCTCGGCGATCAACCGATACGTCAACTCACTCTTCAACGTGATCGCCGACAAACTCAAACCCAGCACATCATGCACATCACGGGCCAACCGCAACCGCTCCTCAGCCACCGCCATCCGGCTAAGCTCCTCCCGCGCCGCATGAATCTCCCCCACCAACCGCGCCATCCGCGTCAACCCATACGTGATCAAGGCG